>JAJTYR010000099.1 GCA_021463505.1 Burkholderiaceae bacterium | reverse complement strand
CGCCTCCGCGAAGATGCGCATCTTCCGCGTGCCCGAGGTCCTGGCCACCGCGTTCCTGCTCGCGGTGATCGGGTTGCTGGTGCACATCCTGCTCGGGGCCTGACATGCAACCCCTCGTCGTCCGTGCCCACGGTCCTGGCGCGTCGCGACAGTCGGCAGCGGGCCGGGCGCACTCTCGGCCAGTCGCCGTGCGGCGTGGGGGTCGCGCAGAGGGTGGGCCATGCCCGGTGTGGCGATGGCTGCAGCGGTCGGTGCTTCGCACCGACTGCCCTGCGCTGCTCGCCTCGGGGTCGTGCGGCGCAACTCGCTGCGCTCGCTTCGCGAGCTCCGCTCAGACAGGTCGCCGCAAGTCGGAAGTACGAAGCGCGCTTCGCGCGCCGACCCCGACGCTGCGCTGCTCGGCGCCGCAGACAGCGCCGCCCTTGGGCCGGCCCGCCCCCTGCGCGACGCCCAACTGCCCCGAGCGCCCCGGCCCGCGCCTTTGCGCGAAGCGTGGCGACGTGCGCGGGAAAAGCCGCGACGCGCCGACCTTCAGCCTTTCAGGTCCTCGACCAGCGCGATGTACTGCTCCATCGCCGCGTCGCGCCCCGTTCCCTTCAACTCGTTCCACGCATCCCACTTCGCCCGCCCCACCATGTCGGTGAAGCCCGGCCGCTTGCCTTCGACGTCGCCCGCGCTCGCCTGCTTGTACAGCGCATAGAGCTTGAGCAGCGTCATGTTGTCGGGGCGCTCGGGCAGCGTCTTCGATTCCGCCACTGCCTGCTCGAACCGGGTGCTCAGATCGGCCATGATTCCTCCGCGGTTTGTCCGGCAAGTATGATAGCAACGCCCCGACGGCCGTTGCGCCGCCCACCCGGAGGAATCATGGCCCGCGAGAGGATGTCCAGCGTCGACACCGCGTGGTTGCGCATGGACAGCTCGCGCAATCTCATGATGATCGTCGGCGTCTTCGTGTTCGCGCGGCGGGTTTCGCGCGACGACATGGCGCGGCTGCTCGAGCAGCGGCTGCTGAAGTTCGCGCGCTTTCGCCAGCGCGTCGAATCCGACGCCACCGGCCACTACTGGGTCGACGACGAACGCTTCCGGCTCGAGCGCCACCTGAAGCGCGTGCAGCTGCCCTCCGGCGGTGACCGCGAGTTGCAGCGCCTCACCGCGCGGCTGGCCAACCAGCCGCTCGATCCGGCGCATCCGCTGTGGCAGTTCCACCTGGTCGAGAACTACAACGGCACCAGTGCGATGGTCACGCGGATGCATCACTGCATCGCCGACGGCATCGCGCTGGTGCGGGTGATGCTTTCGCTCACCGACGCCGGTGCGCACGTAGCGCCGTCGCGCGGTGACGAGGACACCGAACTCGGGTCGAATCCGTGGGAGCCGTGGCTGAAGCCACTCACCCGGGGCACGGTCGCCGCGATCGACGTCACCGGAACGGTGGTGGCAAAGTCGCTCGACGCGGTTGCCCACCCCGACCGGCTGGGAGACTACGCACAGGCGGGCGGGCGCATGTTGCGCGACACGCTCGCCATCGTGCTGATGTCCGACGACACGCACACACGGCTCAAGGGCACGCCGGGCGGGCACAAGGCGTTCGCGTGGAACGACCCGCTGCCGCTCGACGAGGTGAAGGCCGTCTGCAGGGGGATGGGCGCGTCGGTGAACGACGTGCTGCTGTCCTGCGTGGCCGGCGCGCTGCGGCGCTACCTGCTCGGTCGTGGCGACGCGGTCGCCGAAGACTGCGAGCTTCGCGCGATGGTGCCGGTGAACCTGCGCGCGCCGACGGAGTCGATCCACGAGCTGGGCAACCGCTTCGGCCTGGTGCCGTTGTGCCTGCCGGTGGGCATCGCCAACCCGATCGCCCGGGTGAGCGAAGTGCGCCGGCGCATGCGCGATCTGAAGGCGAGCTACCAGCCGGTCATCGCCTACCTGATGCTCGGGACGGCCGGACTGCTGCCGCACCTGCTGCAGACGCAGATCCTCGAATATCTCGCCGGCAAGGCCAGCGCGGTGATGACCAACGTGCCCGGGCCGCCGGAGGCGATCAGCATGGCCGGCGTGCCGCTGTCGCGGATGATGTTCTGGGTGCCGCAGTCGGGCGACATCGGTGTGGGTGTGTCGATCCTGTCGTACGCGGGCGGCGTGCAGTTCGGCGTGATGAGCGACACCGCGCTGTGCCCCGATCCGCAGGCGATCATCGACGGCTTCGCGCCCGAGTTCGAGCGACTGGTGCTGGCGCTGGCGATGCTGCCCAACGGTTTCCTGCTGGGACGCGAGCCCGCGCCGGGCGAGCTCGAGCACGCGCTGCTGATGGACGCCGCATGCAGCTGAAGGCCGGCGACGCGCAGGCGCAGCGCGTGCTCGCGTTCTGGTTCGACGGGCCCGACGGCGGCGAGCGCGGTCGGGTACGCAGCCAGTGGTTCGGCAAGGATCCCGTCTTCGACCAGGACATCCGCGACGCCTTCGGCGCGCTGATCGAGCGCGCGCTGGCCGGCGGCTGCGAGCACTGGGCACTCGATCCGGACACCGCGCCCGCGCTGGTCATCGTGCTCGACCAGTTCACGCGCAACGTGTTTCGCGACACCCCGAAGATGTTCGCCGGCGACGCGGCTGCCCTCGCGGCGGCGCGCCGCATCGTCGCCGAAGGCTGGGACCTTCGCTACGATCCACTGCTGCGCTGGTTCTGCTACCTGCCGTTCGAGCACTCCGAGTCGCTCGACGACCAGCGCGAATCGCTGCGCCTGTTCGGGCAGTTGCGCGACGATCCGCTGGCCGGCGGCGCGTGGCCCTGGGCCGTGCGCCACTACGAGGTCGTCGAGCGCTTCGGACGTTACCCCCACCGCAACACGATCCTCGGGCGCGAATCGACGCCTGCCGAGGAAGCGTTCCTGCGCGAGCCCGGCTCGCGATTCTGAGCCGCGGTGGCGCTGCGCATCCGCTTCGACCACCGCTTCGACCGGCTCGCCGACGCGCTGCTCGATTCGCTCGACGAGGCGCCGGACGCGGCCGGCGGCCACGGCGCAGCCCGCGGGGAAACGACTGGCGAACGCGAGGGCGCGGCCGACCCGCTGGCCGAGCGCACCGTGATCGTGCCCAGCGTCGGCGTGGGCCGCTGGTTGCAGCGCCGCGACGCCGAACAGCACGGGATCAGCACCCGGCTGCAGCCGGAGTTCGCTGGCCGCTGGCTGTGGCGCACGATGCGCGCGACGCTGCGCGGGCTGCCGGAGCGATCGCCGTTCGAGCCGGCGCGCGTTCGCTGGCTGCTGATGCAGTTGCTCGACGAGCTGCCGCAGCGCCCGGAGTTCGCGTTGGTGCGCAAGCGGCTGCGCGAGGAGGGGTCCGTCGCGCGGCTGGCACTGGCCGACGGGCTGGCTGCGTGCTTCGATCGCTATCTCGCGTACCGCCGCGACTGGCTCGCGCGCTGGCAGCGCGGCCAGTGGGCCGGCGGCGAGCGGCCGCTGGGCGCGCACGAGCCCTGGCAGCGCTGGCTGTGGCAGCGCCTGCTCGAGCGGCTCCCCGGCGTGCGCGACGAGCATCCGTACGACCAGTTCGCGCGCCTGCTCGCCGCGGACGACGGGCTCGTGCGACGCGCGCTCGGTGCCTCGCGCGTGGCACTGTTCGGGCGCCTCGACCTCTCGCCCGAGCAGTTCGCGCTGTTCGGCCAGCTGTCGGCGTCGATCGACGTGTCGCTCTACGCGCCCGATCCGTGTCGCGAGCTGTGGACCGACATGCTCGATTCGCGCAGCCTCGCGGCGATTCGCGAGCAGCGGCCCGACGTCGCCTGGCTCTACGAGGGCGAGCCGTCGCTGCTCGGCAACTGGGGCAGGGCGCAGCGCGACTTCGTCGCCCAGGTGCTGTCGCTCGAAGAGCGCTTCGGCGTGCAGGCCGATGCGCGGGGCCGCGACGAAGCCTGGCCGTTCGGCGACGACGTGCAGGCAGCGCCGGCCGGGACGCTCCAGGCGCTGCAGGCGGCGGTGTTTCTGCGCAGCGACGAGCCGTGGCGCGGGCTCGCGCGCGACGACGGCTCGATCGCGGTGCTGGGCGCGCACGGGGCGGTGCGCCAGGCCGAGATCCTGCACGAGCGGCTGCTCGGGTGCTTCGAGACCCTGCCGCGACTCGCGCCCTCCGAGGTCGTCGTCTATTGTGCCGACGTCGAGGCCGCGGCCGCCGCGATCGAGGGCGTGTTCGACAGCCAGCCCGAGGGGCGGCGGATTCCGTTTGCGATCAGCGGCCGCGCGCCGCGCGCCGACCCGCTGGTCGCAGCGGTGCAGCAACTGCTCGCGATGGCGCTGCGCCCGCTCGCAGCGCCCGAGCTCGACGCCTGGATGCGCAATCCGGCGGTGATGGAGGCGCTCGCGCTGGACGCCCCGGAGGTCGAGTTGCTGGCGCGCTGGTTCGAGGCGGCCGGCGCGCGCCGCGGGCTCGACGAGGAAGACGGCTCGCCCAAGCACAGTCTGCGCGCGGCGATCGACCGGCTGCTCGCGGGCGCGGCGCTGGGTACGCAGCAGGCGGTGGGCGACGTGCTGGCGGTGCCCGGCGCGCAGGGTACGCGTGCGCGCATCCTCGACGCCTGGCTGCCGGCGGGCGACGCGCTGGCGACGCTGCACGCCGCGGCGCGTTCCCCGAGGCCGCTCGCCGACTGGTGCGCCGCGCTCGGCGATGCGCTCGAAGCGGTGTTCGGCGAGGTGCGCGAGCACGCGCCCGGCCTGCAGCGCACGCGCGATGCGCTCTCCGGCCTGCTGGCGAGCGCGGCCGGCATGCCGCCGGCGGTGCTCGACGGCACGGCGTTCGAGCACACCTTCGCCGATGCGCTCGCGCACGGCGCCAGTGCCGCGATGCCTTCGGGCGCGGTCACCGTGTGCCCGCTGGGCAGCCTGCCCGGTGTGCCGTTTCGTGTCGTCTGCCTGTTCGGCATGGACGAAGGCGCGTTTCCGCGCAAGGGCGTCCGCGACGAGTTCGACCTGATGCGCCGCGCGCCGCGCTTCGGCGACCGGCTCGCGCGGATCGACGACCGCGGCCTGTTCCTCGACGCGGTGCTCGCCGCGCGCGACCGGCTGCTGGTGCTGTGCCGCAGCCGCAATGCGCGCGACGACACGCCGCTGAATCCGTCGCCGCTGGTCGACGAACTGCTCGCTTACCTGTCGGCGCGGCTCGATCCGGCGGCGACCGACACTGCGTTCGAAACCCCGCGCCGGCGCCATCCCGACTCCGCCGGCGCACCGGCGCTGATCGAGTATCCGCTGCATCCGTTTTCCGCGCGCAGCTTCGCGGCCGGCGGCAGCTACGCACAGGAGTGGCTGGCCGCCGCGCGCGAGCTGGCGCGGCCTCTGCCGTCGCGCGCGCCGGTCATCGGCGC
>JAJTYR010000098.1 GCA_021463505.1 Burkholderiaceae bacterium | reverse complement strand
CGGTCACGTACATCCCGTCCCGGTCGGCGATCTTGTAGGTGGTGGCCTGGGGCTTGATGCCCCTGAGCGTGCCATCGGACAGCATCGGCGGTCCCTCCTCTCGGAGGAATTTTACCGTCACGATGATTTGGCCGCTACAACTGCACTAAGTTGTTGTTCCGTATTGTTTTTCGGCCTATTTTTTTACCGTCAATGACTGCAATGCGCTGACGGTAAAAAATTCGGAGGGTGTCCGTGCCAGATTTTTACCGTCAGATTTACCGTCAAACTGGAAGGCATCCCTCCGATAGATGTCGATAGATCTCGACAGACGTTCTCTATACGGGACAACAACTTAGCAGAGATTTCCGATAGACCTTGATAGACCCTGAAAGACGCCGAATCATTCCCACTCGATCGTCGCCGGCGGCTTTCCGGAGATGTCGTAGACCACCCGGTTTATCCCACGCACCTCGTTGATGATCCGGTTCGACACCCGTCCGAGCAACTCGTGCGGCAGATGCGCCCAGTGTGCGGTCATGAAGTCCTGCGTCTGCACCGCACGCAACGCGACCACGTAGTCGTAGGTGCGCCCGTCGCCCATCACGCCCACCGATTTCACCGGCAGGAACACCGCGAAAGCCTGCGAGGTGAGGTCGTACCAGCTGCGGCCGTCGGGCTCGCGGGCGTTGCGCAGCTCCTCGATGAAGATCGCATCGGCACGCCGCAGCAGGTCGGCGTGCTCGCGCTTGACTTCGCCCAGGATGCGCACGCCGAGCCCTGGTCCGGGGAACGGGTGCCGGTAGACCATCTCGCGCGGCAATCCGAGCGCGACACCCAACTCGCGCACCTCGTCCTTGAAGAGGTCGCGCAGCGGCTCGAGCAGCTTCAGGTGCAGCGTCTCGGGCAACCCGCCCACGTTGTGGTGCGACTTGATCTTGGCGGCCTTGCCGCTGCGCGCGCCGGCCGACTCGATCACGTCCGGGTAGATCGTGCCCTGGGCGAGCCACTTCGCGTTGGCGAGCTTCGCGGCCTCCTCCTGGAACACGTGGACGAACTCGCGGCCGATGACGCGGCGTTTCTCCTCGGGGTCGGCCACGCCGGCCAGCTGCGCCATGAAGCGCTCGCTCGCGTCGACGTGCACGAGCTTCACGCCCATGTGCCGCCGGAACGTGTCGATCACCTGCGCGCCCTCGTTCAGCCGCAACAGCCCGGTGTCGACGAACACGCAGGTGAGCTGCTCGCCGATCGCGCGCTGGATCAGCGCCGCGGCCACGCTGGAGTCGACGCCGCCCGACAGGCCGAGGATCACCTCCTCGGCACCCACCTGCCTGCGGATCTGCTCGACCGCTTCGCCGATGTGGTCGCGCATCACCCAGTCGGGGCGGCAGCCGCAGATGTCGAGCACGAAACGCTGCAGGATCTTCGCGCCCTGCGGGGTGTGCGTGACCTCCGGGTGGAACTGCACCGCGTAGAAACGGCGCGACTCGTCGGCCATGCCGGCGATCGGGCACGAATCGGTGGAGGCCATCAGCTGGAAGCCGGCGGGCATCTCCACGACCTTGTCGCCGTGGCTCATCCAGACCTTCAGCAGGCCGTGGCCTTCGGCGTTGCGGGCGTCCTCGATCCCTTCGAGCAGCCGCGTGTGCCCGCGCGCGCGCGCCTCGGCATAGCCGAACTCTCGTCGCGCGCCCGGCTCGACGCGGCCTCCCAGCTGCTGCGCCATCGTTTGCATGCCGTAGCAGATGCCGAGCACCGGCACGCCGAGCGCGAACACGGCGTCGGGCGCGCGATCCGTGGACTCCTCGTGCGCCGACATCGGGCTTCCCGAGAGGATCACCCCCTTGGGCGCGAAGCCGCGCACGAACGCCTCGTCGACGTCGCAGGGGTGGATCTCGCAGTAGACGCGCGCCTCGCGCACGCGCCGCGCGATGAGCTGCGTGACCTGCGACCCGAAGTCGAGGATCAGGATCCTGTCGTGCATCGCCCCCTCACTCGGCGCGGTAGTTCGGGGCTTCCTTGGTCATCTGCACGTCGTGAACGTGCGATTCGCGCATGCCGGCGACGGTGACTTCGACGAAGCGCGGGCGGGCGCGCATCTCGGCGATCGTCGGGCAGCCACAGTAGCCCATGCTCGCGCGCAGGCCGCCGCACAGCTGGTAGATGATCGCGACCACCGACCCCTTGTAGGCGACCCGGCCCTCGATGCCCTCGGGCACCAGCTTGTCGATGTTGCCGGTGGGATCCTGGAAGTAGCGGTCGGCCGCGCCCTGCTGCATGGCGCCCAGCGAGCCCATGCCGCGGTAGGTCTTGTAGGAGCGCCCCTGGTACAGGATCACCTCGCCGGGCGCCTCCTCGGTGCCGGCAAACATCGAGCCGAGCATCACCGCGTCGGCACCGGCGGCGATCGCCTTGGCCAGATCGCCCGAGTAGCGGATGCCGCCGTCGGCGATCAGCGGCACGCCGCTGCCTTCGAGCGCGGCGGCCACGTCGCTGATCGCGGTGATCTGCGGCACGCCCACGCCGGCGACGATGCGCGTGGTGCAGATCGAACCGGGTCCGATGCCGACCTTGATCGCGTCGGCGCCGGCCTCGAGCAGCGCGCGCGCGGCCTCGGCGGTGGCGACGTTGCCGGCGACGATCTCGATCGACGGGTAACGGCGCTTCAGGGCGCGCACGGCGTCGATGACGCCACGGCTGTGGCCGTGCGCGGTGTCCACGACGATGACGTCGGCACCGGCGCGCGTGAGCCGCTCGGCGCGCTCCTCGGAGTCGCCGCCGACGCTGATCGCCGCACCCACGCGCAGCTTGCCCTGTTCGTCCTTGCAGGCCTCCGGGTGCGCGGTCGCCTTGAGGATGTCCTTCACGGTCATCAGGCCGCGCAGTTCGAAGGCCTCGTTGACCACCAGCACGCGCTCGAGCCGGTGACGGTGCATCAGCGCCTTGGCCTCTTCGAGCGAAGCGCCCTCGCGCACCGTGACCAGCCGCTCGCGCGGCGTCATGATGCGGCTCACCGGCTCGTCGAGCCGGGTCTCGAAGCGCAGGTCGCGGTTGGTGACGATGCCCACCACCTTGCCGGCATCGACCACCGGCAGCCCCGAGATGCGGTGCTGCTGCGTGAGGTGGATCACGTCGAGCACCTTCATCTGCGGGGCGACGGTGATCGGGTCGGCGACGATGCCCGCTTCGTGGCGCTTGACGCGGGCGACTTCGGCTGCCTGGCGCGCGGGGTCGAGGTTCTTGTGGACGATGCCGATGCCGCCTTCCTGGGCAATGGCGATCGCGAGACGGGCTTCGGTGACGGTGTCCATGGCCGCGGACACCAGCGGGATGTTCAGGGCGATGCGCCGGGTGAGGCGGGTTTTCAGGGAGGCGTCGCGTGGGAGGATTTCGGAGAAGGCAGGAACCAGCAGGACGTCGTCGAACGTCAGCGCCTTTTTCGCCAGTCGCATGGGACCCTCGGGCACAAAAGACGATTATACAAGCGCCCTCGCGGCTGCCCGTCGGGCCGTGCACCGCCGCCTTCCGTCGGCGCGCGGCGGGCACCGGCGCACGCCGACGCGGACAATCGAGGACACCGCCGCTGCCCCGACCCATCGCCATGCGCCAGTCTCGCCTGCCGAATCACCTCGTCCGTCTCCTGTGCGTTGTCGCCGGGTTGCTGTTCGCCGTGCCCGTGCTCCCCGGCACCTGGCAGTGGCGCGACGGTTCCGGACGGATGGTCTATTCCGATCAACCCCCACCTGCGAGCGTGCCCGCTTCCCGGATCCTGCGCGCGCCGCCTGCCGCTTCTGGCGCAGGCACGCAGGCGGCCACGCCCGCCGTCGCGGGCGCAGGCGCGATGGCCGCTGCGGGCGCGGGTGCGGCCACGGTTCAGCCCGCGATCGGCGCCGGCACCGGCATCAGCGCGGCGGCACCGCGCAACTGGGTCGAAAAGGAGCAGGCGTCGCGCAAACGCGCACTGGAGCGCGAGGAGGCCCAGAGCAAACAGCGCACCGAGCGCGAGCAGGCAGCACGCAACCTGCGTGCCTGCGAGGATGCACGCACGTCGCTGCGCACGCTCGAGAGCGGTGCGCGGGTCTCGCTCGTCGACGCCAGTGGCGAACGCCAGGTGCTCGACGACGCCGAGCGCGCGCGTCGCGCCGAGACCATCCGCCAGGAGATCGCGCGCAGCTGCACCGGCGCGGGCTGAACCCGCCGGTCAGGGCCCGCTCACTGTCCCTGGTTGCCGCGCCACTTGCTGCGCGGCTCGAGCGCCCGGCGCTTCTCGACGCGCCGCTGGCGCGCGGTTTTCGGGTCGACACGCAGCTCCGCCAGCAATTCGATGCGATCGCCGGCGTGCAGGGTCGCACCGGGTTCGCAGCGCTCGCCGTAGATCGCCAGCTGCAACTCGCCGCGCACCAGTCGTTCGCACACTTCGGACGCGCTCGCGTCGGCGCGCAGCGCCGCGAGGGCGTCGGCCACCCGCGCGCCTCGTGGCAGCGCGAACCTGCGCTGCCCGATCGACTGGTCGGGTGCGACCCAGACCAGCTCGATTTCGATGCGCGCCGGCGTGCCGGTCTCCGCGGCACGGATCAGTGCCTCCACGTCCCTGCCGCCGTGCACGGCATCAGTGGCCATAGACCTGCTCGGCGCGGCGCACGAACGCGTCGATGAACGAGCGCGCGATCTGGTCGAATACCGGGGCAAGCGCGCGCCCGAGCAATCCGCGGGCAAACACGTAATCGAGCGAGAACTCGACCTTGCACGCGTCCTCGCGCAGGCTGCGGAACCGCCATTCGCCTTCCAGGCGGGTGAACGGGCCCTCGCGCAGGCGCATCAAAATCGCCTCGTGCGGCTGGTTCAGGTTGACGGTGGTGAAGCGCTGGCGGATTCCGCGGTAGTCGATCGTCACCGTCGCGAGCACCCCGGCGCCGCTCAGTCGCGCCACCTCGGTGCCGCCACACCATGGGAGGAAGCGCGGATAGTCCTCGACGCGTTCGACCAGTTCGAACATCTGCCGGGCGCTGTAGGGCAGCAGAACAGACCTGTGGACGGCGTGTACGGGCGGCATGGGCTGTGCGACAGATTCCCGGGCGGCATTCCGGGGCACAATGCAGCCCCGGGGCGGATTTTAGACAATGAGCATCGTCCAGAACAAAAAAGCCACACATGACTTCTTCATCGAAGAGCGCATCGAGGCCGGCATCGCGCTCGAAGGCTGGGAGGTCAAGGCGATCCGCGCCGGGCGGGCGCAGTTGAAGGAAGGCTACGTGATCGTGCGCGGCGCCGAGCTGTACCTGATCGGCGCGCACATCACGGCGCTGCCCGAGGCATCCACGCACGTCAAGCCCGATCCGGTGCGCACCCGCAAACTGCTGCTGCACGCGGCGCAGATCGCCCGGCTCGTGGGCAAGGTCGAACGCGCCGGCTATACGCTCGTGCCGCTGGACCTGCACTACACGCGCGGACGGGTGAAAGTGGAGATCGGACTGGCGCGCGGCAAGAAGCAGCACGACAAGCGCGAGGTCGAGCGCGAGCGCGAGTGGCAGCGCGAGCGCCAGCGCCTGCTCAAGCAGGGCCGCAAGGACTAGACACCATGGGCGCCCGCACATTGGCGGGTGGCTGGTCTCCTGAGTCGTAGGTTGCGCGGCGAGCCGCGCCGAGCTACATGCCGAGAACGAGTCATCGGCAAACGTAACG
>JAJTYR010000097.1 GCA_021463505.1 Burkholderiaceae bacterium | reverse complement strand
CCTTGCAATCATACCCGGTTTCCGCCAGGCAAAAAAACGCGCAGCGCAAGTCTACCACAACGCGTTTGGAAGTGCGGTACGCTGTAGTACTAATAGAAGCTTGACGCAGAAGCGACCCCGGTTAGCGCTCGCGATCCACGCCGGCCAGAGCGTCCAGCACACGATCGGTAAATGCCGATGTGCTGAGCGCCAGCGCAAGATCAGACGCGATATCGGCGGTGCGGGCGCCTGCTGCCAACGCTGCTTCGACTGCCTGCTCAACCATGATTGCCTCAGCGTCCAGGCCCAGGCTGTGGCGGAGCAACAGCGCCGCGCTGAGGATCGTGCCGGTGGGGTTGGCGATGCCGCGCCCGGCGATCAACTCAACTGCAGCTGCCGCAGCAGTTGCCGGGTGCCCTGCCAATGCGCACGCGCCAGAGGTCCGGACCCTGCTCGAGGTAGTCCCAGGTGAAAAGGCCGTGGAAGCTCGACTTGAACTGGCGGTGCAGCGGCTGGGGGTCGTGATCGTTCATCAACTCCAGCGCGCCGCCCTGCGGCAGAGCCTTGAACGCGGAGAAGATCCGGTCGTGGCGTTCGCCCGGCGCGATCGTACGGACGTCGATCGTCGCCGGAACTGCTTCGCTGATCGTTGCAGACTCCACGGCTCTCGGGCGGATGACTTCTCTCATGGCTGCCAGTTCTCCGGTTTCGGGTTTTAAAGTGCGTGCGAAGTATATCTTCTAACCCGCCTGTTCGCTACGAGAGCGCCTCCGGCCGTTGACCGCGATCATGCTGCGCCCCCGTGGTCCGAACGACAATTTCCGGTACTCCACCTTGCAGGACACGCTTCGATGACCCGCATCCAGATCTTCGAGTCGGCACGTTCGGAGGCGGGGCGCAATGCGCCGAAGCGCCTCGAGGCGATGGCGGACATCGCGCGCACCCGCGGGGAGGGCGCCGACATCGAGCACTACGAGTTCGCGAGCGACGCGCCCGAGTTCCTGCGCAACCCGCAGGTCAAGGCCTACATCGACACGGTGGGTGCCGACGCGCTGCCGCTGGTCCTGATCGACGGCCAGCAGGCGCTCGCCGGGCGCTACCCCACGCGGGCCGAGCTGGCCCTCTGGAGCGCAGCGTCGACCGTCAAGCCGCACCCCGACAGCGGCGACTGCTGCAGCGGCGGCCACTGCGGTTGAGGGGGGGGGCATCAGTCCAGCGCGCTCAACGCGGCCTTCGGCCGCTCAAATCCAGGACCCATTCGGATGAGCCAAACGGTCGGCAGACGTGCGGGTTCCGAGCGGATGAAGTCGCACTTGCGATGACAGGCGTTCGTCGTGCCCTTGATCGATCTCTTTGTTGCGGCCACGTTGGTTCGCGGACTGTGGTGACGGGTTACCTGGCGCCGCCCTGCCGAAGCTCCCGCATCCCCACCGCCAGCAGCCGCTCGTACGTCACGTCCATCCTCGCCTCGGGCGGCACGAACACCACCGTCCCGTCCCGCCCGCGCGTCAGCAGCACCCGATAGACGTTCCTGCGCACCGACAGCGGGTCCTTCAGTCGCGGACGGTTCGTGCCGGCGAACTCGATCGACCATCCGCCGTCGGTCCACAGCAGGTCGGACCCCCACGCGAGCAGCGCGCAATCGAGTTCGAGCCCCTGCGACGAGAACTCGGTCGCCACCGTCTGCAAGCGGCAGCACGACTGCGAATCCGGCGGATCGGCGTTGTACCAGGGCCCGACGCGCAACTGCTTCGTCGTCTGGAAGGTGTTGTCCACGCCGTGCTTCGGCAGCCACTTGTCCTTCGACGACGCGACGATCCCGTAGCGGGCGAAGCGTGCATCCGCGTAGCGCTCGCGCAGGTACGAGCGCGCCGACGTGGATGGCCTGCCCGTTGCCGATCAGCGCGACCAGCACGCACCACTCCGGGATGCGCTCGCAGAACTCGATCAGGTGCTCGGGCTCCGAGAGCCCGACCTCGCTGCCGTGCACGTGCGCGACCCGTTCGGCATCGTGGGCGCGCTGCGCGTCGTCGGAGACGATCAGGTGCTCGGGCGGCACCGGACGGCCGGGCCGCGAGTGCTGTCGCACGTACTCCTTGATCGCCTGGACGAAGGTCCGGCCTCCTCCGCCCGCGTCCTGCAGCGCGTGCTGCAAGACCTGCACCAGCGGGGCGTTCCCGGAGAGGTACACCGCGGGCGGCATCATCCGGCCGTTCGCCCGCCGGACCGAGATCTCGTCCAGCCAATGCGCGTGAACCAGCTGCAGACCGACCAGCGTCTTGCCCGACCCGGGAACGCCGCTCAACAGCACGAGGTGGCGCGTGCGCGTGCGCGCCGCTTCGCGAGCGATCCCGGAGATGTAGCGCAGCGCAGGATCGGTCGCGGCCCGCGCCCGCTCGATCATCGGCAGTTCGCGCCGATGGAACAATTCGCGCGCCGCCTGCACGATGGTCGGCAAGGGCGCGTAGGCGTCGAGCGCCAGGAACTCCTCGGCATCGACGATCGGCGCGCCGTCGGCCGACAGCGCTTCGAGCAGTGCATCGAGACCCTCGGGGCCGACCACGTAGACGCCATCGCGCTCGATGGGCATCGAACCGCCGCCACGCACCAACAGGGCGGGCGTCACCGAGCGATCGGCGCAGGCCGCGTGGTAGGCGCGCAAGTCGCGGGCGTAGCCCATGGCCTGGTCGATCGCTGCCTGCGAAGCGTGAAGCGCGCCCTTCAGTTCGAGCACCGCGGCGCAGCCGCGCTCCAGCACGATGACATCGGGTCGGCGCGAGTCGCGAGGCAGCTCGTACTCCAGGATCGCCGTGTATTCGCGAGCGCCGACGTCGCGCACTTCGAGCTCGCGGCATTCGCGTTGAAGCCAGGGAATGGACCGGTTCAGGATGCGCGGGAGCGCACCGCCAAGCTCTGTGTCGCGCGCCCGATCAGGCCGTGAGCGTCGTAGAGCGCCGATTCGGCGAGACCTCCGCCGTCGGCGCCCAAGGCTGTCCGGGCATCGAGGCAGATCCACTCGCCGACGGGTCGACGCAGCAGGTTGATCGTGAGATCGGAGTTCACGAAGCTGTAGCGCTGGTAGTCGAGCACGGCGCTGATGCCGTTGCCGGAGTCGGCGGCGACCGCGACCCGCTGATAGGGGCTGGGCGTCTCGCCCTCCAGCAGCGGATGGCGCAGGCGGAACCAGACCGCGCAGGGGCCCCGCCAGAACTCGCCACGCGCGATCCGTGTCTCCACCAGGTCGGCGTAGCCGACCGCTCGGCCGGCGAAGGGGAAGTTCGCTGCCGGCGACGCCTCGGGCGCGAGCGGTGCGACGGGCAGCGGATGGCCGGGAAGTACCGCCGGCAGTTCGACCGGCGACTCGCGCTGCGCCAGCGCGGTGAAGCGGGCCACGTCCTTGTTGCCGGCCATCAGGTGCGCGGAGAAGTGCCCGGCGTTGCGGCCGACGTAGTCGGTCATGACTTCGACGATCAAGTCGCCGATCGGGACGGGACGCAGGAGGTTGGCGGTGAGGCGGGCGATGTGGGTGAGGCCGTGCTCGTGGGCGGCTTGCTCGACGGCGCGGCAGACCAGGGCGATGGGCGGGCCGGCGTGTTGGTGGCCGGGGTCCCAGGGGCCGCGGGTTAAGGCGCTGGAGTGGAAGGTGCGGGCGTCGAGGGGGGTGTAGGCGGCGGTTAGCGGAAGGTTCGATTGTGTATCGGTCACGACGATGATCCGCGGATTCGACAGCGTCTTCTCGAAGGTTGTTGGGGAGCCAGTTCCGGCGACGATGGATTATGGCGCTAGCGACAAGCGGGAGCCAGGTTGCTGAAGGGAAGGTCCCGGCGCCGCCGAGGAGGCGCTACAAGACGAACATACAAATTCATGATGCGCGCATGCCCGCCGACGACCTCATTGCGCTCGCGAGGCATGCCGCCAACCTCACGGATTTCGCAACCGTCGCCGATTACTGGAACGTCCTTCGCGCGAGATCGCGCGCGGCTGATAGAGAGACTCGACAAGGGCCGTTGCCGTCCTCGGCGCTGCGCTTGCTGAAGGGCTCGACCTCGCTCGCCTGCGGAGCTCTAACCCCTCGTCGGCCCACTAGTGCCGGCGCGACTGTCGGGCTCTGATCCAGGTGGGCACCCAATCTCACAGAGTGTCGCGGGCGAGGGACGCCGCCCGGCGTGGAGGATCGGGCCACACAACCACGCCGATGTACTGAGTGGGCGCGATCATGATGACGGCCTTCTGGGCGAGAAATCGCGCCGAAGCTGTCGTCCCCTCGCGTAGTTTTGAACGTCCCAAAAGGTCAACGCGGCGCCCGATGAACGCTGGGCTGTCATCGGATGTGCCGAACTTTGGATCGCCGAAATCCGCGATGCCTCTACGTCTATATGGAAAGGGGCGCTCGGGGTGCGCAGCGTAGAAACTCCATACGTCGAAGTCTTTGACACCATTCTGCCCGTGTAGAAAGTGCAATGCCGCGCCCTGACAGAGCGCGACGGCGACTAGGGCGTGTTAACACAAACCACGAAGTCCGTCGGCCACGAGCACGAAGCTCAGGAAGCCGAGGAACATCGCGTCCAGCTTCTCGAAGCGCGAGAAGATGCGCCGGTAACCCTTCAGGCGCCGGAACAACCGTTCGACCTCGTTGCGGCGCTTGTACATTTCCCGGTCGTACTCCCACGGATCGATTCGCGTCTTCATCGGCGGCACCACCGGGACGAAGCCCAGTTCCAACGCCAACTGCCGCGTCTCGTTGCCTTCGTAGGCCCGGTCCATGATCAGGTGCACCGGCCGATTCGCTGGTCCCAGTGCCTGGAGCAACCGCCGGCCCTCGGGCGCATCGTGAGCCTGGCCGGGCGACAGGCAGAACGTCACGGCCGTTCGAGCATCCGCGGCAACCATATGAACCTTGGTGTTCCATCCGCCGCGTGACTTGCCGATGGCTTGCGCGCCGTTTTTTTTAGAGCGCCGGTGCCGTCGGGATGCACCTTGATGCTCGTGCTGTCGAGCGACACGGCCTCGATCTTGATGCGCACCACCTGCTCGCGCTGCAATTCCTCGAACATCTTGTCGAGCACACCCGCCCTGGTCCAGCGGCGCATGCGCGTGTAGATCGTGTGCCAATTGCCGAACCGCTTGGGCAGGCCCCGCCATTTGCAACCGTGTTCGGCCACGTACAGCATGGCGTTGATCACCTGCAGGTTGCTCATGCTGACGTTGCCGCGCTGCCTCGGTAGACAATGCTCGATACGTGCGAACTGCTCGGGTGTGATTTCCATGACGAGCAGTTTCGCTCATCGACGCTACTCGGTCAATTAGTGTTAACACGCCCTAGCCGATCTGCGTACAGGCGAGCAGTGTCGGGATTGCGGCGGAAGAATGACGCCCGATCCCCCGCCGCCAGTTCGCCCAGTCGGGATAGGTCACTAATGCAGATCGGCTCGTAGGACCGTTCAGCCACACTCCCTCCAGTCTCGCTCTCGAGAGAACCATACCCCGAAGCGCGTACCTTGTCTTGGTCGATCGCCGTTAGGTCGGCATGTCGTGACAGCTGAAGAGCGGCACACTGTGACTAAGACCGCCGTCTACCAGGCTGATCCCTGTTGTCGTTAACCGACCGGCCCGGCATGCGTGTGCCTTTGCAGGTCGGATACGTCGAGCAGCCCCAGAATGCACTTCCGGCGTTCGGTCCACGCCTCGCGGTCCGGCGCATCATCGGCGATCCGCACGACGGGCAGGCAGGTGTCGCGCTTGCGGATGTCACTTGGTCGACCTGGACCGCGCGACGGCCAGCAACTTGTCTTACCGGTCGCGCACTCCTGAGAAACAAGTTCACGGCTGAGGCATTTATGCAGTTGCGGCCGTGGGCGTAACCGCGAAGCCGAGTTCTGCGGCGCGGCGCCGCAGAGCGGCGA
>JAJTYR010000096.1 GCA_021463505.1 Burkholderiaceae bacterium | reverse complement strand
GCGCGAGCCGGTCGACCCGGCCGCTGCGGGGCCGGACACTGCGGCGCGCTCGTCCGGCGACGCGAAGGCTTCGAGGCGTCGTCGTGCTGCGGCCACCGCTGCCGACAAGGGCTCGCGCGGCCCCGCCGCCGCTGCGGGCGGTCCGATGCTCTCGAGCGTGCGCAGCGTCTGCTGCGCAAGTTCGAGATTGATCATTGCGAGGTTGTACAGCGCCTTGGCCCGCAGCGCCGGATCGAGGCCGTCGCCGCTGGAACGCGCGGCCACCCGCCGGTAAGCACCCAGCGCCTTGAACCAGTTGCGGCGCTGCTGGTGCAGGTTGCCGATGCGCAACCAGGCCAGTGCCTGATCGGCGTCGAGCGCCACGACCTTTTCGAAGGCGGCGAGCGCCGCATCGTTGCGCCGGGCGCGATAGGCCGCCTCGCCCTCGCTCAGCAAACCTGCGAGATCGGCGCGAGTGGCCGTGGAAGCAGCGGCCGGCGGCGGATCGAACGCATCGATCGACGCGTCGGGCATTCCGGCGGTCGGCATCGACGCGGTCTGTGCCGCCCCGTCCGACGACGTCATTGGCGCCGCCTGCATCGGCTGCATCGCCTGCGTGGTGCACGCACCGAGTATCGCTACGGCAGCGGCCGCGATCATCGGTACGCCGCGCCGCAAGCGTATCGGCGCGGAATGGTCATGCGCACGAAGTCTCATCGCTTCTCTCCAGGTGCAGCGCCGGCACTCACGGTCTGCATGCCCATCCCGACCGCCCACTCGAGCCGCATGCCCGCGCGCAGCCCGATGCGCGCCGCCTCGCCGGCGCGCATCTCCAGCACCTTGCACGCGCCATGACCGATGCAAATGCGCCGCGGCGGCACCGCCGCGTCGATCCGCTGCACGACCATGCGGGCCGATACGAATGCGAGATCGAGGCGATCGGGCACGCCGAAGGTGTGCACCGCCGAGCAAGGCTCGATCCACAGACCCTGCCCGGCCGCTGGCGCTGCCTGGCCGATCAGGCCACGCAGCCGCGCGACGAAATGGCAGGCGCGCGCCACACGGATGCACGTCGGCTGACCATCGAGGCCGAAAAACCGCAGCTCGTGCAGGCCCGTTGCGCGGCATTTCACAGCACGCCCTCGCTCAGTAACTGATGCACCACCGGAAACAGCAGAATCGCGAACGTGCCGGGGAAGATGCACACGACCAGCGGGAACAGCATCTTCACCGGCGCCTCCATCGCGAGCCGCTCGGCGCGCAGGAAGCGCTCGGTGCGACGCTGTTCGGCCTGCGCACGCAGGATCGGCGCGAGGCTCGCGCCCTGGCGCTCGGCTGTGAGCAGCGCGGCGACCATGCTGGAGATGGCGGGCAGCCCGACGCGCGCGGCAAGCGCGTGCAGCGCCTCGTGACGCGGCTGGCCAGCGCGCACGTCGCGCAACAGGCGCTGCCATTCGTCGCGCAGCGGGCCCGGCGGCCCGTGCCGCGCGGCCTGCCCGAGTGCCGCACCCAGATTCAGGCCGGCCTCCACCGCAAGCGTGATCAGATCGAGGTCGTGCGGCAGCCGGCGCAGGATCGCGTGGCGGCGACGCGTGGCGCGCTCGCGCATGGCGATCCGCGGCAGCATCGCACCGAGCACCGTTGCCGGTGCTGCGGCCCAGACCGAGAGCACGCCGCCCGCCCCGACGCCGAGCAACACGATGCTACCCACCACCACGGCAGCCACGGCCTGAGCGGCAACCAGTTGCTCAGGCGCCACCGCGCGATCGAGACCCGCGCGCGACAGCAACTCGTGCAGTCGCTCGCGCTGCAATGCGCTGATCCACCGGCCCGCCGCCGGAGCGAGCCGGCGTACGAACGGCCAGGCAGGCCGCCAAAACAGCGGCAGCGGCACGGTCGGCACAGGCGCCAGTGGCAGCGGCCGGCTCCAGGCGCTGGCCAGCGACAGCAGCAGCGCAACGATCGCTACGAAGATCGCGCCCAGTGACAGCAGCAGCCGGCCACTCATACGTCGATCGCCACGATCCGGCGAATCAGCACGACGCCGACCGCCTGCAACGCCACCACCGTCGCGGATACCGCCCACCCCTGCCAGGTGTCGACGAGTGCGCGCATCGCCACCGGTTCGACCAGGAACAACAGCACCGCCAGCACCGCCGGAAGCGCGCCCATCACCCAGGCCTGCAACCGGCCTTGCGCGGTGAGCGCGCGGATCTTGCCCTCGATCGCCAGCTTGCGGCGCGTTGCCTCGGCGAGCGATTCGAGCGTGGCGGCCATGCTGCCGCCCGACTCGGCGCCGATGCGCAGGGCCGACGCAAACAGCGTCGTCTCCTCGATCGGCATGCGCCGCGCAAGGCCTCCCAGCGCCTCGTCGAGCCCCACGCCGAGGCGCTGCTCGCGCAGCAGCAGCCCCAGCTCCTGGCGCGCAGGCAGTTCGATCTCGGCAGCCGCCTGCGCGAGCGCCTGCCCGAGCCCGCTTCCGGCTCGCAGACCCCCTGCCACCAGCATCAACAGGTCGGGCATCTGCTGGCGAAACGCCTCCACCCGGCGGGCGCGCAAGCGGCGCAGAACCAGCGACGGGATCGCGCCGGCGGCGAGCGCGACCAGCAACGCGACCTGCCATCGCCCGCTCAGCAGCCAGGCGGCCAGCGTCGCTGCGGCGCCCGCCAGGTGCTGCAGCACGAACAGGCGCGCAGTGTCGACGAACAGGAACGACTCGCGCATGCGCGTGCCCACCGTGCGCTCGAAACGCTCGCGATGGCGCTGCGCGACCCGGCCTCCGATCAGCGTGCCCAGACCGAGCAGCGCGGCGGCGCCCGCGAACACCGCGAACAGCACCGGCCACAGCCCGATCGAGGCGACCGTGGTCATTTCACCTCCCGGAAAATCGAAAGATCGCAGTCGATGCCTTCGCCGCGCAGCACCTCATAGAACTGCGGCAGGTTGCCGCAACCGGTAAAGCGCCCGCCCGCGCCATCGACGGTGGCGCGCCGGTCGAAGCGAAACAGCGGCTGCATCAGCACGCGCTGGCCTTCGAGGCCGGTGAACTCGACGATCTCCACCACCCTGCGACGCCCGTCGGTCATACGGGCCTGGTGCACGACGATGTCGATCGCCGCGGCGACCTGTTCACGGATCGCGAGCACCGGAATCTCCACGTCGGCCATCAACACCATCGTCTCGAGGCGCGAGACCACGTCGCGCGGGCTGTTCGCGTGCACCGTGGTGAGCGAGCCGTCATGGCCGGTATTCATCGCCTGCAGCATGTCGATCGCCTCGCCGCCACGGCACTCTCCGACCACGATCCGGTCGGGGCGCATGCGCAATGCGTTGCGCACGAGGTCACGGATCGTCACCTGTCCGCGACCTTCGGCATTGGCAGGCCGCGCTTCGAGGCTCACGCGGTGCGCGTGGGCGAGGCGCAACTCGGCGGCATCCTCGATCGTGACGACCCGTTCATCCGGCGGAATCAGGTTCGACAGCAGGTTCAACAGCGTGGTCTTGCCCGAACCGGTGCCGCCCGAGACGACGATGTTGCGTCGCGTACGCACGCACACCGCAAGGAAATCGAGCATCGGCTGCGACACCGAGCCGCTCCTGACCAGGTCCTGCGGCCCGTAGAGCCGATGATTGAAGCGGCGGATCGTGATCGAGGGCCCGCGAATCGCCAACGGCGCGATCACCGCGTTCACCCGCGAGCCGTCGGCCAGCCGTGCGTCGACCATCGGTGAACCTTCGTCCACCCGGCGCCCGACCGGCGTGACGATGCGATCGATCGTTGCGCGCACCGCGTCCTCGCCGGTGAACGCGGCCGTGGCGCGCTCGAGGCGCCCGTCGCGCTCGACGTAGATCTCGTCGGGCGCGTTCACCATGATCTCGGTGATCGTGTCGTCGCGCAGCAGCGGCTCGAGCGGCCCCAGTCCGACCGCCTCGTCGAGCACCTCACCGACGAGCCGCTCGCGGTCGACCTGCACCGGCAACGCACGATCGTCGTCGAGCAGCTCGCGCAGCAGTTGCTCGATCTGCTGGCGCAACTGGGCGGCGCTGAGCTGGCGGACATCCTGGCGCCGCAAGTCGATCGCGGCGAGGAGTCGTCGATGCAGCAGCCGGCGCCACTCGAGGTCGGCACTGGCGTACGCGGTTGTCCCGAGCGGGGGCACGTGGCGCTGCGTTGCAGGAGACGCTTCAGATGACGAACGCCCCTGCAGATCGTCTTGTGAAGCGTCTTGTGGATGGCCTTGGGGATCGTCTCGCGGATCGCCTCGGGGATCGCCTCGTACGGCAGCTCCGGCATCGACTCGCGCGTCGCTCTCGCCCGCGGAACGCGCGCCGGCGTGCCGATCGCCTGCCGAGCCCTGCGCCTGCGGATGCACCCGCAATCGGTAGCCGGCGATCGTGATCTCGTCGTCCTCGGCCAGCGGCGCGTACTCGACGATGCGCTCGCCGTTGACCCAGGTACCGCCGAGGCTGCCCCGATCCACCAGCTTGAAGCCGTGCTCGATGCGGTGGATTTCGGCGTGCACCCGCGCCACCCGCCAGCCCGCGAGACGCACGTCGCTGTCGGCCTGGCGACCGATGCGGCTCGGAAAACGGGCAATCCGCAGCGCCTTCGGCGCATCGTCCTGCGCTTCGACGATCAGTGTGAGCATGTCAGTCTGCCATCCGGAGCTGCTCGCGCGCCTGACCGAGTTCCCGTGCGCTGCGCTCGACGGCCTCGCGCTGCGCAGGGCTCTCCGGCGTGACGAAGCGCGGCGTGATGAACACCACGAGGTCGGTCTTGCGATCGCGAAAATCGCGCGAGCGAAACAGCTGCCCGAGGATCGGCAGCGTCCCCAGCCCGGGTACGCGGTCGATCGACTTCGACGACTCCTCGGTGAGCAGCCCGGCGATGACCAGCGTCTCGTTCTCGCGCAGGTTCACCTCGGTTTCGGCGCGGCGCTTGAGCAGGCCGGGAACGTCCTGCACCTGGATCTCGAAGTTGATGGCCGAGATCTCGGTGGCGATCTTCGCGGCGATGACGCCCGACTCGCTGGCCACCGGGCTCACGTCGAACTTCACGCCGTATTCCTTGAAACCCACCGACACGGTACCCAGGCCGCTGGCGAAGGGCACCGGCAATTCGCCGCCGGCGACGAAGCGTGCCGAGCCGCCGCTGCGGCACGACAGGCGCGGCTCAGCGAGCACGACCGCGTCGCCGTTCTTCACCAGCAGGTTGATCATCGACGTGATCGAACCGGCGAGGCCGAGCATCGTCGCGAACGGCGCAACGCGCGTACGTGTCTCGAGACCCGCTTCGGCGGCAGCGCCGCCCGCCTGGAACGCACGGCTGCGGTGGAGATCGCCGAGGATGCCGAAACTCGGTCCCTGCAGACTGGCGTTCCAGCGCACGCCGATGTCCTCGAGCAGGTCGCGGCGGATCTCGAGCATCCGCACGTCCATCTCGATCATCCGCTCGAGGCCGACGCGGCTGATGAGATTGACCACCTGCGGGTAGCGTCGTGCGATCTCGGTCATCCGCGTCGCCTCCTCCTCGGACAGTTCGCTGCCTTCGAGCACCACCTTGTCGCCGACGATGCGCGCGCGCACCCGGCTCGTCTCGCCGAGCAGCGCGCGGATCTCGTCGAGCAGGCGATTGGCGTCGGCGGGCACGACGCTGATCGCGAAGCTGGTCTCGGTGCCGTCCCTGGCCCACAGGTGCAACGTGCTCTGCCCCGCTGCTTCGGGAATCACCAGCACCTGGCCACCATCGAGCGCCGTGGCCTGGATCACCTTGCCGTTGCCCACCGCGACCCGCCTCAGTTCGCCCGCGCGGATCAGGTGCACCTGTCCCACGTACAGCTCGATCGGGATCGGCGGCAGGTTCGAGCCCTGAGAGGCGGCGAGCGCACCCGCACCGCCAGTCAGGATCCCGAGGACCGTGAGGAGCGCGACGACGCGCGGAGTCGACAAGGGGTTCATTCGGGCGTCACCTGTGTGGGAGCCCCCGCGGCCGCGGCCACCGCGGGAGTCACTGCGGGCACGGCAGCGGCGGCTCCCGCCGGCGCGCCAGCCGCGCCGGCGGGAG
>JAJTYR010000095.1 GCA_021463505.1 Burkholderiaceae bacterium | reverse complement strand
CACGCAACCCCGGTTCGCCGCCGAGGCAGGCCTCGCCGCCCTGCGCTGGATCGCCGCCGGCCATGGCTACGAGATCACGGGTGTCGACGTGCGCGCCGCGTGCTCGAGCACCCTGGCTGCCGCGAGGAACGGCGGATGGACTGACGAGATCGAGGGGCGAATCCGCGCGTTGGTCGCCGGTCCACGATCGTTCGCCAAGGACCTCATTGCCGCGTCGCTTGGGACACGAACGATCTCGTGACCTCCAAGCCCGCACCTGCGAAGCCCGCAGCACGACGCCTGACCGCCGCAGCCGTCCCCCTCACGGATAACGCGCTGCTCGCACGACAACATCGCTGCTGTTAGCGTGCCGACGCAACTTCATCGCCCGGCCTCGGAGCGGCGTTGCATCCGATATTCGACGAGATGGCGATATTTGCTGTTCAGTGAAGATCATCGGCGCCCCCGTTGCGACCGCGAGCCGACTCTCACGATTCGGTCACACGCAGCATCGAGAGCGGGTTATCAGACGGCGGCCGGCTGAAAGACGCGGATCCTCGGCGCGAGCTTCGCGCGCAGTTCCCGATCTGCGACCCGGATGTCGTGCTCGCACTGCAGGTTGAGCCAGAACCGGGGCTCCATGCCGAAGAACATCCCGAGCCGAAGCGCGGTGTCCGCCGTGATGGGGCGCCGACCGTTCACCAAACCGCTGATCCTGCTGGGCGACACGTCGATGTCCGCCGCGAGCTGGCGGGCGCTGATGCCCATGGGCTCCATGAAATCCTCCAGCAGGATCTCGCCGGGATGAATCTCCTCGAGCAACCTGGCCATGTGCTATGCAGGCGCGCCCTCGCGCGGCGATACCTTGCGAGCAATGTCGTCCCGTGTGGCCAAGGTCTTCAGGTCGTAGTCGGCTTGCAGCGCCAGCCACGACGCGGCATCGCCCCCGAAGTAGCGCGCCAACCGCTCGGCCGTGTCGGCAGTGATGCCGCGGCGTTCCTTCACGATTTCGTGAATGCGCGTCGCAGGTACTCCCAGCGCCATGGCGAGGGCGTTCACGCTCAGGCTCAATGGCGCCAGATACTCTTCACGCAACACTTCGCCCGGATGCACCGCGCGCATTCGGTTGGCAGTTCGCCCCATCGCCACACTCCTTCAGTGATCGTCAACGATCTCGACCTGGTCCGGACCGGAGTCGGTCCACACGAAGCACAGCCGCCACTGATCGTTGATGCGCACGCTCCATTGCCCTGCCCGGTCACCCTCGAGCGCCTCGAGCCGATTGCCCGGCGGCGAACGCATAAAGTCCAGCGTCTTCGCCGCGTCCAGCATCGCCAGCATGCGGGTCGCGACCATCTCGATGGCGCGGAAGCGCTTCGGATGTCCACCTTCGAACAAGGCCTGCGTGTCCTTGCAGCGAAAGCTCCGGATCATGAGCGCATGATATTACGATGAACGTAATACGACAAGAGGGATAGCCTTTCGACGCGTCACGAAGGCCCGCTGGTGGCCGCTTCACGAAGAAGCTTGCCAGCGGGCGTTCGAGGACGCGCCGCAGTCACGAAGAGAGCGTCCCTGGGCACGTTGCGAACGTCGGCGACTTCGTAGTGACCGGTCGCTCGCCGGTGTCGCCTGGCCGGCAGCCCACGACCCTCTGCAGTCCTTCGTCGCGTCGGCCTCAGCGTCAGCTATGCAGCGTTTGCTGTCACTCAGGCCTGGTGACCGGCAGGCTGTTCGCGATTGGCCGGCGTGCTTGAACGCGTGTACGGACGGTCTTGTTGCCCGAACTCACGCGCGGGAAGTCTGCGGATAGTGGAGGGGCTCGCGGATCGGCAGGTTGACCAGTGCCGCCGCCAACGCGAGCAGCGCGTCGGCGTACCACATCCACAGGTAATTGCCTGTGCCGTCAATGGCCAGGCCGCCCAGATACGCGCCGAAGAAGCCGCCGATCTGGTGCGACAGCAGCGTCAGCCCAAAGAGCGTGGCCAGATACCGCGTACCGAAGAGCTTGCCGACGACCCCTGCGGTCGGAGGTACGGTGGCCAGCCACGTCAGGCCCAGGCCGATCGCGAACGCGTAGAACGTCAGCGTCGATTTAGGTGCCAGCAAGTAGATCACGATCAGCACCGTCCGCGAGAGGTACATCCAGAAAAGGATGTATTTGCTGCGAAAGCGGTTGACCGCTTGTCCGGCGGCGAGGCTGCCCGCGACATTGGCGAGGCCGATCAGCGCGAGCGACCAACTGGCGACGCTGGGCGGCAGTCCGCATAACGCGACTTCACCCGGCAGGTGCGTGACGAGAAATGCGATGTGGAAACCGCAGGTAAAGAAACCCGCATGCAGCAGCAGGTAACTCGGATTCCTGAGCGCGGTGCCGATCGCGTGCCGGACGCCGCGGTCACCCGCTGCCACGTGCGTGGCGGCCGCCGACGCGTCCGAACTGCGCCGCAGGACACGTGTCGCGGGTAGCGCCGCCAGCGTCAGCACCGCCAGACTCCACATGGCTCCTGTCCACCCGAGCACGCTGATCAGCTTCTGCACGAGCGGCGCAAACAGGAACTGCCCGAAAGAGCCGCCGGCGTTGATCACGCCAGCCGCCGTACCGCGCCGGGTCGCGGGCACGTGCTGGGCGGCAGCGCCGATCAGGACCGAGAAGCTGCCCGCGCCCGCCCCGGCGGCCGACAGAAGACCGACGGTCAGGACCAGCCCGAACCCGCTCGACACGAAGGGCGTCAGCGCACTGCCCAGCGCCATGATCACCAGGCCGGCCGCAAGCACGCGACCCGGGCCGTAGCGGTCCGCCACGGCACCGGCGATGGGCTGCACGGCGCCCCAGACAAACTGACCGACGGCCAGGGCGAAACTGATCGTCACAACGCCGAGCCCGGTCGACGTGTTGAGCGGGGAGACGAACAGCCCAAGCGACTGGCGCGCACCCGTCGTCACCATGAGGACGGCGGCGGCGACAAGCGTCAGCGTCCACCAGTGATGCTGCTGCGACTTCGTTGCGGCAATGGGATTCACGGTCTTTGACTTCCTGACGAGTGGTTCTGACTACGCGACAAGGCAAGGCGCGGCACAGGGCATTCCTTGCAATGTTGCGAGCAAAGAAAGTACGGGTATATGCATGCATATCGACAAAAAATGACTAAGCCATCTCCTCGAGCTCTTCCAGCAGCTTGAACAGTTGACTGATCCCTCGCTCGCCAATCGACTGGGTCACCTTCGCCTGGGCGCCTTCCCAGGCAGGCAGGCAGGCTTCGATCACCTTCCTGGCCTTGGGCGTCAGGCTGGCGGTGCGTTGGCGCAGATCGGCGCCGCCAGAAAGGCGCACCAGTCCCCGCCGAGTGAGCGGGATCAGGTTCCGTCCCAGCGTGGAGCGGTCGAGTGCAAGTTCCTCGGCAAGCTCCGAAATGCTGGCACCCTCCATGCGGCCGATCGTGCGGAGCACCGAGAACTGGGTGATCTTCAGCCCGGTTCCCTCTAGAGCCCTGTCATACAGGGCGGTCACGGTCCGGGCCGCGCGTCGAACGCGCATGCATGCACACTGAGTCTTGATCATGGCCGATACGGGTATATGCACGCATATTGCAGAACCGCGCGGCGACGGTCAAGTCCGCGCGAAGGGTGGCGGTTCCGCGTGATCATGCGGAAGACGGGTGCGCTTCTGCCGCCGCAGACAACCTGAAGCGCGTGGAATCCAACGGGTCGCCTGCGGCTGTTGGCGCCTCGAGACTGAACAGCAGCAAATAGCCTGTTCCTGCCGCCCAGCTCTCGCCAGCATTTGTCAGCAAGTGGTCTGTTCCGTTGAAAAACTCTGCTGAATCAACGTCGATTGCCTGAGTCAGAGGCGCAAGCCAACGATGGAGGGGACGTTGAGATAATGGGTCAGCAAGGTGGTCAGCAAGACGGCGTGCGCGCAAACATCCTCTCTCCACTCGGCTTCGTCGAAATCGATCGCGAGGAAGTAGCAGCTGTCGTCCTCCAGCAGCGGGTAGACACCGATCGTGTGGTCACCGGCCAGATGCGCGTAGATGGCAGCGTCCGAAAGTGGAATCAACGAGCGATTCCGGCAGTCTGCGCACTTGATTCGCGGCTTCTCGCACACTCCAGCGCGCCACTCGTTCGCGCAGGCCGGTGCGTACCCCGACTTGCCGGTCGTCCTGCTCTCCCAGCGCATGGGGTAGACATCCGTGCGCCCCCGAACCAAGGATTCGGGCTCCGACGTCGATCCCATGCTCGCCAGTGATATCTTCGAAGCCGTCATTGCGGCTGTTTCCGATCTCGGGGCATCAGCAACGCCGGATACCGCTTTGCACGCAATTCCGCGATGACCGCATCGGAGAGCTTCCATCTGTCCCCGCTGATTCGCGCGATCAGTTCGGCCCAGACGCGCTCGAATGCCTGGATCGCATCCGCATCGCTCCAGCGCACGCTCGCCGGCAGCATGGGCGCGACGTCCTCGGTCAGGCTTCGCGCCAACTTCTCCAGCATGCGCTGCTCGGC
Organism: Burkholderiaceae bacterium; assembly: GCA_021463505.1. Classification (GTDB taxonomy): domain Bacteria; phylum Pseudomonadota; class Gammaproteobacteria; order Burkholderiales; family Burkholderiaceae_E; genus Zeimonas. The sequence goes on along the minus strand of JAJTYR010000095.1, from coordinate 1,621 downwards.
CATCGCTCGCGTGATCGGCTTGCCCTCCATGGCCAGGTAGTGGTCGAAGCAGGCGATGACTTTCTCCGGATCCAGCGGCAGCTGTTCGAGTCCCTGGTGCAGATCGAACAGGTCACGGTTCCTGCGCCGCTGCAGCAGTGCGCGCAGCTTCGTGCCGAACAGTTCCTCGGGCTCGAAGGAGGCGATCTCCGCCGTTCCCCGGTACCAGTCGTTTTCCACGGCGAACGGATAGCGTCGAACACCAAGCAAACTCGCGTGCTCCCGAGTGGTGATCTCGACCTTCAGCTTGAGCCTCACTTGCGCATCGACCTCGGGCGTGAACTTGAACACCAGGTGCATCGAGTGCCCAGCCTGCTCCCGGCTGCACTTCCCGAGCCACGACAGCGCCGTGCGGATCGTGTCGACCGTGCTTCCGATCGGCTCGGGATGCGCCTGGACCAGGTCGATATCCTCCGAGTAGCGCAGCGGTTGCTTGAAGAGCAGCTTGTGGATCGCCGTACCACCGCGGAATGCAATCTTCCCCGCCAACGTCGGCGCATTGAACAGGTCGCACAGGGCGCGACAGATGATCAGGTCCTGCTCGACCTGCCGCAGGTCCGGCCACGGCGCTTTCGTACTCCACGCTTGCAGGAAGGCGGTGGGAATCACCCTGCGATCTCCACCGCTTCATTGATCAGGAGCCTCCACCTTGAATTTCGCTCGCCAGCTTGCGCCAGAGCCTTCATGAGCGGCCTGACGGACGGATCGAGTGGAAGCGCCGTCCTGGCACGTTTCACGAACCCTTGTAGCGCGTCGGCCTGGCGCGCGTGTCCCGTCAGATCGAGCAGGTAGCCAAGCCGACGGACCGCCGAGTTCTCGTAGGCGCCGGCTGCCTTCTGCAGCAGGCGCGGGCTGGCCTTGGCACCGATATCCTTGACGATCTGTGCGACGCCGTTGATGCCAGCTGCCTTGTGAAAGTAGCGCACGCAGTCGAGCAGCGTCAGCTCGACGCCAGCCACCGTGGCGAAGCCGGCGTCGCTCTTCATCTGGTCGACCAACGGCGACTGATTGATCTGACTGAATGCGTCTGGACCCTGATAAGGGAACTGCAGGCGATGTCGACCCAGATCAAAGTCCCGCAACTGCCTCGGAACGACGACCTGGAAGACCATGCTGGCCTGGTGCGAGGCGCCGTGGAATGCCGCCGCGCGCAGCAGCGAAATGCGGTAGTCGATCCCCTGATGCTTCATCAGCGGGTCGATCCACTTGACGGGGTCGGGCGCGCCGGCGATCTGATCTTCCGGGCGCAGGATGAGGTAGAAGCCGTGCCTGGGGTTCGCCAGGCGGTGTTTGTTGATCGCGCGCGTAATCGCCGCCGCCAGTGCCGACGGCTTCAGGCCAAGCGCAGCGGCTACCTCATCCCGGGAGAAGTAGGCGCGGCCGCGGATGAGCAGACCGTCGACGTAGGAGTCGATGGAAGGCATACCGTACCATACGCAAAACGCGACAAATCGTCAATGGTTTTGCATATGATTTGGGTCATTCCCACTCGATCGTCAACGGCTTCGGTAAGTCGTTGTCTGGTTTGATGCTCATCTCGCGACGCCGGGTCCCTTGCCGTCAGAAGCACCGTCATTCCGAC
>JAJTYR010000094.1 GCA_021463505.1 Burkholderiaceae bacterium | reverse complement strand
CGCAAAATGCATTTCTTGCTGCATGCGAAAGGTTTGGTGGCCTTCCCCGGTGGCTATGGAACGCTCGACGAACTGTTCGAGGTGCTGACCCTGATCCAGACCGGCAAGATGCAGCGGATTCCGGTGGTTCTGGTCGGCCGCGGCTTCTGGAGCCGAGCCGTTGATTTCGATCTTCTGCTCGACGAAGGCTACGTATCGCCATCCGATCTCGACTTGTTTACCTGCGTGGACAAAGCCGAGGAAATCATGGGTGCCTTGGAACGCTTTTACGTCGATAGAGCAACAGATGGCGCGCCATCATGATGCGCATCGGCAGCCTTCACGCGCGGCTGCCAAAGGCCAATGCGCAATGGTCGATGCGCAGTATCACGCCGCTGATTGCGTGCGCGGTACTCGGCTCGACTGCCGCCCGTGGCGCAGAGCCCGCATCCTCGGATGGTATTTCCCGCTGCCTGCCAGAGCACGCCTTGCACTGGAGAGGTGGAACCCTGCGCCTGGAGAACGATTTGTTCACCGGTACCGACCGCAACTACACCAACGGCGTGGCGTTGAGCATGGTTTCGCGCGATCTGCAAGGCGCGCTCCGCCCGGAGTGTCTGCCCCAACCGATTGCCTGGTACACCCGCTTCATCGGCTGGGCTGATCCTGAGTTCTGGCGCGACTCCGGTGCCCGGTCGGCGTCGCAAAACATCGTCGTGCGCTTCGGCCAGTCCATGTACACACCCGAGGACAAGGCACGCACCGATCTGATTTCTGACGATCGCCCGTACGCCGGCCTGCTGTATCTGGGTCTGGCATGGAATCGCCGCGTCCACCCACAGGCCGTCAGCTATGAAATGCTTGACGTGCGCGAACTGACCCTGGGCGTGATCGGCCCCTGGTCGTTGGCGGAGCAATCGCAGGATCTGGTGCATCGGGTGCGGGGCATCGAGCGCTTTCGCGGCTGGGACAACCAGTTGCGCAACGAACCCGCGTTCCAGATGGCCATGGAGCGTAAGTTCAAGTCGTACACGGAGGGTGCCGTCCGGCCGGGGTGGAGCAGCGACGTGATCGGCAGCTATGCCCTGCGGATCGGAAACATCGAAACCGCAGCCAGCACCGGTGTCGAGCTGCGTGCTGGCTGGAACATCCCCAATGATTTCGGCAGTTATCCGATTCGACCCGGCGCGGAAAACCGCCCGCCCTCGGGCGTTTCCGCCCTGCGCAGGACAGAGCCGCAATCACCGCGCGCCCCCAAACCCGGAGCACATGCATTCCTGAACCTGGAGGCCAAAGCTGTCGCTTGGGACTTCTCGCTCGACGGGAATCTGTTTCGGCACAGCCATCACGTCAGTCGACGGCCCTGGGTCGCTCAGGCAGCCATTGGCGTCAGCAGTCAATGGATTGTTGCCGGGCATGGTGTGCGGCTTGCCGTGATGCGCGTCTGGAGAACCCGCGAGTTCGACCAGCAGATCGGCCATCACGCCTTCGGATCGATTGCGCTGAGCATGGAATTTTGAAAGCCTGAAGCCATGCGCTCGTCTGCGAAGCATTCACCAACAACCTCAATGGAGAACCTCGTGAGTCATCTCTTGAACCATCGACAGCTTTTGACGATCGCCTTATCAGTAGCCTTGGCTACCGCCGCCGCGGGACTTGGTGCGCAGTCCGCCGAGGCTGCAAAGCCGATGGCATCAAAGCCGATGGCGCTTCGCAGCGTCATGGAGAAACTTGGCCGTGACATGCAAGCCGTCACCGGTGCTATTTCCAAGGAGGAATGGACACTGGTCGCCGAGTTGGCGCCCAAAATCGCCAAGCATGCCGAGCCACCCTTGGGCGAAAAGATGCGCATTCTTGGCTGGCTTGGCACGGATGCCGGAAAGTTTCGGGGTATCGATGGACAGGTCCAGGGTGCTGCAAGCGCCATGGGCGATGCCGCCAGGCGCGGCGACGGCCAGGCCGTGATCGCGGCATTCTCCAAGACACAACAAAGCTGCCTTGCTTGTCACCAAAGCTTCCGACGATCGTTCGTTGAACAATTTTATGGGAGTCGCTGACACGCATTTTTCCCAGACCGGTTTGTATGGGACATCACGATTGGGTGACCTTGCCTCTGGAATCCGTATCCCATAGCTGTCCTGATGCACTGGCTTGCTGCGGTTGGCTGGCTAGCCAGTTTTCTTCGAACCGCATCGGGCTGGCATAGTCCAGCGTCGAATGCAGTCGGGCTCGGTTGTACCAGAGCAGCCAGGCGATCACTTCGTCCATTGCTTGGCGGCGAGTCTCAAAGCGCTGCCCGTGCAGGCGCTCGACCTTGAGCGAGCCAAACAACGTCTCGCTGCAGGCGTTGTCCCAGCAGTTGCCCTTGCGGCTCATTGAATTGAACTGGTGATGCCGTACTCGGCCAGCACAGCCCTGAACTCGCCGCTGGCGTACTGGCTGCCCTGTCGCTGTGAAAGATCAGCCCGCCACCTTTGTCCGGATGGCGCTTGAACCAGGCCATGCGCAGCGCATCAATGACGATGCTGTGCGTCATGTCGCGCCGCAGGCTCCGGCCCATCACCTGGCGGCTGAACAGGTCAATCACCACGGCCAGGAACAACCAGCCTTCGCCCGTGGCGATGTAGGTGATGTCGCCCACCCAGACTTTGTCTGGTGCGGCCACGTTGAACTGCTGCTCAAGTAGGTTGGGCGAGATCGGTAAATCGTGGCGGCTGTCGGTGGTGACTTTGAAGCGGCGCTTTCCCTTGGCACGGATGCCGTGCAGCTGCATGAGCTTTCGCACCCAATCCTTACCTTCACGGATACCCCGCTCGAGCAGTTCTCGCCATACTCGGGGCCATGTAGCCACCACGGCTCTCCAGCTGGATGGCCTTGATGTGCACCAGCAGCGCGTCGTCGCTCAAGTGGCGGCGCTGATCGCCACTGGCTCGGCGTACAAAGTGTTCGTGGTATCCGGCTGCACTGACTTGCAGAACCCGGCACTGCACCGCGATGGGCCACACGCGCCGGTGGCGCTCGATGAAGGCGTACTTCACGTCGATGCCTTTGCGAAGTACGCCGTGGCTTTTCCCAGGATGTCGCGCTCCATCTTCACGCGCGCCAGCTCGGCGCGCAGTCGGCTGATCTCCATTTGCTCGGCGCTCACCGGCTTGCTGTCGGCTCCAGTGAGCTTGCCGGCACGCTGGGATTTGACCCAGTTGAACAGGGGCTGATCGATCACGCCCAGGGTGCGCGCGGCCGCTGCAATGCTCTGGCCGCCTTCGAGACCAGCCACACGGCCTCTTGTTTGAATTCGAGCGTGTAGCGCGCTCTCGTCGTCTTCGTCATTTGCGTCTCTTCTTGCTTGAATTGAATCACTCAGCAAGGGATACGTTTTTCGGGGGCAAGGTCATCCATGCGGCTCCCTAGGATCAATATGGACTGATCACATCAATGGGGAGAGAGCATGAACTTACGCCATCTTCGCTGCTTCATCGCCGTGGCCGAGGAACTGCACTTCGGCCGAGCTGCTCGACGACTGCATATCGAACAGTCTCCACTATCGCGCACGATCCGCCAATTGGAGGCAGATCTTGGGGTGACACTGCTCGATCGCTCGCCACGCAGCGTTCGTCTCACGTTGGCGGGGCAGGTCTTCCTGGAAGATGCCCGGCGCGTGCTGCTGGCCTTCGAGCAGGCGCAGACCAAGGCACGCGCGGCGGCAAACCATCGGAACACGCTGCGCATCGCGCTATCGGGCGATATGGGACAGGCCCGCTTGTCGGCATTGCTTGCGCTTTGCCGGGAGGAGGCGCCACGGGTCGGCATTCGGTTATTTGAGGCGCCACTGGCGCAGTTGGTGAGCGGACTGCGCAGCGACTTGTATGACGCAGGTTTTGCATTGGCTGCTGAGGTGGATTCCGGCGTCGTCGCCACGCCGGTGTGGCGAGACCCGCTGGTGGTAGCTTTGCCCGCCCGGCATCCGCTGCTGGCTTTCAAGGAAGTGCCGCTGGAGGAAGTGGCGAGCTATCCGCTGGTGCTGTGCGATCCCCAGGTCTGCGAAGGTTGCAGCCGGCAACGCGAACGGCTGCTCAGCACGGTGGATGCGCAGCCGACGGTAGCCGAGTACGTCAAGACCCACTCCCTTATGCTGGCCCTCGTGGCCGCCGGCTACGGCGTGGGCTTTTCGAGCGCGGCGCACTTGGCGGGTTGCCATCAGGCCGATGTCGTGGTGCGGCCGCTGGGCGATGAGACCGCTTCGCTGACGACCTATCTACTGCGGCCTGAAGGCGAAGTCATGGAGCCGCTGCGGCAGTTCATCGACCGCGTGGAGCGTGTCGGACGCCCGCAAGGGGCCGATCAACGCCCGATGTGATGCGGGGATTCTGGACGGCGCGATTCATTTTCGGTCTGGATCTTGACCCGAATTGCATCGGCGGCCGACCTTTTGCGTCACGGGCTTGAATGGCGAATCGGGCCCGTCCACCCGGCATCAAGCAAGGCACCTTCAAGCTATAGAGGTCATTGCAGTGACGCAGAACGCATGAGCCTTTGCTGGATGCAAACCGGCTCAGCCGGAAGACGCATTGGCGCTTTACCTCGCCCGTTTTCCTACGAAGACTTTGCCCTGGTTTTCCGGTAAAGCGCGGCATCCCTTCCTGATCGAACTTGGATGCGCGACTTTTCAAACCGTTGCGCCGGTAACAAGATTTTTCGCAGGTGCATTATGGTGGAGGTGTAGCGGGCACCGCAAGGGGCGTTAGCCCCCTGCGCGACGCTCGGCGACATCGCCGCACCCAACGTCCACCACGATGCCGACCGGCTCGCGCTTCATCGGGTTCTTTGGGCAATCGCTGCGCCCATGTGGGCCGCGCGCGCTTGCCATGTGTCGATCCGACGATGGGAAGAGCGCGATATGCCGAAATCGAGCAGCCACGCCTTTGGCGCAAAGACGTACTACCGACCGATCGAGGCGGCCGTCCGCTGGTGTGGTCTCCTGCGCTTCGAGCAGCGTATTCTGGAAACGCTGGAGCAGCGTGCCATGCCGGAGCCCGGCGAGTTCCCGCGCTGGCCGCTGCTGCGCCTGTATGCCGAGCGCATCTTCGACGCGCTGACGCATGGCGAATTGCCCGCCGGCAAGGCCGGCATCGTGCTGGACTCGCAGCGGCCGGCGCTCGACGACCCCGAGTTGACCGTGCGCCATGTGGACTTGAAAGCGTGGATGTCGCGGTTCTACCCCGGCGATCGGCCGGGGTTTTTGTTTGACTGTATCGAACGCGCGGTGCATCCGGCGGTGAGCGTGGACACGCTCAACATCCTGCTGGCCGACCGCGAAGCAACGAAGTCGCAACTTGCCGAACTTGCCCTGGTGCATGAAACGCTGCGTACCGCGCACGAAGCACTGGCGAAGGAACATGCCACGCGCGTGGCCAACGACGAACAGGCGCGCGAGCCTGGCCTGCGCAGCGAGACGACTTACCTCAACATCATCGGCGGACTGCTGACGCTGCTGCTGGGCAATTCGCCGTCAGGCGCGGCCTATTCGTCGTTCCGCAGCATAGATGCCGTGGTCAGCGCGCTGATCGCACACCACGAAGGACGACCAGGTCTCAGCGAGCGGACGCTGTGGAGCAAGCTCGCGCAGGCGCGGCGCCACCTGGAAGCGTCGCGCTGACGACGCGGCCAGCATGATGCCGATGTCGTGCACTGCAATTGCAGTCCCGGCTTCTGCAATTGCAGTGATTTCGGCGACCGCGGTGTATTGAATACGAGGCACTTTCCGAACAGCGCCAGTGAGCGTCAAGGAGTGTCTCTCATGCCTTCGCAGACCACCGCCACGGCGGCACCGACCGAACACCGCATCCTGCGCCGCGCCGAGGTCGAAGCCAAGACCGGCTTCAAGCGCGCGCACATCTACAGCCTGATGAAGGAAGGCAAGTTCCCCAAGGCGCTGCGCCTGGGCGTGCGCGCGGTGGGCTGGGACTCGGTGGAGATCGAACAGTGGATCGCTGATCGCCTCAAAGAGCGCGCCTGACGCCTCGTCTCGGTTCATGCCATTCGACGAGGAGAAGCTTATGCAGGTGGTGTCCATCATTTCGACCAAGGGCGGCGTGGGCAAGACCACGACGGCGGCCAACCTGGGCGGCTTCATCGCCGATGCCGGGCTACGCGTGCTGCTGCTGGACCTGGACGTGCAGCCCACGCTGTCGAGCTACTTCACGCTGGACGTGCGCGCGCCCGGCGGCATCTACGAGATGCTGGC
>JAJTYR010000093.1 GCA_021463505.1 Burkholderiaceae bacterium | reverse complement strand
ACGGCGCGAGCCAGCGCCGTGTGCCCCGGATCTGCCTCCCAGGTCGAGGCAACGGCATCGAAATGCGCCGCGCTGGCGCGACTCGTGGCGTGCGGCTCGTTCATGGCCATCTCCGTGCGTCGAGATGCGGATTCGTCGTTCATCTGCAATGATAGGACTTCGTGGCATCGCCGCGCGCCCGCACGCGGTGTTCTTCAACGACGCCGGCGTCGGCAAGGATCGCTCCGGCGGCACGCTGCGGATGAACTCGATGCTGCGGGCGCCGCGTTCCAGGCGTACCTCCGGCTTGCGCGCGAGTCACTTTCCGGGGAATCATCCGGGTCTTCACATCCGGGCGCCTGTGGCCCTCCCGCATGACTTCGCTCACCCGCCGCCAGCTCGTCGGCCTGGTACTGCTCACGCTGATGTGGGGCGTGAACTGGCCCGTGATGAAACTCGCCTTGCGTGAAATGGGGCCGCTGCACTTTCGTGCGCTGACCATGGGGCTGGGCGCGGCGGCGCTGGCGATCTATTTCGCGGCGCAGGGGTTGCGCATGCTGCCGATCGGTCGCAGCGAGTGGCGCGACGTGGCCGTGCTGGGTCTGCCGAACATCCTCGGCTGGCACGCGTTCTCCATCATCGGCGTGGCCCATCTGCCCGCCGGGCGAGCTGCCATTCTCGGCTTCACGATGCCGGTGTGGACGGTCGCACTGGGTGTGCTGCTGTACCGGGAAAGGCTGACTGCACGCCTGCTGGTGGCCGTGGTGGCCGTGCTGTTCGGCATCACGCTGCTGCTGTGGAACGAGTGGGCACAGCTGGCCGGAAGACCTGCCGGGATTGCCTGGATGCAGGCGGCCGCCTTCTGCTGGGCCATCGGCACCATCTGGATGCGCCGTGCCCGTCTGACGCTGCCTGCCCAGACGCTGGTCGTCTGGATGATGGCCCTGGCCGCGCTCGTGATGGCGATGCTCGCAGCGATGCTGGAGCCACCCCAGCGCTGGCACTTCAGCGCCGCGGTGTGGGTCAGTCTGGTGTGGAGCGTGGTGATCAATTACGGCGCCGCGCAGGTGATCTGGTTTGCGCTGGTGCGCGTGCTTCCGCCGAGCACCAGCGCCATGAGCGTGATGGCCGTCCCGTTGATCGGTACCCTCAGCGCTCCGCTGATCGTCGGCGAATGGCCGCATTGGCAGGATCTGGCGGCCATGGTGTGCGTGGTGGTGGCGATCGGCGCCGTGCTGTTGCGTCGAGAGCAATTGGCGTTGCGTCAGGTGTCTTGATCCGCATTAAGCCGCTGCGGCGAGCGAACAGCCATGATCGCCGGCACCATGCACCTGCCCGGCGGCGTTCCCTCGGCTCACGTCGATCCGTTCATGCACGCGAAGCTTCCGCCGCCGGAGCTGTGGCCGCGGTTCGATTATTCCGCCGCGCACCTGGGCCGTTATCCGGATCGCCTGAACGCGTCGGTGGCGCTGCTGGACGCGGCGATCGCGGCTGGTGCGGGCGACAGGCCGGCGTTCCACTACGAAGGCATCACCTGGACGTTCGGGCACCTGCTCGATCGCGTACAGCGCATCGCGCGGGTACTGGTGGAGGACTTCGGGCTCGTACCCGGCGAGCGGGTACTGCTGCGCTCGGCCAACACCCCGATGGTGGCGGCCTGCTGGCTTGCCGTGCTGCGTGCGGGCGGCATCGTGATCAACACGATGGCAATGCTGCGCGCGCGCGAACTCGGCTTCATCCTCGAGAAGGCGCAGGTGCGCTTTGCGCTGTGCGAAGCTTCGCTGGCCGAAGAGCTTTCGCTGGCGGCGTCCAGCCTGGCGCTGCCGGAGCGCATCGCCTGTTTCACCGCTGCCTGCGACGCCAGCCACCCGGATGCGGATCTCGACCGGCGCGTGGCCGCGAAGCCCGCAAGCGGCGGGGCCGTCGCGACTGCTGCCGACGACGTGGCGCTCGTGAGCTTCACCTCCGGAACCACCGGCCACCCGAAGGGCGCGGCTGCCTTTCATCGCGACCTCGTGGCGGCTGCCGATTGCTGGCCGAAGGTCCATACGGTGGAGCCGGACGACGTGGTGGTCGGCTCGCCGTCACTCGCGTTCACCTACGGACTCGGGGCGTCGCTGCTGTACCCGTTGCGCTACCGTGCCACGTCGGTGCTGATCCCGAGTCCCACGCCGGAGGCGCTTCTCGGCGCCGTCGCGCGCCATCGCGCCACCAGCCTGTATTCCGTGCCGGCGCTCTACCAGAGCATGCTGCCGCTCGTCGAAGCCTACGATCTTTCGAGCATGCGCAAGTGCGCTTCGGCGGGCGAGAACCTGCGCGCCACGCTGTGGGAGCAGTGGCACGCGGCGACGGGCCTGCGCGCGGTCAACGGTCTGGGTACCACGGAAATGCTCACGCATTTCGTGTCCGAGTCGATGCGGGTCGACTGTGCCGGCTCGATGGGGCGCGCGGTGCCCGGCTACACCGTGGAACTCCTCGACGACGCGGGCCTGCCGGTGTCGCGGGGCGAGCGCGGACGGCTCGCGGTGATCGGCCCGACCGGGTGTCGCTACATCGGCGATCCCGAGCGTCAGCGCATGGCCGTGCAGCACGGCTGGAACCTCACTGGCGACATCTGCGATCGCGACGAGGACGGCCGTTTCTGGTACGTCGATCGTGCCGACGACATGATCGTCTCGGCCGGCTACAACATCTCGCCGCAGGAGGTCGAGCGGGTCGTGGCCGAACACCCCGGGGTGGCCGCCTGCGCGGTGGTCGGGGTGCCGCACGAGACGCGCGGCCACGCGGTGCGCGCCTGCGTGGTGCTGCGCGATCCGCATGACGCCACCGACGCCAAGGCCGCGGAAATCCAGCAGTACGTCAAGTCGGTGATCGCACCCTACAAGTATCCGCGCGAAGTCAGGTTCATCGACGAACTGCCGCGTACGGCGACGGGAAAGGTGCAGCGTTACCGGTTGCGCGGAGACTGAGCACGCAGGATCGAGGCGAGGTCGGCGCCCGGCTCAGCCCTTCCTGCGGATTTCGATTTCCTTGCGGATGCGTTCGATTTCGAGCCGCCTGGCCTCGGGGGTACCCCATTTCGGGCGCTCCGGGGGCGCGCTCATGGTCGCCGCGCGCTGCCTTGCATGTTGCTCGATCTGCGCGCGGTATTCGGTTTCCCGCCTGCGCTGCTCGCGCAGCGCTGCCTCGTGGCGGGCGATGGCGCACTCGGCGGCGATCGGTATCGTCCGTTCGGGCAGGCCGGCCCGCTGCAGGTACCCGTCGATGCGTTCGTGCACGGCATCCAGCGCGAATTCGGCGATCAACGGGAGATTCAGCGCCTGGTAGATCGGTACCCAGCTCGCGTCGCCGCCCCGGGTGCGCCGCACGGCCAGCGCCGGATCGAACTGGTACCACCCCTGCGCGACACGAACGAACAGCGAGCGGTTGTACGCGTAGTCGCGCTCGATCTCGTTGCGCGACAGCACCTGCGAGAGGTGGTGGCGCTTGTTGCGTTCGGGCTTCACCACGTTGGCCGGCAGGTGCTCCCACGCATCGAGAATGCACTGGGTGTCGAAGGCCGCATGGGGTCGTCGCTGACGATGGGTGAAGCGCGACCGGAACAGCGCCCACAGTGTCTGGAAGAGGAAGTACTCGGTGATGTGCCGATCGAGCCGCACCAGCCGCTCGCCGGTGCGCACGTCGATCCCGGCGGGTGCGAGCAACTCGTAGAGGCTGGCGAACAGTCCTCGCGCGAATTTCGGTTCGCGAAATGCCTCGCGCATCGCCCAGTGCAGCGCGTTGCAGCCGTAGTCGTCGACGGCCTCGCGGTCCGCGCCGCGTTCGAGCAGCGCTTCGACGAGCGGAACATTTCCCGCTGCGGCGGCGGCCATCAGTGGCGTCAGGTTCATCGGCAGGCGATGCTCGACACCGTGGCGCTCGCACTGCCGCAGGATGTCCTTGAAGTGATTGGCGAAGTACGGCACGTAGGTCTTGCGTGCCTGGGTCGGGCGCTGCTGTACGAAGGCTCGCGCGGCGTCGAACTTCGCCTCCTGAGCGAGCAGGTCCGCCAGCACCGGCAGGTCGTGACACAGCGCGACGTCGTAGAGTTGCTGCCGCTTCCTGCTGCCCGGTTGCTGCTCGCGAAAGACCGCGAGCAGCAGTGCCGTGACCGCCGCCTCGTCGAGCACCGGCCACGGGACCGGCGTCTGCTTCAGGATCGCCTGGCGAATCGCGTCGGCCTGCTCCTGCTTGCCCTGCAGTTCGAGCCTGCGTGCCTCCTTCTGCCAGTCCTCGAGGCTCGATGCGCCGACCTCGCCGCTGACCTGGTCCGATCTGGCCAGTTCGAGCAGACCGAAGAGCGGGTGTGCGTGATCGGATTCCACCAGATAGACGTTCTGCGTGGCGCGCGTCAGCGCGACGTAGAGCGCATTGACGAAGAACTTGTAGATTTCCAGCGACTTGTCGGTCTTGTCCCTGGCGCGCCGGTAATCGAGCGTGTCGGCGAGCAGATCCTCCGGTGCGACGCCTTCGGCGATCTCGGCGAACTCGGCGCGGTGTTCCGACACGAACCGGAACAGCACGATGTTCTCGTACTCCAGCCCTTTCGCTTCGTGGATCGAGAACAGCAGCGGCGTGGCGAAATGCCTGCGCGCCTCGGGCTTGTCCTCGTCGCGCATCACCAGCACCGCAAAGCGCGTCGACTGGCGGATTCTGCGGTCGAGGTCCCGGCGCGTGCCTTCGCGGTCCGACAGCAGGACCACCTCCCCGTTCGCGGCGCCGACGGCCTCGACGAGGAAGTTGCTCTCGCGATCGATCGAGCCGAAGCGCCGTTGCTTGATCTTCAGCAGCCGGTTGGCCACGCGCGTTGCTTCCTGCGCGTTGCGGAAGTTCGTGCTCAGCACCCGCAGTTCCTGGCGTTCGGCCAGCACCGGGTCTTGCCAGAACAGGCTCTTCACCCGGGCCCACGAGAAGAAGTTCGGATGCACCACCTGGTTGGAGTCACCGCACAGCAGGAAGTGCCCCGGCTTCTTCAGCGTCTTCAGCACCAGGGCGAGCTGGACGTTGGTGATGTCCTGCACCTCGTCGACGACCAGGAAGTCGTAACGCGGGGTGGCCAGCGCCTGCCATTGCCGGGCCACCAGATTGAGGTCGAAGAGGCCCGCTTCGGCGAGCCAGGCGCGATATTTCTCGAAGAGATCGTAGAGGGCGTCGCGGCGCTCCTGCGCAAAGATCGACTGGCGAACGCCGAGTTGCCGATACGCATCGCGCGACAGCGCGCCGTCGGCTGCCGCGGCGATCACGCCGCGGATCTCCTCGAACGCCTGATGGCCGTCGAAGTCGCGAAACGCCTGGCGCATGCGGGCGAACCAGCCTGAGAAGTCGCGCCAGGTGGCCTCCCGACCGTCGGGTACGCGGATCGACTCGACGAACTCGCGATACGACAGGAACGTCGCCTCCTGGCCGGGGTGCTCGAAACCGTTCGCGTAGTAGAGGTCGCGCGCGCCGCGCGCCAGCCAGGCCGACTGCGTCACGTAGAGCACTTCGCCCTCGGCGTGCTTGAGCTTCTCGAGCGTCAGGGCAGTCTTGCCACTGCCGGCGCTGCCCACCACAATCAGCGGAGGCGGCTGCCGGTACACCGACTGCTGCGCGTCGTCGAACGAGATCGGTTTGTCGAGAAGGTGGATGTCGGTGCGCTGCGGGTGAAGGTAACGGACCGGCCGGGCTTCGCGGCTCGCCTCGGCGGCGTCGCAGTCCGGGATCTTCGCTTCGTCGATCGCGGCACCCCGCAGGAAGCGTGAACCGTCGTAGTCGTGGTTCGCGATCACCTCGAGCATCAGTGCACAGGTGTCGTCGCCGTGACGGACCATGGAGAACAGCAGTCGATCGGCGTCGTTGAGCCGGGCGCGGTAGAACGTGCCGTGGCCGACGCTGGCGAGCTTCTTCACCTGCGCGGCGCGGAAGTCGCCGCGCGCGATGGCTGCGGTGAGCCGGGCGTAAGCGCTCGCCACGCGCGAGGTGTCGAGACCGACGTATTCGAGGATCTTCATGCACGCCTTGCCTGCTCGAAGACCCGGCCTTGCGGTGTCCGGTTCAACGCCCGATCCACTGTCGCAGTTCGATCGGATTGCCGTCCGGATCGCGGATCTCGGCGCGGGCATAGGTGGGGCGCACGAGCGGCCCCCAGGTGCACGGCACGCCCCTGGCCTTCAGCGCGTCCAGTGCGGCCTGCATGTCGTCGACCTCGAGGGCCATCATCCGGTAGCCGAGGTGCTCGCCCTCGATGCGCGGCGCGGGCGTCGTTTCGGTCCAGGTCATCAGCTCCATCGTCGTGCCGCCGAGCTCGAGATACACGAGCTTCAGCCCCCCGGGCACGCTGTGGCGCGAGCGCACGCTGAAGCCGAGCACGTCGGTGTAGAAGCGTACCGCGCGCTCTTCGTCGGCGGTGACCAGTTCGATGTGATCGATGCGCCTGAACACGGTGTCCTCTCGCGTGGGGATTGTGCGCGCTGCACCGGATACGCCGCAGCGGGTGCAGACATGCCGGGCGCGCCGGCGTTGCTGCAGGAAACGCGCATGATAGCGCTGCCGCACGCGATCACGCCGGTGCGTCGTTCTCGTGCTGGCCGGTCTCCTCGGCCACGTACGGCGGGGTCGCGCGACGATGCGGGCAAGTTCCTGCCGGCCTGCCTGAAGGCGGGCCTGTACGAGCACGACCCGTTCCGCAGCATCGACCAAAAGGGCGTCGGGCTGCTGCTGGCCATGGCCGTCGACAACGGACGGACGGTGCGCCCTGGGATGGAGAGGGGTGTGTGCGGCGAGCGTGGTGGCGATTCGGCATCGGTCGCGCTCTTTCACCGGGTCGGGCTCGACGACGTGAGCTGCTCGCCGTACCGCGTGCCGATCGCGCGGCTCGCGGCGGCGCAGGAAATTCAACCTAAGCCGGCGTAGCCGGAACCAAACAAGTAATACGATGGTCGTCCCTCCACCGAGGGTGAGGTGACCGGCCACGGCTGCTGCGGCACTGACGGATCGCTACGCGGCGAACCTGCACGGTGTGCTGTCGTGCTACGACCGCATCATCGTCACCGGCACGCTGCCGGGGGCGTG
>JAJTYR010000092.1 GCA_021463505.1 Burkholderiaceae bacterium | reverse complement strand
ACCAGCAGGTGCTCGCGCTCGGGCGCATCCATCAGGGGCAGCGCCGAGAGCTTCGTCTGCGGGTCGGCCACGATGGCGTCGATCAGCGTGCGCAGGTGCGCCGCCATGCGCTCGATCGTCGCTGCCTCGAACAGGTCGGTGGCGAATTCGAGTTCCGCGTCGATGCCGCTGGCGTGCGCGGTCATCGACAGCGACAGATCGAACTTCGACGTCCTCGTGTGCACCGGCGCCAGCGTCACCGGATGCGACCCGATCGCGAGCGCGGGCTGCGGTGTGTTCTGCAGCGTGAACGACACCTGGAACAGCGGGTTGCGCCCGGGCGCACGCTCGGGCGCGAGCTGGCGCACCAGCAGATCGAACGGCAGCTTCTGGTGCTCGTACGCGCCGAGGCAGGTTTCGCGGACGCGTGCCAGCAGTTCGTCGAAGCGCGGATCGCCCGACAGATCGGTGCGCATGACCAGCGTGTTCACGAAAAAACCGATCATCTCCTCGACGTCGGGCCGATCGCGACCGGCCACCGCGGTGCCGATCGCAATATCGCTCTGGCCGCTGTAGCGCATCAGCAGCACGTCCCAGGCGGCGAGCAGGGCCATGTACAGCGTGGCACCCGCTGCGCGAGCCAGCGACTTCAGGCCTTCGGTCTGCTTCGGCCCGAGCCGGAAGCGCACGACGTCGCCCTGATGTTCGCGGCGGGCGGGCAGCGGCCGGTCGTGTGGCAGCTCCAGCGCTGCCAGCCCGGCGAGCGTGGTCTTCCAGAATTCGAGCGCCGCGCCCAGCCGTTCGATGGAGGTTGTCGCGCGCTGGCCGCGTGCGACATCGGCGAACCGGCAGCGCAGTTCCGGCAGACCCGGATCGGAGCCGTCCAGCAGCGCCGTGTAGAGCGCACCGAGGTCGCGCGCGATCACCGCGCGCGACCAGCCGTCGGCGACGATGTGATGGACGACCAGCAGCAGCACGTGGTCGCCCGCAGCGATGCGGTACAGGTGCGCCCGCATCAGCGGCGGGTGCGCGAGGTCGAAGGGCGCGCAGGCCTGTCGCTGCAGCGCCAGTTGCAGCGCGTCCTCGCGCGCAGCCGCCGGCACGGTCTCCAGGCTGCGAACGCCCAGCGTGATCCGGGCATCGTGCACGACCCGCTGCACCGGCTGTCCGTCGCCGTCGTCGAACGCAGTTCGCAGCGACTCGTGGCGCTCGACCAGCGCCTGCAGGCTTTGCCCGAGCAGATCGGGTCTGAGTGGGCCCGCCAGACGGGCGCTCATCGCGACGTTGTAGACACTGTTCGGTCCGTTCAGCCGGTCGATGAACCACAGCGCCTCTTGCGCCCAGGACAGCGGGGCCGCCCCGTCGGCCGCGCCGGTTTGCGCCGCCGGCGCGACGGCGTTGGCCGGCCCGCCGGTGCCGTCGGACTCACCGGTGTCGTCGTGCCAATCGTGTGGATTCGTCCGGGTCATTTCACGGTGGCAGCCGCACAGCGCCGTCGCCGATGTCGGCATGTGGAGATCCGACGGGACTGGAGCGCTCGCGGCACGCGTCGTCGATGGCGCGCGCCAGTTCGGCGATGGTCGGATGCCTGAAGACTGCCGTCACCGGCAGATCGAGCGACAGGCGCTCATTGATGCGGCCGATCACCTGCGATCCGCGCAGCGAGTCGCCGCCGGTGGCGAAGAAGTTGGCGTTGGCGCCGAGGGGATCCGACTTCAGCACTTCGCGGAAGATCGCCTCGATCGTGCGCTCGGTGTCGGTGCGCAGAGGGACACCGGCCACGGCCAGCGCGGGTCCGAGTTTCTCATGCAGGCTGGTGCGCTGGACCTTGCCGGTCGGCCCCTTGGGGATCGCATCGACGAACACGATCCGGCTGGGCACCTTGAACCCGGCGAGTCGCGCCAGCAGGAAACCGCGCAACTGCGCCTCGTCCGGCGTGCGACCACTCTTCGGCACGACTGCCGCCGCGAGATCTTCGCCCAGCGACGGGTGCGGCACGGCGAATGCGCTCGCCTGGGCCACGTCCGGGTGCTCGAGCAGCGCCTCGTCGACTTCGCGCGGCGACACCTTCTCGCCGCCGCGGTTGACGATCTCCTTGAGTCGCCCGGCGATGAACAGGTAGCCGTCGGTGTCCAGTCTGCCCTGGTCACCGGTGCGAAACCACCCGTGGGTGAACGCCCTGGCGCTGGCCTCGGGATTGCGCTCGTAACCCGCGGTGACGCCCGGGCCGCGGATGGCGATCTCGCCAACGTCACCGTGCGCCAGTTCACGCCCGGTGTCATCGAGGATCGCGATCTCGACGCCCGCCGGCAGTCCGACCGAACCCGGCTTGCGTGCGCGCGGTGGCAGCGGGTTCGTCGCCATCTGGTGCGACGCCTCGGTCATCCCGTAGGCCTCGACCACCGGCGCTTCGAGCAACGCCTCCAGCGCCGCGAGCGTGACCGGCGGCAGTGCGGCCGACGACGAGCGCGCGAAACGCAAGCGGTGGCCGGGCGCTCGCTCGCGGTAGGCCGCGCCGTTGGCAACGATCGCCTGATGGATCGTCGGCACCGCCGTGTACCAGGTCGGCTCGAACTCGGCCACCCATTCGAAGAAGGCGTGCTCGTCGAAACCCGGCGTGCAGACGATGCTGCCGCCGCCGGCCAGCGTCGCGAGCAGCGCGCCCACCAGCCCGTGGATGTGGAACAGCGGCATCACGTTCAGACAGCGATCGCCGGGCGACAGCGCCAGGTGCGTGGCGATGCTGCGCGCCGACGCCACGAGATTGGCCTGCGACAGCGGCACGATCTTCGGCCGCGCCGTCGTGCCCGAGGTGTGCAGGATCAGCGCGGTGTCGTGGGGCGCGGGCGACCGCGATGACTCGCCGGCGCGTGCACCGGCCGTGGGGCGCCGATCGGTGCCGCCGTTGGCGCGCAGTTCGAAGCAGCCGGCCGGCGACGCCGGATCGACGATCGTCTCGAGCACCGCCAACCCCAGTTCGGCAGCGACTTCGCGAACCGGGCCGCGCTCGCCCTGCGGCACGATCACCGCGTCGGCGCGCGCGTCTTCCAGATAGAAGCGGAACTCGCCCGCCCGGTAAGCGGGATTGAGCGGCGCGCAGACCGCGCAGGCGGCGACCGTCAGCGCGGCGGCGGCGGCCTCGGGGCCGTTGGGCAGACACACCGCCACGCGCGCGCTGCGGTCGAAGCCGAGGCGGTCGAGCGCAGCGGCCGTGCGGCGTGCCTGTTGCCACAGGTCGGCGCGGGTGCACGGCCGGCGTGCCGGGGCCAGCAGGGTCAGCGCCTGCGGCGTCGTGGCGGGCCCGCCATCCAGCAGTTTCGCGAGAGTCGTCATCGTGGCCTTCGTCGGTGTTGGGGTGCCCGGGCAGCGGCGCTCAGGCGGCGGCGCGATCGCGCGCGGGTCGTCCGGTGCGTGACGACGGCCGCGCGCCCGAAGTGTCGTCGTGTGCAATCGCCTCGGCGAGGATGCGTGCGAGTTCGGCGACGTGTGGCGGGTGCAGCATGCGGTTGTGGCGGCAGTGCATCGAGCGCAACTCGACACCCTCGCCACTCAGCGCGCCCCAGCCGTAGGTCGGATCGGGATCCGGCACGATGCCGACGAGGGGTGCATGCTTTTCGGCGCGGATCAGCAGCACCCGCCCCGGGTAGCGGCGCGGCTGGTAGTCGCTCCAGGCGGCGAGCACGGCGCGGGCCGAGCGCTCGATGGCGAGCGCCACGGCCGTGCGTTCGACGTCCTCGTCCTGGAACAGGCCGTCGTCGTGCCCGAGCAGGTGACGCACCATCCAGCGGGCGCGGCCCGCGAGGTAGGCGAGCATCTGCGCCGGGCGCATGCGCAACGCCTCGCGCAGGTGCAGCAGCACGCGCACCGGCGCCGAGCGGCGCTGCGTCCGGGCCGACACGCCGGTGTCGAGAATCGCCAGGACCGCGACGCGCTCGCCGCTGCGGTACAACTGCTGTGCGATCTCGTGGACGATCTTGCCGCCCATCGAATAGCCGGCGAGCCGGTAGGGGCCTGTCGGCTGGATCTGCCGCAGGTCCTCGACCATGCGGGCCGCGATGGCTTCCAGGGTCAGGCCGGACGCATCGGTGCCGAACACGCCGGTGTCGAGGACGTGCAACCCCTGGCGTGGCCCGAGCGCTTTCCCGAGGCCGTTGAGAACGATCAGCTGCCCGCCCCATCCCGACACGAAGAACAGTGGTCGGCTGCCATCGCCGGGCTGGACGGTGACCACGCAGGAAGCGCGTGTCGGTGCCGCGGGATCCTGGCGCAACAGCGCAGCGAAGCGGCGGATCGTGGGCGCCTCGAAGAACGCCGCGGTGCGCAACTGGCGGCCCATGCGCCGGTCGACCTCGGCGAGCACGCGCACCGCCAGCATCGAGTGCCCGCCGAGTTCGAAGAAGTCGGCGTCGAGCCCAATGCCGCGAACGTTGAGCACCGACTCCCAGATCTCGCGCAGTTCGCGCTCCACGGTATCCGCCGGCTCGTCGCCGGCCGACAGCGCGCTGGCCGGCGGCGCCGGCAGCGCCCGCAGGTCGAGCTTGCCGTTGGCGGTGAGCGGAAGCGCATCGAGGGTGACGAAGGCTGCCGGGATCATGAACGAGGGCAGGCGTTCGGCGAGCTCGCCGCGCAACTGCGCGAGCGACAGCGCCGGCGCGCCGGCCGCCCGGACGAGATACGCGACCAGTCGCTGCTCGCCGGGCCGATCCTCGCGCACCATCAGCGCCGACTGCGCGACGCCGGGCAGGGTGGCGAGCACGGTGCGTATCTCGCCGAGTTCGATGCGGAACCCGCGCAGCTTCACCTGCTCGTCGTTGCGACCCAGGAACACGATGCTGCCATCGGACAGGCGGCGCACACGGTCGCCGCTGCGATACAGCCGCTGTCCGGCCACGAACGGGTCGGGCACGAAGCGTTCGGCGGTGAGTTCGGGGCGATTCAGGTAGCCGCGCGCAAGGCCCGGGCCGCCGATGCAGAGCTCGCCCGGAACCCCCACGGGCACCGGCTGCAGCGTGTCGTCGAGCACGTGGCAGCTCGTGTTGGCGATTGGACGGCCGATGGGTACGGTATCCGGTGTGCGACCCGGCCCGCTCATGGGCCGCACCTCGTGCCAGGTGGCGAAGGTCGTGGTCTCGGTGGGGCCGTACACGTGCAGCAGGCGTTGCGGGGGGCGATCACGCAGCACGCGCGCGACCGCCTCGGGGTCCACCGCTTCGCCGCCGAACAGCAACTCGCGCAGGCCGTGGAAGGTCCAGGGTGCGCGAGCAGCGTGCTCGTTGAAGAGCGCCGTGGTCACGAACATCGTGGTGATGCCGTCGCGGGCAAGCTGCCGCTCGAGGGCGGTTGCCGAGAGCACGGTGTCGGTGGCGACCACGGCGATCCGGGCGCCGTTGAGCAGCGCGCCCCAGATTTCGAAAGTGGCGGCATCGAACGCGGCGTTCGAGGCTTGCGCAACGCAGTCGCCGGGCGCCAGGCTCACGTAGTCGGTGTCGCGCACCAGGCGTACGACTGCGCGGTGCGGAATCATCACGCCTTTCGGTCTGCCGGTCGAACCCGAGGTGTAGATCAGGTAGGCGAGATGTTCGGGCCGGCACAGCACGGCCGGGTTGTCGATGGGCTCGTCCTTCAACGACGGATCGCCGAGGTCGAGCAGGTGCGAACCCATGCCGGCCAGGCGCGGTGCCAGCGACTGCTCGACGATCGTGACCGCGGCGGCCGAATCGGCCAGCATGAAGGCGATGCGCTCGGGCGGGTAGTCGATGTCGATGGGCAGGTAGGCCCCGCCGGCCTTCAGGACGCCGAGCATCGCCACGATCATCCCGGGGCCGCGTTGCAGCAGCAGCCCGACCGGCACGTCGGGACCGACGCCGAGACGGCGCAAGCGGTGCGCGACGCGGTTGGCACGGCAGTTCAGCGTCGCGTAGTCGAGCCGCTCGTCGCCGCAGACGATCGCCACGGCCTGCGGGGTGCGTGCGGCCTGCTCCTCGAACAGCTGCGGCAGGGTCGCCTGTTCCGGGAATGGACGTGCGCCGCGGTTCGAGTCCGCGACGAGGCGCTCGCGTTCCGCCGCCTCGAGCATCGGGATGCCGGAGAGTCGGGCCTGGGGCGCCGCGGCGATCGCGTCGAGGAGGCTGCGCAGGTGCGTGCCCATGCGCTCGATGCTGACGTGGTCGAAGAGGTCGCGGTTGTACGTGAAGTGCAACTGCAGGCGCTCGCCGCACAGGCGTGCCAGCAGCGACAGGTCGAACTTGGCCCGACCCGAGCCGATCGACAGCGGTTCGACCTGCAGGCCGGGCAGCGTGACCGGGGCATCGTCACCGGTCTGCATCGCGAAGGTCACCTGGAACAGCGGATTGCGACCCGGTTCGCGCGGCGGGTTCACGGCGGCGACGATCCGGTCGAACGACGTGTCGCGATGGGCCCAGGCGTCGAGCGTGTCGCGGCGTACGCGCGTCAGCAGTTCGACGAAAGTCGGATCGCCCGCCAGGCTCGAGCGCATCGGCTGCATGTCGACGAAGTAGCCGACCAGGTCCTCGAGTTCGGCGCGATCACGCCCGCCGTTCGGAGTACCGATCACGGCGTCGTTGCCGGCGCCGTAGCGCGCCAGCAGGATGCGCAGCGCCGACATCAGCACCATGTAGGGCGTGGCGCTGTTGCTGCTCGCCACCGAGACGAGCGCGCGCACCGTGTTCGGGGCGATCGTCACCGAGTGTGCGCCCGCGCCGAGTTCCGGGCTCGCCGGGCGTGGTCGATCGAACGGCAGGTCGTGGTCAGACGCGCCCGACAGGTGCGAGACCCAGTACCCGAGTTGTCGCTGCGTATGTGGCCCGCGAGCGTTCGCGCGGCTCCAGATCGCGTAGTCGAGGAAGCTGACCGGTAGCGGCGGCAGCAGCGCGTCCAGTGCGGCGTCTGCGACTGCGGCGTCCGGCAGTGTGGCCTCGTACAGAGCCCCGAGTTCGCGCTCCAGGATCGCGATCGACAGACCATCCGAAACGATGTGGTGGACGACCAGCAGCAGCACGTGATCGGTGGGCGAGCTGCGTATCAGCCTTGCCCGCAGCAGGCGGCCGGCGGCGAGGTCGAAGGGCTCGTGCGCGGCCAGCTGCAGCAGTGGAGCGACCGGATGCGATTTGCCGCCGAGATCGCTGGCGGTGCCGGCGTCGACGATCTCGAAGTCCGGTTCGTCGTCGTCGAGCACGAACTGGACAGCCTCGCCGCCGACTTCGCGAATGGCGGTGCGCAACGCGGCATGCCTGCGCAGCAGCGCCCGCAGCGCGGCGCGCAGCGCCGGCACGTGAACCGGTCCGCGCAGGCGCAGCGCGACCGGGATGTTGTACCGGCTGCCGCTGTCGGCGTCGACGCGCTCGACGATCCACAGGGCTTCCTGGGCGGGGCTGAGCGGGCCGCTGAGCGCGCCGGTGGGTGCGATCGGTACGGTCACGGGGGTCGCGGCGCTGTCGTGCGCGCCGCCCTGCGCGTTGCCCTGCGCGTGGATCCGTGCGGCCAGTTGCGCGATGGTGGGGGCTTCGAAGAGCGCGCGCAGGGGCCACTCGATGCCGAGCACGCG
>JAJTYR010000091.1 GCA_021463505.1 Burkholderiaceae bacterium | reverse complement strand
TGCCGCCTTGAAGCGCCGCGCCGCCGCACTCGGATTCCAGCTCAACCCAACGGAGGCGACGGCGTGAACGCGGCTGCCTTCAGTTCTGTTTCTTGAGAGATCCCCCTGAAGACGCAATACTGAATTCGGTGATCAAACGGGCCGGCAAAGGCTGCGGCAACCGCCATCGCACCGTGATCGGCGCATCCCCTTCCCACTCTACGAACGTCACAGGTCCGCAATAAACGAACGGCGCGGCTGCGCCACCCGAGCGCTTCTTCTCCGCGCGGACGAACAATTGCACCGCGACGCCGAGGGTCACGTGATCGCGAATCAACGTACCGTGCTTACCGGACTGCTTCGTACGATTCTGGCTCTGCCACTGGAACATGTCGGGCGCGAGGAAGTGATCGCCGTACTGAAATTGACTTGCCATGTCTCCTTTGTGAAGAGTGACCAAGAGAACGACGTGCCTCGGGTTCTCCGGAGTGATCACGACAAAGCCCGAGTTCCAGCGCGCATCCGAAAACTGGTCGCCGAACAGGCGCGGAATCTGCTCACGCGAATAACGCTTGAACACCTCAGCCTGGTCGTCACCGCGACGCGTGACCGGGCGCATGACCCATTCGCCCTCGGCATGTTCGCAAACGACGGTATGGTTCATTCCTGGGCGCCCCGCATCGTGGCCGAACCACCCGCGAAGGATCGCTGGCAGTGCGTTGTCGTCGCTATCCGCCGCACGCACTACGTTGACGGCAATCTTGACGAAGTTTGCCCGATAGGGTCTGCCGTCGATCGACACCGACTGCCAACCCTCGGGGATGCCCGCGACCTTCGTGCGATCCGGCAGGAAGAGGATCGGTTGCCCGGCCGAATGGCTGACCTTCATCGTGAAGGCGTCCTGCAACGGCGTCTCGTCAGTACGCGACAGGTATTCCGCTAGTCGCCATTCGGCAAGCTCCCGGACGAGTCGCTGGAAACCCGCCCGCGCTGAATCCGGAATAGGTTGCCGATAGCGGAAAACGCTCGCCGAGTACTCGAATGCTGCGCCCCCCGGAACTGCGCCCTCGCCGGCCCACGCCGCGATGGGGTTCCGCTCGATCAGGATCCGTGTACTGCTGGCGTCGTCGACGCCAGCCCCGAGGTCGGCGGCGAGCTTCGGGTTGCGACGGGCGAGTCGGATGCACTCGGCGCTCAAATCGTCGATTCCTATGCCGCGGCCTGGAAGCGTGTCAGTGTTCAACATCGCCAGGAGCACGAGCATCTTGAAGCTGCGCGTCATCTTGGTCGATTCCAGCGCCTCCAAGAACGGCCGCGCGATATCGAGCGCCTGCCTCTCCTCGCCGTCCAGGTCGCCCATGGTCGAGACGAAGCCAAACCACGATCCATGAGCCCTTCGCGCCGTGCGCGGGAGATATCCGTCGTGAAATGCCTCGGAGGCGCTCGGCCGCTCGCCGTTCCTCTCTCGGAAGTCGATGTAGTACTCGCGCAGCGTATCGGCCGGATCGGCGGGGATCCGAAGCAGCGCGCGCATGATGTTCAGGGCCTCGAGGTCGTAGGTGACCTCGCAACCAGGCGGTAACTCGAAAGTTCCTGCTTCGACCCGTTCGAGCGCTGCAGACAACGCGCGATCGCCGCCCCCGGCGAGGTCTAGCAGCGTGCGGGCTTTGAGCAGAAAGCTGCGATGGTTACCAATGTAGTCGATGACCGTCAGCCGCTTGTCCTCGTGTTTTCGCAGACCGCGACCGAACTGCTGCAACCAGACGATCTGCGACTCGGTAGGCCGAAGCATCATCACCGTGTCGATGGCAGGGACGTCGACTCCCTCGTTGAACATGTCGACCGCGAAGATCACCTGCAAATCTCCGGTCGCCAAACGCTCCAGAGAAACCGCGCGGGAATCGGCTGATGGTCCGGCATGCACGGCCGCGCAGGCTATGCCTTGGTCAGAGAAGTAGCGCCGCATGAAGTCGGCATGACGCTGCGAGACGCAGAAGGCGAGTGTCCGTTTGCCGCCAAGCTTGCGCCACTGCTCGAAGATGTTCCCGGCTCGGCGCTGAGTGGCGACCGCCTGGGTCAACGCTTCTTCGTCGAAACGCGTGCTACGCCAAGGTATGTTTGCGTAATCGACGTCGTCGGGTACGCCGAAGTAGCGATAGGGGGATAGCAGCCCCTCCTCGATTCCCCTCGGAACCAGACAGCGATAGACCAGGTTTTCTTGACACAGCGCCAGCAGGTCTCCGCCGTCGGTACGCTCGGGGGTAGCGGTGAGGCCGAGCAGGAACAGCGGCTCGAAATGATCGATCAGGCGTCGGTACGTCGCCGCCGACGCGTGATGAAACTCGTCCACGATGATGTAGTCGAAGGCCCGCGTATCGAAGCGCCGCAAGTGCTCATTCCGACCTAGCGTCTGGATCGATGCGAACAAGATGTCCGCTTCGGGTGCGCGCTCGCTCCCCATGTATAGGCCAATCGACGCGTTTGGCCGAATACGCCGAAACGTGGCGACCGACTGATTCAGGATCTCTTGTCGGTGTGCGACAAACAGAATACGTCGGTACTCGGAATCCGCGCTGTCGAACGCCGCGAGCCAGGTCTTACCCAGGCCCGTGGCCATGACGACGAGACCGGCGCGATAGCCCTCGTCCCGGGTCTTCGCCAGTGCAGCGAGCGCTTCCTCCTGTATGACGTTGGGCTCCGGCGGTGGCGGAGGCAGCTCGATCTTCTCGTCGAAGTCCAACTGACGGTGGCTGGGCGCGCGCCTTCGGGCTCGATAGTCGTAAAGCCAAGACTCGTCCAGCTCTCGTGTCGCGATGTGGCCAAACAAGGTTTCGAACGCGTCGCTCACCTGCTGCCAGCCCTCGGCGTCGCGCGCTGAGAGAACCCGGTAGTTCCATTCGATACCGTCTACGAGAGCCGATGCGGAAAGGTTCGAACTCCCGACGTAAGCAGCACCTCTCCCTCCGACGTGCGAAACGACATAGGCCTTCGGATGAAAACTCTTGCCCTTGCTCTCGAACACCCTCAGCTGACATTTCTCCGCGCCGTACAGTGCCCGTAAGTCAACGAGCCGTTGCAGCGCGTCCGGATCGGAGACGTCGAGATAGTCACCCGTCACTAGCCGAAGGGCGCCGCCGCGCTCGAGAAGGTCTTCGAAATGTGGGTAAAGCCGCTCGACACCGCTCGGCATGACGAACGCCACTGCGACGTCCAGCGACCGCGCGTCGGATAGATCGCGTTCGAGTTGAGTCAGGAGTGGGTTGCCATCGCCGGTTGTCAGCAGCATTTCGAGCACTCTGGGCTCGCTGACGCGCAGAACTTTCGGCGGCCTCGCCGCGGCCGCCAGGTAGTTGGCCCTCTCGGGAATGACGTAACGCACGCCTCCACGCGGATCTGGAACGTCACCAGCGCGCCGCGGAATCACGTGAAGATGAAGGTGAGAGACGGTCTGACCAGCGGCCTCTCCGACATTGATGCCGAAGTTGAAACCGTCGGCCGGCAGGCGCGCATCGATCTCCGCGCACACCGCATCGATCGCTCCGAACAGCGCAGCCCGCTCTTCGGGCGATGCGTCGAACCAACTGGAAACGTGGCGATACGGGACGATGAGCGCGTGCCCTTCGGAGACTGGATAACCATCCCATAGGGCATAGACGTGATCGAACCTGCATATCACTCGCGTCTCGTCCGGCTCGCAGAACGGGCATTTCGTCTGCGGCTCGCTCATGTCGGTGCCCGTTTCTTAGTGATAACGAGGTTCCCGTCCAAGCCGGCTGCTACACAATCCGCGCAGCGCCATGACCTCATGGGACGAGCGGCAACCCTGGCGAAATCGCAGACTGGGCAGCGGTGCAGAAACCGCGAGGAACGGCGGACGATAATCCGAGGGGCGTCGTCGCAAGCCAAACGCAAACGCGGTTCGAATCCTCCGATGCGAACGAGCTCTTTCCAGGTCCGCCCATGCGGCCCCTCGCGACGGCCGATCAAGTCGTGGGCAACGATGTGAGCAAGCTCATGGCAAAGGGTTTCCTCGAGGCGCGCAAGATCGCCCCGCAGAGTGCTCGCAAGCGTTATGGTTCGGGTCGAGAGGTTGGTTCGGGCCCAACTCCTCGACAGGCGTGCCGAAAATCGCGTCGAGACCGTTTCGCCCAGGTTCGGGCGAGACCAGAGTACTGCGTATCGCGAAATCGACTGGTCCAAAGCGAGGCGGAATGGCACGTCGGCATGCTTGCCGATGGTTGAACTCATGAGTTATGCCAGCACTGTCGCCGTCGACGATGTCGGCACCGATATGCTTCGTCACGCATCTGAGCGCGCTCCTATCGAATGAAGGTCGGCCGGCTTAGACCGAATTCGCCGGCTGATTCTCTCTTGAGTATTGCCATAGCGCCCTGTCAAGCACACGCATCGTTATGGACGCTCGTTGGGCTAGTGCGCGGCAGAAATCGACGTACTTTTTCCAGAACTCAAACGTGTACTGCCTGGGCACGTCGGTTTGCACTGACCAGAGCGCGCGAAAATCCAAGATCGGATACGGATCTCGGTGATACAGATGAAGCACTACCGATGCTGTGGGCCAGTGGATGCCATCAAGCAAAGTCAATGACTCGATTCGGGCCCGTTCGTCGCGGCTCCTCAAAGCGAAAGCAGTGACTTCCTCGACGTAGGCCTCTGTGTTGGTCTCGATGCGGCCCGCACTCCGTGGTGACTTCCACCTGGCAACAAGGCCAAGCTGCTGCTTAGTCATAAAGCCCGCGCTCTGAACAGTGGAACGCAACCCCAGAAGTTCCGTCTCTTGACGGGGGTACGAATACGTATGTGCGTAGTGCTGAATCTGGGGCTCTGGAAATCGCAGTTTCATCGGACTCTGTCTTACTTTTGATTCCCGTTGAGCCTATCCGGAATTTTGTGTGTGAGGCATACGATGACGACCAGGAGCATCTATGCCAAGCAGAAAGACGACGAAGGCCGCGCAGGCCGCTGCGGAGAGAATGCCGCATGTTCCCCGGGAGCTGATTGATCAGTTCGTCACCGGCCCGATGACGGCCGAGGCGCGGCGCGCGTCAAGATAGTTGCCGCCTGATTCATGCAACCAACTGCTCTGTATCGTGAGCCCCGACGGTGGCGCCAGCGTTCACGGCGGAGTCCTTCTCCGGGTTCAGTGTGACGCGCTCGATCCGAGACCAGTTGCGCGTGTTGCCCGCCCAGCGCCGCGGGTTGCGCTCGCGAGCCTGCAGGTACAAGGCATGACGCTTTCGCAGGATCTCGTGATCGCGCCCATCGTGACGCTCGGCCGGCGTGACGTAGCGGATGCCGCTGTGCCGGTGCTCGTGGTTGTACCAGTGCACGAATCGGCTCGCCCACTGCCGTGCAGCCGCCAGATTCGCGAACCCGCCCGACGGGAACTCCGGGCGGTACTTCGCCGTGCGGAACAGGCTCTCGACGAACGCGTTGTCGTCGCTCACCCGCGGGCGCGAGTACGAGGGCTCGATCTGCAGCCAGTGCAGCATCGCCAGCACGGTCGTGGCCTTGAACGTCGCGCCGTTGTCGCCGTGCAGCACCGGCTTGCGCCCGATCGCGTGCAGCCCCTCGGCCAGCGCCGTGCGCCTGGCCAACTGCGCGGCGTGCACGCCCTCGTCGGTGTCGTGCACCTCGTAGCCCACGATCTTGCGGCTGAACACGTCCAGGATCAGGTACAGGTGGAACCAACGCCCGGCGACCGTGGCCGGCAAGTAGGTCATGTCCCAGCACCACAGCTGGCGCGGCGCCGTGGCCTCGTGCGTCGTCGGCGGGCGGCTCTGTCTCGGGGCTTTCGCCCGGCCACGGTGCGCGTTCTGGCCCCGTGCTCGCAGCACCCGATGGAAGCTCGACTCGCTGGCCAGGTACGTGCCTTCGTCGGCCAACTCGGCGACGATGCGCGCCGGCGGCTTGTCGGCAAAGCGCGGCTCGTTGGCCACGCGCAGCACCTCGGCTCGCTCGGCATCGGTCAGTGCATGCGAAGGCGTCGGGCGCAGCGCTTCGGGGCGCCGATCCCCGCTCACCAGGCCGTCGCCCGCCTTCCAGCGCTGCAGCGTGCGCGTGTCGATGCCGACGATCTCGCACGCCTTCTCCAGCCGGGCGCCGGCCTGGCGTGCGGCGTCGATCGATTGGGCAAGCTTTCGGCGATCTTCGAGTCCGATCATTCGTCCTCGCCCTTGTTGAAGATCGCCGAGACCTTTTTTGACAGCACCAGCAGCGCCGCAGTCTCGGCCAGCGCCCGGTCCTTGCGCCGCACCTCGCGCTCGAGCTCCCGGATGCGCCGCCGGTCCTGCTTGGTCTGCTGCGGGCTGGCGCGCGCCTCCTCGGGCTCGGCCAGCGCCTGTACCGCGCTTTGGCGCCACTGCTGCAACTGCTGCGGATACACCCCGTTCTGGCGGCACCAGGCGCTACGCGAGGCCTCGTCCATCGCCGCCGTGGCGATCACGGCCTCCAGCCGCGCCGCCGCTGTCCAGGCCCGCTCGCGAGCGGGCCTGGACAGCGCATCGCTCAGCCAGCGCTGCAGCGTCTGCTCGCCCACCCCGACCTCATGTGCAACGACCTGCACCGATGCGCTCTCCGGCGGCAACAACCTCGCCACCACTGTGTCCTTGAATTCCTGTCCGTACCGCGCCACTTCGTCGCCTCATCTTCGCCCCCGAATTATCGGTTCCTATCGGGGCGGCAACTATTCTGACGCGGGGGGGGCGGTTCAGGGCATCTCGATGGCGTTCAAGAAGGCGCTGATCGAGCGGGCGCTGGGAGCCGAGCTCTCGCACCACCTCGGCTACCCGCCGGGGACGGACAAGCCCGAGGACGCCAGCAACCATCGCAACGGGGTCAGCGGCAAGACGGTGCTCACCGAGGACGGCCCCGTGCGCATCGAGGTGCCGCGCGATCGCGAGGGCAGCTTCGAGCCGCTGTTGATCCCCAAGCACGAGCGGCGCTTCACCGGCTTTGACGACAAGATCATCGCGATGTACGCGCGCGGCATGACGGTGCGCGAGATCCGGGGATTCCTCGCCGAGCAGTACGGCACGGAGGTCAGTGCCGAGTTCATCAGCTCGGTCACCGACGCGGTGATGGCCGAGGTGACGGCCTGGCAGAGCCGCCCCCTCGAGCCGATGTATCCGGTGGTGTTCTTCGATGCACTGCGCGTGAAGATCCGCGAGGACGCGGTGGTGCGCAACAAGGCGATCTACCTGGCGCTCGGTGTCTTGCCCGATGGCACGCGCGAGATCCTGGGCATCTGGATCGAGAACACCGAGGGCGCGAAGTTCTGGCTGAAGGTCTTCAACGACCTGAAGACACGCGGGACTGAAGACATCCTGATCGCGGTCACCGACGGCCTGAAGGGCATCGGCGAGGCGCTCGAAGCAGTGTTCCCCGCCACGACGCTGCAGACGTGCATCGTGCACCTGATCCGTAACAGCCTGGACTACGCGAGCTGGAAGGACCGCAAGCTGCTGGCAGCGGCCCTGCGCCCGATCTACTCGGCAACGAGCGCCGAGACGGCCGAGGAGGCTCTGGGCGCCTTCGAGCGCGGCGAATGGGGCCGCAAGTACCCGACGGTGGTCGCCGCGTGGCGTCGCGCCTGGGACCGCGTGATTCCGTTCTTTGCGTTCCCGCCGGCGGTGCGCCGCGTCATCTACACGACCAACGCGATCGAGAGCGTGCATGCGCGGCTGCGCAAGATCATCAAGACGCGCGGACACTTCCCCAGCGACGACG
>JAJTYR010000090.1 GCA_021463505.1 Burkholderiaceae bacterium | reverse complement strand
CGAGCCCACGGCACGACGCGCTCCATCTCGGTGAGAAACTTCTCGCGGCGCGTCACGCGCTTCTTCTGCGAGAACTCGTACGCAGCGAAGCTCAACTGCACGGGGCGTGTGGTGCGTTTCGACATGGCTCGCAATGGTACCGGCTCAGGCGCCGCTCGAGGCGACAATTGATCAGCGTTTCCCTAGTCTGATCAGCGCATCGACTGCCATCGCGCCTTCCCGCAAGAGTAGCATCGGATTTACCTCAGCCTCGGCCACGTTCAGGTCCTTTCGAATCGCCAACTGCGACAGCGCCACAACCGCGCGAGCTAGGGCCTCGAGATCCGCCGCCGGCTTTCCGCGATATCCGGCGAAAGCTCGCAGTGCCTTCACTTCGGAAATCATCTCCCTCGCGGTTTCAAGGTCGACGGGCGCCAGCCGAAGGCTACGGTCACGGTAAATCTCAGTCAGAATGCCACCACCTGCGAGCATCACCAGCGGCCCGACCTGCGCGTCGACACGGTAGCCCACCAGCACCTCGCCCATTCCGGCAACCATCGGTTGTACCAGCACCCGTTCAACCGACAGCCCGGGGTGGTGCTTCATTACATCGCTGCAGATCTTCTTGACTGCTAAATCAAGTGCTTCGGCGCTGTCGATGCCCAATACCACTCCGCCAACGTCAGTCTTGTGCGGGATTTCTGCTGAGAGCACCTTTGCGACGAGCGGGAAGCGAAGTCCGACTGGCGCGGTAGGTTCCGTTGTGCTGATTCCAACTGACGTCACACGCGGTATATCCAGCGCGTCGAGTACGGAATAAGCTTCTAACTCGTCGAGCATTGTGCCACCGCCAGGGTTTTGTGCGGGGTGATCGATGAGCGGCTTCGGTGTGCGTCGGGCGAACGCTGCGACAATCGCATCAGCGCAAGCCTCAGGCGTACGAAAGTTCGGCACACCGGCCTTGGTTAGGCAGGCGAGTGCCTCGGGTGCGTGAGGAACAACAAACGCTACGAGGGGTTTCGGCGCAAGGCTGCTGTCGATGATCGGGCGCACTGCCAAGTCGGGATGGAAGCGGGCGGACGAGCCTGCAACTGCGACGATCAGGTCAAATTCGGACGCAGAAAGTAGGACGCCGAGCGCCGCATTCATCACCTCATAGCGGGTTCCCGCAAGCGTGAGATCCACGATGCTCCCGCGGGCGACCTGAATTCCGGCAGCGGCCAGTCGGTCATAGGTCTCGGGCGACGGTGTTCGCACGGCAATGCCGCGCACCCCAAGTTGGTCAACGACCATTGCCGCCCCGCCGCCGGTAGTGGTAACGACGCCTACCCTCGGCCGATGAACAGGTCCAGGCCACACAGGCATGCGGGCCAGCAGCAGCGGCGCCTCGATGAAGGCTTCCAGCGTTTCGACCCGCGCTATCCCGCAATCCTTGAAAAATGCGTCAGCCACATCGTCTTCGCCGGCTAGAGCACCGGTGTGGGACAAAGCCAGATGGGCTGCGGCCGCAGAACGCCCGAGCTTGTACGCGATCACGGGCTTGCCTCGCGCAGCCGCGGCGACCGCAAAATCGCGCAACTGTGTCGCCTTACGGATCGTTTCGAGGAACAGGAGGTAGCCGCGAATGTTCGGATCATTCAGAGTGAAGCTGCAGATCTCGCCGACACATAAGTCGGCCTCGCTCCCAACCGATATCAGGCCAGCAAAGCCGATGTCGCGTTCCTTGCCCCGGGACACGAGCGCGCCAAGCATGCTTCCGCTGTGCGATGCGACGAACAGACCTCCCGGCAGAAGATCCGGCTCTGCAAAGGCGGCATTTGCAGTTATCGCCAACTGCGCATGCACGTTCACTACGCCTAGGCTGCTCGGACCGATGAGGCGGATGCCGGTACGTTCAACGATTTCGCGCAGCCGTACTTCACGCTCGCGGCCCTCCGCCCCCGCTTCCGAAAAGCCACTGGCCAATACCGTCGCTACGCGCACGCCGGCGGCGGCGCACTCTTCGACCGCATCGAGTACACCCTCCGTCGGCACCACGATATAGGCGTGGTCAGGAACCTCAGGGAGTGCGTCGATCGAAGCATACGCAGGCTCGTTCTGGACAACGGCCCGCTTTGGGTTGATCACATAAACGTTCCCCTTGAAGCCGCAGCGGCGCAAGAACGGCACTGGTCGGCCCGCGGTCTTCGCCGGATCGGCGGACGCACCGATGACGGCGATGCTGCGCGGCGTAAAGATCGCTGCGCCGAGTTGGGTAGCGTGCTGTGAGTCAATGGAATTCGGCATAGCAGGAACTTCGTTGAGCGCAACGAAAGTAACGTATGCGTTACGTCTCGCGGCCCGTAGAGGAGGGTTACCCCTCTTGTGCAGAAATTATTGCACGCGTGGCGGGGGTGGCGCGTTCCAGTATGGAATCTATCATTGCCAATTCGGTATACCCATAACTTTTGATCATCCTTCATTGCCTAACGGGAATTGGTGAAAAACGGCGTGCGTCGGCAAAATTCTCTGATCGCCAGAGGATCATACAAGTGATGGATTTTCGGTTGGGCGAGGAACATCAGGCCTTTGCTGATTCAGTGCGCCGGTTCGCACGAGCTAAGCTTGCGCCAAAGGCGCTCGAGCGTGCCCATTCGCCGAAATATCCGTGGGACGCGGCGCACATGCTTGCGGAGCAAGGCTTGCTCGGGATTGCGTTCGCGGAGGAGGACGGCGGCCAGGGCGGGGAATTGATGCATGCAGTACTCGCCATCCAGGAGGTCGCGCTAGCCTGTCCAAAGAGCGCGGATATCGTACAAGCCGGCAATTTTGGCCCGATTCGGACCTTGGTCGAATATGCGACGCGCGAGCAGAAAGATCGATATCTCCGCCAGCTGCTCTCTGGTGAGAGGCTGCTTGCACTTGGAATGAGTGAGCCTGAAGCCGGTTCTGCCGTCACGGAACTGAAGACCTCCGCACACATCGACCGTGACTGGTGCGTGATCAATGGGAGCAAAGTGTTCTCCACTCATAGCCCCGACGCCACCCTGTTTCTCATCTACGTGCGCTTTGCGCCGGGCATCGACGGAATCGGTTCCGTGCTGATCGAACGCGACACCCCGGGCTTCTCGATAGGAGAGCCGTCGCGTTTCATGAGTGGCGAAGAGTGGTGTCAGCTCTATTTCCAAGACTGTCGGATTCCGGTGTCCAACGTGCTGCTCGGCGCGGGGGGCTTCAAGAAGCAGATATCCGGCTTCAATGTCGAACGACTGGGCAACTCATCCCGTTCGCTCGCACTGGCGAGGTATTGCTACAACCTCGCCCGCGAACATGCGATGACGCGCAGGCAATTCGGCCGTGAGCTTTGCGAGTTTCAAGGCATCCAATGGAAATTCGCTGACATGATCGTCAAGCTCGAATCGGCGCAGCTGGTGTTGTATCGCGCGGTGATGGAAGGACAACACGGTTTGCCCTCGGCGCAAAGCGCCGCCATGGCGAAACTAGTCTGTAATCAGGCGGGCTGGGACGTGGCCAACGAGGCCATGCAGGTGATGGGCGGCATGGGTTACAGCCAGGAATCGCTGGTCGAGTACTGCGTCCGGCGCATCCGCGGGTGGATGATTGCCGGCGGATCGGTCGAAATGCTCAAAAATCGGATCGCGGAAGGAGTGTTTGAAAGATCTTTCTCGCAACGGCCATGGCAGCTAAACAAATAGTTGGAGGCCGCAACGGCCAATCAAGATAAGGTCCTTCAGACATCTGTGTGGGCCGGTAGTACGCTTTCTGGTACCGCGATGCAGGAGCGAGTGCGATGGACAGCGTGGAGTTGTACCGGCAGTTGCCTGGGCTGATGCCGCCGTGGACGGTGGAGCGAGTCGAACTGGACATGGCGCGTCAGCACGTCGAGGTGTACGTGGGGCACGCTGCGGGGCAGCGTTTTGCGTGCTCCGAGTGCGGTCTGGAACTGGGGGTCTATGACCATCTTGCGAGTCGAGACTGGCGGCACCTGGACAGCTGCCAGTTTCTCACCTACCTGCACGCCAGGCCGCCGCGGGTGTCGTGCCCGCAGCACGGGGTGCGTCAGGTGAATCTGCCGTGGGCGCAAGCGGGCAGTCGGTTCACGAGCATGTTCGAAGCGCTGGCGATCGACGTATTGCAGGCGGCCAACGTCAAGCGGGCGGCGGCGATTCTGAGGATCACCTGGGATGAGGCGTGGCACCTGATGGAGCGTGCGGTGCTTCGCGGACGCGCGGCCAAGGACGAAGTGATCCCGCAGCAGATCGGCATCGACGAGAAGGCGATCGCCAAGGGCCATCGATATATGACGCTGGTGTGCGATCTGCAAGAGGCCAGCGTCCAGTACATCGGCGAAGAGCGCAAGCAGACAAGCCCGGAGGCGTACTTCGACGCCTTCGAGCGCGAACAGCTCGAGAGCATCGAAGCGGTCAGCCTCGACATGTGGCAGCCCTATATCAGTGCGTGCCGCGAGAAGGTGCCCGCAGCGGACACGAAGATGGTGTTCGACCGCTTCCACATCATGAGTCACGTCGTGGAGGCGGTGGACCGGGTCAGGAAGCTCGAGCACAAGGCGTTGATTCGCCGGGGCGACAACACGCTGAGCAAGAGCAAGTATCTGTGGCTGACGAATCCGTCGAACCTGACCGATCAGGCCCGGCAGCGCTTTGACGAAATCAAGCACGCCGAACCCGAGACCAGCCGCGCCTGGGCCCTGAAAGAGGCGCTGCGCGAACTCTGGAACTACACCTCCGCGGCATGGGCCACGAAGTTCTGGAAGCGCTGGTATTTCTGGGCGATCCACAGCCGATTGCCGCCGATGATCGCCGCCGCCAGGTTGATCGCCCGGCACTTGCCCAACGTCCTGACCTATTTCACGCACCGCATCCGCAACGCCGTTGCAGAGGGCTTGAACTCCAGGATCGCGACCGTGCAGAAACGCGCCTGCGGCTACAGAAATCGCGACCACTTCAAGATTGCCGTCTACTTCCACTGCGGTGGCCTCGACCTGTATACCGCCCATACGACCCACACCAAAGCCGGATGAACCCAAGATAAGTCGGAAGTAGTGCATGGAAATAATCGGCGAACAACTCATCTCCGCGAAAAAGTCAGCAGTTTGGGGCGGATTGAACGAGCCGGGAATGCTCAAGGCTTGCATCAGTGGTTGCGAATCGCTCGAGAAGTTGAGCGACACGGAATTCGTTATCGTGACTGTTTCAGAGGTCGGTCCCGTGAGGGCAAGGTTTCGCGGCAAGCTGCTGCTCACGGATCTTGATCCGCCCAATTCGTACACGCTGCTCTTCGACGGTCAAGGCGGCGCCGCGGGCTTCGGAAAAGGATCAGCAAAGGTGTCGCTACAGGACATGAACGGAGATACCCGGCTGGCGTACGTAGTGAATATTCAGGTGGGAGGCAAGCTAGCCCAGATCGGTTCACGCCTGGTCGGTGGAGTTGCCAACAAAGTCGCGGAAGAGTTTTTCACTGCCTTCAAGAAAATGATGGCCCCGCCGGAACTGGCCACCCCAAAAGCCGACCATCTGCCGGCTTCACGTCCTGCTGCCAAGCCGAGCCGGCGGTTTTGGTGGACGGCTGGAATTGTAGCAATCCTGGTAATCATTGCGATGTGGCGCCTACTCGCCTGACCGATTTGAGACCGATGGTCATGTCCAGCCGCAACGACGTGTGTGTCCGATGCCGAATCGGGCCTGTCTTTTTTGGGAGATTCTAAGTGCTGGATCTTTTAATCAGTAATGGAATGATCGTGGATGGCCAAGGCGCAATGCCCGGCAGCATCGGCGTATCAGGTTCGCGTATCGTCTCGAGGTATGCCATCGGCGAGCCGCTGCCAGCCGCGCGCAAAACGATCCACGCTGACGATCTGCTTGTGCTTCCCGGCGTGATCGATCCGCATGTGCATTTTTACGGCGAGGGCATCGGCGAATACTCGCGTCTTGCTGTGCAAGGCGGAGTGACGACGTTTATCGGCATGGTACGTGGCGCTCCCGAAATTCCACTTGCCACAGTGGTAGAGAATCACCGGAACACTGGTCACGCCGAAGCGGTGACTGACTTCTCGTTTCATGTCGTGCTCTATGACCGCGATGACACCTTGGTTCAGATCCCTGCACTCGCCGCGCTGGGTCTTCACTCATTCAAGATGTTCATGGCCTACAAGCGCCGCGGCATGATGGTGAGGGATGAATTTCTTTTCGCGGCGATGGATCAGATTCGCAAGGTCGGCGGCATCGCCCTTATCCACGCCGAATACGGTCAGCTCATCGACTATCTGGAGGACGCAGCGATCGCCGCAAACCGCACGGACGCAGCACACTACGAAATGACGCGTCCTGCTGAATCGGAAGCGGCTGCAATCGAGATCGTCGCGCTGGCTGCGCGTGCGACCGGCTGTCCAGTCTATATTGTTCATTTGTCATCCGCGCAGGGGCTCGCAGCTTGTGAGCGTGCGCGGGCCAGGGGCGTTCCCATCTGGATCGAAACCTGCCCGCAATACCTGACGATGGACGACGGCACCTTGCGCCAACTTGGGGCTGTTGCCAAGATCGCGCCCCCCTTGCGCAGCGCTGCCGACTGCCGTTGTCTGGGCACAGCGTTATTGACTGGGGGTGTTAACACGATCGGCAGCGATCATGCGAGTTACAGCCCGGAAGCAAAGGCCGTTGGCGGCTCGAATATCTTCGCCGCACCGTTCGGTATGTCGGGAGCGCCAACATTGTGGCCCGCGATGTTCACCTGGGCGTTGGACAACGAGTTTCCGCTGCCGGTGCTCGTTCGCGCGATGTCCGAAACGCCTGCACGCCTTTTCGGATTGTCGCACCGCAAGGGGTCGCTGACTGCAGGGCTCGACGCCGACATGATTATCGTGGATCCGAAGCAGAGGCACGTTGTCGACATGAAGGCGATCTCCCCTGGCGTTCAGCCGAATCCGGCAGCCAGCGCATTAATGGCGGGCTGGCCGCAAACCACAATTTCGCGTGGAGAAATCGTATGGAATGATGGAAAAGTGTTTGCCGCTGCAGGCCGCGCCCAATTCATTACCCAGCAAAAAAGGGCCCGCGCAGCATGAAATCAGCGAGCGTGGAGGTAATCTGGTGAAGCGACTTATTCAACTGGCACTTTTTACTGGTCTCTTGTTTGCGACGTTAACGCAAGCTCAACCCACAACGGGTACGGCCATTCAGGTAGAAAAATACCCTAATCGGCCGGTGCGAATCATTTTTCCATTCCCCCCAGGGGGCATCTCCGATCTTGTCAGCCGCTTGGTCGGTCAGACCTTGAGTGAATACTGGGGACAGCCGGTCGTCCAGGAACCACGAACCGGCGGAGCTGGAATCCCGGCGACTGAGCTTGGAGCGAAGGCTGCTCCGGACGGCTATTCGGTGCTGTTCGTCGCGAACAGCTTTGCCGGCAATCCGGCGTTGCGCAAGGACTTGCCCTACGACACCATAAACGATTTTGCGCCGGTGGCGCTGCTGGGTTCAACGCCGCTCGTTCTCACGGTGAATTCTGCCGTTCCCGTCAACACAGTGGCCGAGCTTATTGAGTTGGCCAAACGACAGCCGGGAAAACTTTCGTACGGTGCCGCGGTCGGCTCTTCGCCGCATCTGGCGATGGCGTGGTTCGCTGCTCAGGCGGGCATCGAAGTCGTTCATGTTCCGTACCGCGGGCAGGCTCAGGTTCAGACCGACCTACTGGCTGGTCATATCCAGATGGTGTTCGGCAATCTCCCCGACGTCCTGCCGGCTGCCAAGTCAGGTGCGGTCCGGATCTTAGGGATCGCAACTGCCGCCCGCTCGCCTCTGGCGCCTGACATTTCGACCCTCACCGAGGCAGGGTATGGAGGCCAGGAGTGGGACTCGTGGTACGGGTTAGTCGCGCCGGCTAAGACGCCCAAGCCAATCATCGACAAAGTCCACGCGGGGGTAGGAAGAGCGCTTGCAAAGCCTGATATCAAGGAAAGACTGTTCGCCGCGGGACTAGGGCGTGTTAACACTAATTGACCGGGTCACGTCGATGAGCGACACTGCTCGTCATGGAAATCACACCCGAGCAATTCGCACGCATCGCGCATTGTCTACCGAGGCAGCGCGGCAACGTCAGCATGAGCAACCTGCAGGTGATCAACGCCATGCTGTACGTGGCCGAACACGGCTGCAAGTGGCGAGGCCTGCCCAGGCGGTTCGGCAACTGGCATACGATCTACACACGCATGCGCC
>JAJTYR010000009.1 GCA_021463505.1 Burkholderiaceae bacterium | reverse complement strand
CGATCAACCTGGGCCCCGCTGGCCTGGGTCTGGCTGGCCGAAGCGCGTATCCTCGCAACCAGGCTGGCAGCGTAGATCATTTCGTCTACACCCTCTCAGTCCAGCTTCGTGAAATCCGGCTTGCGCTTGCCGAGGAAGGCGCTGAACGCCTCGCGCGCCGCCGGCGCGGTGAGCATCGCGCGGAACTCCGCGCCCTCTGCGTGCATGCGCTGCACGATCGCGGCGTCCAGCCCCGCCTTCATCAGCCGCTTGGTGGCCCGCAGCGACGAGGCAGGCAGGCGCGCGAGCTTGCCGGCCTGGGCGAGCGCGTGATCGACCACCTCGGCCGCCGGCAGCACCTTGTTCACCAGCCCCATCTCGCGCGCCTCCTCGGCGCCGAAGGGTTCGCCGAGCAGCAGCTTTTCCGCCGCCCGCAGGTGCCCGACGGCCATCGGCAGCAACAGGCTCGACGCGGCCTCCGGACACAGGCCAAGCTGCGCGAACGGCAGCGCGAAGCGGGCGTTCTCGCCCGCGTAGACGAGGTCGCAGTGCAGCAGCATCGTCGTGCCCACGCCGATCGCGGGCCCGGCCACCGCGGCCACCAGCGGCTTGGTGCAGGCAGGCAACGCGGTCAGGAACCGGAACACCGGGGCATCGTCGCCGAGCGGCGGATCGTTCAGGAAGTCCTCGAGGTCGTTGCCGGCCGTGAACGCCTCGGCGCTGCCGTGGATCACGATGCAACGCACCGCTGCATCCGCCTCGGAAGCACGCAGCGCGTCGGCCATCGCCTGGTACATCGGAGCGGTCAGCGCATTCTTCTTCGCCGGCCGGTTCAGCACGATCGTCGCGACGCCTTCGGCGACTTTCGTCAGTACTTCCATCGTCCGTTCTCCTGGGGTGACGGCGCGGGCCGCAAGGGGCGCTGCCTGCTCAGCGCGCCTGCACACCCGAGCGCGCATCGAGCCACTCCGCTGCGACCGGCCACAGCGTATCGCGATACCGCCGCCGGAAGAAACCGACGTGGCCGATCGGCCCGCCCGCATCGGCCGGCGAGAGGCGCCGCGACTCGCGCCTGACGGCGCGCAGGTGCGCGTGCAACGCATCGACGTTGCCCTGCGGCATCATCGAATCGTCGGTGAAGGTGAGCGACAGCAGGTCGAAGCGTGCGCTCGCATAGGCGTCGCGGGCGCCCGGCTCGACGCCGACCAGATAATCGGGGTGCATGCACCAGCGACGCCACTGGCGCATCACGTCGCCGGGCAGGTCTCCGATCATCCGCAGCCGGCGGCCGGGAAAGTAGCCGGCGAGCGGAATCGAGACCGGCGCCGCACCGTGCAGCATCAGCAGCATCATCGGCCGCAGCGGCATCGGGAAACCGCCCCAGTAGCCGCTGCCGCCGGCCACCGACACCAGCGCGCTCACGTCGTTGGCCGAGGGCAGCAACGCGAGCAGTTGCGCGCCCAGGCTGTGGCCGACGACGAACAGCGGCGCCGCGCCCGCGCGGGCGCGCGCCTCGCGGATCGCCGCCTCGTAGTCGTGGTGGATCCAGTCGTCGATCGACGCACGGTAGCGCCGGAGCGTGCGCGGCGCCGACTGGCCGATACCGCGGTAGTCGAAGGTCATCGCATCGAAACCGCGCTGCGCGAGCCACGTCGCGAAATCGCGATAGAAGGCCTGCGGAACCCCCATGGCCGGCGCGATCACGACCGACGCGTGCGCCTGCGGCGCGGCGAAGCGGTGCGCCACCAGCACCGCGCCATCCGGGGTACTCAGCTCGAACTGCACGCCACGCCTCAGACGCGTTCGAAGATCCCTGCGGCCCCCATTCCGGTGCCGACGCACATCGTCACCATCCCGTACTTCAGCTGGCGCCGGCGCAGCGCGTGCACGACGGTGGCCGCGCGGACCGCGCCGGTCGCGCCCAGCGGATGACCGAGCGCAATCGCCCCACCCATCGGGTTGACCACCTGCGGGTCCAGGCCGAGTTCGTGGATCACCGCCAGCGCCTGCGCCGCGAAGGCCTCGTTCAACTCGATCCAGCCCATGTCGTCGAGCTTCAGCCCGGCCACCTTCAGCGCGGCCGGAATCGCCTCCTTCGGCCCGATGCCCATGATCTTCGGCGGCACGCCGCGCACCGAGAACGAGACGAAGCGCGCCAGCGGCTCGAGTCCGAACTGCTTCAGGACCCGTTCCGAGACGAGGATCAGGGCGCCCGCCCCGTCCGAGGTCTGCGAGCTGTTTCCGGCCGTGACGCTGCCCATGCCGGTGGGCTTGCCGCCGGGGTCGCGCGGCGCGGCGAACACCGCGCGCAATTTCGCCAGCGCCTCGGGCGTGGTGTCGGCGCGCGGCCCCTCGTCGAGCTCGACGCGGCGGGTGCGCACCTCGATCTCGCGGCTGGCGAGGTCCGGAAAGCGCTCGACGACGTCGATCGGGCTGATCTCGTCGGCAAACTCGCCGGCGCGCTGCGCGGCGACCGCCTTCTGGTGCGACGCCAGCGCGAACGCGTCCTGCGCCTCGCGCGTCACTTTCCATTGCTGCGCGACCTTCTCGGCGGTCAGTCCCATGCCGTAGGCGATGCCGAGGTTCTCGTCGCTCTCGAACACGCGCGGATTGATCGACGGCTTGTTGCCCATCATCGGCACCATGCTCATCGACTCGGTGCCCGCCGCGATCATCACTTCGGCCTCGCCGACGCGGATGCGGTCGGCCGCCATCGCGACTGCGGTCAGGCCCGACGCGCAAAACCGGTTGACGGTCACGCCGCCGACCGTGTCGGGCAACCCGGCCAGCAGCGCGCCGATGCGCGCCACGTTCAGGCCCTGTTCGGCCTCCGGGATCGCGCAGCCGACGATCGCATCCTCGATCGTCTTCGGGTCGAGCGCCGGCACCTGCGCCAGCGCCGACCGGATCGCGTGGACCAGAAGGTCGTCGGGGCGCACGTTGCGCAACGCACCCTTCGGCGCCTTGCCGATCGGCGTGCGCGAGGCCGCAACGATGTAGGCATCCTGTACTTGCTTGGTCATCTTCGACTCCCGGAATTCGTCGGGTGTGCGCCGCTCAGTTACGCACCGGCTTGCCCGTCTGCATCATTCCCATGATCCGTTCCTGGGTCCTGGGATGCGTGAGCAGGCTCGTGAAGGCCCTGCGCTCGAGCGCCATCAGCCACTCCTCGTCGACCAGCGAGCCCGGATCCACCTCGCCGCCGCACATCACCTCGGCGATCGTTCGGCCCAGGTGGTAGTCGTGCGCCGAGATGAAGCCGCCGTCGCGCATGTTCAGCATCTGCGCGCTCACGGTGGCGATGCCTGCGCGCCCGGCAACCCTGATCATCGACTTGCGCGGCGGCCGGTAGCCGGCGTCGCTCATCGCCTTCGCCTCGCGGATCGCCGCGTAGAGCAGCTCCTGGCGGTGGAAGACAATGCGATCCTCGGGCAGCAGGTAACCCATCGCGCGCGCCTCGATCGCCGAGCGCGACACCTGGGCGGTGCCCGCGGCGAGCACGTACTTCTTCAGGAAGTCGAGCAGGTTCGCATCGGGCGCCGCGGACTGCTCCTCGGCCGCGCGGCGCGCGCCGAAAGCCAGGCCGCCGCCGCCCGGTATCAGCCCCACGCCCACCTCGACCAGGCCGATATAGCTCTCCAGGTGCGCGACGCGGCGCGCGCAGTACATCGCGAGCTCGCAGCCGCCACCCAGCGCCATGTTCGCCACCGCCGCCACCGTCGGCACTTGCGCGTAGCGCAGTCTCAGCATCGCGTCCTGCAGCGCCTTCTCGGCCTCGCCGATCGCGCCCACGCCGCCCGACATGAACACCGGCAGCATCGCCTGCAGGTCGGCGCCGTAGGAGAATGGATCGTCGGGCGACCAGATCACCAGACCCTTGTATTCGCGCTCGGCCAGCTCCACGCCCTTCAGCAACCCGGCGATCACGCCCGGGCCGATCGCGTGCACCTTGGTGCGGATCGACGCCACCAGCACGTCGTCGACGCCGCGCCCGTCCAGCGTCCAGAGACGGATCGACTCGTCCTCGAAGACGGTGTTGCCGCCGCTGTGGCCGCTCGCGCCGTGCTCGCCGGCCAGCCGCACCGGGAACAACTGGCGCTGATAGACCGGATGCGCCGCGCGCGGCACGAACTCGCCGCGCGCGGCCGACCAGGAGCCGGCGGGCTGGTGCACGCCGCCGTGGCGCGCGACCGGCCCCTCGAAGACCCAGTCGGGCAGCGGCACGTCGACCAGCGCCTTGCCGGCGTCGATGTCGGCCTGGATCCAGTCGGCCACCTGGCGCCACCCCGCCTGCTGCCAGGCCTCGAACGGCCCCTGCGCCATCGCGAAGCCGAAGCGCATCGCCAGGTCGACGTCGCGCGCGTTGTCGGCGATCTCGCCGAGCTTGCAGGCGGCGTAGTGCCAGGAATCACGCAGGATCGCCCAGACGAACTGCGCCTGCGGGTTGCTCGACTCGCGCAGCAGCTTCAGCCGCTCGGCGGGGTCCTTCTTCTTCAGGATCCGCACGACCGTCTCGTCGGCCTTCGCACCGGCGGGCACGTATTCACCCTTCGCGGGATCGAAGCGCAGCACCGCCTTGCCTTCCTTGCGATAGAAGCCCGCGCCGCTCTTCTGGCCGAGCGCGCCCCGGGCGATCAGCGTCGCGAACGCCCCGGGCGTCGCGTACAGCGCGGCGAACGGATCGTCCTTCAGGTTGTCCTGCATCGTCTTCATGACGTGGCCGATCGTGTCCAGACCCACCAGGTCGGCGGTGCGGAAGGTGCCCGACTTCGCGCGCCCCAGCTTCTCGCCGGTGAGGTCGTCGACCACGTCGAAGCCGAGCCCGGCCTTCGCCGCCTCGGCCACGGTGGCGAACATGCCGAAGGTGCCGATGCGGTTGGCGATGAAATTCGGAGTGTCCTTCGCGCGCACGCAGCCCTTGCCGAGCGTCGTCGTGAGGAAGGTCTCGAGCCGGTCGACGATCGCGGGATCGGTGTCGGGCGTCGCGATCAGCTCGACCAGGTGCATGTAGCGCGGCGGGTTGAAGAAGTGCACGCCGCAGAAGCGCCGACGCTGGCCCGCGTCGAAGCCTTCTGCGAGCTGGCCGATCGACAGCCCCGAGGTGTTGGTCGCGAAGATCGCATCGGCAGCCAGGTGCGGCGCGACCTTGCGGTACAGCTCGTGCTTCCAGTCCATCCGCTCGGCGATCGCCTCGATGACCAGGTCGCAGCCGCGCAGCAGCCCGAGGTCGTCCTCGTAGTTGGCCGGCGCGATGTACGCCGCGAGGTCCGCGTACCCGAGCGGTGCCGGGTTGATGCGCTTCAGCGTCTCGATCGCCTTCGCCACGACGCCGTTCTTCGGCCCGTCTTTCGCCGGCAGGTCGAACAGCACGACGTCGACCTGCGCGTTGACCAGGTGCGCGGCGATCTGCGCGCCCATCACGCCGGCGCCGAGCACGGCCGCCTTCTTCACGATGAAATTGCCCACTTCTGTCGCCTCGATTCAGGGGAGCGCGCAAGCGCCCGGGGGGAGCGCGCAAGCGCTGCGTTCACTGTTCGCGAACCCAGGTCTGCGTTCGCCCGAGCAGCGGCAAGCCGATATAGCCGCGCACCTCGAGCCTGCGACCACCGTCGACGAGCCGCATCTGGCTGCGGTAGACCTTG
Organism: Burkholderiaceae bacterium; assembly: GCA_021463505.1. GTDB lineage: Bacteria > Pseudomonadota > Gammaproteobacteria > Burkholderiales > Burkholderiaceae_E > Zeimonas. The sequence continues at coordinate 75,653 of JAJTYR010000009.1, read as the reverse complement.
CCGTTGTTCGGGTCGAGGATGTTGCCGTTGTCGTACAGGCCGGCTTCGTCGGCATTGCGGCGCATGCCCCGGACGATGGTCATCCCCTGCACCGGCTGGTCCTTGCGTTCGTCGGTGCACTTGTCGCAGACGGCGTCGGGTTTGTCGGTCAGGATCTTCTCGATCCGGCCGTTGAACACGCCGCCCTGATCGCTGATGCGGATCAGCGCCTTCGGCTGCTTCGTTTCGTCGTCGATGTTCTTCCACAGGCCGACCGGCGAGTCGGCGGCCTGCGCGTGCACCACCGGTGCGGCGACCAGGAATCCCGCAGCGGCCAGCACAGGGGCAGCGAGCGCACGCAACGCAACGCGGTATGTCGTCATCATGGAGTCCTCCACAGTGGATCGGGATCGGGTCAGAACAGTTCGACGTCGATGCTCATCAGCGGCGCCGCGCCGGTGCGGGCGGTGCGGATCAGCGACGCCGTCTCGGGAAACAGCTTCGCGAAATAGAAGCGCGCCGTCGCCAGCTTGGAACGATAGACCGGATCGCCGGAGTCGGCCCGGTCGAGCGCGATCCGCGCCATCCGCGCCCAGAAGTAACCGAGCACCAGGTGGCCGATCACGCGCAGGTAATCCACCGCGGCCGCGCCGGCCTCGTCGGCGTTGCCGAGCGCTTTCATGCCGATCTCCATCGTCAGCTTTTCGACCTTCTGGCCGAGGTCGGCCAGCGGATTGACGAATTCGGCCATCTCCTCGCTGGTGCCCTCGGCCTCGACCAGCGCGCTGACCAGCCTGCCGAACTTGCGCAATTTCGCGCCGTTGTCGCCGAGCACCTTGCGCCCGAGCAGGTCGAGCGCCTGGATCGCGTTGGTGCCTTCGTAGATCATGTTGATGCGGGCGTCGCGCACGTACTGCTCCATCCCCCATTCGCGGATGTAGCCGTGGCCGCCGTAGACCTGCATCGCCAGGTTCGCGCACGCGAAGCCGTTGTCGGTGATGAACGCCTTCACCACCGGCGTGAGCAGCGCCAGCATGTCCTCGGCGTCCTTGCGGACCTCGGCATCCGGATGCGCCGTCGCGACGTCCGCCTGCAACGCCGTCCAGTAGGCGAACGCCCGCGAGCCCTCGGCGTAGGCCTTCTGCGTGAGCAGCATCCGGCGCACGTCGGGGTGCACGATGATCGGGTCGGCCGGCTTCTCGGGCGCCTTCGGCCCCGACAGCGAGCGCATCTGCAGGCGCTCTTTCGCGTAGTCGAGCGAGTTCTGCCAGGCGACTTCCATCAGGCCGAGCGACTGCATGCCCACGCCGATGCGCGCGGCATTCATCATCACGAACATCGCGTTCAGGCCCTTGTTCGGCTCGCCGACGAGCCATCCGGCGGCGCCGTCGAGGTCCATCACGCAGGTGGCATTCGCGTGAATGCCCATCTTCTCCTCGAGCCGCGCGCACTTCACGCCGTTGCGCGCCCCGGGCGTGCCGTCGGGGCCGGGAATGAACTTCGGCACGATGAACAGCGAAATGCCCTTGGTGCCCGACGGCGCATCGGGCAGCCGCGCGAGTACCAGGTGGACGATGTTTTCCGCCAGATCGTGCTCGCCCGACGAAATGAAGATCTTCGTGCCGGTGATCCGGTAGCTGCCGTCGGGCTGCGGCCCGGCCTTCGTGCGCAGCAGTCCGAGGTCGGTGCCGCAGTGCGGCTCGGTCAGGCACATCGTGCCGGTCCACTCGCCCGACACGAACTTCGGGATGTACAGCGCCTTCTGCTCGGGCGTGCCGTGCGCGTGCAGGCAATCGTAGGCGCCGTGCGTGAGGCCCGGGTACATCGACCACGCCTGGTTGCCCGAGTTCATCATCTCCTGGAACGCGATGCCGACCGCCACCGGCAGGCCCTGGCCGCCGTACTGCGGATCGCAGGTGAGCGTCGGCCAGCCGCCGGCCCTGAATTGCTCCCAGGCCTCCCGGAAGCCCTGCGGCGTCGTGACCACGCCGCCCTCGGACCAGTGGCAGCCCTCTTCGTCGCCACTGCGATTGAGCGGGAACAGCACCTCGGCGCAGAACCTGCCGCCCTCCTCGACGACCTGGTCGATCAACTCGCGGCTGGTCTCCGCGTAAGGCGGCAGCGCCCTCAGGGTGCCTTCGACGTCGAGCAGTTCGTGCATCACGAACCGGATGTCGCGCAGGGGTGGGGTGTATCGGGCCATGATGACTACTCCAGCTTCGAAGCGATGAGGTGATCGGGAGAGATCGAAGTTATCGACTGACGCTCTTCGACCGAACGTTCGTGCGTTTTTCGATGGGTGCCGGATGCGGCGCTCGCCGCCAGGACTCGACCAGCCGGTCGAAGCTGCGACGCGCGCGTGCCAGCGCATCCGGACTGCCGAGCAGGCGACCGTCGTGGTGCAGCACCAGGATCACGCCGTAAAGCTGGAACAGCAGTTCCTGCGCGTCGAGGTCGGCCGGCAACTCGCCGGTTTCCACCGCCTGCTGGATTGCCCGCGACAACTCGCGCTGCCACGACCGCACCATCGCGACCAGCTCGTCGCGGACCGCACCGGGCCGGTCGTCGTATTCGGTAGCGCCGGAGATCCAGATGCATCCGCGCGCCGCCTCGATCGCGGTGCGCTCGATCCAGCGATCGAAGATCGCGCGCAACCGCTGCAACCCGCGCTTCTCCTTCAGTGCCGGCAGCAGCACCTCGTCGACGAAGCGTCGTTCGTAGGCCTTGAGCACTGCGATCTGCAGGTCTTCGCGCGATCCGAAGTGCGCGAACACGCCACTCTTGGACATCTTCATGCGTTCGGCCAGCGCACCGATCGTCAGGCCTTCGAGTCCATCGCGCGCAGCCAGCGCAAGCGCCGCCTCGACGATCGCGGCGCGCGTCTGCTGGCCCTTGCGCGGCGCGGGGCTGGAACCCCGGTGCAACGCGGGTGTCGAACCGCCGGGAGCGGTCATCGGAGTTGCCATCGAGAATTTTCCGAACGCTCGTTCTTTTTTGCGAGCTTACCGCAAACCGGTCGCGCCGCACATGCCCGGGACCGACGTTAGAGGGTTGGCTCTGATGCTGCGCCGCAGCAGCAACCCGTCGGCGCCCGACGCGCCGAACGCCCGCGCCGGCACGTCCGCCGGTGCGGGCAGGCACACGCATCGCGAGCCCGCTCGAGTGCCAAGGGTGGCCGAACCGGCGGCGGGTATAATCGCGGCTCGGCGCCGGAGGGCGCCGTCGATACGTCCCCCGTGCCGCCCGCGACTGCGGGCGCTCCGGCACCGGGCGCCCGAATCCGCCATGCCGCGGCCGCGTGCGTTGCCGCAGGTTCTCCGCCGTGCCCGCGTGTCCTCCACCGTGCCGCGCGGACTCGCCGGCGGGCCGACGACAGGAGAAGACAAAGCATGCGCGAACAGCTGCTCGAACTGAAGGCGTGGATCGCGCCGTACGCGCCCGGCCTGGGGATGCTCGCCTCGCTTGCCGGCGTGCTGCTGGCGGCGTTCGTGTTGCGCTACCTCGTCAATCGTCTGCTGCGGCGCTTCTTCGCCGGAGTGTCCAATCGGGCGGCGTCGACCGAGGAGCGGCGCCGCGTGGAGACCGTCGGCAGGGTGATGCGGCACACGTCCACGGTGCTGATCATGGTCGTGGCCGTGCTGGTGATGCTCAACCAGCTCGGACTGTCGATCGCGCCAATACTCGGGGCCGCCGGGGTCGTCGGCATCGCGGTGGGCTTCGGCGCGCAGAGCCTGGTCAAGGACATGTTCGCCGGCTTCTTCCTGCTGATCGAGAACCAGATCCGCGTCGGCGACGTCGTGGAGATCGCCGGCAAGTCCGGCGTCGTCGAACAGCTGAGCCTGCGCCGCACCCGGCTGCGCAGCTACGACGGCAGCGTCCACTACATCTCGAACGGACTCATCACGACCGTGACCAACATGTCGACCGAGTTCGCGTTCGCGGCGGTCGACATCGGCGTGGCCTATCGCGAGGACATCGAGCGCGTCTTCGCGGTCATGCGCGAGACCGCCGAAGCGCTGCGCCGGTCGCCCGAATTCGGGCCGAAGATCATCGACGGCCTGGACATCGCCGGGGTCGAACAGTGGGCCGAATCGGCCGTGATGATCCGGGCGCGCATCCGCACCCAGCCCCTGGAGCAGTGGAGCGTGCGCCGCGAATACCTGAAGCGGCTGAAGGCGGCGTTCGACCGCGCCGGCATTTCGATCCCGTTCCCGCATCGCACGCTGATGCTCGAAACGATCGCGCCGGGCGCGCGCGCGAGCATCGATGTCGGGCCGCGGTCCGGCCGCGCGACGCCGTGAACACACGCCTGCCGCGGCGACGGCCCCGGGCAGCACCCCTGCGGAGATCACGACGATGACCGGTGACAATCGCTCCGACCTGTTCTTCCTGCCATCCTGGCCGCTCGCGCCCGACGCCCTGTTGTGGGTGTCGCTGACGATCGTCGTCGCCGGGCTTCTGGGCGAGTTCGTGTTCCGCGCGCTGAAGCTTCCGCGGGTGGTCGGCTATGCCGCGGTCGGCACGGCGGTGTCGGCACTCGGGCCCGGCATCGGTGGCGCCGCGCCCGAACCCGGCCTGCGCCTGATCGTCGACCTCGGACTGGCGCTGCTGCTGTTCGAACTTGGCGCGCGCATCAACCTGCGCTGGCTGCGCGCCAATCCATGGCTGCTGGCGACCAGCCTGGTCGAAGCCGCGCTGAGCTTCGTCGCGGTCTACCTGACGCTGGCCTTCCTGGGGATCCAGCCGTCGGTGGCCGCCGCGGTGGCCGCGATCATGGTGGCGACTTCACCGGCGGTGGTCATGCGGGTCGCGTCCGAGTTCAACGCATCCGGGCAGGTGACCGAGCGCATGATCGTGCTCACCGGGCTGAACACCTTCTACGCGGTGCTGGCCTCGAAGTTCGTCGTCGGCTGGTTGCACGCCGAAGTCGCCGGCAGCTGGTTGCGCTCGATCGCGCACCCGCTGTACCTGCTCGTCGGCTCGGCGGTGGTGGCCGCGCTGCTCGCCTGGTGCGTGTCACTGATCGCGCGCCGCCTCGACCTGCGCAACGAGAATTCGGCGTTGCTGCTGCTGGGCATGATCCTGCTGGCGCTGTCGCTGACGAAGATGGCCAACCTGTCGACGCTGCTGGTGCCGCTGCTGGCGGGCCTGATGCTGCGCAACAGCACCGAGCGGCCGTGGATCTGGCCGCGCCACTTCGGGACCGCCGGCGGGGCACTGGTGCTGCTGCTGTTCGTCATCACCGGATCGGTCTGGTCGGTGGACGCACTGATGACGGGCGCCGCCCTGGGGCTGGCCGTGATTCTCGCGCGGTTCGCCGCCAAGACACTGGTGACCGTGGTACTGGGGCGTCCCAGCGGCATTTCGATGCGGCAGGCGCTGGCGCTGGGCGTCGCGCTGATGCCGGTCTCGGGCGCTGCACTGGTGCTGATGGCCGACCTGCGGGCGGTCTACCCCGAGTTCGCAGCGCATCTCACCGGCATCGTGTTCAGCGCGGTCGCGGTGCTGGAACTGGCCGGCCCGATCGCGGTGCAGGCGGCGCTGCGGTACGTGAACGAAGACAACGTCCACTGACCCGACGGAGACGCCCATGCCACTGGAAGCCTTCGCCGAATCGCGCGCGCTCACGCTCGGGGTCGAGCTCGAGCTGCAGATCGTCGACACCCACGACTACGACCTCTCGCACGGCGCGCGCGACCTGCTGCGCCTTGCCGGCCGGCGCAGGCTGCCCGGCGAGGTGAAGCCCGAAATGACCGACAGCATGATCGAGCTGTCCACCGGCGTGTGTGCCGACTACACGGAGGTCCTGCACCACCTGCGCGAAAGCCGCGACGTGCTGGTGGAGTGTGCCGGCAAGCTCAACCTCGGCCTGTCCGGCGGCGGCACGCACCCGTTCCAGGACTGGAGCCGACGGCGCATCTACGACACGCCGCGCTTCCACATGCTGTCGGAACTGTACGGCTACCTGTCGAAGCAGTTCACCATCTTCGGGCAGCACGTGCACGTCGGCTGCCCGGGCCCGGATGCAGCGCTGGTGCTGCTGCACGGCCTGTCGCGCTTCATCCCGCACTTCATCGCGCTGTCGGCGTCGTCGCCATTCGTGCAGGGCACCGACACGGGTTTTCACTCCGCACGACTGAACTCGGTGTTCGCCTTCCCGCTGTCGGGCCGCGCACCGTTCGCGCTGACCTGGGACGAGTTCACCCGCTACTTCGACAAGATGACGCGCACCGGCGTCGTGCAGAGCATGAAGGACTTCTACTGGGACATCCGGCCGAAGCCGGAGTACGGCACCATCGAGGTGCGGGTGCTCGACACCCCGCTCACGATCGAGAAAGCGGCCGCGCTCGCCGCCTACATCCAGTCGGTGGCGCGCTGGTTGAGCTTCGAACAGCCGTTCCGGCCCGCCGAGGACGACTATCTCGTCTACAGCTTCAACCGCTTCCAGGCCTGCCGCTTCGGCTTCGACGGCACTTTCGTCGATCCGCAGACCGGCGAGCACCGCACGATCCGCGACGACATCGCCGCGACGCTCGCTGCCGTCGAGCACCACGCGATCGAACTCGGCGCCGAGGACGCCTGCCGGCGCGTGCGCGACGACATCGGCACGCTGGGCAACGACGCGACCTGGATCCGCGACACCTTCGGGCGCGAGCACCTGCTGCCCGAGGTGGTCCGCCAGCAGTGCCTGCGCTGGAGCCGCTGACCGACCATGGTTCCCCGGCCGCTGAAGATCGGCCTGTCGGCGCGGCTGATGCACGCACCGCCCAGCGAACTGGGCTTTCGCGGCAAGACGCTGCAGTACCTGGAGCAGTCGATCGCGCACTGGATCATGTCGCACGGCGCGATCGTCCTGATGATCCCGACGCTCGGCGCCGACGCCGGCGTGACCCGGCGCGGCATCTCGATGCGAAGCTACGTGCGCGAACTCGACGCGCTGGTGCTGCAGGGCGGAGCCGATGTCAGCCCGCGTTCGTACGGCCAGCAGCCGATGCGCGCCGACTGGGCGGGCGACATCGTGCGCGACCGCTACGAGATGGAGTTGCTGCACGAATTCATGGCGCAGGGCAAGCCGGTGCTGGGCATCTGCCGCGGCGCGCAGGTGCTCAACGTCGCGTTCGGCGGCACCCTGTTCCAGGACATCGCCACCCAGTGCCCGGGCGCGATCGCGCACGTGGACCACGATCTCTACGACGAGTTGCAGCACGCGATCGACTTCGAACCCGGATCGCGCCTGGAAGGCCTGTACGACGGGCTCGTGCCCGCGCGCGTCACCAGCATCCACCACCAGGCGGTCGATCGGCTCGGCTCCGACCTGGTGATCGACGCCCGCTCGAGCGCCGACGGCATCGTCGAAGCGATCCGCTGGCGCGGGACCGGGTATGCGATGGGGCTGCAGTGGCATCCGGAGTTCCACGGCCACGCGCGCGGGCTGCTCGACAGCGCACCGATCGTGCTGGATTTCCTGGCCGCCGCGCAGCGCATGCGCGAGGCGGCCGGGGGCTGATCGACATCGCCCGCTCAGTGCCGCCCGCTCAGTGCCGCCCGCTCTCAGTACCGGCTGCCCGCGCCGCTCAGTGCCACGCCGACGCGCAGCACGAGGAAGGCGAGCGCGTTCATCATGCGTACCGGCCACGGACGGCGCTGGTGGCTCTGCAGCCGGATCGGCACGCCGCCGGCCTCGATCGCGGCGTCGAGGCGCGCGCGCAACGCGCGCGCAAATGCGGCGTCGTGGACACCGACGTTGGCCTCGCGCGCGAGCAGCAGCGAGAACGGGTCGATGTTGGACGAGCCGACCGTCGCCCAGTCGTCGATCACCGCCACCTTGGCGTGCAGGAAGCTGCGCCGGTACTCGATGATCTCGACGCCGCCGCGCAACAACTCGTCGTACAGCGCCTGCGTGCCGTAGTGCGGCAGCCGGTACTCGACCTTGCCCTGCAGCAGCAGGCGCACCCGCACGCCGCGACGCACTGCGGCCAGAAGCGCACGCCGGAAGCGTACGCCGGGCAGGAAGTATGCGCTCGCGAGCAGCACCTCGTGGCGCGCGCGGCCCATGGCGCGCAGGTAAGCGCGCTCGATCGTGCGTCGATGCCTGAGGTTGTCGCGCAGCATCAGCGCGGCGCGTACGCGCCCCGCCGACGTGACCTCGCTCGCCACCGGATCGGGCAACTGCAACCACGTCGGCCATCCTGTCGCCTTACCGTCGGCGCCGCGGCGCAGCGAGCGGTTGACCGTGGCGACCTCCCACCACAGGCGTGCCGCCGCGACGTGCGCCTGCGCCACGAGCGGGCCGCGCACGCGCACCGCATAGTCGAGCCGCGGATCGTCGAGTCGGCCGTGATTCGGGTCGTACCAGTCGTCGAGCACGTTGATCCCGCCGACGAAGGCCACGCGCCCGTCGATCACCGCGAGTTTGCGGTGCAGCCGGCGCAATCGCTGGCGATCGAGAGCGAAGCGGCGCCGATCCGGCCGGAACGTCTGCAGCCGCACGCCGGCGGCCCGCAGCGTCTGCTGCCACTGGCCATCGCCGGGCGCAGTGCCGAAGCCATCGACGATCAGGTGCACGGCGACGCCGCGCCGTGCCGCCGCGGCCAGTGCTTCGGCCACGCGACGCCCGCTCGGATCGTCGTTGAAGATGTAGGTTTCGAGGTAGATGCAATCAACGGCCGTGCCGATCGCATCTTCGAGCGCCGGGAAGAATTCACGGCCCGACTCGAGCAGCGCAACCTCGTGGCCGCCGCGCACGACGGGATTCAGGCTCTCGTACCAGGGCAGCGAAACGTGCTGACGGTCGATCACGTCGTTGGCGCTCGGTGCCGGGCCGGGCATGGGCGGCACCGTCCCGGAGGTCTTTCAGGCCCCGGGCTCGACCAGTTCGAGGTCGGCCACCAGCGGACTGTGGTCGGACAGGCGCGCCCACTCGATGCCGCGCAACACCCGGGCCGCATTCACGCGGAACCCGCGCTGGTAGATCCGGTCCATCCGGAACCACGGCACCAGCGATGGAAACGTGCGCGCCGTACGCACCATCCGCGGCGCGCCGGGTGGCATCGCGGCCTCGGGCACCTCGATCGCGGGCCAGCGATCGCGCGCGAACCAGGCGGCGCGCTGCACGAATTCGAACCGGGGCTTGACCGCGTCGAAGACCTCGATCACGCCGATCTCGCGGCACAGGCGCTCGGAGAGCTGGTTGCGCCAGTCGTTGAAGTCGCCGGCGATGATCAACGGAGCCCCGACGGACACCGTGTGCGAGACCCAGTCGATCAACGCCCCGAGTTGTCGCTCGCGACTGCGCGCGAGCAGCCCGAAGTGGACGACGAAACAGTGCACGTCGTGGCGGTCGACCTTGACCACGCAGTGCAGCACGCCGCGCTTCTCGAGCGCGTGGTCGGAGATGTCGCGGTTTTCCAGGTCGACGATCGGGTAGCGCGACAGCAGCGCGTTGCCGTGGTGCCCGTGCAGGTAGCTGGCGTTGCGGCCGTAGGCCGTCTGGAACGTCTGGCGCAGCCTGGGCGAGCGCGCGAGAAAGACGTCCTGCGGCTCGTCGGGCCAGTGCTCGAGGCGCCGCGCGTGGCGCTCGTGCCGGCCCTGAACCTCCTGCAGGAAGACCAGGTCGCTGTCGAGTTCGTGCAGGCGCGTGCGCAACTCGTGAATGCGCGTGACGCGCCGCAGACCGATGAAATCGCGCAGCACGCCCTTGTGGATGTTGTAGGTGGACACGCGCAAGGTCGCGCCGGCGACCCCCTCGGCCTGCGCCTTCGGCGGCAACGCGCCGCGGCGTGGCTTGGCCGTCCGCCGGCGGCCGCCGCGCGGCGTCTCGGGCGTCTCCGGCGGCCCGGCGGGTGCACGTGGACGGTGCGCGGTGGCGTTCATCAGGCAGTCACCGCGCGGCGCGGCAACTGCCGGATCGCCTCGGCGTTGCTCCACGAGAAACAGCGCCCGACGGCCCGATCCCAGGCCAGCCACTCGTAGCGCAGATGTTCGCGCGGCGCCACGCGCACCGGCAGGGCGTCGGGAATCCGCAGTCCGAACACGTGCTCGGTGTTGTGCGTCACGCCTGCGGCGTAGCGATGCCGCCAGTGCGCGTAGATCTCGTAGCGGTTCACGAGGTGCCAGTCGGTGAGCTCGTGCTGCGCGGTGTCGAGCCCGGTTTCCTCCAGCACTTCGCGCCGGCAGGTCTCGGCCAGCGGCTCGTCGGCTCGCGCCCTGCTTCCGGTGACCGACTGCCAGAAGCCCGGATGGTCAGCGCGCTCGAGCAGCAGCACGCGCAGGTCGGGGGTGTGGATCACGACCAGTACCGACTCGGGGATCTTGGTGCCTGCCATGTCGCCACCCTCGCACACGCGCCCGTGATCACGCCCTGGCCGGGTCGGCGGTCCGCAGGCGGATGTGCAACTCGCGCAACTGCTTCTCGTCGACCGGCGACGGCGCCTGGGTCAGCAGGCACTGCGCGCGCTGGGTCTTCGGGAACGCGATGACGTCGCGGATCGACTCGGCACCGGCCATCATGGTCACGATGCGGTCGAGGCCGAAGGCGATGCCGCCGTGCGGCGGCGCACCGTACTGCAGCGCGTCGAGCAGGAAGCCGAATTTCGCGCGTGCTTCATCGGGGCCGATCTTCAGGGCACGGAACACCTTGCTCTGCACCTCCTCGCGATGGATGCGCACCGATCCGCCGCCGATCTCCCAACCGTTGAGCACCAGGTCGTAGGCCCTGGCCAGGCAGCGACCCGGGTCGGTCTCCATCAGGTCTTCGTGGCCGTCCTTCGGCGAGGTGAACGGATGGTGCACCGCAACCCAGCGCGCAGCTTCCTCGTCGTACTCGAACATCGGGAAGTCGGTGACCCAGAGCGGTTTCCACCCCGGCTCGAACAGGCCGTTGCGCCGGCCGAACTCGGAATGGCCGATCTTCGTGCGCAGCGCGCCGATCGCATCGTTGACCACCTTCGCGCGGTCGGCGCCGAAGAAGACGAGGTCGCCGCTGCGCGCCCCGGTGCGCCCGAGGATCGCCGCGATCGCGGCGTCGTGCAGGTTCTTGACGATCGGCGACTGCAGGCCCTCGCGGCCCTTCGCCTCGTCGTTCACCTTGATCCATGCCAGACCCCTGGCGCCGTAGATCGCGACGAACTGGCCGTAGCCGTCGATCTCGCTGCGCGTCATCTCGCCGCCGCCGGGCACGCGCAACGCGACCACGCGGCCGCCCTCGCTGTTGGCGGCAGCGCTGAAGACCTTGAAATCGACGTCCTTCATCACGTCGGTGAGCTCGGTGAAGGCGAGCTTCACCCGCAGGTCGGGCTTGTCGGAGCCGTACAGGCTCATCGCCCCGGCGTAAGGCATCGTCGGGAACGGCGTGGCGAGTTCCACCCCGATCGCGTTGCGGAACACCACGCGGATCATGTCCTCGAAGATCGCGCGGATCTCCGTCTCGGACAGGAACGAGGTCTCGCAGTCGATCTGCGTGAACTCGGGCTGGCGATCGGCGCGCAGGTCTTCGTCGCGGAAGCACTTGGTGATCTGGTAATAGCGGTCGAAGCCGGCCACCATCAGCAGCTGCTTGAACAGCTGCGGGGACTGCGGCAGCGCGAAGAACTCGCCGGGATGCACGCGCGACGGCACCAGGTAGTCGCGCGCGCCTTCGGGCGTCGAGCGGGTGAGCATCGGCGTCTCGATGTCGACGAAGCCGAGTGCGTCGAGATGCCTGCGCACTTCCATGGCGACCCGGTAGCGCAGCATCAGGTTCTGCTGCATCGGCGCGCGGCGCAGGTCGAGCACGCGATGCGTGAGCCGCGTCGTCTCCGAGAGGTTTTCGTCGTCGAGCTGGAACGGCGGCGTCACCGATGGGTTGAGGATCTCGATCTGCTGGCAGAGCACCTCGACTTCGCCACTGCGGATGTTCGCATTCGCCGTGCCCCCGGGCCGGCGGCGCACCGTGCCGATCACCGTGACGCAGTACTCGTTGCGGATCCGCTCGGCCACCTCGAACACCTGCGGCCGGTCGGGGTCGCAGACCACCTGCGCGAGCCCCTCGCGGTCGCGCAGGTCGATGAAGATCACCCCGCCGTGGTCGCGCCGGCGATGGACCCAGCCGAACAGCGTCACCACCTGGTCGAGGTGCCCGATGGAGAGCTGGCCGGTGTAGCAGCTGCGCATCGATGTTCTCCGGTTCATTCGCGATGCATCGCGACGACGGGCGCGCCGCCGCGATCGGGCGGCGCGACCACCCCCATGGACACCACGTACTTCAGCGCCTCGTCGACGCTCATGTCCAGTTCGATCGTCTCGGTGCGCGGCATCATCAGGAAGAAGCCCGAGGTCGGGTTGGGTGTCGTCGGCACGTAGACCGAGATCATCTCGATGCCGACCCGACGACGGACCTCGTCGGCCGGCGTGCCGGTCTGGAACGCGATCGTCCAGACGCCGGCGCGCGGGTACTGCACCAGCAGCGCGCGGCGAAACGCCTGCCCGTTCGGCGACAGGATGGTGTCGCTCACCTGCTTCACGCTCGAGTAGATCGAGCGCACGATCGGAATGCGCCCGAGCAGCGCCTCCCAGTAGATCACCAGCCGCTCGCCGATGAAGTTGCGCGCGAGCACGCCGGTGAGTGCCACCACCAGCACGGTGAGCACCACGCCGAGGCCGGGGATGTCGCGCCCCAGCAGCGTGTGCGGCTGCCACTGCAACGGCAGCAGCAGCAACGTGCGGTCCATCGACGTCACGATCAGGTCGAGCACCCACAGCGTGATGGCAAGGGGCACCAGGATCAGGAGCCCGGTGACGAGGTACTTGCGCATGCAATGCAGCTCGCGCGGGGTTCGTCAGCCCTGCTTCGCGCCGGCGGCGGGCGCGCCGGCGGCCGACGCGCCGGCAACGGGCGCCGCGGGTGCCCCGGGCGCGTCAGCGCTGGCGCCAGCAGCTTCGGCGTTCCTGCCACCAGCCGGCTCGGTCTTCGCGGAGTCGGTCTTCCCGGAGTCGGCGGCCGCGTCGGCCCGGCCGTCGGACGGCTTCGCGTCGGGCGCGCCCTTCTTGCCACCGTCGCGGAAATCGGTGACGTACCAGCCGCTACCCTTCAGCTGGAACGCCGGCGCACTCAGGCGCTTGTGAAAGGCCTCGGCGCCGCAGTCCGGGCAGACCGCGAGCGGGGCGTCGGAGAGCTTTTGCAGCACGTCCTTCTCGACGCCGCAGTGGTCGCAACGATAGGCGTAAATCGGCATGGCGCAGGCATCCCGCGGGAAAGGGCCGCCGCCAGGGGCGGCGAAACGCAAGAAAACCTTGAATTGTAAAAGAAAAACGGCGCCAACCGCGCCGAAGGGTGGGCGGCCCGTCAGTCGCGCAGCGCCTGCGCGGCCGAATCGATGGCCGCGCGCAGTGCCGGGTAGCTGCGGGTCACCGGGAATTGCGGGAACTGCTGCACGATCGATTCGGGTGGATGAATGAAGAAACCGGCATCTGCGGCCAGCAGCATCGCGGTGTCGTTGTAGGAATCGCCGGCCGCGATCACCCGGAAATTCAGGCCCTTCAGCGCTTCGACGGCCGCACGCTTCTGGTCGGGCATGCGCAGGCGATAGTCGCGGACCACGCCGGTGGCATCCACGTCGAGGCGGTGGCACAGCAACGTCGGGCGACCAAGCTGGCGCATCAGCGGCTCGGCGAACTCGTAGAAGGTGTCCGACAGGATGAACACCTGGTAGTGCGCACGCAGATCGTCGAGGAATTCGCGCGCGCCCGGCATCGGCCCCATGCCGTCGATCACCTGCTGGATGTCGCTCAGCTTGAGCCGGTGCCGGGCGAGCAGGTCGAGACGAAAACGCATCAGCCGGTCGTAGTCGGGCTCATCGCGGGTGGTGCGCGAAAACTCGACGATCCCGGTCCGACGGGAGAACTCGATCCAGATTTCCGGCACGAGCACGCCTTCGAGGTCCAGGCAAACCACTTGCATCTGCGATCGCTCCGGGTGGACGGCACCGGTCGGCGCCGTCGGCGGGCGCAATGGTAGCGCAGGCCGCACGCGGGGCACAGGCTGTGCGGCCGGTGGCGGCCAGTCACGTGAATGACTCAGGTCAAGCCGGGTAGCGCGCCGCCTCGCTATGTTGCCGGCATGGCTGGCAGAAGCGAACACGGGCCCGATGGCGGGCGCGATCCCTGGGACTGGTGGCGCGGCACCGACGAGCTCTGGCGCTGGGGCGCGCGGGTGCGCGAGATCTGGCTCGACGATCTTGCCGACGACACCGGCCGGCGCGCGACGCGCCAGCGGCGCATCGCCGCACTGCTCGGGCACGCCCGCGAGAATTCGGCGTTCTACCGCACCCATTACCGGCACCTGCCTGCCGGGTGCACCGACCTGCGCGTCTGCCCGCCGGTCACGCGCGCGCAACTGATGGCGAATTTCGACGGCTGGGTCACCGACGCGCAGTTGCGCCGGCACGAGCTCGAGACTTTCGTCCGGGACCCCTCGCGCGTTGCCGAACCGTATCTCGGCAACTACGCGGTCTGGACCAGTTCCGGAACCACCGGAGTGCCCGGCATCTACGTGCAGGACCCCGACGCCCTGGCGATCTATGCGGCGCTGCTCACGACGCGCTTCGAATTCGGGCCGATGCTCGGCGATCCCTGGCAGATGCCTGCCGCCGCGGGGCGCATGGCATTGGTGGCCGCCACGGGCGGCCACTTCGCCGGCGTGGTCTGGTGGGAGCGTCAGCGCCGGCTGCACCCGTTGCTCGCGGCGCACACGCGCGTCTTCTCGATCCTGCAGCCGCTCGACGTGCTGGTGTCGCAGCTGAACGACTGGCAACCGGCCTTCGTCGGCAGCTACCCGACCATGCTCGCGTTGCTGGCGGGCGAACAGTGCGAAGGTCGGCTCGGAATCCGCCCGCGCACCGTCTGGAGCGGCGGCGAGGCGCTGACCGCCGCCGACCGGGCGGCGATCGCCGATGGCTTCGCCTGTCCCGTGGTCGAGGACTACGGCGCCTCCGAATGCATGCAGATTGCATTCGGGTGCCGGCACGGACGACTGCACCTGAACGACGACTGGGTCGAACTCGAACCGGTGGACGCGCGCGGACAGCCAGTGCCGCCGGGCCAGCCGTCGGACACGGTGCTGCTGACGAACCTGGCCAACCGCGTGCAGCCGGTGATCCGCTACGATCTCGGCGACAGCGTGACGGTCGACGCCACGCCATGTCCATGTGGCCAACGGCGCCCGTCCGTGCGCGTGCAGGGCCGTCGCGACGATGTGCTGGTGCTCGATGGCGCCGGGGGCCGCGGCGTGCGGCTGCTGCCGCTGGCCGTCGAAACGGTCATCGAAGAGGAAGCCGGCGTGCACCGCTTCCAGTTGATCCAGACGGCGCGCAACGCGCTGCGCCTGCGCGTGGACGCACCCGGGGCGCGGCGGCGCGCAGTCGCCGGCCGGCGTGCGGTGCGTGCACTGGCGCGCTTCCTCGAGGCCCAGGGCGTCGAACGGGTGGACCTGACGCTCGATGACTGCCTGCCGCAGGCGAACCCGGTCAGCGGCAAGCTGCGCCGGGTCCGGGCGCTGCCTGCGACAGCGGCGAGCGGCCGGTAACGGCGGCGCGAAAACCGCAGAACCCGGATCGGCGATCAGAACGGGATATCGTCGTCGAGGTCTTCGAAGCCCGGCGGCTTGCCCGATCCCGGTGTGCCGCCGGCCGCGCCACCGGCATCACCGCCGCGCACCGGGGCGCGCGCTGCCGGCCCCTGCGCGGGCGCCTCGCGCGAATAGCCGCCGCCATCGTCGCCGCCACCGCCGTCGCGCGAACCGAGCAGCTGCATCGAGTCGGCGATGACCTCGGTGGTGTAGCGGTCGTGACCGTCCTTGTCCTGCCACTTGCGGGTCTTCAGGCGCCCTTCGACGTACACCGGCCGGCCCTTCTTCAGGTATTCGCCGGCGATCTCGGCGAGCCGGTCGTAGAACACCACGCTGTGCCACTCGGTCTCCTCGCGCCTTTCGCCCGAGGCCTTGTCCTTCCAGTTGCGCGTGGTGGCGATCCGTACGTTGCAGATCGCGTTGCCGCTGGGCGCATAGCGCGTCTCGGGATCGCGGCCGAGATTTCCGATCAGGATCACCTTGTTCACCGAAGCCATGCCGACCTCCAGGAGAATGTTGCGGGAACCGTTTCCTCAGGCAGCCGCGCGGCTGCGGGCCGATGCCGGCCAGCGCCGCTGGCCCGCAGCGACCAGCCACCACACCGCCATCAGCACGGCGCAGACGTCGAACACCGCCGGCTTGCCCCATTCCTGCTGTACCCACCCGCCGAGCAGTCCGCCGACGAACAGGCCGAGCGACTGCGTCGTGTTGTAGACGCCCAGCGCGGCGCCCTTCGCTGCGGGTGGCGCCAGCTGCGAGACCAGCGACGGCAGGCTCGCTTCGAGGATATTGAACCCGACGAAGAACGCCAGCAGCAAGAGCGCCAGCGGGACTAGGCCACCCGGCTGCAGCGACAGCAACACCTGCACCACGAGCAGCAGGGCCACCGCCGCGAGGAACAGGCCGCGCAGCCGCCCGGCGCGTTCGCTCCAGAAGAGCGGTGGCACCATCAGTGCGAACGACAGCAGCACCACCGGCAGGTACAGCTTCCAGTGATCGCCGAGTGCGATGCCGCCGCGATCGGCGAGCCAGGTCGGCAGCACGACGAACATCGCCATCTGCGCCGCATGCAACGTGAAGATGCCGAAATTCAGGCGCAACAGGTCGGCATCGAGCGCGATGCGGGCGAACGGGGTGGGCGCATCCGGTGCCGCGGCCGGCGGCACCGCAGGCGTCACCAGCACGATCACCGCGATCGCGGCCAGCGCGAGCAGGCCGGTGACCGCGAAGATGCCGCCCATGCCGACGAATTCGTAGAGCAGCGGCGCGCCCACCAGCGACAGCGCGAACGTCAACCCGATCGATGCGCCGACCATCGCCATCGCCTTCGTGCGCTGGCTGTCGCGCGTGCTGTCGGCGATCATCGCGGTGACCGCCGCCGAAATCGCGCCGGCGCCCTGGATCGCGCGCCCGACGATCGTCACCACCAGATCGTCGGTGGCCGCGGCGACGAAGCTGCCCGCCGCGAACACCAGCAGGCCGAACACGATCACCGGCTTGCGCCCGAAGCGATCGGAGGCCATCCCGAACGGGATCTGCAGCGCCCCCTGGGTGAGTCCGTAGATGCCCAGCGCCAGGCCGATCAGCGTCGCGTCGTCGCCGCCAGGCAGGCCGCGCGCGTGCACCGCGAACACCGGCAGGATCAGGAACAGCCCCAGCATGCGCAGCGCGAACAGCGACGCGAGCGACACGCTCGAGCGCAACTCGGGCGGCGTCATCGGGTCGCCGCGCGCGCGGCGCGGCGTGCGCGCGGTCGCCGTTGCGCGAGCGTCGCCGGCGGGGTCGGCGCCGGCCGGGGAGTCGGGGAGCGGGGAGTGCATCACGCGGGGATTGGCAACCGGTTATATTAGCCGATTGGCCTTCGATCGCATGGAATCGATCCGCGTCCGGGGTGCACGCACCCACAATCTGAAGAACGTCAGCCTCGACGTGCCGCGCAACCGGCTGGTGGTGATCACCGGCCTGTCGGGATCGGGCAAGTCCTCGCTCGCGTTCGACACGCTGTACGCCGAAGGCCAGCGCCGTTACGTCGAGTCGCTGTCCACCTACGCGCGTCAGTTCCTGCAGCTGATGGAAAAGCCCGACGTGGACCTGATCGAGGGCCTGTCGCCGGCGATCGCGATCGAGCAGAAGGCCGCCAGCCACAATCCGCGCTCGACGGTCGGCACGGTCACCGAAATCCACGACTACCTGCGCCTGCTGTTCGCGCGCGTCGGCACGCCCTACTGCCCCGGGCATCCCGATCACCCGCTCGAGGCGCAGAGCGTCTCGCAGATGGTCGACGCGGTGCTGGCGATGCCCGAAGACACGCGCCTGATGATCCTCGCGCCGGTCCTCGCCGGTCGCAAGGGCGAGCACCAGGAGTTGTTCGCCGACCTGCAGGCGCAGGGTTTCGTCCGGGTGCGGGTGCGCGGCGAGGGCGCCGATCCGCGCATCGTCGAGCTCGGCGGCGGCGAACCACCGAAGCTCGCGCGCAACCAGAAACACTCGATCGACGTGGTCGTCGACCGGGTGAAGATCGCCGGGGCGATCCGCCAGCGACTGGCCGAGTCTTTCGAGACCGCGCTGCGCGTCGCCGACGGCCGCGCGATCGCGCTCGACGTGGACCGCGGCGCCGAACAGCGCTTCTCGAGCCGCTTCGCGTGCCCGGTGTGCAACCACGCGCTGCCCGAGCTCGAGCCGCGGCTGTTCTCGTTCAACAACCCGGCGGGCGCCTGCCCCGAGTGCGACGGCCTGGGCGTCGTCGAGTTCTTCGACCCCAGGCGCGTCGTCCCGTTTCCCGGGCTGAGCCTGGCCTCGGGCGCGATCAAGGGGTGGGACCGGCGTAACCAGTTCCATTTCCAGCTGCTGCAGAACCTCGCCACGTTCTACGGCTTCGACATCGACGCGCCGTTCGAGACACTACCCGAGCGGGTGCGCCACGTGGTGCTGCACGGTTCGGGCGCCGAGAAGATCCCGTTCAGCTACCTCGGCGACGGCGGGCGCGCCACGGTGCGCGTGCAGAGCTTCGAGGGCGTGATCCCGAACCTGCAGCGCCGGCACGCCGAGACCGATTCCGCCCACGTGCGCGAAGAACTGGCGAAGTACCTGAACACGCGCACCTGCCCGGCCTGCGAAGGCACGCGACTGCGCGTGGACGCGCGCTTCGTGCGCGTCGGGCCGCGCGGGGCCGATCGCCCGATCTGGGCGCTCTCCGGTCTCACGCTGCGCCAGGCGCACGAATGGTTCGGCGCGCTCGCGCTGCCCGGCGCGAAGCAGGTGATCGGCGAACGCATCGTGCGCGAGATCGTCGAGCGGCTGCGCTTCCTGAACGACGTCGGCCTGGACTACCTGTCGCTCGATCGCCCCGCCGAGACGCTGTCGGGCGGCGAGTCGCAACGCATCCGGCTCGCCTCGCAGATCGGCTCGGGGCTCACCGGCGTGATGTACGTGCTCGACGAGCCGTCGATCGGCCTGCACCAGCGCGACAACGGGCGGCTGATCGCGACGCTCGAACACCTGCGCGACCTCGGCAACTCGGTGCTGGTGGTCGAGCACGACGAAGACGCCATCCGCGCGGCCGACCACGTGATCGACATGGGGCCGGGCGCCGGCGAGCACGGCGGCCGGGTCGTCGCGCAAGGGCCGCCGGCGGCGATCGAGGCCTGCCAGGCCTCGCTCACCGGACGCTATCTGTCGGGGGCGCTGCGCATCGAGGTGCCCGCAACGCGCAAGCCGGTGGGCGAGCAGCGCCTGCGGGTGCGTGGCGCCAGCGGCAACAACCTGCGCGAGCTGTCGGTCGAGATCCCGCTCGGCCTGCTGGTCTGCGTGACCGGGGTGTCGGGGTCCGGCAAGTCGACGCTGGTCAACGACACGCTGTATGCCGCGGCGGCACGCGTGATCAATCGCTCGTCGATCGAAGCCGCGCCGCACGAGGCGATCGAGGGACTTGGGCAACTCGACAAGGTGATCAGCGTCGATCAGAGCCCGATCGGACGCACCCCGCGATCGAACCCCGCCACCTATACCGGCCTGTTCACGCCGATCCGCGAGCTGTTCGCGCAGACGCCCACCGCCCGCGAGCGCGGCTACGGCCCCGGGCGCTTTTCGTTCAACGTCAAGGGCGGGCGCTGCGAGACCTGCGAAGGCGACGGCGTGATCCGCGTCGCGATGCACTTCCTGCCCGACGTCTACGTGTCCTGCGACACCTGCCGCGGCCAGCGCTACAACCGCGAGACGCTCGAGGTGCGCTACAAGGGGTACAACATCGCACAGGTGCTCGACATGACGATCGAGCAGGCGTTCGGCCTGCTGTCGGCGGTGCCGGCGATCGAGCGCAAGTTGCGCACGCTGCTCGACGTCGGCCTGGGCTACGTGCGGCTGGGCCAGAGCGCGACCACGCTGTCCGGCGGCGAGGCCCAGCGGGTGAAGCTCGCCGAAGAGCTCTCCAAGCGCGACACCGGACGCACGCTGTACATCCTCGACGAGCCGACCACCGGCCTGCACTTCCACGACATCGCGTTGCTGCTGAAGGTGGTGCACGCGCTGCGCGACCACGGCAACACGGTGATCGTGATCGAGCACAACCTCGACGTGATCAAGACCGCCGACTGGGTGGTCGACCTCGGTCCCGAGGGTGGCGACGGCGGAGGCACGGTGGTGGCCACCGGCACGCCGGAGACGATCGCCGGTTGCGAGGCGAGCCACACCGGTCGTTACCTCGCCCGGGTGCTGCGTCCGCGAATCGCCGACGAAGGCGCAGGCATCACAACCAGCGCCGGACGCGGGCGGCATACCGGAGGTACTGCTCGCCGAACAACTGCCGCAGTGCGCGCTCCTCGGGCAGGATCTGGAAGCGGGTGATGTACCCGACGAAGACGGGCGGGCCGAGAAAAGGCACCGGCGCCGCGAGCCAGGCCGCCCAGCCCAGCAGGATGCAGCACAGGCCCACGTACATGGGATTCCGGGTGATCCGGTAGACGCCGGCCGTGACCAGCGTCGAGGCCCGCTGCGGCGCGAGCGGGTTGACGGTGGTTCGAACGGCGCGAAATGCCCGCACCCCCGCAAGATCGAACGCGACACCGACCGCGACCAGACAGGCTGCAATGACGTGGCGCGTGACCGGATCGAGCGCCAGCACCGGCCCGAAGGGTGCAGCGAGCCACATCACCACGCCGACGAGGGCGCCTGCGAGCGGCGGCGGAATCCTGCGCTCGAGCCAGTTCATGGGTCTTCGGGTCCGGCCGGATCCGGCCGATAGCGCGCGAAGCGCGCGTGCACGCGCGCCATCGCCGTCGCATCGAGCAGCGCTGGCTCGCCCACCTGCAACGTCTGCCAGTAGATCCGCGCGAGCGACTCCACTTCGACCGCGAGTTCGAGTGCCGCTTCGAGCGTGCCGGCGAGCGCCACCAGCCCGTGCTGCGCCAGCAGGCAGGCACGCCGCCCGTCGAGCGCCGCGCGCGCGGCCGCCGACAGCGCCGCGGTGCCGAAGGTCGCGTACGGTGCGCAGCGGATGTCGTCGCCGCCCGCGACGGCGATCATGTAGTGGAAGGCCGGAATGCCCGCGACGTGGATGCGCGGCAGGCAGGCGAGCGTGGTGGCGAACGGCGGGTGCACGTGAACGATCGCGCCGGCGTCGTCGCGGGCGACGTACAGGTCGCGATGCAGCCGCCACTCCGACGACGGCTGCCGCGAGCCGTCGAAACGCAACGGCTGTTCGGCACCCTCGTCTTCGCCGGGGGGCGCATCCACCGGCAGCCAGACCAGGTCGTCGATCGTCATCGTCTCGTAAGCGAGCGCACTCGGCGTCACCAGCAGGCCGTCGGCGCCGCCGCGATACCAGCGCATCGAGACGTTGCCCGAGCGTCCGGTGTTGATGCCCAGCGCGTTCATGCGGCGCGCAGCCTCGACGATCGCCACACGCGCGGCATCCTCGCTGCGCCAGGACGCGTTCACGGCGCCCCCTCGGTCAGCGCCGCGCGCACACCGGCGACCGAGGCCTCGAACACGCCGCGTTCGGTGAGAAGCGCGGTCACCAGCCGCGCCGGCGTGATGTCGAAGGCCGGGTTCGCCACCGCGCTGCCTTCGGGCACGATGCGCACGCTCACGCGTGAACCGTCGTCGAGCGCTCCGCTCAGGTGCGTGAGCTCGCGCGCTGCGCGCTCCTCGATCGGGATCGACCCCCCGTCGGGCGCGCCGGCATCGATCGTCGACACCGGGCAGGCCACGTAGAACGGCACACCGTTGTCACGCGCGGCGAGCGCCTTGAGGTAGGTGCCCACCTTGTTGGCGACGTCGCCGTTGGCGGCCACGCGGTCGCAGCCCACGATCACCGCATCGACGCGCCCCTGCATCATCAGCAGCCCACCGGCGTTGTCGGCGATCACCGTGTGCGCGACGCCGCGCTCGGCGAGTTCCCAGGCAGTGAGCGCCGCGCCCTGGTTGCGCGGGCGCGTCTCGTCGACCCAGACGTGCACCGGCACGCCCGTGGCGTGCAACCGGTAGACCGGCGCCAGCGCGGTGCCGTGATCGACGGTGGCGATGCGCCCGGCATTGCAGTGCGTGAGCAGGTTCAGCACGGCCGGGCCGGACCCGGCGCGGCCGGTGCCGGTGCGCTGCGCGCCTCGCCCGGCGAGTTCGTGCAGCAACCCGGCGCCCAGTTCACCGATGCGCACATTGCAGGCCACGTCCTCGTCACAGATGCGCCCCGCCTCGGCACGTGCCAGCGCCGCACGCCGCGCGGGGCCGGCGTCTGCCACCCGCGCACGCACGCGTTCGAGCGCCCAGCGCAGGTTGACCGCCGTGGGGCGCGCAGCAGCCAGCCGCTCGAACGCGCGCCGCAGCGATGCGTCCGAGGCGTCGGCAGCCAGCGCGAGCGCCAGGCCCCAGGCGCCCACGGCTCCGATCAGCGGCGCGCCGCGCACCTGCATGTCGCGGATCGCCCGAATGCAATCGTCGAGCGTGCGCAACGTCAGTTCGCGCCGCTCGAAGGGCAGCACGGTCTGGTCGATGGTCCGGACGATGCCTGCATCGTCGGTCCAGAGGGTTCTCGACATGGTCAATACCCGATAACGGACAGATCGGCGCTGCGCCGCGGTAGCATTGAGCACAACCTCAAGTCTAGCGCCTGCAGTCCCCCCTCCCCCGCGAACGTCGCGGTGTTCGTCATGATCGGCCCGTCCCTGCTCTCCGCGCTGCTCTCCGTCTTCCTGCTCGGCCTGTTCGGCGGCGTGCATTGCGCGGGCATGTGCGGCGGCATCGTCACGCTGCTCGGCACGCGTCACCGCATGGTCGCGAACCGCGGGCAGGCCGGTGACGCAACGCGCGCCGCGGCGCACGCGGCCTGGCAGCTGCAACTGGCCTACAACACGGGGCGCATCGCGAGCTACACCGTCGCCGGGGCGCTGGCGGGTGGCGTCGGATCGGCGGCGTGGCTCGCGGCCCGGGTGCTGCCGGTCCAGCAGGTGGCGTTCGTTGCAGCCAACCTCGTGCTGATCGCGCTGGGCCTGGCGCTCGCATTCCCGGCCGGCGGCGGATTGCGGCACCTGCGTGTGCTCGAGCGCGCCGGCACCGCGGCGTGGCGTCGCATCGGCCCGCGTGCGACGCGTCTGCTGGGCGCTGCGAGCATCCCCGGAGCGCTCGCCGCCGGCGCCGCCTGGGGCTGGGTGCCGTGCGGCATGGTCTACGGCGCGCTCGCCGCCGCGCTGGTCTCGGGCAGTGCAGCCCACGGCGCGCTGCTGTTGCTGGCCTTCGGTCTGGGCACCTTGCCCAACCTGCTCGCGCTGGGACTGGCCGCACAACGTGGCGCGCGCCTGCTGGCGAGCCGGCGCGCACGCTTCGCGGCCGGTCTGGTCGTCGTCGCCTTCGGTGTGGCCGGTTTCGCCCGCGTCGAGCCGCTCGCACATCTGCATGCGGTGGTCGACGCGTGCCTGAACTGGTTGCGGTGAACGGCGCGCTCGCCTGCTTTCACTGCGGCGAGCCGGTCGATCGGCCGGGGCGCTGGGTGGTGAACCTCGACGGCAGCGCGCGCGAGACGTGCTGCGCGGGCTGCCAGGCAGTGGCCGAGGCGATCGTCGCTGCGGGTCTCGACGATTACTACCGCACCCGCAGCGCACCGGCGGCCGGCGCCGCGATCGTGCCGCCCGCGCTCGCGGCGCTCGAGGTCTACGACGACGCCGACGTGCAGGCGCGCTTCGTGCGCAGCAGCGACGCCGCCTGCGAGGCCACGCTGATGGTCGACGGGCTGCGCTGCGGCGCCTGCGCCTGGCTGCTCGAACAGGGGCTGCGCCGCCGCCAGGGCGTCGAGGCGGCCTCGGTGAACCTCGCCACGGGCCGCGCAACGCTGCGCTGGAACCCGGCACAGACGCGCCTGTCTTCGTTGCTCGACGCGATCGGGCGGCTCGGCTATCGCGCGCTGCCGTTCGACGCGCGCGAGCGCGAAGCGCAGATCCAGCGCACCAGCAAGGCGATGTTCCGGCGCCTGTTCATCGCCGGTCTCGGGATGATGCAGGTCATGATGTACGCCGTGCCGGCCTATGTCGCCGAACCCGGCGACCTCGAGTGGCAGCACGAGAACCTGTTGCGCTGGGCGAGCCTGCTGCTCACGCTGCCGGTGATGCTGTATTCGGCGACGCCGTTCTTCGGCGGCGCCTGGCGCGACCTGCGCGCGCGCAGCGTCGGCATGGACGTGCCGGTGGTCGTCGGCCTGCTCGCTGCGTTCGCCGCCAGCGTGCACGCCACCGTCACCGGCCACGGCGAGGTCTACTTCGATTCGGTCACGATGTTCGTCTTCCTGCTGCTGGCAGCGCGTTACATCGAGTGGATCGCACGCCGGCGCACCAGCCGCGCGATCGATGCGCTGGCCGCCGCGATTCCCGACACGGTCGAGCGCGTCGATCGCGCCAGCGGCGCAATCGAGCGCGTGAGCGCCACGCGCCTCGTGCCGGACGAACTGTTCCGGGTCGCCGTCGGCGAGCGGGTCGCGGTCGATGCGACGCTCGTCGAGGGCCGCACCGCGATCGACCAGTCGCTGCTCACCGGCGAGTCGTTGCCGGTGGCACGTGTGCCGGGCGACGAGGTGCCGGGCGGGGCGATCAACGCCGGCGCACCGGTGCTGATGCGCGTGTTGCGCACCAGCGCCGAGAGCGCGATCTCCACGATCGAGCGCCTGGTCGAGCGCGCCGCGGCCAGCAAGCCGCGCCTGGCAGGGCTGGCCGAGCGGATCGCACGCGGGTTCGTGGCGGCGTTGCTGCTGCTGGCCGCCGGCGTCTGGCTCGCCTGGATGCAGGTCGATCCGGCGCGCGCCGCGCACGTGGCGATCGCGGTGCTGGTGGTTTCCTGCCCGTGCGCGCTGTCGATGGCCACGCCGGCCGCGCTCGCGGCGGCCACCGGGGCCGCGATGCGCCGCGGCATGCTGGTCGCGCGCGGCGATGCGCTCGAACAGGTGGCCGCCTGCACCGACGTGGTCTTCGACAAGACCGGCACGCTCACGCACGGCCGCCCCGAACTGGTGCAGGTCGCGATCCTGGACGACGCCCCGGCGGACGCCGCGCGCGCGCAGGCGCTGTCGATCGCCGCGTCGCTGGAATCCGGGCAATCGCATCCGCTGGCCGAGTCGATCCGGTGCGCCGCCGGCGATGCGACGCGGCCCGCGGCGGTGCCCGACGACGGCGCGACCGTTCCGGGGATGGGCGTCGAAGGCGTGGTCGACGGTCGACGCTACCGGCTCGGCTCGATCGCCTTCGTCGCCGACTGGCATCCGGCGCTGCTGCACGCCGACCACGGCCGCGCCGATCCGGCCTGCGCGAGCGACACGCTGGTCTGGCTCGCACGCGACGACGCGCCGCTCGCGCGATTGCATTTCCGCGACCGCCTGCGCGACGAAGCACAGCCGGTGTGCGCGACACTGGTGGCGGCGGGCCTGCAGCTGCACCTGCTGTCGGGCGACCGCGAGACAGCGGTTGCGCAGGTTGCGGCGGCGCTCGACATCGAGGCCGCGCTCGCCGACGCCAGCCCTGCGCGCAAGCTCGAATACGTGCGCCGCCTGCAACGGCAGGGACGGCGCGTGCTGATGGTCGGCGACGGCATCAACGACGCCCCGGTGCTGGCGGCCGCCGATGTCTCGGTGGCCGTCGGCCGTGCGACCTCGCTGGCGCGCACCGCGGCCGCGGTCGTGCTGCTCGGCCGCTCGCTCGACGAACTCGTCGGCCTGCGCGCGCTGGCGCTGCGCACGCGATCGGTGGTGCGCACCAATCTCGGCTGGGCGCTCGCCTACAATCTGCTGGCGATCCCGGCCGCAGCCGTCGGCTGGGTGCCCCCTTGGGCGGCCGCGATCGGCATGTCGGGCAGTTCGCTGCTGGTGGTGCTCAATGCGCTGCGGCTGATCCCGGCCGCGCCCCGGAGGCCCTGATGGAGGCGCTGTACCTGCTGATTCCGCTCAGCCTGGGGATCATCGTGCTGGCGGCGTGGCTCTTTCTGCGCATGTCGGAGAGCGGCCAGTTCGACGACATGGACGCGCCCGCGCACAGCATCCTCGTCGACGACGACCGGCCTGCTCCGACGCAGATCACTCCGAAGGGTGAGGCGCCCGGACGACAGGATCCCCCTCGAGCGGTACGCTGAGCGCTTCAGGCTGCCATTGATCCAGCGCAAGTGCTACCGTTGCCGCGCTCAAGATAATTCCGGGCGACGAACCGGGGGGAATCGAATGACCTACAACTACAAGGTCGTGCGCCAGTTCAGCGTGATGGCGGTGGTCTGGGGCGTGGTGGGCATGCTGGTCGGCGTCTGGATCGCGGCCCAGCTCGCATGGCCGCAGCTGAACCTGGACATCCCGTGGCTCACCTACAGCCGTCTGCGCCCGCTGCACACCAACGCGGTGATCTTCGCCTTCGGCGGCAGCGCCCTGTTCGCCACATCGTACTTCGTCGTGCAGCGCACCTGTCAGGTGCCGCTGTTCGCGCCGAAGCTCGCCGCGTTCAGTTTCTGGGGCTGGCAGCTGGTCATCGTGGCGGCCGCGGTCACGCTGCCGCTGGGTCTGTCGACCACCAAGGAGTACGCCGAACTCGAGTGGCCGATCGACGTGCTGATCGCGCTGGTCTGGGTCGCCTACGCGATCGTGTTCTTCGGCACCATCGCCCGACGCAGGACGCCGCACATCTACGTCGCCAACTGGTTCTTCGGCGCCTACGTGATCACGATCGCGGTGCTGCACATCGTCAACAGTGCCGCGCTGCCGGTGACCTGGACGAAGTCGTACTCGGTCTATGCCGGCGTGCAGGACGCGATGGTGCAGTGGTGGTACGGACACAACGCGGTGGGCTTCTTCCTCACCGCCGGCTTCCTCGGGATGATGTACTACTTCATCCCGAAGCAGGCCGGGCGCCCGGTGTATTCGTACCGGCTGTCGATCGTGCACTTCTGGGCGCTGATCTTCACCTACATGTGGGCAGGTCCGCACCACCTGCACTACACCGCGCTGCCCGACTGGGCGCAGAGCATCGGCATGATCTTCTCGCTGATCCTGCTCGCGCCATCGTGGGGCGGGATGATCAACGGGATCATGACGCTGTCGGGGGCCTGGCACAAGCTGCGCGAGGATCCGATCCTGAAGTTCCTGGTGGTGTCGCTGTCGTTCTACGGCATGTCGACCTTCGAGGGGCCGATGATGTCGATCAAGACGGTCAACGCGCTGTCGCACTACACCGACTGGACCGTCGGCCATGTCCACTCCGGCGCGCTCGGCTGGGTCGGATTCATCACGATGGGTTCGATCTACTACCTGTTGCCGCGGCTCTTCGGGCGCACGCAGATGCACAGCGTGCGCCTGATCGAAGCGCACTTCTGGGTGGCGACGATCGGCGTCGTGCTCTACATCGCCGCGATGTGGATCGCCGGCGTCACGCAGGGCCTGATGTGGCGCGCGACCAACCCCGACGGCACGCTCACCTACGCCTTCGTCGAGTCGCTCAAGGCCACCTATCCGTACTACTACATCCGCGTGCTCGGCGGACTGCTGTACCTGACGGGCATGGTGGTCATGCTCTGCAACTGCCTGATGACGATCCGGGGGGGCAAGGCGATCGACGCCGCGATCCCGGGGGTCGCGGTCGCCCACGCCTGAGTCCCCTGCGGAGTCGAGGATGAAGTTCACGCATTCGCTGATCGAGAAGAACCTGCCGCTGCTGATGGTGCTGATCGTGGTGGCGATCAGCTTCGGGGGCCTGGTCGAGATCGTGCCGCTCTACTTCCAGAAGTCGACCACCGAGCCGGTCGCCGGATGGAAGCCCTACGGACCGCTGGAACTCACCGGCCGCGACGTCTACATCCGCGAAGGCTGCGTGAACTGCCATTCGCAGATGATCCGGCCGTTCCGTGCCGAAACCGAGCGCTACGGCCACTACTCGGTGGCCGGCGAGTTCGTCTACGACCGGCCGTTCATGTGGGGCAGCAAGCGCACCGGGCCCGACCTCGCGCGCGTGGGTGGCCGCTACAGCGACGAGTGGCACCGGGTGCACCTCACGAATCCGCGCGACCTCGTTCCCGAGTCCAACATGCCGGGCTATCCGTGGCTGGAGCGTGCCGCCGCCGACGACGGCACGGTGCAACGCAAGATGCAGGTGTTGCGCAGACTCGGCCATCCGTATGCCGACGCCGAGATCGCCGACGCGCCGAAAGCACTCGAGGGCAAGACCGAGATGGACGCACTGGTCGCCTACCTGCAGGTGCTCGGGACGTCGATCCGCAGCACCGCGCGCTGACGGGGGCGACGCATGGACATCAACGTGCTGCGCGGGGTGATCGCCGTGGTGAGCCTGGCGATCTTCCTCGGCATCGTCGGGTGGGCGTACAGCCGGCACCAGAAGGCGCGTTTCGACGAAGCGGCGAACCTGCCGTTCGCCGAGAAAGACTAGAACGGAGCAACCGCACATGGCCGACTTCACCGGTTCAGGCTGGAGCCTCTACATCTCGATCGTCACGCTGGTGTCGGTGGCCTTCTGCGTCTGGCTGGCGCTGGTACTGGCCAGGGGCCGCACACCCGGCGCGCAGGTCGGCACCACCGGCCACAGCTGGGACGAGACGCTCGAGGAGTACAACCACCCGCTGCCGCGCTGGTGGCTGTGGCTGTTCATGATCACCTGCGCCTTCGCGCTCGCCTACCTGGTGCTCTATCCGGGACTCGGCGCCTGGCAGGGCGTGCTCGGCTGGAGCCAGAAGAGCCAGTACGAGCGCGAAGTCGCCCGCGTGAACGAGGTGGTCGAGCCGTTGTTCGCCCGGTACCTGGCGCAGGACATCCCGACGGTCGCCGCCGACGCCCAGGCACGCGAGATCGGTGAGCGCATGTACCTCACCTACTGCGTGCAGTGCCACGGCTCGAATGCGCGCGGCAGCCGCGGCTTTCCGAACCTCACCGATCGCGACTGGCTCTGGGGCGGCGACCCCGAGACGATCGTCGCCACCATCACCGCCGGTCGCCAGGGCGTGATGCCGGCGCTGGGGGCCGCGGTGGGCTCGGCCGACGACGTGCAGAACCTGGCGAACTTCGTGCTCTCGCTGTCCGACAGCGGCCACGACGCGGCGCGCGCAGCGCTGGGCAAGCCGAGCTTCACGGCCGCCGGCTGCATCGCCTGCCACGGCGCCGACGGCAAGGGCAACCCGGCGCTGGGTGCGCCCAACCTCACCGACAGGACCTGGCTCTACGGCGGCGGCATCGCCACCCTCACGGAAACGATCGTCAAGGGCCGCTCGAACCAGATGCCGGCGTTCGGCGAGATGCTCGGCAAGAGCAAGGTGCACCTGCTCGCCGCCTACGTCTGGGGCCTGTCGAACCTGCCCGCGGGATCGGGCGCGCCGCGTTGAGTTCTTCCGCCCCATCGCCCCGCGGGGCCGGCGCCGACGCCGACGTCGCCCTCTACGAGGTCCGCCGCAAGATCTACCCGCGCGCGGTCAGCGGCTGGTTCGCCGGCTGGCGCTGGGCGCTGGTCTGGCTCACGCAACTGGTCTTCTACGGCCTGCCCTGGCTGCAGTGGGGCAATCGCCCGGCGGTGCTGTTCGATCTCGAGGCACGCCGCTTCTACCTGTTCGGCCTGGTCCTGTATCCGCAGGACTTCATCTACCTGACCGGCCTGCTGGTGATCTCCGCGCTTGCGCTGTTCCTGTTCACCGCGGTTG
Organism: Burkholderiaceae bacterium; assembly: GCA_021463505.1. GTDB lineage: Bacteria > Pseudomonadota > Gammaproteobacteria > Burkholderiales > Burkholderiaceae_E > Zeimonas. The sequence continues at coordinate 45,925 of JAJTYR010000009.1, read as the reverse complement.
CGGGCCGGCTCTGGTGCGGCTACGCGTGCCCGCAGACGGTTTACACCGAGATCTTCATGTGGATCGAGCGCCGCATCGAGGGCGATCGCGCGCAGCGCATCAAGCTCGACCGCGCGCCGATGAGCGCCTCCAAGTTCGGCCGCAAGGCCGCCAAGCACCTGTCGTGGGTGGCGGTCGCGCTGTGGACGGGCATTTCCTTCGTCGGCTACTTCACGCCGATCCGCGAGTTGCTCGGTGCGCTGCTCACGTTGTCCACCGGCCCCTGGCAGACCTTCTGGGTGCTGTTCTACGGCTTCGCCACCTGGGGCAATGCCGGCTTCATGCGCGAGCAGGTCTGCAAGTACATGTGTCCGTACGCGCGCTTCCAGAGCGCGATGTTCGACAGGGACACGATGGTCATCACCTACGATCCCGGGCGCGGCGAGCCGCGCGGCGCGCGCTCGCGCAAGGCCGACCCGCAGGCCCTCGAACTGGGCGACTGCGTCGCCTGCGACGTCTGCGTGCACGTGTGTCCGACCGGCATCGACATCCGCGACGGCCTGCAATACGAATGCATCGGCTGCGCTGCCTGCATCGACGGCTGCAACCAGGTGATGGACCGGATGGGCTACCCGCGCGGCCTGATCCGCTACACGACGGAAAATGCGCTGGCGCAGCAACTCGATCGCGCCGCCATCCTGCGCCGGACGCTGCGGCCACGGGTGCTGGTCTACTCGGCGATCCTGCTGGCGGTGACGCTGGCACTGGTCGGGCACCTGGCGCTGCGCGCGCCGGTGAAGGCGGACGTGATTCGCGACAGCGCCCTCGGCCGCGAGGTGGAAGAGGGCATGATCGAAAACGGTTATCGGCTGCAGATCATCAATCCGTCCGAGCGGCTGCGCACCTTCCGGGTCACGGTACGCGGCATCGACACGGCCTTCGTCGCCGGCGAAGCGCGCTTCGAGGTGGGCCCGGCCGGCGTGCGGATGGTGCCGGTGGCCGTGCGCGTGCGCCCCGGCCACGGCAGCCCGGGCAGCAACAGGGTATCGTTCCACGTCGAGGCCACCGACGACGCCACGGTCGCCGTCGACGCGCATTCCACCTTCTTCGTCCCGCGCTGACCGGCATGGCCCTGATCACGACCCACGCACCCACGGCCCGCGCCCCCGCACCCTGGTACCGGCACCGCTGGCCGTGGCTGCTGGCGCTGGCCCCGGCGGCGGCACTGGTCGGCGGGGCCGTGACCTTCTGGCTGGCCGTCACCACCGCCGATTCGATGGTCGTCGACGACTACTATCGCGAGGGGCGCGCGATCAACCAGCAGCTGGCGCGCGACCAGCGGGCCAGTGCGCTGGGCCTGCAGGCGCGGCTGTCGGCCCCGGACGGCGCGACGATCGCACTGGCAATCACCGCCGCGACCGCCGCGCACGACACCGAGTGGCCGGCGCAACTCACGCTGCGGCTGATTCACGCCACCCGCGCCGAACTCGACGTCGCCTGGCCGCTGCGCCACGTCGGCGGCGGCGTCTACCGTGCGAACGGCGCGCTGCCGGCGCGCGGGCACTGGCTGGTGCAGCTCGAAGACCCGGCTCGCAGCTGGCGGCTGGTCGAGCCGGCGGTCACGCGCTTCGACGCACCGATCCTGCTGCAGGCGAGCGGGCCATGAGCGCCGCGCCGCCACCCAGGGAGGAAGACGCGCCCGGCGCCGATCGCGAGTCGGCTTGTCGCCAGCGGCTCGTCCGCGTCATGATGCAGGTGCTCTGGCCGGCATTCCTGATGGCGATCGTCACCGAAGGCGTGCTGTTCTCGATGATCGATCCGCACGAGCTGGCGATCGTCGGCATGTACCTGTCCGGCAGCCGCGAGGCCGCCTACACCGTCGGCTTTCTCGTCTTCTGGGCGCTGTTCGCGTGTTCCAGTGGCATCACCTGCCTGCTCGGCCACGGCATGCGCGGGCCACCCGGAGATCGGCACTCGTAGGCGCGCGACGGCGTCCGCTTACAGGTCGTCATCCACGCCGCGCGCACGCACCCGACCGAGGCGACGCCGATCGCGCTTGGTGGGTCGGCCACCCTCGATGGCCGTGGCCGGCTCGACGCCGAGACGCCGCTCGTCACGCCGCTGCACCCGACGCGCAACCGACTCCGCGGCTTCGAGATACAGCGTGCGCGCCACGGGCGCCGCGCCGCGAACGTCGCTGAGTGCGAGCACCTGCACGGTGCGCTCGATGTCGCCACTGCGAACGCAGACCACGTCGCCGATGCGCAGCGGCCGCGCCAGCCTGACGCGCTCGCCGCCAACCAGCACGCGGCCCCGCTCGATCGCCTGCTGCGCCAGACTGCGGGTCCTGAAGAAGCGCGCCGCCCACAGCCACTTGTCGATGCGCACGCTGCCGGGCGCATCGGCGCCCGCGCGTTCGGGCGAAAGGAGGTTCGACATCGGCGGGCCCGTCGCTCCAGGAAGACTCGATTATGCTATGGGCCGCGAACCGGAGCGTCATTCATGACCGTGCCCTGCAAGGAGCGTTACTTCGAGGACTTCAGGCCCGGAGAAGTGATCGAGTTCGGCGACCATCTCGTCACCGAGCGGGAGATCGTCGAATTCGCGACCCGCTACGATCCGCAACCCTTCCACGTCGACAGCCATGCGGCAGCCGATTCGATCTTCGGCGGCCTCGTCGCCAGCGGCTGGATGACCGGCAGCATCATGATGCGCCTGGTGGTCGATCACTTCATTTCACCGGCATCGAGCATGGGCTCGCCCGGCGTCGACGAGGTGCGCTGGACCCGGCCGGTGCGCCCCGGCGACCGCCTGCGCGTGCGCCTGACGATCATCGAGACGCGGCGCTCGCAGAGCAAGCCCGACCGCGGCATCGTCCGCGTGCAACAGGAGATGATCAACCAGCATGGCGACACGGTGATGAGCCTGCGCGGGATGAGCCTGTGCAGGTGTCGCACCCCCGGGCCGGCCTGAACGCGGCGCGCGCAGCGCGCAACCCCGCGCTCAGCGGCGCCAGGGCTGCGGCCAGGGCCGCTGCGGTGGGCGCAATTGCTCGACCAGGCGCGCCAGCCGCATCACGCCGAGGTCGTCGAAGCGCCGGCCGACGAGTTGCACGCCCACCGGAAGGCCGTCGGCGGTGAAATCCCAGTTGATCGAAGCCGCCGGCTGCTCGCTCATGTTCCAGGCGACGGTGAACGCGATGTGCGGCAGCGCATCGTGCGGATCGTTGCCCGGGCAGGCGGACTCCGCCTCGTAGGGCAGGATCGGCGAGGTGGGCGACAGCAGGTAGTCGAAGCGCGCGGTGGCACGCACCGCCGCCTCGCGCATCGCCATCAGCCGCGTGTACGCGGTCATCACCTCGGCGCCGCTGAACGATCCTGCGCGCCAGCTGCACCACTCGACGATGAACGGCAGCACCTTCGAGCGCACGGCCTGCGGCATCGCGGCGACGTCGTTGAACGAACGCGCCTCGAAGAACACGTCGAAACCCTCGAGCATCTCCGGCGTGAGGAACGAGCGGATCGGCTCGACGATCGCACCCGACGCCTCGAGCGCCCGGGCCGCCGCCTCGCAGGCCGCGACGACCGACGGATGCGGCGGCAGGCCGACCCCCATGTCGATCAGCACGCCGATGTGCAGCCGCTTCGCGTCCAGCCCGTCGAGCCGCGCCGCGTAGTCGGTGGGCTGGTACGGCAGGCTCATGAAGTCGCGTTCGTCGGGGCGGGCGAGCACGTCCATCAGCAGCGCCGCATCGCGAACGGTACGGGTCATCGGGCCGGCGATGCGGCCCATGTAGGGCGGATCGATCGGGACCCGGCCCAGGCTGGGCTTGAGCGCGAACAGGCCGCAGTGCGTGGCCGGCAAGCGCACCGAGCCGCCGATGTCGGTGCCCACGTGCAGCGGCCCATAGCCGGCAGCGGCCGCCGCAGCGGCGCCGGACGACGAGCCTGAGGTGTTGCGGTCGAGTCGCCACGGGTTGCGCGTCACGCCGTGGATCGACGACAGGCCCGAGGACAGCATGCCGAAGTCCGGCATCGTCGTCTTGCCCACGATGACGCAGCCGGCCTCGCGGACGCGCGCGCTGGGCGGCGCATCGGCGGGCCTGGGCGCGAGGTCGGAAGCCGCGGTGCCCAGCGGCGCCGGATCGCCCTTCGTGTAGAGGTTCTCCTTCAGCGTGACCGGCACGCCGTCGATCGCCGACAGCGGCCGGCCGGCGCGCCATCGCGCCTCGGCGTCGCGCGCCGCTGCGAGCGCAGCCTCGCGATGCACCAGGTACATCGCGTTGACCAGCGGCTCGCAGGCGTCGATGCGTTCGAGCACCGCGCGCAACGCGTCGACCGGCGACAGTTCGCCGGTGCGGAACACCTCGGCAAGCTGCGCCGCACCCCGGTCGGCGACCGATTCCATCACGCCCTCCGTCGATCGTGAGTGCCCGCGTGGAGCGTGCACCGCGCGCCCCGGCTCAGCGAGGCAGCCCGGACGCCCCCATCAGGAACTCGTCGATCGCGCGCGCGCATTGCCGCCCCTCGCGGATCGCCCAGACGACCAGCGACTGGCCGCGGCGCATGTCGCCGGCGGCGAACACCCTGGGGACGCTGGTCGCATAGCAGCCCTCGCCGTCGGTGGCGGCCTGCGCGTTGCCGCGCGCGTCCTTGCGCACGCCGAACGCATCGAGCAGCTTGCCGACCGGAGACACGAAGCCCATCGCCAGCAGCACCAGGTCGGCGTGCAGCTCGAACTCCGAGCCCGGCACCTCCGACATCCGCAACTGGCCACTGGCCTCGTCCTTCTTCCATTCGACCCGGGCTGCCACCAGCGCCCTGACCCTGCCCCGCCCGTCGTCGACGAAGCGCCTGGTCGTGACCGCCCAGTCGCGCCCGCAGCCCTCTTCGTGCGACGACGAGGTGCGCAGCCTGTACGGCCAGTTCGGCCAGGTCAGCGCCTTGTTCTCGCGCTCGGGCGGTTGCGGCATCAGCTCGAATTGCGTGACCGAGCTTGCGCCCTGGCGGTTGCTGGTGCCGACGCAGTCGGAACCGGTGTCGCCGCCGCCGATCACGATCACGTGCTTGCCGGTCGCGAGGATCTGGCCGGCGACCGCGTCGCCGGCCACGACCCGGTTCTGCTGCGCGAGGAACTCCATCGCGAAATGCACGCCGCGCAACTCGCGCCCCGGCACCGGCAGGTCGCGCGCGAACTCGGCGCCGCCGGTGAGCGCGACCGCGTCGAATTCGGCCAGCAACTGCCCTGCCGATACACTCGCGTGCGGCGCGCCGCCGATCACCGTCTCGCCCGTGTCACCGACCAGCACCCCGGTGCGGAACTTCACGCCTTCGGCCTGCATCTGGGCGATGCGCCGATCGATGTGGCGCTTGTCCAGCTTGAAATCGGGGATGCCGTAGCGCAGCAGGCCGCCAATGCGATCGTTCTTCTCGAACACCGTCACTTCGTGGCCGGCGCGCGCCAGTTGCTGCGCGCAGGCCAGCCCTGCCGGACCCGAGCCGATCACCGCCACCGTGCGGCCGGTGGGATGCGCAGGCGGCTGCGGCACGACCCAGCCCATCTCCCAGCCCTTGTCGATGATCGCGTGCTCGATCGACTTGATCCCGACCGGATCGCTGTTGATGTTCAGCGTGCACGCGGCCTCGCACGGTGCCGGGCAGATGCGGCCGGTGAACTCCGGGAAATTGTTGGTCGAGTGCAGCGTGTCGAGCGCCAGCCTCCAGTTGCCGCGATAGACCAGGTCGTTCCAGTCGGGAATGATGTTGTTGACCGGGCAGCCGCTCTGGCAGAACGGCGTGCCGCAGTCCATGCAGCGTGCGCCCTGTCTCGACGCTTCTTCGTCGGACAGGTGCATCACGAACTCGCGGTAGTGCCGCACGCGCGTCGTGACGTCTTCGGCTGCCTCGCTCAGGCGCTGGAATTCGAGAAACCCGGTGACCTTGCCCATTTCGCCGCTTCTTCCGGTGGATGCCTGTACCCGTTCGCGCCTGGCGATCACCGTGTCCCGGCGGTCGTCTGCTGAGGCGCCATGCGCGCGCGATCCTTCGCCTGGAGCTCGCCCAGCGCCCGCCGGTATTCGCCCGGGAAGACCTTGACGAACGCGGCGCGGCTGCGCTCCCAGTGGTCGAGGATCGTGCGCGCCTTCTTGCTGCCGGTGAAGCGAAAGTGCTGCTCGACCAGTCCCTTCAGGATGATCTCGTCGCACTCGCCGCGGTGCCAGGTCGCGGGGTCGGTCTGAGCCAGTTGCCCGGACGTGGACAGGACCGGCTCGAGGCCGACCATCGCCAGGTTGCAGCGCGACGCGAAACTGCCCTCGGGGTCGAAGACGTAGGCGACGCCGCCCGACATGCCGGCGGCGAAGTTGCGTCCGGTCTCGCCGAGCACGACCACCGTGCCGCCGGTCATGTACTCGCAGCCGTGGTCGCCGGTGCCTTCGACCACCGCGGTCGCGCCGGAGTTGCGCACGCAGAAGCGTTCGCCTGCCACGCCGCAGAAGAACGCCTCGCCGGCGATCGCGCCGTACATCACGGTGTTGCCGACGATGATGTTCCGGTCGGACTGGCCGCGGAAGTCGTTGGTCGGGCGCACGATGATGCGCCCGCCCGACAGCCCCTTGCCGACGTAGTCGTTGGCCTGGCCGACCAGGTCGAGCGTGACGCCGTTGGCCAGGAAGGCGCCGAGGCTCTGCCCGGCGGTACCCTTGAGCTGCACGTGAATCGTGTCGTCGGGCAGTCCCTGGTGCCCATGGCGGCGCGCGACCTCGCCCGAGAGCATCGTGCCGACGGTGCGGTTGACGTTGCGGATCGGCAGGATGAACGACGCTTTCTCGCCGCGCTCGAGGGCCGGGCGGGCGAGTTCGATCAGCTTGTGGTCGAGCGCCTGCGCCAGCCCGTGGTCCTGGTCTTCGACGCGGCGGCGCGGCACCGTCGCGGGCACCGCCGGCTGGTGGAAGATGCGCGAGAAATCGAGCCCCCTGGCCTTCCAGTGCTCGATCCCGCGGCGTGTGTCGAGCAGGTCGACGCGACCGATCAGTTCTTCGAAGCGGCGCACGCCAAGTTGCGCCATCAGTTCGCGCACCTCTTCGGCCACGAAGAAGAAGAAATTGACGACGTGCTCGGGCTTGCCCTCGAACCTGCGCCGCAGCACCGGGTCCTGCGTGGCCACGCCGACCGGGCAGGTGTTCAGGTGGCACTTGCGCATCATGATGCAACCCTCGACCACCAGCGGCGCCGTCGCGAAGCCGAACTCGTCGGCGCCCAGCAGCGCGCCGATCACCACGTCGCGGCCGGTCTTCATCTGGCCGTCGGCCTGGACCACGATGCGCCCGCGCAGGCCATTGAGGACGAGCGTCTGCTGGGTCTCCGCGAGACCCAGCTCCCACGGCGTGCCCGCGTGCTTGATCGACGACAGTGGCGAGGCGCCGGTGCCGCCGTCGTGTCCGGCGATGACCACGTGGTCGGCCTTCGCCTTGGCCACGCCGGCAGCGACCGTGCCCACGCCGACCTCGGAGACCAGCTTGACCGACACCGAGGCCCGTGGATTGGCGCTCTTCAGGTCGTGGATCAGCTGGGCGAGATCCTCGATCGAGTAGATGTCGTGATGCGGCGGCGGCGAGATCAGCCCGACGCCGGGCACCGAGTAACGCAGCATGCCGATGTAGTCGGACACCTTGTGACCCGGCAGCTGGCCGCCCTCGCCCGGCTTGGCGCCCTGCGCCATCTTGATCTGCAACTGGTCGGCGCTGACCAGGTACTCGGCGGTGACGCCGAAGCGGCCCGACGCGACCTGCTTGATCTTCGAGCGCAGCGAGTCGCCGTCCTTCAGCACGATGTCGGCTTCGATGCGCTCGGCGCCGATCACGCTGCCGATGGTCTCGCCGTCGCGGATCACCGGCTTGCCGGCACGCATCTCGGCGCGATAGCGCATCGCGTCCTCGCCGCCCTCGCCGGTGTTCGACTTGCCGCCGATGCGGTTCATCGCGACCGCGAGCGTCGTGTGCGCCTCGGTGGAAATCGAGCCGAGGGACATCGCGCCGGTCGCGAACCGCCTGACGATCGCGGCAGCGGGCTCGACTTCCGCGATCGGCACCGGGGTGCAGGCGCCGAAGCGGAACTCGAACAGCCCGCGCAGCGTGAGGTGGCGCCGCGTCTGGTCGTTGATCAGCTGCGCGTACTCCTTGTAGGTCGCGTAGCTGCCGGCGCGCGTCGAGTGTTGCAGCTTCGAGATCGACTCGGGCGTCCACATGTGGTCTTCGCCGCGCGTGCGATATGCATATTCGCCGCCCGGGTCGAGCATCGTCGCCAGCGTCGGATCGTCGCCGAAGGCGGCGCGATGCAGCCGGAGCGCCTCCTCGGCCACCTCGAAGATGCCGATGCCGTCGACGTGGCTCGGAGTGCCGGTGAAGTACTTGCCGACCAGCGCGCGCGACAGGCCGACCGCCTCGAAGATCTGCGCGCCGCAATAGCTCATGTAGGTGGAGATGCCCATCTTCGACATCACCTTCATCAGCCCCTTGCCGATCGCCTTGACGTAGTTGCGGATCGCCTTGTCGGGGCCGACGTCGCCGGGCATCGCGCGGTGCAGGTCGGCCAGCGTCTCCATCGCCAGGTACGGATGGATCGCCTCGGCGCCGTATCCGGCCAGCAGGGCGAAGTGGTGCACCTCGCGCGCCGAACCGGTCTCGACCACCAGTCCGGTGGCGGTGCGCAGGCCGCGGTCGATCAGGTGCAGGTGAATCGCGCTGGTGGCCAGCAGCGCCGGAATCGCCACCCGCTCGCGCGACATGCGCCGGTCGGACACGATCAGGATGTTGTAGCCCGAGCGCACCGCGTCCTCGGCCTCGGCGGCCAGCGAGGCCAGCCGCGCCTCGATGCCCTCCTTGCCCCAGAGCGCCGGATAGCAGATGTCGAGCTCGTACGACTTGAATTTGTTGTCGGTGAGCAGTTCGATGCCGCGGATCTGCACGATGTCGTCGAAGTCGAGCAGCGGCTGCGTGACCTCGAGTCTCATCGGCGGATTGATGTTGTTCAGGTCGAGCAGGTCGGGCCTCGGGCCGATGAACGACACCAGCGACATGACCAGTTGCTCGCGGATCGGGTCGATCGGCGGATTGGTCACCTGCGCGAACAGCTGTCTGAAGTAGTTGTACAGCGGCTTGTTCCGGTGCGACAGCACCGCCAGCGGCGAGTCGTTGCCCATCGATCCGACGGCCTCCTCGCCGGCAGCGGCCATCGGCGCCATCAGGAACTTGATGTCCTCCTGCGTGTAGCCGAACGCCTGCTGGCGGTCGAGCAGCGCCGACACCGGCGGCGGCGGCGTCTGCTGCGAGACTTCGTCGGTAATGCGCCCGGCCTGCCGCGCTTCCTGCTCGGTGGGGCCCTGCGCCTCGCGCGCCACGGCAACGGCGTCGTGCGGCACGCCGATCGCATCGAGCTTGATGCGGATCGCCTCGATCCACTCGCGGTACGGCTTGCTGTTGGCGAGCTGGTCCTTGATCTCGGCGTCCTCGACGATGCGGCCCTGATCCAGATCCAGCAGGAACATCCGGCCGGGCTGCAGACGCCACTTCCTGACGATGCTGCTCTCGGCAAACGGCAGCACGCCGGCTTCGGAGGCCATGACCACCAGGTCGTCGTCGGTGATGCAGTAGCGCGCCGGACGCAGGCCGTTGCGATCGAGCGTTGCGCCGATCTGCCGCCCGTCGGTGAAGACGATCGCCGCCGGGCCGTCCCAGGGCTCCATCATCGAGGCGTGGAACTCGTAGAACGCGCGCCGCTTCGGATCCATCAGCGCGTGCTGCTCCCACGCCTCGGGAATCATCATCAGCATCGCGTGCACCAGCGGATAACCGGCCATCACCAGCAGCTCGAGGCAGTTGTCGAAGGTGGCGGTGTCGGACTGGCCGGCGTAGACGATCGGGAAGAGCTTCTTCAGGTCCTTGCCGAGCACCGGCGAACGCATCACGCCCTCGCGCGCACGCAGCCAGTTGAAGTTGCCTTTCACCGTGTTGATCTCGCCGTTGTGCGCGATCAGCCGGTACGGATGCGCCAGCGGCCACTCGGGAAAGGTGTTGGTGGAGAAGCGCTGGTGCACCAGAGCGAGCGCCGAGACCACGCGCGGATCCTGCAGGTCGCGGTAGTACTGGCCAACCTGCCCGCACAGCAACAGCCCCTTGTAGACGATCGTGCGCCCCGACATCGACGGCACGAAGTACTCCTTGCCGTGCTTCAGGCCGAGCTGCTGGATCGCGTGGCTGGCGGTCTTGCGGATCACGTACAGCTTGCGCTCGAGCGCATCGGTGACCATCACGTCCGGTCCGCGACCGATGAAGACCTGGCGGATCACGGGTTCCCTGGCCCGCACCGCCGGCGACATCGGCATCTCGCGATCGACCGGCACGTCGCGCCAGCCGAGCAACACCTGCCGCTCGGCGCGCACCGCGCGCTCGAGTTCCTGCTCGCAGGCCATTCGCGATGCGTGCTCCTTGGGCAGGAACACCATGCCCACCCCGTACTCGCCGGCCGGCGGCAACCTGACGCCCTGGCGGGCCATCTCTTCACGAAAGAACTGGTCGGGCAACTGGATCAGGATGCCGGCACCGTCGCCCATCAGCGGGTCGGCGCCCACGGCGCCGCGGTGATCGAGGTTGCAGAGAATCTGCAGGCCCTGCTCGATCATCCGGTGGCTCTTCCTGCCCTTGATGTGAGCGATGAAGCCGACGCCGCAGGCATCGTGTTCGCGCGCCGGATCGTACAGACCCTCCGCGGCCACAGAGGTTGCGCCCTGCGGTGGACGGCGGTGCGAGTGTCCCGAATGTCCCATCTGCGAGCTCCGGATCCGGTGTCGGCGCCGCGCAGCACGCTCGCCACGACCCGCCGCGTCTCGCCAGCGAACCGGAGCGTCCCCACCAGAAGAAAATAAAGTCAGTGCTTGCTTGCGCGGACCAGCGCCTGGAGCAGTGTTATGCCGCAACGCAGCGCAAAATGCACGAACGGACGGCCCAGTATACGCCGCCATCTGCCGGATGTGCACAGCGCAGCAGCCGACGGCGTTGCGGCAACGCCGCGAGCCAATCGCGGCAGCGACACACCGGCAGGCGCGGCGGATTCAATCGGTGGCGTCGGCGCACGACAGCCGGGGCGGCGGCTCGCCGGTCAGTCGCGCGTGTTCGCGCAGGGCGAAGCGATCGGTCATCCCCGCGATGTAGTCGGCGATCGCGCGCAGGCCGATCGCCTGCACTCGCTCGCGGTGCTCCCCGGGCAGGCGCGACGGATCGGCTGCATAGGCGTCGAACAGTCGACGCACGACGGCGCGGGCGCGGTCCATCGTTTCGTCGACGCGCGGGTGACGGTACAGCCCGGCGTGCAGGAAGCGCTTGAGCTGCGCCGAGCGCTCGCGCATCGCCGGCGAGAACGCCACCAGCGGTGGCGCGGCGCGCACCTCGTCGGGCGACGCCACAGCGGCGGCGTCGACGCGCCGGCGCGATTCAGCGAGCAGATCGACCACGAGGTCGTCGATCATCCGCCGGATGGTCTCGTGTACCAGGCGCCGGCCGGTGATGCCGGGATGCAGGCGCTCGACAGTGCGGCGGTGAGCCGCGAACAGCTCGATCCGGTCGAGTTGCCCGATCCGCAGCAGCCCCGAGCGCAGGCCGTCGTCGATGTCGTGGTTGTTGTAGGCGATCTCGTCGGCGAGATTGGCCACCTGTGCCTCGAGCGACGGCTGCCGCCGCAGCAGGAAGCGCTCGCCCAATTCGCCCAGCGCGCGCGCGTCCTCCTGCCGGCAGTGCTTCAGGATGCCCTCGCGCGTCTCGAAGCACAGGTTCAGCCCGTCGAATGCCGCGTAGCGCTGCTCGAGTTCGTCGACGACGCGCAGCGACTGCAGGTTGTGCTCGAAGCCACCGTGGCCGTGCATGCACGCGTGCAGCGCGTCCTGCCCGGCGTGTCCGAATGGCGTGTGGCCGAGGTCGTGTGCCAGCGCGATCGCCTCGATCAGGTCCTCGTTCAGCCCCAGATTGCGGCCGATCGAGCGGCCGATCTGCGCGACTTCGATCGAATGCGTGAGCCGGGTACGGAACAGATCGCCTTCGTGGTTGACGAAAACCTGCGTCTTGTATTCGAGCCGGCGAAAGGCGGTACAGTGAACGATGCGGTCGCGATCGCGCTGGAACTCGCTGCGCGTGCCCGCCCGCGGCTCGGGGTGCCGGCGGCCGCGGCTGGTCGCCGGATCGCACCCCCAGCGGGCGAGCGCAGCGGGCGCGCGCATGCCGGCTCCGCTTTCCATCTGCGGTGCGGCGCTCAGCCGGTGCACGCTGCCAGTGTGGCGCGCAACTGCGCGTCGGTCACCGGTTGCACGCGTGCCGCGCCGAACCGCTCGAGCAGCACGAACTCCGGCGCACCCTGGCGTGCCTTCTTGTCGATGCTCATCAGTTCGACGTAACGCTCGAACGGCCAGGCCGGGCCGCGCACCGGCAGCCCCGCGGCGGCGATCGTGCCGCGCAGGCGCTCGACCAGGCTGTCATCGACCAGCCCGGCGCGCCACGACAGGTCGGCCGCCATCACCATGCCGGCGCCCACCGCCTCGCCGTGCAGCCAGTTGCCGTAGCCCAGGCCCGACTCGATCGCGTGCCCGAAGGTGTGACCGAAATTGAGCGTGGCGCGCACGCCCGTTTCGCGCTCGTCGGCAGCCACCACGGCGGCCTTGATCTCGCACGAGCGCAGGATCGCGTCGCCAAGCGCCGTGGTATCGCAGGCACGCAGCGCTGCAAGGTCGCGCTCGAGCCGACCCAGGTAGGCCGGATCGGCGATCGCGCCATGCTTGATCATCTCGGCCAGGCCCGCCGACAGCTCGCGTGGCGGCAGCGTGCGCAAGGTGTCGACGTCGGCAAGTACCAGCTTCGGCTGGTGGAAAGCGCCGATCATGTTCTTGCCCAGCGGATGGTTGATCGCCGTCTTGCCGCCGACCGAGGAATCGACCTGCGCCAGCAGGGTGGTCGGCACCTGCACGAAGTCGACACCGCGCTGGTAGACGGCGGCCGCGAAGCCGGTCACGTCGCCGATCACCCCGCCGCCGAGCGCCACCAGCAGACAGCGCCGGTCGAAGCGCTCGCGCAACAGCTGCTCGAAGATGTGATCGAGCGCTTGCCAGTTCTTGTGGGTTTCGCCGTCGGGCAGGCGGATCGATATGCGCCTCGCGGCGCCGGCGAGCGAAAGCGCGAGGCGCGCCTCGAAGAGCGCGCCAACGGTGTCGTTGGTGACCACCGCGACCTGTCGTGCCTGCGCGAGGCCGGCCAGCGTTTCGCTGGCCGCCAGCAGACCGGCACCGATCAGGATCGGGTAGCTGCGCTCGCCGAGCGGGATGCGCAATTCGCGGACGTTCATGGGCGATGGCGGTGCACCCGCCCGGGCGCGGCGGCCGGAGTGCGAGCCGGCCCTCAATCGGCCCGGGTTTCGGCCCGGATTTCCTCGGGAAGACGCCCGATTATATCGGTGACCAGCTGATCCACCGGCTGGCGTGCGCTGACGACGGTCAGTTGGGCGATCCCGAGATAGAGCGGCTCGCGCAGCGCCAGCAGTTCGGCGATGCGCTCGCGCGGATCCCCGGTCTGCAGCAGCGGCCGCGTGCGGTCGCGCCGCAGCCGCTGCCAGAGGTCCGCCAGCGACGCCTGCAGGAAGACCACCAGCGCGCGCTCGGCGAGCAGGCGCCGGTTATCGGCGCGCATCACCACGCCACCGCCGGTGGCCAGCACGATCGATGGCAGCTGCGTCAGTTCGTCGAGCAGCGCCGCTTCGCGGCGGCGGAAACCCTCTTCGCCTTCGAGCTCGAACACGGTCGAGATCGGCACGCCGCAGCGCTCCTCGAGCATCCTGTCGGCGTCGATGAAGCGCCGGTGCAGGCGCGCCGCGAGCCGTCGCCCGACGGTGGACTTGCCAGAGCCCATCATGCCCACCAGCACGACCGGGCGCGACGCGGCGCGCCCCGGCGCCGCGCCCTGCGGGACCATCAGTGGCAGCGCCGGCCGGCCCGTCCCGCCAACGCCATCAGCGCGCCATCGCGGTGTCGGTGACGACGCGCGGCGTGAGGAACACCAGCAGCTCGGTACGGTTGTTGGTGCGGCTGGAATTCTTGAACGCGTTGCCGATCACGGGCAGATCGCCCAGCAGCGGCACCTTGTTCACGTTGTCGCGCTCGAATTGCTCGTAGATGCCGCCGATCACCACGGTGCCACCGTTCTCCACCAGCACCTGGGTCTGCACCCGTCGCGTGTCGATCGCGAAGCCGGCCGGCGTCAGTTGCCCGACCGCGTCGCGGTTGACCTCGACCGCCAGGATCACGTTGCCCTCGGGCGTGATCTGCGGGGTCACCTCGAGCTTGAGATTGGCCTTGCGGAACTGGATCGCCGTGGCCCCGCTCGACGTCGCCTGCTGGTACGGCAACTCGGTGCCCTGCTCGATGATCGCCTTGCCCTGGTCGGCGGTGAGCACCCGCGGGCTGGAGATGACCTTGCCGCGCTGGTCGGCTTCGAGCGCCGACAACTCCAGGTTCAGGAAACGCGTGAGGCTGGAGTTGAACAGGCTGATCGCGAAGGTCGACGGGTTGACGCCGGAGATGTTCGTCGCCGGCAGGTTCACGAAGTTGGTGTTCGCCAGCGCCGTGGTGCCGCTGCCCACCGCGCCCGGCAGCGGCGTCAGGTCGTGTACACCCTCCAGGTTGCCGGAGACGGTTCCGCGGCCGATGGTGCTGCCGGCGCTGGCGTTGACGCGGTTGAACCCCAGCCGCACGCCCAGGTTGCGCGAGAAGCGGTCGTCGGCCTCGACGATGCGCGCCTCGATCAGCACCTGCCGCACCGGCACGTCGACCTGCGCGATGATCTTGCGCACTTCCTCCAGGCGCGACACCGTGTCCTGCACGAAGACCTTGTTGGTGCGCTCGTCGACGACGACGCTGCCGCGCTTGGACAACACGCGCTGCTTGTCGTTGGCCAGCAGCTTGTGCAGCGCATCGGCCTTCTGGTAGTTCAACTGGAAGGTCTCGGTGCGCAGCGGCTCGATCTCCGAGATCTGCGCGCGCGATTCCAGGTCGAGCTTCTCCTTGGCCGCGATCTCGTCGCGTGGCGCGACCATGATCACGTTGCCGTTCTTGCGCATGTCCAGGCCCTTGGACTGCAGGATGATGTCGAGCGCCTGGTCCCAGGGTACGTCCTTCAGGCGCAGCGTCAGGTTGCCGGCAACCGAGTCGCTGGTGACGATGTTCAGGCTGGTGAAGTCCGCGATCACCTGCAGCAGGGCGCGGATGTCGATGCTCTGGAAGTTCAGCGACAGCTTCTCGCCGCGGTAGCCGGGCTGCGTGCCACGCGCGAGTCGGCTCGGGTCGGGGCGCAGCGGCTTGACCTCGACGACGAATTGCGTGTCGCTCTGGTAAGCGTTGTGCTCCCATTCGCCGTGCGGCTCGATCACCAGCCGCGCGTTGTCGCCCTGCTGGAACGCGCGCACTGCGGTGACCGGGGTGCCGAAGTCGCCGACGTCGAGCCGGCGGCGCAGGTTCTCGGGCAGGCTGGCGTTCACGAAGTCGACGACGATCGACTGGCCCTGTTGCCGGATGTCGACGCCCACGCCCGGGTCCGACAGGTCGACGACCACCCGACCCTCACCGTCCTTGCCGCGACGGAAGTCGATGTCGCGCAGCGAATGCGTGCCCTTGCCGTCGGCCCTGGCGAAGCTGTAGGCCACCGGCGCCGCCGCCGTCCCGGCAGCGGCCACCGGTTCGAGCGCGACCGTCAGCGTGTTGCCGTCGATCGATGTGTTGTAGCCGAGCGGCCGCTTCAGGTTGAGCACCAGCCGGGCGCGCTCGCCAGCCTGCACGATCGTCACGCTGCGCACGTCGCCCTGCGGCAACTCCAGCGAGTTCTTTCCGACGCGGTTGTCGGTATTGATGAAGTCGAACGCGATCCGCGGCGGATTCGACACCGAAAAGCCGGCCGGAGTGGTGGTCGGGGGATTCTTCATCCCGATGCGCAGGTACGTCGTGCTGCCCTGCTGCACGCTGGTCACCGATTCGATCGAGTTCGCCTGCGCGAGGGCCGCAGGAGCGGCCAGCGCGGCGATGCACGCAAGCAGCGCGGCGACCGCAGCACGGACGGTCGCGCGGGCCGCCGATCCCGCGTTGCGCATTGTCGTTGTCATTGACTGCTCCCCTCCTGAAGCCGCAATGTCGAGTCCCGCTGGACCCAGTCGCCAGCGGCGTCCTGGACCAGTTCCCTGAGCAGGACCTCGTTCTCGCTGATCCTGGTGATCACCCCGAAATTCTGGCCGGCGTAGCTGCCGACGTGCGCCTGATAGACCGTTCTGTCGACCTGCAGCAGCGCGTGATTGCGCTGCCCGTTCGCCAGGTGCCCGACCATCCGGATCGTGTCGAGCGGAAACGCCTCGAGCGCTTCGCGCCGGCGGTTCAGATCGGGCTTCAATCCGTTCGCACCGGCACGCTGCGAGCCCTCGACCATGGCTGCCAGCTTCTGCGGTGAAAACGGATCGACCTGCGCCTCGTCGTCATAGCGGAACGGCGCGAAGCGCTTGGGTTCCTCGACGCGCGTCTGGATCGGCCTGGCATTGGCGCGCACTTCCTGCATCCAGGCGCGCAATTCGCCCTGGTCGTTCGAGCAGCCGGCGAGCACGCACGCCGCGGCCGCCATCATCAGGCGCTTCATTTCGCTGCCCCCTTCTTCGCCTTGTTGTTCGCCGCTGCCGCCAGGCGACGCTGCTCGGCGATCTCCTCGGGATCGAGGTAGCGGAAGGTCTTGGCGATCGCCTCCATCGTGAGCGGACCCGATCCGGCTCCAGCGGCCTGCTTCTCCGGCAGCGCGATCTGGATGTTGTTCAGCGTGACGATCCGCGGCAGGTTGGCGATGTCGCTCGTGAACGAGCCGAAATCGTGGTAGCTGCCCGACAGCTTGATGGCGATCGGCAGCTCCGCGTAGTAGTCCCGCACCACAACCTGTCCGGGCCTGAAGAGCTCGAACTGCAGACCCCGGCCGACACCCGCCTGGTTGATGTCCGACAACAGGGCGTCCATCTCGGCCTTGCTCGGCAGCTGCTTCTCGAGCTGGCTGACGTAATGTGACACCTGGTCCTTCTGCTTGCGCAGCACCTCGAGATTCACTGCCTGCGTCATCTTGGCGGTGAACTCCTGCTTGAGCTGCTCCTCGGTGCGGACCTCCCCGTCGAGCTCGTCGAGCTGCCCGCGCCAGTAAGAGATCCAGGCAATGCCGAGCACCGCGGCCACCAGCCCCGCCAGCAGCGCCACCTTCGGCAGCGCCGGCCACAACCCGGGATGGCGCCCCTGCAGTCCGGCGAACTGCGCCCTCAGGCCGTTCAGGTCGATCTTCAGGTCGAACTTGCTCATCGCATCACCTGTTCGCGGCCGCGCCGGCCGCCGCCAGCGCGGCCGGCGCAGCGGTGGTTTTCGGCATCGCCGGCTGCGGGTCGGCCGACTTGATCAACGCGTTCAGCGAGAACTCGAACGCGCGCCGGGCATCCTTGTCCTTCGCAGCGGCACTCCCTCCGATGCGCGCGGCCTTGATCTCGATGAGCTCGGGGCGCTCGAGCCACGGCGTATGGTTGGCGAGATTGCGCAGCAGCTCCGAGACGCGCTCGTTCGACTGCGCGTAACCGGCCAGCGTGATCTTGCGTTCATCCTGGCGCATCGTCTTCAGGTAGATGCCGTCGGGGGTGTGCTTGACCAGTTCGTCCATCAGGTGGACGGGAATCGTCCGGTTGGTCTGCAGGGTCTCGACGGCGTACTGCCTCGCACGCAGCGCTTCGATCTCGGCACGCAGCGTGGCGATTTCCTTGATCTGCTCGTCGAGCTTCGAATTCTCGGCGCGGATGAAGTCGTTGCGCGCGTGCTGCGCGTCGATTCGCTGGCTGATGCCGAGCGCAACGACGATTGCGGCCGCGACCGCGCCGACGCCGACCAGCGCGAGCAGGCCGACGAAATCCTTCTTGCGCCGCTCACGGCGCATCTCCCGGTGCGGGAGCAGGTTGATGCGCATGCTCATGCGTCGAACCTCCGCATCGCCAGGCCGGCGGCCACCAGCAGCGAGGGCGCGTCAGCGCGCAGCTGGCGCTCGCGCACCGTGCCTGCAAGCTCCATGCCCTGGAACGGGCTGAGCACCTCGGCGGGTACCTGCGTGCGCTGTGCCACCGCCTCGGCCAGGCCCGGCACCACCGAAGAGCCGCCGGCGAGATAGATCTGGTCGACGCGCGTGTACGGTGTCGAGGTGAAGAAGAACTGCAATGCGCGCCCCATGTCGGTCGCCGCCTGTTCGACGAACGGCTGCAGCAGGTCACGCTGGTAGTTGTCGGGCAGGTCGCCGGTGCGCTTCTTGATCTCGGCCTCCTCGGGCGTCAGTCCGTACAGTCGCACCAGGTCCTGCGTGAGCTGGTGCCCGCCGAAGACCTGCTCGCGCTCGAAGATCGTCTGGCGGTTCAGCACCACCGTCAGGTACGTGATCGTCTGGCCGATCGAGAAGACCGCGATGATCTGTCCCTGGCCCTTGTTCGGCAGGAACTCGATCACGTGGTCGACCGCGGTGCGCAACGCGTAGGGCTCCACATCCATCACCACCGGGCGCAGGCCGGCCATCTCGGCCACGGCCACCCGGTCGTCGACCTTCTCCTTGCGCGACGCCGCCAGCAGCACGTCGACTTCGCCCTCGGCCCGGCTGGCGGGACCGAGCACCTGGAAGTCGAGGTTCACCTCCTCGATCGGAAACGGGATGTACTGGCTGGCCTCGGTCTCGACCTGGAGTTCGTAGTCCTCCTCGTGCAGCCCGGCTGGCAGCATGATCTTCTTGGTGATCACCGCCCCCGACGGAAGCGCAAGCGCCGCCTCGCGCGCGCGGCTGCCGCATTTGCGCAACGCGCGCTGCAGCGTCTCGGCGACCGCTTCGGCCTTCTCGATGTTGCCGTCGACGATCGCACCACGTTCCAGCGGTTCGATCGCATAGCGCTCCAGGCGCATCGGCGCGCGCTGTCCTTGCTGCAGTTCGACCACCTTCACGCTCGAAGCGCTCAGGTCGATGCCGACCAGCGGTGGTGCGGCCCTGCGAAACAGATTCGATGGAATCACCGCCACGGAATGCCTCGATTCAAAAAAATCCTTACGATCTAAGGATTTACGGATTATTTCTACAATTTACTGTAGATGCAAGGGGCAAGCTCGATTTAATGTACGGCCTTTTCTGCGCGGCTTGGCGACGACCCGGCCCCATCCGTCGTACGGCATCGACCATCCGGCAGGATCGGCCTGCCAGCGCAGCATCGGCGGTTGATCGAGGCGGTCGTACGGTGTGGATGCACGTTGTTGCATTCCTGCACGCAGACACGCATTGCCGTGTCGCGTCACCGCGCCGGGCGTCGGCCAGCGATGCGTATAAAATCCGGCCACGGCAATGCGGGCGCCAGGGATGGGCGCATGAACGACACGACGAAACGCCGCCCGCGCAACAGGCACGGCTCGAGCACGAACTGGGTTCACCTGGGTCTCGCCGCGCTCGCGATTCCGCTGGTCGTTGCAGTCGCCGGCGGGCTGCTCGTCGCGCTGGCGCTGGTGCTGGTCAACGATCGTCTGCCGCCGCTCGACGCGATGCTCGACTACCGGCCGCGGATTCCGTTGCGGGTCTACACCGCCGACGGTCAGCTGATCGGAGAATTCGGCGAGGAGCGCCGCACCTTCGTGCACATCGAGGACGTGCCGCAGGTGGTGAAGAACGCAGTACTGGCGGCCGAAGACGCGCGCTTCTTCGAGCACATGGGCGTCGATCCGATCGGTGTGGCGCGCGCCGCGCTGGTCAACCTGGTGGCCGGCGGCACCGAGCAGGGCGCCAGCACGATCACGATGCAGCTGGCCCGCGAGTTCTTCCTGTCGTCCGAGCGCACCTACACGCGCAAGATCGTCGAGATCCTGCTGGCGTTGCGTATCGAGGACAACCTGACGAAGCAGCAGATCTTCGAGCTGTACCTGAACCAGATCTACCTCGGAAAGCGTTCGTACGGATTCGCGGCGGCCTCGCAGACCTACTTCGGCAAGCCGCTCGCGAAGCTCGGCGCGGCGGAGGCGGCGGTGCTGGCCGGGCTGCCGAAGGCGCCGTCGCGCTTCAATCCGATGGTCAATCCGAAGCGGGCGATCGAGCGGCAGCGCTACATCCTCGGGCGCATGCGCGACAACGGCTTTCTCTCCGAGGCCGAGTACACCGCAGCGCTCGCCCAGCCGCTCACGTTCGTGCCGCCGCACGCCGACTACCCGGTCCACGCACCCTACGCGGCCGAACTCGCCCGGCAACTGGCGTTCGAACTGTATCGCGAGGAGATCTATTCGGCGGGGCTCAAGATCTACACGACGATCATGGCCGCCGACCAGCGCGCCGCCAACGAGGCGCTCGAGCAGGGCGTGCTCGACTACGACCGGCGGCACGGCTTCCGCGGTCCGGAGCGCATGCTCGACCTGCCGGCCGAGGCGGCGGCAGCCGAGGACGTGGTCGAGGCGTCGATCGGTGACAACGACGACATCGGCCACTTCCTCGCTGCAGTCGTCCTGTCGGCCGAGCCGAAGCGGGTGGTGGTCTCCCGGGGACGCGGCAGCTCGATCGAGATCACCGGCGACGACCTGCGGTTCGTCGCCTCCGCGCTGAGCGCACGCGCGCCGGCTTCACGGAAACTGCAACGCGGCGCGGTGGTGCGCATCGTCCGAACCGGCAAGGGCGGCTATGCCATCGGCCAGTTGCCCGAAGTACAGGCCGCGCTGGTGGGGCTCGACACCCACGACGGTTCGGTTCGGGCGCTGGTCGGCGGCTTCGACTTCGAGCGCAACAAGTTCAATCGGGTCACGCAGGCCTGGCGCCAGCCCGGTTCGAGCTTCAAGCCGTTCATCTACTCGGCCGCGCTCGAGAAGGGCTTCATGACCAGCACGGTGATCAACGACGCACCGGTGCTGATCGATCCTGCGCGCACCGGCGGACAGCTCTGGGACCCGAAGAATTACGACGGCAAGTTCGAGGGACCGATGCGCATGCGCACCGCGCTGGCGAAGTCCAAGAACATGGTGTCGATCCGCCTGCTCGAAGCGATCGGTCCCCAGTATGCACAGGATTACGTTTCGCGCTTCGGCTTCGATCCCGAACGCATCCCGCCGTTCCTCACGATGGCACTCGGCGCCGGCTCGGTCACTCCCTGGCAGATGGCACGCGCAATCATCGTGTTCGCCAACGGCGGCTACCGGATCGAGCCCTACCTGGTGGCGCGCATCACCGACGTCAACGGCCGTCTGCTCGCCAGCGCGCACCCGGGGCAGGCCGGCGACGATGCGTTGCGCGCGATCGACGCCCGCAACGCGTTCCTGATGGACAGCATGCTGCGCGACGTCGTGCGCATGGGCACGGCAACGCGTGCACGGGTGCTCAAGCGCGGCGATCTCGCCGGCAAGACCGGTACCACGAACGACTCGGTCGACGCCTGGTTCGCCGGCTACAGCCCGCGCGTTGCCGCGGTTGCGTGGGTCGGATTCGATCAGCCGCACAAGCTCGGCGACCGCGAGACCGGCGGCGGGCTGGCGCTGCCGATCTGGATCGACTACATGGCCACTGCGCTCGCAGGCCAGCCCGAAGAGGACAGGCAACCGCCGCCGGGAATCGTGCGCATCGACGATGAGTACTATTACGCCGAGACGCAACCGGGCCAGGGCATTGCCTCGCTCGGCGTCTCCGAAGACGGCGTGGCCGCGGGGGTCGACGCCGACCTCATCCGCAACCAGGTGTTCTGAGTGCGCACGGCCGGCCAGTGCATCGCGCGCGCGGCCCCGCGGCGGCGCGCGCCGGGGCGATTCGTCGCGGTCGCCGCGGCTGCTGTGGTGCTGGTGCTGCTGGCGGCGTGCGGCCAGCGCGGGCCGCTGTACCTGCCGGACTCCCAGCCGAAGAAGAAACTCGCCGTGAATCCCGAGGCGTTCGCCGCGGTTGCGACGCCGCGCCACTGAACCTGCCAGGCATCCGGTTCCGATGAACACCTTCCATTACCGCGGTGACTCGCTGCTGGTCGAAGACCTGCCGCTGTCAGGCATCGCCGAGCGCTTCGGCACCCCGACCTACGTCTATTCCAGGCGCGCGATCATCGACGCGTTCGACGAATTCCGGCGTGCCGCGCGCAAGCGTGACGTGCTCGTCTGCTTTGCACTGAAGGCGAACTCCAACCTCGCGGTGATCGACCTGCTCGCCCGCGAGGGCGCGGGCTTCGACATCGTCTCGGGCGGAGAGTTGATGCGGGTGCTGGCCGCCGGCGGTGACCCGTCGCGCGTGGTGTTTTCGGGCGTCGGCAAGCGGGAATCCGAGATGCGCATGGCACTCGGGGCAGGTGTGCGCTGCTTCAACGTCGAGTCGGAGAGCGAACTGCTGCGCCTGGACCGGGTAGCCGGCGCGCTCGGCCAGCGCGCCCCGGTTTCGTTGCGCGTCAATCCCGACGTCGATGCGGGCACGCATCCGTACATCTCCACCGGGCTGCGCGAGAACAAGTTCGGCATCGCGCACGACGCCGCCCTCGACGCCTATCGCACGGCAGTGCGCCTGCCGAACATCGAGGTGATCGGCATCGATTGCCATATCGGCTCGCAGATCACGAGCATCGAGCCATTCCTCGCCGCGCTCGACAAATTGCTCGAACTGGTCGATGCGCTCGACGCCGAAGGCATCACCCTGAAGCACCTCGATCTCGGAGGCGGTCTGGGCATCCGCTACGCCGACGAAGAACCGCCGTCACGCGAGGCGCTGTTTCACGCGATTTTCGAGCGCGTCGACCGGCACCCGCGCGGCGCCTCCTGCGGGCTGGTCTTCGAGTTCGGACGCTCGATCGTCGGCAATGCGGGCGTGCTGCTCACGCGCGTCGAGTACCTGAAGAGCAACGCGGAGCGCCGTTTCGCAATCGTCGACGCCGCCATGAACGACCTGATGCGCCCGGCCCTCTACGAGGCCTGGCACGACGTGCTGCCGGTCGAGGCGCGCGGCGCCGGCCCGGCGCAGGTCTACGACATCGTCGGCCCGGTGTGCGAATCCGGTGACTGGCTCGCGCGCGGGCGCAGGCTCGCGCTCGCCGAGGGCGACCTGCTGGCGATCGCCTCTGCGGGTGCCTACGGCATGACGATGTCCTCGAACTACAACACGCGTCCGCGCGCCGCGGAGGTGATCGTCGACGGCAGCCACGCGCACCTGGTGCGCGAGCGCGAATCGGTCGAGTCGCTATTCGCGCTCGAGAGGCGCCTGCCGCGCTGACGCGCCCGGGGACGCGCGACGCGCGATCTGCCGCAGCGCCCGGAACCCGAGCAGCAGCGCAACCACGCTGGCGTAGATCATCGGTTCGGCCAGGTCGTTCTTGCCGGCCTTGTGCCACCAGAAGTGCACCACCGCGAGCACGGCCACCGCGTAGACGAGCCGGTGCAACGCCTGCCAGCGGCTGCCGAGTCGCCGCATCATGGCGCGCGTCGAGGTTGCCGCCAGCGGCAGCATCAGCACGAAGGCCGTGAAGCCGATGGTGACGAACGGGCGATCGACGACGTCGGCGATCATCGAGGCAGGATCGAACCACTGGTCGAACCACACCCAGGTGGTGAAGTGCAGCAGCGCGTAGAAGAACGCGTACAGGCCGGACATGCGTCGCAGCCGCGCCAGCCAGGACCAGCCCGACAGCCGACGCAGCGGCGTCACCGACAGCGTGATGCACAGCATCACCAGCGTCCAGGTGCCCGTGGAACGGGTGACGAACTCGACCGGATTGGCACCCAGTGCATCCGCAGGGCCCAGCACCAGCAGGCGCAGCAACGGCAGCAGGCCCGCGACGAAGACCGCCGCCCGGATGCGTGCCAGCGCACGCGGCGACGGTTGCGCGAGCGATGCCCTCCCGGTGGCGCGATCGCGCATTGCGCGACGCTGCGGCGACTCAGAACGCCTTGCGCAGATCCATGCCGGCATACAACGACGCCACCTGGCCGGCATAGCCGTTGAACATCAGCGTCGCCCGCTTGCGCTGCAGGAAGCCGTCCTCGCCGATGCGCCGCTCGGTGGCCTGCGACCAGCGCGGGTGGCTCACCTGCGGATTGACGTTCGAATAGAAGCCGTACTCGCGCGGAGCGGCGAGGTTCCAGCTGGTCTGCGGCTGCTTCTCGACGAAACGGATCCGCACCAGCGACTTGCCACTCTTGAAACCGTACTTCCAGGGCACGACGACGCGCACCGGCGCGCCATTCTGCTTCGGCAGCACCTCGCCGTACAGGCCGACGGCAAGCAACGTCAGCGCGTGCGCGGCCTCGTCGATGCGCAGGCCCTCGACGTACGGCCAGGCCAGCACCGAAGAGCGCAGGCCGGGCATCTGCCCGGCGTCGGCGAGCGTCACGAACTCGACATACCTCGCGCGCGCGGTGGGTTCGACGCGCTTCATCAGTTCGGCAAACGGATAGCCGATCCACGGGATGACCATCGACCAGCCCTCGACGCAGCGCAGCCGGTAAATGCGCTCTTCGAGCGGCGCGAGCGCGAGCAGTTCGTCGATGTCGAAGACGCGTGGCCGCGCGACCTCGCCGTCGACCTCCACGGTCCAGGGGCGCACCCGAAGCGATCCCGCCCAGGCGGCGGGATCGTCCTTGCCGGTGCCGAACTCGTAGAAGTTGTTGTAGCCGACGACGTCCTTGTAGGGCGTGGGCCGCTCCATCGTGGACAGCGCGCTGGTACGACCCTGCAACCGCGTGGCACCTGGCACCCCCGGTGGGCCGACGCCAGCGGGTGCCGCATCGACGATCGTCGATGCGGACCAGGCTGCGAGGCCGGCGGCGGCCGCCTTCAGCACCGAGCGCCGGTTCTCGTGCAGAACGCGCGGCGTGATCTCCGACGGCAGCGGAACCTCGGCATCACGGACGCGAACCAGCATGACGCGCTCCTTTCGGGCAATGGGCCGCAGGGCCGTTCGCGCGCCTTGCCACGCGGGTCGCGCCGGCAGCACCGGCGCGGGGACGTTCGCCGTCAGCGCAGGCCGGCGATGTAGTCGGACACCGCCTTGATCTCGCCATCGGACAGGCGCTCGGCGATGCTGCGCATCATGGCGCTATTGGCGCGCTCGCCCTGCCGGAACGCCACCAGTTGCGTCTCGGTGTACTCGGCGTATTGACCCTGCAACCGCGGGTACTCGACCGGGATGCCGGCACCCGCCGGGCCGTGGCAGCCTGCGCAGGCCGGCACGCCCTTCGCGGCGATGCCGCCGCGGTAGATGCGCTGGCCGAGTTCGACGAAATCCCTGTTCTTCGCGACCGCCGGTTTCAATGCCTGCGACGCGAAGTATGCAGAGACGCTGCGAACGTCGGCATCGGAGAGCATCGCGGCGAATCCGGCCATGATCGCGCTGGCGCGTTCCGCCTTCTCGGCGCCGGCCTTCACCTTGAAGTTCCCGAGTTGCTTGACGAGGTAGCCGGCGTGCTGTGCGGCCAGCTTCGGGTTGGCCGGCGTGCCACTGTTGCCATCGGCGCCGTGGCAGGCAGCGCAGACCTCCCGGGCAACCTGTGCGCCGCGCTCGAGGTCGGGGCGCGCCGGCTCCCTGCCAGCTGCGGGCGCCTGTGCGAAGGCGCCGCCGGCGAGCACGACGAGTGAAGCGAAGACTGCGGCGAACGGTCTGGCTCGGAGCATGGGGCAAACCCGGGAAACGCCGGGCCGCGGGAGGCGCCCGACACAAACGACGAATTGTACAATACGTGCTCAGTTGCGGTCATTCCGATCGCCGCACCGGATTCCCGGGCGTGTTCGCGCCCGCTTCGCCAGCGTGGCCTCTACCCTCCTGACCGCCCGGTTCGCCACCACCGTCACGAGGCTCGCGCAACTTCCCGACGAGACCGACGTTGCGGAAGTCGCTTTCGTCGGACGCTCCAATGCCGGCAAGTCGTCGGCGATCAACGCACTGTGCCGCAGGCGCCGCCTGGCGTTCGCGAGCAAGACGCCCGGTCGCACCCAGGCCCTGAACTACTTCGCGCTCGGCCCCGCCGCTGGACCTCCGCAGGCCTACCTCGTCGACACGCCCGGCTACGGGTTCGCAACCGCGCCGACCGAAATCAAGCGCGCCTGGGACCAGCTCGCCGGCCACTACCTGTCGCAACGGCACGCCCTGGCGGGCGTGGTGCTGGTGCTCGACATCCGCCGCGGCCTCACCGATCTCGACCGCGGCCTGCTCGCGTGGATGCGCCCCGAAGTGCCGCTGCTGGTGCTGCTCACCAAGGCGGACAAGTTCGGCCAGGCGCAGCAGGCCGCGGCGATGCGCGACACCGAGGCCGACCTGCGCGCGTTGCGGATGGCCAATCCGGTGGCTCTGCTATCGTTCTCGGCGACACGGCGGATCGGGCTCGATGAAGCGCGCGAGTTCATCGACGCGTGGCTTTCCACGCATTCGGGCACCGACGTCCCGCCGCCCGGCGGCCCGGCCACCGGGCGCTGAGCGTGTGCGACGGCAGATCCGCATCACAGGAGCGCATCGACATGAGCGCAGGCGAACACATCTTCCAGGACTTCCCGTCGGCGCGCATGCGCAGGTTGCGCCGCGACGACTTCTCGCGCCGCCTGGTGCGCGAGACCACGCTGCTTCCCGACGACCTGATCTATCCGGTGTTCGTCCTCGACGGCCAGGCGCAGGAACAGGCGGTGCCATCGATGCCGGGCGTGCACCGGATGACCATCGACCGGCTGCTGCCGGTCGCCGAGGACTGCGTGGCACTCGGCATTCCGGTGATCGCACTGTTCCCGGTCATCGAACCGTCGCTGAAGACACCGGACGGCCGGGCTGCCACCGATCCGCAGGGGCTGGTGCCGCGCGCGGTCACCGCGCTCAAGCGGCGCTTCCCGGAACTGGGCGTGCTCACCGACGTTGCCCTGGATCCCTACACGAGTCATGGACAGGACGGCCTGATCGACGACGACGGCTACGTGCTGAACGACCCCACCGTGGAGATCCTCGCGCAGCAGGCGCTGGCGCAGGCCGGGGCGGGCGTGGACATCGTCGCCCCGTCCGACATGATGGACGGGCGCATCGGCGCGATCCGCCGCGCGCTGGAGGCCGCGGGACACATCCACACCCGGATCATGGCCTACTCGGCCAAGTACGCCTCGGGCTTCTACGGGCCGTTCCGCGATGCCGTCGGTTCGACCGCCAGCCTCGGAAAGGGCAACAAGAAGACGTATCAGATGGATCCGGCCAATTCCGAAGAGGCGCTGCGCGAAGTGGCGCTCGATCTGCGCGAAGGCGCCGACATGGTGATGGTCAAGCCCGGCATGCCGTACCTCGACATCGTGCGCCGGGTGAAGGACGCCTTCCGCTGCCCCACCTTCGTCTACCAGGTGAGCGGCGAATACGCGATGCTCAAGGCGGCCTCGGCCAACGGCTGGCTGGACGAGCAGACCGTGGTCACCGAGTCGCTGCTGGCGATGCGCCGTGCCGGCGCCGACGGCATCCTCAGCTATTTCGCCCGCGACGCGGCGCGCTGGCTGCGCACCGCGCGCTGAGCCGGCGCCGCCGCAGCTTCACCGCAAACCCGGTCGCAGCGCGCGCGATGCAGTTCGTGATCGTCCGGCCCGATGGCGCCACCGTCTTCGACGAGGTGGCGGCACTGCCCGAGCGGGGCTTCGTCTGGTGCGACTGCAGTTACGAGGACGGCCGGGCCTGGACCGCGCCGGTGCAGCAACTCACGGGAGTCGGCGTCTTCGAGGATCACCTGCTCGACGCCGAGAACCCGGCCCATCCGTCGTATTTCGATTCGACCAACGAATATGAAATGATCGTCTTCCGCGGACTGGCGATGCGCACCGACACGATCGAGCCGTCCGGCGTGATCCGCGTGAAGACGCGCCCCGCGGTGTTCTTCGTGTTCCCGCGCGTGCTGGTCACGGTGCGCGCCCCCGACAACCGGCCGGTCTCGACGATCCGCGACCGGCTGCTGGCCGGCGGACGTGCACGACTGCCGGCGCTGCCCGAGGAACTGATGCTGAGGCTCCTCAACGGCATGGTCGATCGTTACCTCGACCTGCGTCAGCCGCTGAGCGAGCAGTTCGAACGGCGTCAGCGCCAGTTGCTCGACCCGCGCCGGCCGTTCCGCGACTGGTACGAACTGCTCGAGTCGCGACGCGAAGCGCGGCGGCTGCAGGATCTCTGCGAGGAACAACTCGACGCGCTGCAGGAGTGGCGCGACGAGCGTCTCGAGCGCACCGAGCGCCAGGCGGGCGAGCCCCACGACCTGCACGCGCTCGACGACGCACTGCAGGTGCGCACGGCCGACATCGTCGGCCACATCCACCGTGTGCTGCATCACGCACGCCGCCTCGAATCGTCGGTCGAGAGCGCCGTGCAACTGCACTTCTCGGCCACCGCATACCGCACCAACGAGGTGATGCGCACGCTCACCGCGATCACCGCGGTGTTCCTGCCGCTGACGCTGATCACTGGCGTGTTCGGGATGAACTTCGAATTCATCCCCGGGCTGCATGCGGAGTCGGGGTTCTGGTGGGCCATCGGCTCGATGGTCCTGATCGGCGCAATCCTGTTTTCGTTCCTCAGGACGCGCGCGATGCTGTCCGCCTCCAACCCGATCGGGCGGCGACGGCGGCGCGCGAGCCGTGCGAGCCACACGCCGGCGGCCGCGGGCACCACCACGGGTCCGGACGGCGAGCGCGACGCATAGCGCGATCCGCGGCGCGCCTGCAGCGTCGCGTTCAGCCTTCGCTGCGCCCGCCTGCAGCGTCGTGCGTGTCGCCTGCCGGGCCAGGCGTCCCGGCCGCTGCGTCACGCGTCCCGGCAACCGCCCACTGTGCATAGGCCGGCCACACCGCCTCGGGTGCGAGCGTCACGATCTCGGGCACTTCGTACGGATGCAGCGCCTTCAGACGCTGCTGGCAGGCGGCATGGCGCAGGCGCGTGGTCTTCACCAGCAGCGTGACTTCGTCGGCCTGTTCGAGCTGGCCCTGCCAGCGGTATACGGACGTGCAGCCGCCGAGTACGTTGACGCAGGCGGCCAGACGTTCGTGCACCAGCGCGTGCGCAATCCCGTGCGCCGTCTCGCGGTCGGGAAGGCTGCTGAGGATCAGCAGCAGGCCATCGCCAGGCGTGGAGCCGACGATTCCGGGGTTGGAGGACTCGGGAGCCTGCATGGCGGTGATCAGGCGGCAAAGCGCCGCCGCGTCAGGATCATCGCAAGATACAGCGCCCCGCCAGCGTAGGCCAGCAGTGCGAGCAGCGGTGCCAGCGGCGCCTCGGGCAGGCGACCGAGCACCAGCGGGCGGGCCAGTTCGACGGCTGCCGCCAGCGGCAGCGCGCCCGCAACTGCCGCCAGCCAGCCGGGAAGCTGAGCCACCGGGTAATAGACGCCCGACAGGAAGATCATCGGTGTCAGCACCAGCGTGATGTAGTAGGTGAAGAAGTCGTAGCCGCGTGCGAGCGCATTCACGCACAGGCCGATCGCACCGAAGACCAACCCCGCGAGCGCGATTACCGGCAGCGCGAGCACCAGCGTGGGCGCGCGCGAGATGCCCAGCAGCCACACCACCGTCACGATCGCCAGCCCCGAGAGGACGCTCTTCGTCGCGGCCCACAGCCACTCGGCGATCACGATGTCGTCGAGTTCGAGCGGCGCATTGAGCAGCGAATCCCAGGTGCGCTGCACGTGCATCCGCGAAAACGCCGAGTACAGCGACTCGAAGCTGGCCGCCATCATCGTGCTCATGCACATCGAGCCGGCCGCGAGAAACACGACGTAGGGCACGCCATCGACCTGTCGCAGCAGCGTGCCCAGGCCATAACCGAAGGCAACCAGGATGATCAGCGGCTCGGCGATGTTGCCGATCACGCTGGCGGCCGCGAGCTTGCGCCACACCAGCAGGTTGCGCCGGTAGATCGGGAGGAATCGCATCGAGGGACGCGGGGCTGCCCAGGGATTCATCGCCTTCTCCGCCGTTCAATCGCGCAGGTCGCGCCCGGTGAGCTTGAGGAACACGTCTTCGAGGTTCGCCGGGCGCCGCAGCACGCGCAGTGCGCAGGCGCCGCCCGCCGTGGCCGCCGCAGCGCCAGACGCCGAAGCCGCCGCCGCCGCGGCCTGCCCGGGGCTCGTGCAGTACGCAAAGGCCGTCTCGCCGACCAGTTCGACCCGCGCGGCGAGCGTCGGCGCCTGCTCGCGCGCCCATCGATCGACCCCGTCGCCACTGGCCTCGACGACGTGCGGTTCGATCTGGCTCGCAACCAGGTCCGCGGGCGCGGCCATGGCGATCAGCCGGCCGCCGTCGATGATCGCCACTCGCGTGCACAGGCGCTCGGCCTCTTCCATGAAGTGCGTCGTCAGCACGATCGTCTTGCCGGCGGCCAGCAGCTGTCGCAGCCTCTCCCAGATCAGGTGCCGCGCCTGCGGGTCCAGCCCCGTGGTCGGCTCATCGAGAAACAGCACCTCGGGATCGTTGACCAGCGCCCGGGCGAGCGTCAGGCGTCGCCGCATGCCGCCGGACAGCTCGTGGATCTTCGCATCGCGCTTGTGTGCCAGTCCGGCGAACCCGAGCAGCCCGTCGAGCCGCGCCTCGAGCACCGCGCGCGGCAGGCCGAAGTAGCGGCCGAAGACGACCAGGTTTTCGGCAACGGTGAAATCGGGATCGAGCGCGTCGGCCTGCGGAACGACGCCGACCCGCGCGCGCGCCTCGCGGGCCTGCGCCGGGATTTCCAGACCCAGCAGCCGGATCCGGCCGGCATCCGGTTCGACCAGGCCCAGCACCGACTTCAGCGTGGTGCTCTTGCCGGCGCCGTTCGGGCCGAGCAGCCCGAAGCACTCGCCGCGCTGCACGGCGAAATCGAGGCTGGCGATCGCCGCGAGGCCCGCGAAGCGTTTGACCAGCCCGTTGACGCTCAGGACTGCGGACATGCGGCAGCACGGTCTCCGGCAAATGACGAGGGCGCCGGACGGTGCACGCACCACGCGACGCCCCGGTCTGGTCCGCGGGGGATGCGGAGCCCGATGCTCCGCAGCCCGGCGACCGAACTCAGCCTGCGCCCGACGAACCCTCGGTTGCGGCCTCGTCCGGGCGGTCCATCAGTTCGATCAGCGCCATCGGTGCGGCGTCGCCCGCGCGAAACCCGAACTTCAGGATCCGCAGATAGCCGCCATTGCGGTTGGCATAGCGCGGTCCGAGTTCGTCGAACAGCTTGACGACCATCTCGCGGTCGCGCAACCGGTCGAACGCCAGGCGCCGGTTGGCCAGAGAAGGCTTGCGCCCCAGCGTGATGATCGGCTCGACGACGCGCCGCAACGCCTTGGCCCTGGGCAGCGTGGTCTTGATCAGCTCGTGACGCAGCAGCGAATTGCACATGTTGCGCAGCATCGCCTCGCGATGTGCGCTGGTGCGGTTGAGCTTGCGTAGTCCGTGACGGTGACGCATGACGGTTTCCTCGCGTTCTCGCCTTGTTCTGTTACGGACGCTCGAGCCCGGCAGGCGGCCAGTTCTCGAGCTTCATGCCGAGCGTCAGTCCGCGCGAGGCAAGGACTTCCTTGATCTCGTTGAGCGACTTGCGCCCCAGGTTGGGCGTCTTGAGCAGCTCGTTCTCGGTGCGCTGGATCAGGTCGCCGATGTAGTAGATGTTCTCGGCCTTCAGGCAATTCGCCGAACGCACGGTGAGCTCGAGATCGTCGACCGGGCGCAGCAGGATCGGATCGATCTGCGGGCCGCGCGCGCCCGCGCCCAGTGCAATCCCGGGCGACTCGATCGCCGGCTCGGCGCCGCCCTCGAGTGCCGCGAACACCGTCAGCTGCTCGACCAGGATGCGCGCCGACTGCCGCACCGCCTCCTCGGGCGCGATCACGCCGTTGGTTTCGACGTCGACCACCAGACGGTCGAGGTCGGTGCGCTGCTCGACGCGCGCGCTCTCGACCTGGTAGCTGACCCGGCGCACCGGCGAAAAGGAGGCGTCGAGGACGATCTTGCCGATCGTCTTGGTTTCGCCCAGGTTGCGCATCGTCCCGGGCAGGTAGCCGCGGCCGCGCTCGACCTTGATCGACATGTCGAGCTTGCCACCCTGCGTGAGCGTCGCGATGACATGCCCCGGGTTGATGACCTCGACGTCGTGCGGCACGTCGATGTCGGCGGCGGTCACCGGTCCGGGCGTGTCCTTGCGCAACGTGAGGAACACCTCGTCACGGTTGTGCAGGCGGAAGGTGACGCCCTTCAGGTTCAGCAGCAGGTCCACGACGTCCTCGCGAACCCCGTCGATGGTCGAGTACTCGTGCACCACGCCGGTGATCTGGACTTCGGTGGGCGCGTAGCCGACCATCGACGACAGCAGCACGCGGCGCAGCGCGTTGCCCAGCGTGTGACCGTACCCGCGCTCGAACGGCTCCATCACCACGCGAGCATGCGATGCACCGAGTTGCTCCACCTCGACGATGCGTGGCTTGAGCATGGCAGTCTGCATAGATATCCTCTCGATTAGCGCGAGTACAACTCGACGATCAGGCTTTCGTTGATGTCGCCGGCGAGGTCGGTACGGTCGGGCATGTTCCTGAACACGCCTTCCATCCTGTTCCTGTCGACCGACACCCACGACGGGAAGCCGCTTTGTTCGGCGAGGTTCAGCGCATCCTGGATCCGGGCCTGCTTGCGGGCCTTCTCGCGGATCGCGATGATGTCGTTGGGGCGCACCATCATCGACGGAATGCTGACCGCCTCGCCATTCACCGTCACCGACCTGTGGCTCACCAGCTGGCGCGCCTCGGCACGCGTGGAACCGAAACCCATCCGGTAGATGACGTTGTCCAGCCTGCTCTCGAGGAGCTTCAGGAGGTTCTCGCCGGTGTTGCCCTTGCGGCGCTCGGCCTCGGCGAAGTAGCGGCGGAACTGGCGCTCGAGCACGCCGTACATGCGCTTGACTTTCTGCTTCTCGCGCAACTGCAGGCCGTAGTCCGAAGGGCGCGCACCCGACGTGCGGCCGTGCTGGCCCGGCTTGCTGTCGAGCTTGCACTTGGTGTCGAGGCCCCGGCGGGCGCTCTTCAGGAACAGGTCGGTCCCTTCCCGGCGGGACAGCCTGGCTTTCGGTCCGGTGTAACGTGCCACGTTCTCAGTCCTTCGAATTACGCGAATCGCTTCGCGGTAGTCCGTCTTCGGTGACCCGGCCCTGGCGGCCTTGCGGGTGACGGACGGTGGTCTTGCGCGTCGGGCGCCCGCCCGTCAGATGCGCCGCTTCTTCGGCGGGCGGCAGCCGTTGTGCGGGATCGGCGTCACGTCCTGGATCTGCATGATCTTGATGCCGAGCGCATTCAGCGCCCGCACCGACGACTCTCGCCCGGGCCCCGGCCCCTTGATCATCACCTCGAGGTTCTTGATTCCGCATTCCTGGGCGGCGCGGCCTGCCGCCTCGGCCGCCACCTGCGCGGCAAACGGCGTGGACTTGCGCGAACCCTTGAAGCCTGCGCCGCCCGATGACGCCCACGACAGCGTGTTGCCCTGCCGGTCGGTGATGGTGATGATCGTGTTGTTGAACGACGCGTGGACGTGGGCAATGCCGTCCGAGACGTTCTTGCGCGCCTTCTTGCGCAGGCGCGCCGCGGCGGCCGCCTGCGCTGCCGATTGTGCCTTGGTAGCCATTGGGTGGTTCGACTCCGATGTGTTGATCAGCCGCGGCCGCTCACTTCTTCAGCGCGACGCCGGCCTTGCGCGGCCCCTTGCGGGTGCGCGCGTTGGTGCGGGTACGCTGGCCGCGCACCGGCAGGCCGCGGCGGTGGCGCACACCGCGGTAGCAACCGAGATCCATCAGCCGCTTGATCGACATCGACACTTCGCGGCGCAGGTCGCCTTCGATGGTGAGTTTGCCGATCAGGTCGCGGATGCGCTCGAGCTCGGCGTCGTTCAGCTCCCGGACCTTCCTGTCGAAGGGAACGTTCGCCGCCTCGCAGATCTGGCGGGCGCGCGTGCGCCCGATGCCGTAGATCGCCGTGAGGCCGATCTCGGTGTGCTGGCGGTCGGGGATGTTGATGCCCGCAATACGTGCCATGAGTAGTCCTCGCTCAGCCCTGACGCTGCTTGTGCCGCGGATCGGTGCAGATGACGCGCACGACGCCCTTGCGCCTGATCACCTTGCAGTTGCGGCAGATCTTCTTGACGGATGCCATCACTTTCATCGTTCACCTCGTTGCCCGGTTCGCCGCCCCGCGGCGGCCTGCCGGATGTCGCTGCTTCACTTCGCCCTGAAGACGATCCTCGCCCGCGACAGGTCGTACGGCGTGAGCTCGACCGTGACCTTGTCGCCCGGCAGGATGCGGATGTAGTGCATCCGCATCTTGCCGGAGATGTGCCCGAGGACCACGTGCCCGTTCTCGAGTTTCACGCGGAACGTCGCGTTGGGGAGGTTCTCGACCACCTCGCCCTGCATCTGGATGACGTCTTCCTTGCTCATCGATTCCCGCGTCGCCCGATGTTCCGACACCCGACCCCTTGCCCGGCCGCCAGCCCCCGGGCCGCTACGCGCCGACCCCCTTGGCCCCCGCCTTCTTCAGCAGGCTCTCGTACTGGTGGGACATCACGTAGGCCTGCACCTGCGCCATGAAGTCCATCGTGACCACGACGATGATCAGCAGCGACGTGCCGCCGAAATAGAACGGCACGTTCCACTTCAGCACCAGGAATTCGGGCAGCAGGCACACCGCGGTGACGTAGATCGCGCCGATCAACGTCAGGCGCACCAGGATCCGGTCGATGTACTTCGCGGTCTGCTCGCCCGGCCGGATGCCGGGCACGAACGCGCCGCTCTTCTTCAGGTTCTCGGCGGTTTCGCGGCTGTTGAACACCAGTGCCGTGTAGAAGAAGCAGAAGAACACGATCGCCAGCGCGTACAGCAGGATGTAGACGGGCTGGCCGGGCGACAGCGTGGCCGCGATGTCGCGCAGCCAGCGGATCGCCACGTTCGAGACGTCGCCCGAGGTGAACCACTGCGCAATGGTGGCCGGGAACAGGATGATCGAGGACGCGAAGATCGGCGGAATCACCCCCGACATGTTCAGCTTCAGCGGCAGATGCGAGGTCTGCCCGCCGTAGACGCGGTTGCCCACCTGCCGCTTGGCGTAGTTGACCGTGATCTTGCGCTGCCCGCGCTCGACGAACACCACCGCCGCCGTGACCAGCACCACCAGTGCGACGATCACCAGCGAGACGAAGCCGCTCATCGCGCCGGTGCGGATCAGCTCGCCCATCCCGGCCAGCGCACCCGGCAGGCCGGCGACGATACCGGCGAAGATGATGATCGAGATGCCGTTGCCCAGACCGCGCTCGGTAATCTGCTCGCCCAGCCACATCAGGAACATCGTGCCGGTGACCAGCGAGACCACGCTCGTGAAGCGGAATGCGGGACCCGGATCGATCACCAGCCCCGGCTGCGCCTCGATCGCGATCGCGATGCCGATGGCCTGGAACGTGGCCAGCCCGACGGTGAACCAGCGCGTGTACTTGGTGATCTCGCGCCGCCCGGCCTCGCCTTCCTTCTTCTTGGCTTCCAGCACCGGCACGACCACCGTGAGCAGCTGCATGATGATCGACGCCGAGATGTACGGCATGATCCCCAGCGCGAACACGGTGAAGCGCGACAGCGCACCGCCCGAGAACAGGTTGAACATCCCGAGGATGCCGCCCTGCTGGCCGCGGAACAGCTGCGCGAGCTGGTCCGGGTCGATGCCCGGCACCGGGATGTGCGCACCGACCCGGTACACGACGAGCGCGAGCACCAGGAAGATCAGCCGGCGCTTGAGGTCGCCGAACTTGCCTGCCTTGACCAGCGCTGCGGGGTTCGTTGCCACGTGGCTGTTCCGGGTGTCGTGTCCGCGCGTCAGGAGACCGAGCCGCCCGCGGCCTCGATCGCGGCCTTCGCGCCCCGGGTCGCGCCCACGCCCTTCAGGTTGACCGCGCGTGTCAGTGCGCCCGACAGGATCACCTTGGCGCCCAGCGCGAGCTGCGGCACCACGCCGGCCGCCTTGAGCGCCAGCAGGTCGACGTCACCGCCGCCGATGCGCTCGAGGTCGGACAGTCGCACCTCGGCCGTCTCGCCCGCGCTCATCGAGCGAAAGCCCCGCTTGGGCAGGCGGCGCTGCAGCGGCATCTGGCCGCCTTCGAAGCCGACCTTGTGGAAACCGCCCGAACGCGATTTCTGACCCTTGTGCCCACGGCCGCCGGTCTTGCCCAGGCCCGAGCCGATGCCGCGGCCGACGCGCTTGCGCGCGTGCGTGCTGCCTTCGGCGGGTTTCAGTTCGTTCAGTTTCATCTTCAGTGCACCCGGACCAGGTACGCCACCTTGTTGATCATTCCGCGCACCGCGGGCGTGTCTTCCAGTTCGCGCGTCTGGTTGATCTTCTTCAGCCCCAGGCCGAGCACGGTCGCGCGGTGCGTGCCGCGCGTGCCGATCGGGCTCTTGACCAGGGTCACTTTCAGCATCTTCCTGCTCATCGTGCTCTCCATCTGCCGGCGCACACCGCCGGCACGCCCATCAGGGCTCAGCCGAGAATCTCCTCGACGGACTTCCCGCGCTTGGCCGCGATTTCGGCCGGTGTGTTCAGGTTGCGCAACGCGTCGAGCGTCGCGCGAACCAGGTTGTACGGATTCGACGAACCGTGGCTCTTGGCGACCACGTTGCTGACGCCCATCACCTCGAAGATCGCGCGCATCGGCCCGCCGGCAATGATGCCGGTGCCATCGGGCGCCGGCTTGAGCATCACCACCGAGGCGCCGTGGCGCCCCATGACCTGGTGATGCAGCGTGCCGCCGCGCAACGGAACCTTGACCAGCTTGCGCCGCGCCTCGTCCATCGCCTTCTGCACCGCCACCGGCACCTCGCGCGACTTGCCCTTGCCCATGCCGATGCGACCGTCGCCGTCACCGACCACGGTGAGCGCCGCGAAGCCAAGGATGCGGCCGCCCTTGACGACCTTGGTGACGCGGTTGACCGCGATCATCTTCTCGCGCAGGCCGTCGTCGCGCTCCTCGGCGCTCTTGCCGGCCACTTTCGCCTGGATCTTTGCCATGTTCGAATCCGTCCGCTCAGAACTTCAGACCCGCTTCGCGCGCCGCTTCGGCGAGCGCCTTCACGCGCCCGTGGAAACGGTAGCCGCTGCGATCGAAGGCCACGCTTTCGATGCCTGCCGCCAGAGCCTTCTCGGCCAGGCGCTTGCCCACCAGCGCGGCGGCGCTGGCGTTGCCGCCGCGACCCTGCCGGCCCGCCAGTTGCGCACGGACCTCCTGCTCGACGGTCGAGGCCGAAACGAGCACCTTCTCGCCGGCGTCGTCGAGGATGCTGGCGTAGATGTGCAGGTGGGTGCGATGCACCGTCAGGCGGCGAGCCCGCAGTTCGCGGATCTTCAGCCGTGTCTGGCGGGCGCGGCGCAGACGGGATTGGTTCTTGTCCATCGGTCGATTCCCCGGAAGCGGCCAAAGGGCCTACTTCTTCTTCACTTCCTTCAACGCCACACGCTCGTCGGCGTAGCGCACGCCCTTGCCCTTGTATGGCTCGGGTTCGCGAAACGCGCGGATCTCGGCGGCGACCTGGCCGACCACCTGCTTGTCGGGGCCCTTGATCACGATGTCGGTCTGCGTGGGCGTCTCGGCCTTCACGCCGGCCGGCAGCCGATAGACCACCGGGTGCGAGAACCCGAGCGACAGGTTCAGGTTCGCGCCCTGCGCCTGCGCCCGGTAGCCGGTGCCGACGAGTTGCAGCTTCTTCTCGAAACCCTTCGAGACGCCCTGCACCATGTTGGCCACCAGCGCACGGTAGGTGCCGCTCATCGCGTTCGCCTCGCGGCTCCCGTCGGCCGGCGGAAAACCGAGTTGCGCGCCGTCGCGGGTGATTGCCACCAGCGGGTCGATCCGTTGCGTCAACGTTCCCAGCGGACCCTTGACGGTGATCGCGCCGCCGGACAGCGCCACTTCGACGCCTGCCGGCACGACGACCGGATTCTTGCCTACTCGGGACATGCCAACCTCCGTCAGGCCACGTAGGCGATGACTTCGCCGCCCACGCCGCTGGCGCGCGCACGGCGGTCGGTCATGACGCCCCTGGGCGTGGTGACGATTGCCACGCCCAGACCGTTCATCACCTGCGGCAGCGCATCGCGACCGCGGTAGACACGCAGTCCGGGCCGCGAAACCCGCTCGAGCCGCTCGATGACGGGGCGGCCGGCGTAGTACTTGAGCTGGACTTCGAGCTCGTTCCTGACGCCTTCGCCCTTGACCGCGAAGCCGTCGATGTAACCCTCGTCCTTCAGGACCTGCGCGATCGCCACTTTCAGCTTGGACGACGGCATTGACACCGATTCCTTTTCGACGCGCTGCGCGTTGCGGATGCGCGTGAACATGTCGGCGACCGGATCGCTCATGCTCATGATGGATTCCTCGTTTACCAGCTCGCCTTGGTCAGGCCCGGGATTTCGCCGCGCATCGCGACCTCGCGAAGTTTGTTGCGCCCGAGCCCGAACTTGCGGAAGGTGCCGCGCGGGCGCCCCGTGATTTCGCAGCGATTGCGCAGCCGCGTCGGGCTGGAATCGCGCGGCAGGGCCTGCAGCTTCAGGCGCGCCTGATAGCGATCTTCCTGGGACAGCGACTGGTCGGCGATGATCGCCCCGAGCGCCTTGCGTCGGGCGGCGAACCTGCGCACCATCGCCTGACGCTTCAGGTCGCGGTTGATCATGGCGAGTTTGGCCACTTTTGTGCTTCCTCGATTCAGTTGCGGAACGGGAACCTGAAGGCGGCCAGCAGCGCCCTGGCTTCCTCGTCGTTCTTCGCGGTGGTGGTGATGCTGATGTTCAGGCCACGCAGCGCATCGACCTTGTCGTACTCGATCTCGGGGAAGATGATCTGTTCCTTCACCCCGATGTTGTAGTTGCCGCGGCCGTCGAACGCCTTGCCGGAGATGCCACGGAAGTCGCGCACCCGCGGCAGCGCGATCGTGACCAGGCGATCGAGGAACTCGAACATGCGCTCGCCGCGCAGCGTGACCATGCAGCCGATCGGGTAGCCGGCGCGGATCTTGAAGCCCGCGATCGCCTTCTTCGCGCGGGTCGTGACGACCTTCTGGCCGGCGATCTTCGTGAGGTCGGCCGAGGCGTTGTCGAGGACCTTCTTGTCCGCCACCGCCTCCGACACGCCCATGTTCAGCGTGATCTTGGTGATGCGCGGCACCTGCATCACCGACCTGTAGCCGAACTTCGTCATCAGGTCGGGGACGACCTTGTCGCGGTAGTGCTGTTGCAGGCGAGCCATTTCGATTTCCCAATGTGACCCGGGCATTCACCCCCGGGCGTTCACCCTCATGCATTCACCATTTCGCCGTTGGACCGGAAGACCCGGACCTTGCGGCCATCCTCGAGCGTCTTCACGCCGACGCGATCGCCCTTTCCGGTGGCCGGATTGAGCAGCATCACGTTCGACTGGTCGATCGGCATCGACTTGTCGACGATGCCGCCCGTCTGGCCCTTCATCGGGTTCGGGCGAACGTGTTTCTTGACGACGTTCACGCCTTCGACGACCAGGTGCGCGGCATCGACCCGGCGCAGCACCGTGCCGCGCTTGCCCTTGTCGCGCCCGGCGACGACGATCACTTCGTCGCCTTTGCGGATCTTCTGCATCAGATCACCTCCGGTGCGAGCGAAACGATCTTCATGAAACGCTCGGTGCGCAGTTCGCGCGTGACCGGCCCGAAAATGCGGGTGCCGATCGGCTCGAGTTTCGCGTTGAGCAGGACCGCGGCGTTGCCATCGAAGCGGATCAGCGAGCCGTCCTGGCGACGCACGCCCTTGGCCGTACGCACGACCACCGCGTTGTAGATCTCGCCCTTCTTCACTCGGCCGCGCGGTTGCGCGTCCTTCACCGAGACCTTGATGATGTCGCCGATGCCGGCGTAGCGGCGCTTCGAGCCGCCGAGCACCTTGATACACATGACCGAGCGCGCGCCGGTATTGTCGGCGACGTCCAGCGTCGTTTGCATCTGGATCATTTGTCTGCCCCAACTTGATCCGCTCGCGGCCTGGCGGGCCCGCTCGCGGTCAGTATTGGTCCCGTGGTTTGGGTGATCTGGCGGCGACAGCCGAGCGCCAACCAGAGCCGAATATTATCGCATGCGCGCGGTGGTCACGCAAGCCAGTCTGTTCCAGGGTCGCGGCGTCCGCAGCGGCTCGCCCCCGGCCGCCGCGAGCGCGCGCCCGCGACGGCGTCCGGGCCTCAGGCGGAGGCCGCAGTCACCAGCCTGGTCACCTTCCACGCCTTGGTGCGCGACACCGGGCGGCATTCCTGGATCTCGACCAGGTCGCCTTCGTTGTAGGGCGACTCGGCGTGCGCGTGGCATCGGGTGCTGCGCACGATGTACTTGCCATACACCGGATGCTTGACGCGGCGCTCGATCAGCACCGTGACCGTCTTCTGCATCCTGTTGCTGACCACGCGCCCGACCAGCGTGCGCTTGACCGCGGTCCTGGCGGCGGGAGCGTCCGCCGTCGCCTGATTCGTCGTCATTTGGCAGCCGCCTTCTCGTTCATCACGGTGCGCACGCGCGCGATGTCGCGACGCGTCTTGCCGAGCTGGCTGGTGTTGGTGAGTTGCTGCGTGGCGATCTGCATGCGCAGCGAGAAGTGCGCCTTGAGCAATTCGCCGAGTTCCTTCCCGAGCGCCACGGAATCCCTGGCGCGCAGCTCTTTGGCTTTCATGTTCCTGCCCTTGTTGTCGCCGGTGGCGCTCAGGCCCCGACCATGCGGGAGACGAAGATCGTCCCGATCGGCAGCTTGGCTGCCGCGAGGGCAAATGCCTCGCGGGCCAGCGTCTCGTTCACGCCGTCCATCTCGTAGAGCACCTTGCCCGGTTGAATCTCGGCCACGTAGTACTCGGGGTTGCCCTTGCCGTTGCCCATGCGGACCTCGGCCGGCTTCTTCGAAACCGGCTTGTCGGGGAAGATGCGGATCCAGACCCGGCCGCCACGCTTGATGTGGCGCGTCATCGCCCGGCGCGCGGCCTCGATCTGGCGCGCCGTCAGGCGGCCGCGGCCGGTGGCCTTCAGGCCGAAGTCGCCGAACGAAACCGAGGTGCCGCGCGTGGCAATGCCCTTGTTGCGGCCTTTCTGCTCTTTCCTGTACTTGCGTCGAGCGGGTTGCAGCATCGCTCACTCCTGTTCGCGCTTCTTGTCGCCGTCGGCCGAGGGACCGGCCACCTTGCGCACCCGCTTGACGGCGGTCTTCGGGACCTCCGGCGCCTGCTCGGCGGGCCGGTCGGCAGCCGCAGCACCGGCCTCGCCATCGGCGCGGCGGCGCGGGCCGCGGGCACCCGGTCGGCCCGGCGCGCGACGCGTGCGGCGGTCTTCGCGATCCGGCGCGGGCAGCGCTTCTTTCTCGGCGCCCAGCGGCGCCTCGTGGCGAGCCAGCGTATCGCCCTTGTAGACCCACACCTTGACGCCGATGATGCCGTAGGTGGTGAGCGCCTGCGAGGTGCCGTAGTCGATGTCGGCGCGCAGCGTGTGCAGCGGAACGCGGCCCTCGCGATACCACTCGCGACGCGCGATCTCGGCGCCGTTGAGCCGTCCGGAGCTCATGATCTTGATGCCCTGGGCGCCCAGCCGCATGGCGTTCTGCATCGCGCGCTTCATCGCGCGACGGAACATGATGCGCTTCTCGAGCTGCTGGGTGATCGAGTCGGCGATCAGCTGCGCGTCGATCTCGGGCTTGCGGATCTCCTCGATGTTGACGTGCACCGGCACGCCCATCAGCCGCTGCAGGTCGCCTTTGAGCAGCTCGATGTCCTCGCCCTTCTTGCCGATCACCACGCCCGGACGCGCCGAGAAGATCGTGATGCGCGCGTTCCTGGCGGGACGCTCGATCAGCACGCGCCCGACCGAGGCGCTGCGCAGCTTGCGCCGCAGGTACTCGCGCACCTTGATGTCGTCGTTGAGCGTCTTCGCGTACTGCTCTCCGGTGGCGAACCAGCGCGACGTCCAGTTGCGGCTGACGGCGAGCCGGAAACCGGTCGGATGAATTTTCTGTCCCATGTGGTTCCTTCCGGGCCCTTACCTGTCGCCGACGGTGACGTAGATGTGGCAGGTCTGCTTCTCGATCCGGCAGCCGCGGCCTTTCGCGCGGGCGTGAAAGCGCCGCATCGACGTGCCCTTTTCGACGTGGATCGCCGTGACCTCGAGTTCGTCGACGTCGGCGCCGTCGTTGTGCTCGGCATTGGCGATCGCCGACTCGAGCACCTTCCTGACGATCTTCGACGCCTTCTTCGGCGAGAAGGCGAGGATGCTCAGCGCCTGCTCGACCGGCTTGCCGCGCACCATGTCGGCCACCAGCCGGCCCTTCTGGGCCGACAGGTGTACTCCGCGCAGGATGGCCTGGGTTTGCATGTTTCGTTCCCCTTAGCGCTTCACCGGCGCCTTCTTGTCGGCCGCGTGCCCCTTGAATGTGCGGGTCAGCGCGAACTCGCCCAGCTTGTGGCCCACCATGTTCTCGTTGATGAACACCGGCACGTGCTGCTTGCCGTTGTGCACCGCGATCGTCAACCCGATGAACTCGGGCACGACCGTCGAACGGCGCGACCAGGTGCGGATCGGTTTCTTGTCCTTGGTGGCCAGCGCGACGTCCACCTTGTGCATCAGGTGGGCGTCGACGAAGGGCCCTTTCTTGACTGAACGTGCCATAACTTGCTCGTCACTCGCCTGTTTACTTGCGGCCGCGGCGCTGCACGATCATCGTGTCGGTGCGCTTGTTGCGACGCGTCTTGAAGCCCTTGGTCGGAGCGCCCCACGGGGAGACCGGGTGGCCGCCGCCATTGGAGCGGCCGCCATGCGGATGGTCGACCGGGTTCATGCAGATACCCCGAACGGTCGGGCGGATGCCGCGCCAGCGGTTCGCACCAGCCTTGCCGATCGTTCGAAGACTGTGCTCCTCGTTGCCGACCTCGCCGATCGTCGCGCGGCACTCGATATGTACCTTGCGGATCTCGCCCGAGCGCAGCCGCAGCTGCGCGTACGCGCCTTCGCGCGCCAGCAGCCGCACCGAAGTGCCCGCGGAGCGCGCAAGCTGCGCACCCTTGCCCGGCAGCATCTCGATGCAGTGGATCGACGAACCCACCGGGATGTTGCGGATGGGCAGCGCGTTGCCGGCCCGGATCGGCGCCTCGGCTCCGCTCA
Organism: Burkholderiaceae bacterium; assembly: GCA_021463505.1. Taxonomy (GTDB): domain Bacteria; phylum Pseudomonadota; class Gammaproteobacteria; order Burkholderiales; family Burkholderiaceae_E; genus Zeimonas. Next base: position 2,726 of record JAJTYR010000009.1, on the reverse strand, counting down.
TCAGCATCGCCCCGGGGACAATGCCGCGTGGCGCCAGGATGTAGCGGCGCTCGCCGTCGGCATAGCACAGCAGGGCGATGTGCGCGCTGCGGTTCGGGTCGTATTCGATACGTTCGACCCGGGCCGGGACGCCGTCCTTGTTGCGGCGGAAATCCACCACCCGGTAGTGCGCCTTGTGCCCGCCGCCCTTGTGCCGCGTGGTGATGTGGCCCAGGTTGTTGCGCCCCGAGCCGCGCTTCTTCGATTCCGTCAGCGCGGGCACCGGGCCGCCCTTGTGCAGGCCCGGCGTCACGATCTTCACCATCGCGCGACGGCCCGGCGAAGTCGGTTTCGTCTTGACGACCGCCATCTAGATGGCCTCCGCGAAGTTGATTTCCTGGCCCGGCTCGAGGCTCACGTAGGCCTTGCGGACGTGGCGCCGGCGGCCGTTGAAGCGGCCGAAGCGCTTCTGCTTGCCCTTCTGGTTGAGCACCTGCACCGACTCGACCTGGACCTTGAACAGCAGTTCCACCGCAGCCCTGATCTCGTCCCGGGTCGCGTCCTGCAGCACGCGGAACGCCACCTGGCCGTTCTTCTCGGCGACCATCGTCGCCTTCTCGGAGACGATGGGCGCCACGAGCACCGTCATCAGACGTTCCTGTTTCATCCCAGCATCTCCTGGACTCTGGCCAGTGCGGGCCTGGTGATCAACACGTTGCTGAAGTGCACCAGCGACACCGGGTCGGCGTGACGCGGCTCGACCACCAGCACGTGCGGCAGGTTGCGCGACGCGAGGTAGAGGTTCTCGTCGAGGTTGTCGGTAATGACCAGCACCGACTTGCCGTTCAGGCCCATGCCCATCGCCTCGAGCTTGCCGGCGAGCAAGCGGGTCTTCGGGGCGTCGACCGCGATGTCCTCGATGACCGCGACGCGGCCTTCGCGCACGAGTTGCGAGAGGATCGAGCAGACGCCAGCCCGATACATCTTCCGGTTCACCTTGTGCGAGAAGTTCTCTTCGGGCGAATTCGGGAAGATCCTGCCGCCGCCACGCCACAGCGGGCTGGAGGTCATGCCGGCGCGCGCCCGCCCGGTGCCTTTCTGGCGAAACGGTTTCTTGGTGGAGTGTCTGACGGCGCCGCGGTCCTTCTGCGCACGGTTCGCGCTGCGACCGTTCGCCCGATAGGCAACCACCACCTGGTGAATCAGCGGTTCGTTGAACTCACGGCCGAAAATGGTATCCGGCGCCTCGACCTTCGCTGCAGGCTGGCCGGTGGCGTCGAGCAGGTTCAGTTCCATGGGCTCACGCTCCTCACGCCTGGCTCGCCGCGCGCTTGCCCGGGGACGGTGTGCGCACCGTCGGGGTCACGACGACGTTGCCGTTCCTCGAGCCGGGCACCGCGCCACGCACCATCAGCAGACCGCGCTCGGCGTCGACGCGGGCGACCTCGAGGTTCTGCACCGTGCTGGCGACCGCGCCGAGATGGCCCGACATGCGCTTGCCCGGGAATACGCGACCCGGATCCTGCGCCATGCCGATCGAGCCCGGCACGTTGTGCGAACGCGAGTTGCCGTGCGAGGCGCGGCCCGAGCCGAAATTGTGACGCTTGATCGTGCCGGCGAAGCCCTTGCCGATCGAGGTGCCGTGCACGTCGACTTTCTGGCCGGCCGAGAAGATCCCGACCTGCACGACCGCGCCCGGCTTCAGGTCGCCCAGCGCCTCGGGAGCAACGTGGAATTCGCGAACGATGCTGCCGGCCTCGACCCCCGCTTTCGCGAAGTGCCCGGCCAGCGGCCTGGTGACGCGGGTGGCGCGGCGCTTGCCGTAGGTGAGTTGCACTGCGCTGTAACCGTCGTTCTCGACGGTCTTGATCTGGGTGACGCGGTTGTCCGACACGTCGAGCACCGTCACCGGAATGGAGTCGCCATCGTCGGTGAAGATGCGCATCATGCCGACCTTGCGTCCCACAAGGCCAAGGCTCATTGTTTTCTCCCGATCCCGGCTGCGGTTGGCCGGGTGTGATGCTCGGGCCGCCCCTGCGCGAGGCGGGTCGACCCGGAAAAAGACCGCGATCATAGCAGGCGGCAGTGCGAGTGGCAATTCGAGACGCTTCCTGCACAACGGCCAGATCGACCCGGCCGGCGATCGCGTTGCGCCATGCGCCACTGCCCGCCGGCGGCGCGGGCCCCGCCCCGGGCGGCGAAAACACCGGGCCCGGGGATCGCGAAGCGCCGTCAGCCCCTCCAGCCCTCGGCCTGCTGCACGTAGATCTTCACGTCCACACCGGCCGGCAGGTCGAGTTTGGTCAGCGCGTCGATGGTCTTGTCGGTGGGATCGACGATGTCCATCAGACGCTGGTGCGTGCGGATCTCGAACTGGTCGCGGGATGTCTTGTTGACGTGCGGCGAGCGCAGCACGTCGTAGCGCTGGATGCGCGTGGGCAGCGGCACGGGGCCGCGCACCACGGCTCCGGTGCGCTTGGCCGTGTCGACGATCTCGGCCGCCGACTGGTCGATCAGCCGGTAGTCGAAGGCCTTCAGGCGGATGCGGATCTTCTGGTTCTGCATGATGGGTATCCCAAAGAACGGTGCAGCGCGCGGCTGCGGTCTAAAGAACGGACGGGGCGCACCGGCGCCCCGCGGCGAATCTCGTCACTGCACGACCCTGGCGACGACGCCGGCGCCCACGGTGCGCCCGCCCTCGCGGATGGCAAAGCGCAGCCCCTGCTCCATGGCGATCGGCGCGATCA
>JAJTYR010000089.1 GCA_021463505.1 Burkholderiaceae bacterium | reverse complement strand
GCCAGCGCCGCGCAGCCGGGGGCCGCAGCCGCATCGCGTGCGCCGGCCGACGACCCGGCCGCCCGCGCCGGCACGGCCGGCGCCGCCGCAACCGCCGCCATCGAACTCGCCAGCACCGATCTCTACACGGTGCGCAGCGGCACGATCGCGCGCACGATCCCGGTCACCGGCACGCTCACGCCGGTCGAGCGCACCACCGTCAAGACGAAAGTCGCCGGGGACATCGTCGAGCTCGTGGTGCGCGAAGGCGAGACGGTGCGCAAGGGACAGCTGCTCGCGCGACTCGACCCGACCGACCTGGAGCTGCGCGTGCGCGAACGCGAAGCACAGCTGCGCTCGGCGCAGGCGCAGCTCGCCCAGGCGCAGCGCACGCTCGCCAACAACCGCCGGCTGCTCGAACGGCAGTTCATCTCGCAGAACGCCTTCGACAACGCCAGCTCGGCGGTCGACGTCGCGAGCGCCGCGCGCGACGCGGCCACCGCGCAGCTGAACCAGGCGCGCAAGGCGCTCGCCGACACGCGCGTCGCCGCCCCGATGGCGGGCATCGTGGCCGAGCGCTTCGCGCAGGTCGGCGAGAAGCTTCCGGCCGACGCCCGCATTCTCTCGCTCGTCGACCTCTCGCGCATGGAGATCGAGGCGCCGGTGCCCGCCAGCGAGATCGCCGCAGTGCGCATCGGACAACCCGTCGCGTTGTCGATCGAAGGTATCGACGGCCAGCAGGCCGGTCGCGTAGCGCGGATCAATCCCGGCACGCAGGCTGGCACCCGCTCGGTGCCGGTCTACATCGCCCTCGCTTTCGCCGCAGGCGAGACGCGCGTGCGCGCCGGCATGTTCGCGCAGGGTCGGCTCGCGCTGCAGGAACGCCGCGACGTGCTGGTGATCCCGCTCGCGGCGATCCGCGACGCCAGCGGGCGCCAGTTCGTCTACCTGATCGACGACGGTCGGCTCGCCGAGCGCGATCTGCGCGTGGGCCTGCGCGACGAATCGGCGCCCGCCGGCCAGGGGGGCGTCGGGCTCGCCGAAGTGCTCGAGGGTCTGCAGGCCGGAGACAGCATCGTCGGCGTGAACCTGGGGACGCTGCGCACCGGCAGCCGCGTGACCATCTCGCCGTCGGCTGCGGCGCGGCCCGCCGCCACGCCGGGCGACAAGCCGCAGCCGTAATGTGGTTCACCCGCGTCTCGATCAACCACCCGGTCTTCGCGACCATGGTGATGGCCGCGTTCCTGGTGCTGGGGCTGTTCTCCTACCACCGCCTGCCCGTGGAGCAGTTTCCGAACGTGGAGTTTCCGGTGGTGGTCGTCTCCACCGCGTGGCCGGGAGCCGCGCCCGAGGTCGTCGAGTCGGACATCACGCGGCGCATCGAGGAGCAGGTCAACACGATCAGCGGCGTCTATGAATTGTCGTCGCGATCGTTCGAGGGCAGTTCGGTCGTCATCGTCCGCTTCGACCTGACGGTCGACCCGGCGCAGGCCACGCAGGACGTACGCGAGAAGATCGCGCTGGTGCGCCCGCAACTGCGCGAGGACGTCAAGGAGTCGCTGGTCACGCGCTTCAATCCGGATGACATGCCGGTGGTGTCGCTGGCGATCCGCTCGCCCCGGCGCAATGCGCGCGAGCTCACCACGCTGGCCGACCAGGTGGTCAAGCGGCGGCTCGAGAACGTGCGCGGCGTGGGTCGCGTGACGCTGGTGGGCGGTGTGCGCCGCGAGGTGCAGGTCGCGCTGCGCCCCGCCGACATGGAGGCGCTGCGGGTCGGCGTCGATCAGGTGATGCAGGCGCTCGCCAGCGAGAACCAGGAGCTTCCCGCGGGGACGCTGGTCGCGCGCGATCGCGAACAGGTGGTGCAGATCCGCGCGCGCATGGCCAGCGTCGCCGAGTTCGGCCGCATCATCGTCGCGCGCCGGGGCGGCCACCCGGTCTACCTGTCGCAGGTGGCCGACGTGATCGACGGCGAGGAGGAACCCGAGACGAGCGCGCTGGTCGACGGCGAGCGGGCGATCGCGCTCGACGTGGTGCGCGCGCAGGGTGAGAACACGATCGCCGTGGTCGACAACGTGCGCCGCACTGTCGAGCGCCTGGCCGCCGAGTTGCCGCCCGACGTGAGCGTATCGGTCGTGCGCGACGCATCGACCGCAATCCGCAACTCGGTGGCCAGCGTGCAGCGCAACATCGTCGAAGGGGCGCTGCTCACCGTGGTGATCGTGTTCCTGTTCCTGTCGTCGTGGCGCTCGACGGTGATCACCGGGCTCACGCTGCCGATCTCGCTGATCGGCAGCTTCCTGGTGATGTTCGCGATGGGTTTTTCGATCAACATGGTGACCTTGCTGGCGCTTTCGATCTGCGTGGGCCTGCTGATCGACGACGCGATCGTAGTGCGCGAGAACATCGTGCGCCACCAGGCGATGGGCAAGCATCACCGCGACGCCGCGTTCGACGGCACGAAGGAGATCGGACTGGCGGTGGCGGCCACCACCTTCACGATCGTCGCGGTGTTCATGCCGATCGGCTTCATGGGCGGCATCATCGGGCGCTTCTTCCGGCAGTTCGGCGTCACCGTCGCGTTCGCGGTCATGCTGTCGATGCTGGTCGCCTTCACGCTCGACCCGATGCTGTCCTCGGTCTGGCGCGATCCCGACGCGCACGGCCCGCGCGGCAACGGTCCGGTCGCGCGGCTGTTGCGCGCGTTCCAGGCCACGATGCTGCGCCTGGAGGCCGGCTACGTCGCACTGCTGCGCTGGGGGCTGCGCCATCGCGCGGCCACGATGGCCGCGGCCGTCGCGATCTTCGCCGGCGCGTTTCCGCTGATGAAGTGGGTGGGCATCGAGTTCGTCCCCGAAGCCGACAACAACGAGATCTACGTGCAGTTCTACACGCCGGTGGGTTCTTCGCTGCAGTTCACCGAAGACAAGCTGCGCCAGGTCGAGGCCGCACTGCACGAGTTCGACGGCGTGACGATGGCTTACGGAACGATCAACACCGGCATCGCCCAGGGACGCAACTACGCGACGGTCTTCGCGGTACTGCTCGATCGCAGCCGCCGGCCGCTGTCGGTCCAGAAGATGCGCACCCCGGTGCGCGAGCGACTGGCACGGATCGCCGGCATCACCGTCACCGACCTGGGAAACCTGAACGCGGTGAGCTCGGGCAAGCCGATCCAGATCAGCATCCAGGGGCAGGACACCGCGGTGCTCGACCGCCTGGCCGCGCAGGTGCGGCAGGCGGTCGCGGACGTCAACGCACGGCTCGGGCGCGGCGGCATCGTCGAGCTCGACACCAGCTCCAAGCCGGCCAAGCCGACCGTGTCCGCCGACATCGACCGCGCGCTTGCCTCGGACCTCGGGGTGGGCGTCGCGCAGGTAAGCGCGGTGCTGCGCCCGCTGCTGGCGGGCGACGCCACCACCACCTGGCGCGCCCCCGACGACGAGAACTACGACGTGCGGGTACGCCTGCCGCGCAGCGCGCGCAGCTCGGTGGCCGATCTGGAGCGCCTCACGCTCGCTTCGGCGCGCACCGACGCCGACGGCGGTCCGCGGATGGTGGCGCTGCGGCAGATCGCGACATTCCATCAGGGGCTGGGTCCGACGCAGATCAACCGCAAGGCGCTGACCCGCGAGATCCTGATCTCGGCCAACGTCGAAGGCATCGCCGCGGGCAGCGCAGGCAGCCTGCTGCAGCAGCAACTCGCGCGAATCGACCTGCCCCCGGGCTACCGCTTCGAGACCGGTGGCTCGAACCGCGACATGGCCGAGAGCTTCGGCTACGCGCTGCAGGCGCTGGTGCTGGCGGTCGTGTTCATCTACATGATCCTCGCCTCGCAGTTCGGCAGCTTCCTGCAGCCGGTCGCGATCATGGCGTCCTTGCCGTTGTCGCTGATCGGCGTGGTGCTGGCGTTGCTTGCCTGGCGCTCGACCCTGAACATGTTCTCGATGATCGGCTTCATCATGCTGATGGGGCTGGTCACCAAGAACGCGATCCTGCTGGTCGATTTCGCGAACCAGGCACGCGCGCGCGGCCTGGACCGTGCGCAGGCGCTGCTGCAGGCCGCCGAGATCCGCCTGCGTCCGATCCTGATGACCACGCTCGCGATGGTCTTCGGGATGCTGCCGCTGGCGATCGGCGCCGGGGAAGGCGCCGAGCAGCGCGCGCCGCTGGCACACGCGGTGATCGGCGGCGTGCTCGCCTCGACGCTGCTCACGTTGCTGGTCGTACCGGTGCTCTATACCTTCCTCGACGACCTCGGCGCCCGCTTCACCGGCCAACCGCGGCAACCCGCCGGCGACACCGTCGCCGCCGGGCCGGCGGCCGGCGAACCAGCGACGAGCGCACCGGTACACCGGCCTCGGGAGAGGGGCGATTGCTAGAATCTCCGGTTTTGACTGCCCGGACCACCGCCATGGACTTCGAACGCGCCCGCTACAACATGATCGAGCAGCAGATCCGGCCCTGGGACGTGCTCGACCAGCATGTGCTCGACCTGCTGTTCGCGGTGCGCCGCGAGGACTTCGTGCCGCCGACGTGGCGCGCATTGGCGTTCGCCGACCTGGAGATCCCGCTCGTCATCGGCGGCTGCGACACCGGCGAGGTGATGCTGGCGCCGAAGGTCGAGGCGCGGATGCTGCAGGCCCTCGCCCCGAAAAAGCACGAAACCGTCCTCGAGATCGGCGCCGGATCGGGCCACATGGCCGCGCTGCTCGCGCATTGCGCTCGGCGCGTGGTGTCGGCCGAAATCCGCGACGACCTCGCCCGCTTCGCCACTGACAACCTGACGCACGCACGCATCGGCAATGCCGCGGTCGAACACCGTCACGGGCTGCGCGCCGCGCCGGGGGCGAATTTCGAGGCGATCATGCTGTCGGGCTCGGTGCCGTTCGTGCCCGAGAGCCTGCTCGGGCGGCTCACGGTCGGCGGGCGTCTGGTGGCCATCGTCGGCGATCTGCCGATGATGACTGCGCAACGGATCACGCGCGTGGCCGATCGCCAGTTCGCGGCCGAGAACCTGTTCGACACGGTGGCGCTTCCGCTGGTCGGGTTTCCGAAGAAGGAGGCGTTCGTCTTCTAGATGCAGAACCTGCACCCCGAGGAGCTGGCCCGCTGGCTGGCGCCCGACGACGGCACCCTGACACCGGACGGCGACGGTGGCGCGCCCCGCGCTGCGCCGCCGCTGCTGCTCGACGTGCGCGAGCACTGGGAATACGCGTTGTGCGCGCTGCCCGGCAGCGTGCACGTGCCGATGCGCGAGATTCCGGCGCGACTGGCCGAGTTCGATCCGTCGCAGCCGATCGTCTGCATCTGCCACCACGGCGTGCGCAGCCAGCAGGTGGCGATGTTCCTCGAGCATCGCGGATTCGGATCGGTGTTCAATCTTCACGGCGGCGTCGACGGCTGGGCACGCGAGGTCGACCGCACGATGCCCATCTACTGAGTGTTTGCGATGAAATCCACCCCGATCCTGAAGGCGCTCGCTGTGGCGCTCACGCTGGGCGCGGCCGCGCCTTCGTTCGCGCTCGACCTGATGCAGGCCTGGCGCGCCGCACTCGCCAACGACGCGCAACTGGCGAGCGCGCGCTCGCAGCTGCAGGCCACGCGCGAGCGCGTGCCGCAGGCGCGCGCCGGATTGCTGCCGTCGGTGAATGCCAGCGCCGGGCTGATGCCGCAGAGCGTGGATCCCGGTGTCGGCCCGACCCGCGACTTCACTGCGCGCACCTACGCGATCCAGCTCAGCTATCCGCTGTTTCGGCTGCAGAACGTCGAGTCCTTCGAGCAGAGCAGGTTGCAGGTCTCGGCTGGCGAGGCGCAATACGCCCAAGCCACGCAGGACCTCGCGCTGCGGCTCTCGCAGGCCTACTTCGACGTGCTGGCCGCGCAGGACAACCTCGGGACGCTACGCGCGCAGATGCGCGCGATCTCCGAGCAGCTGGCAGCGGCGAAGCGCAACTTCGAGGTCGGCACGGCGACGATCACCGACCAGCAGGAGGCCCAGGCCCGCTACGATCTCGCGTCGGCGCAGGAGATCGCGGCGCGCAACGATCTCGAAGTGCGCCGTGCGGCGCTCGCGCAACTGATCGGCCGGCCGGTGGACGAACTCGACGTGCTGCGCGCCGGCCTCGTGCTCGAAGGCCCGCAGCCGGCGCGCGAGACCGACTGGGTGCAGAATGCCCGCGAGAACAACCTGCTGGTGCAGCAGCAACGCCTGGCCAGCGAGATCGCGCGGCGCGAGATCGACCGCCAGCGCTACGGCCACTATCCGACCGTCGACGTCGTGGGTTCGCTGCAGCGCGCCGAGAATGCCAGCTACAACTTCATCGGCATGCGCACCGACAGCGCAGTGCTCGGCCTGCAGCTGTCGATCCCGATCTACGCCGGTGGCGGCATCGACGCCCGCGTGCGCGAGGCTGCGGCCTCGCACGCACGCACGCAGTCCGACCTCGAGAACGCGCGCCGTCAGGCCGAGCAGGGTGCGCGCCAGGCGTACCTCGGACTGAACAGCGGCCTGGCACAGGTCAACGCACTCGAAGCGGCCGAGCGCTCGAGCCGGCTCGCGCTCGAATCGAACCTGCTCGGCTACCAGGTCGGCGTGCGCATCAACATCGACGTTCTGAACGCGCAGCAGCAGTTGTTCTCCACGCAGCGCGACCTCGCCCGGGCGCGCTACGACGCGCTGCTCAACGGGCTGCGGCTGAAGTCCACCGCAGGCACGCTCGACGAGGCCGACGTGGCGCAGGTCAACGCGCTGCTCGCCCCGCCCGCGAGCGGCCGACGCGACGGGAAGCCCTGATCAGGCAGGCGGGGGCTGCCGGTCGAGGTACGGCGCCAGCACCTGCATCGTGCGCGCGGTGGCGCCGCGGTGCCGCCCCCCGAAAGCCAGTGCGCGATCGCTCATCGACTGACGCTGCTCGGCGTCGAGCACGATTGCCAGCGCCTCGCTCACGGCGCGTGACGCGTCCGATACCCTGAGCGCAGCGTCGGCAGCGATCGCCTGCTCCGCGACCTCGGAAAAATTGAAGGTGTGCGGGCCGACGATCACCGGCACGCCGGCCGCGCAGGCCTCGATCAGGTTCTGGCCACCGAAGGGCAGCAACGAGCCGCCGATGATCGCCACGTCGGCGAGCGCGTACCAGGCGGCCATCTCGCCCATCGAATCGCCGAGCAGCACCTGTACGTCCAGGCTCTCGTCGTCGGCCAGGCGGCTGCGGCGCGTCATCTTCCAGCCACGCCCCTCGATCAGCGCGGCCACTTCGTCGAAGCGCTGCGGGTGGCGCGGCACGATGACCAGCAACGGCGGGAACCGGCTGGCCAGCGCGGGAGGCTGCAACTGCTGCGCCCAGGCGTCCAGCAGCAGCGCCTCCTCTCCCTCGCGCGTGCTGGCCGCCACGATGCAAAAGCGCGGCAGCCCGCCCATCGATCGCGCCAGCCAGGCGGAGCGCCAGCGATGGCCACGCTCTTCGAGCGCTGGCTCGCCCACCACGTCGAACTTCAGGTTGCCCAGCACCGGTACCGCATGCCGGCCGAGCTGTGCCAGCCGGCGCGCATCGGCGTCGGTCTGCGCAAGGACCACGTCGAGCGAGGCGAGCGCCGGCCGGATCAACGGCGCCCAGCGGCGCGCCTTGCGCAGCGACCGGTCGGACAGACGCGCGTTGACCAGTGCCATCGGCACGCCCTCGGTACGCGCCACTGTCACCAGGTTCGGCCACAGTTCGGTCTCGATCACGATCCCGATCGTCGGGCGCCAGGCGCGCAGGAAGCGGCGCACCGCGAACGGAAAATCGTAGGGCAGATACGCCTGGTGCACGCGCGGGCCCGTGAACAGCGACGCGCCGGTCTGGCGGCCGGTGGGCGTCATGTGCGTGAGCAGCACCTCGCAGTCGGGGTAGCGCCCGAGCAGTTCGGTGACCAGCGGCTGCGCCGCCCGGGTTTCACCGACCGACACGGCGTGCAGCCAGACGAGCGACTGCATGTCGGTGCGCCGGGCATGCGCGCCGAAACGCTCGCCGAGGTGATCCAGGTAAGCGGGCTGGCGGCGCGATCGCCACAACAGCCAGGCCAGCGCCAGCGGCATCGCCAGATACCAGGCGATCGTGTAGAACCAGCGGGCCATGTGGTGCGGAGTTCGTTCACGCAATCGTGACGGGATTCGTTATTCTAGACACCATGGTCGCCCGCACATTGGCGGGTGGCTGGTCTCCTGAGTCGTAGGTTGCGCGGCGAGCCGCGCCGAGCTACATGCCGAGAACGAGTCAT
>JAJTYR010000088.1 GCA_021463505.1 Burkholderiaceae bacterium | reverse complement strand
ACGGCGCGAGCCAGCGCCGTGTGCCCCGGATCTGCCTCCCAGGTCGAGGCAACGGCATCGAAATGCGCCGCGCTGGCGCGACTCGTGGCGTGCGGCTCGGTCATGGCGGACTCCTGGTCGAGAAGCGGATTTCTCTTCGACCTGCAATGATAGGGACTTCGTGGCCTGGCCTCGCAACGACCGATGCCCGGCTCCGGGGATCTCCATGACCGCAACCATGCCTTCGCGCGACCTGCTGCTGCTCGACACGATCACCGCGATCGACGACTCGTGCGCCGGCGCCGTGATCGTCTCCGGCTCGCACGGAGGCGTCTCCTCCAGCGGCTTCGTCGAGCGCGCGACGGCGCGCCCTCATGCGGTGTTCTTCAACGACGCCGGCGTCGGCAAGGATCGCGCTGGCATCGTCGCGCTCGAACGGCTCGAGGCGCTCGGCGTGGCCTGCGCAGTCTATTCACACGATTCGGCGCGAATCGGCGATGCCGGCGACGGCTACGAGAACGGCGTGGTGACGCAGGCGAACACCGGTGCGCGCCGCGCCGGTGTCGACGCAGGCGTTCGCGTGAGCGACGCGGTTCGTACGTTGGGTGCTCGCGGACTGCCCGGCAGGCTCGCTCACGGCCACTGACGAGCCCGCGCCTTCGGGCCGTCGGCCGTGATCGTCAGGGATTGCCGAGGAAATCGCGCTTTCCGATCGGCACGCCGTTCTGCCGCAGGATGTTGTAGGCCGTCGTTGCGTGGAAGTACACGTTCGGCATCGAATGGCCCAGCAGCAACTGCAGCCCCGTGTAGCGCGTTTCCTTGCCGGTGACCGGAAGCACGATTTCCTTGTCCTCGGTGCCGTCGATCAGCGCCGGCGGCACGCTGCGGATGAACTCGACGGTGCGGGCGATGCGCACCTGCAACTCGGCAAACGTCTTCTCGTTGTCTTCGTAGTACGGCACCTGCATCCCCGCCAGGCGCGCCACCACGCTGCGCGCCTTGTCGCAGGCAATCTGCACCTGCTTCGAGAACGGGTACATGTCGGCGATGAGCCGGTAGTCCATCAGCCTGGCAGCGTCGGCCTTGCCTGCGTCGACGTGCGCCTGCGCCTTGTCGAGGATCCGAGACAGGTTTTCGAGGAGGTTCGCCAGCCGGGGGACGCTGGCCTGGTACATCGAGATGGTCATGGTGAGGGCTCCGGTGGCCGTCGCATGTCTGGAGAATACGCCACTGACCTGCTCTGGAAATTTCGCTCAGCCGTTTTCTCGAGCGCAGATCACCGAGCGCCGCGCCGGCGAGTTGTTCCAGGAGTTGCAGAGGACGCTGCCGCGCGAGGTGACCATGAATCCGAAGCGCCGAGGCGCCCAAACCCGCACAAGGCAATGGCTCAGGCGCCAGTTCCATGCCATCCAGGCCGGCATCGGCTCCAGGCCGGCATCAGCCGCCATCCCCATCCCAGGGCCAGGGCCGAAACGAGTTCTCGAGAAACCGTTTGAAATTCCTATGCGCCGATACGCTGCCCACGCCTTCGACCCTGGACAGTGCAGATTCGACCCTGCCCACGCAACTCGCGCAGGCCATGCCCTCGATCGGCAGGCTGATCGTTGCCGCCGTGGCGCGAGCATCGCTCGTCGACGACATGCCCATGGCTTGCTTCCCGTGCTCGAAGTTCGACATGAAGGCAGCGTAAACCTTACCATCATAGGAAGGTCAAGCATGGAGGCGGAACGTTTCGTACGCCGATCGTTCCTGCCCCGCCCCGCGCCCCACCGGGACCGCCGAACGGATGGGTGCGCGCGCGGACAGGGACGCGCGGCTGGAGTAGGCTCGCGGACATGGAAACCGGCCCGATCGTCGAAGCCGTCCGGCGCTTCCTCGAAGCGCACGGCGAAGGAATCGCCTGTGCCTACCTGTTCGGCAGCATCGCTCGCGGCATGGCGGGCCCTGCGAGCGACCTGGACATCGCGGTGCTCTACGAGCGCGATCCACCCGAGACGCTCGAGGGTTCAGGCGTAGGGCTGGGCGGCGAACTCGAGGTGTCGGTCGGCCTGCCGGTGGACCTGGTGGTGCTCAATCGCGCACCGGTCGACCTGGTGCATCGGGTGCTGCGTGACGGCATCCTGGTACTCGAACGCGACCGCAACGCGCGCGTGCGTTTCGAGGTGCGGGCGCGCAACGCGTATTTCGACCTGAAGCCACATATGGACCGGTATCGGCGCGCCGGAGAGCGTCCCCATGGTTGATCGCGACCTTGTCCTGAAGAAGCTCGCGTTCATCGAAACCCGGGTACGGGAACTGCAGACCCTCGCCCGACTCGATCTGCTCGAAAGCGACATCCGCGAAGAGCGCTTCGTCGTCCACACCCTGCAACTCGCGGCGCAGGCCGCGATCGACGTCGCCTCGCATATCGTGTCCGATGACCGGCTGGGCGAGCCGCGCACCAACGCGGAATTGTTCGAACTGCTCCATCGCGCCGGGTGGCTCGGCCCCGATCTGACGCGTGCGATGCGCAACCTGGCTGGTTTTCGCAACATCGTCGTGCACGGCTACGAAGACGTGGCGCTCGGCGTCGTCCGGGACATCGTCCGGGACCGCCTGCCCGATCTGCTCGGATTCGCCGCCGCGATCGGTGACCGGCTCGGAAGACGGTAGGCGGCGCGCCCGCAGCAGGAGAAATCGAATGAAGCGGTATCTCGCGTCACTACTGTCCGGTTAAATGAGCCGTTCCGCAGCCGAGATCAAGCATTGGCGCGGGTTGCGGGCCGATTCTGTTTGGTGCCGATTTGAACTTTGACGACCCAGAACTGGGTAGCGTCCCGGGGTTAACGTCCCCGAGGAGCGCGTGTGAACGCCGGCAAGACGCTGTTCGCCCAGATCATGGAATTCGTACCGTGGACAAGCTTCGTGCGCATCGTCCAGCGCCACTCGGGCAACGCGGGCGTGCGCACGCTGACCTGCGCCGAGCAGTTTCGCGCGATGGCGTTCGCGCAGCTGACGTGGCGCGAGAGCCTGCACGATATAGAAGCGAGCCTGTCGGCCAACGCGAGCAAGCTCTATGCGATGGGCTTTCGGTCGGCGCTCAGGCGCTCCACGCTGGCCGATGCCAACGAGCGGCGCAACTGGCGCATCTGGTCCGATCTTGCGGCACTGCTGATTCGCCGCGCGCGCAAGCTCTACGCGAGCGAGCCGTTGGGCGTGGAGTTGGACAACACCGTCTATGCGCTGGATTCCAGCACGATCGATCTGTGCCTGAATCTGTTCGAGTGGGCGCCGTTTCGTTCGACCAAGGCCGCCATCAAGCTGCACACGCTGCTGGACCTGCGCGGTGCGATCCCCGCGTTCATCCACATCAACGACGGCAAGCTGCACGACGTGAACGTGCTGGACATGCTCGCCTTCGAGCCCGGTGCTTTCTACGTGATGGATCGCGGCTACGTGGACTTCACTCGGCTGTACGCCCTGCATCAGGCCGGGGCCTTCTTCGTCACGCGGGCCAAGTCGCCGATGGATGCGCGGCGGGTGTATTCCGCGCCCGTCGATCGCACTACCGGATTGATCTGCGACCAGCGTGTGATGCTCAACGGCTACTACTCGTCCAGGAAGTACCCCGAACACCTGCGGCGCATCCGCTTCAAGGATCCCGAATCCGGAAAGACGCTGGTCTTCCTGACCAACAATACCGCGCTGCCCGCGTCGACGATCTCCGCGCTCTACAAGAGCCGCTGGCAGGTCGAGTTGTTCTTCAAGTGGATCAAGCAGCACCTGCGCATCAAGCATTTCCTGGGCACCAGCGAGAACGCCGTCAAGACGCAGGTGTGGTGCGCCGTGGCGACCTATGTACTCATCGCCATCGTCAGGAAAGAGCTTCAACTCGATGCCTCGCTCTACACATGTCTACAGATTTTGTCGGTATCCGTCTTCGAGAAAACCGAGCTTTCATGCGCCTTGCAGCCCGATGAGCCTCGGACTGAAATACCGTCAGACGATAACCAGCTGATTCTGTTCAACTTTTAACCGGACAGTAGTGATGAAGTACAAACACTACCGCAAGCTGTGCCTGGTGGGCTTCTCGCAGGAGGAACTCGACTCCTGCCGGGAGGACGCGATGAAGGTGGCCAACTTCTGCCGCGAGCGTTTCGGCATGGAGTACGAAGAGACGATCGGCACGACGCAACTGGCCGATGCGTTGATGGGCCTGTCGGCAGCCCAGGAGAATCCCGGCGACGAGTTCGTCGTGGTCGGCCCAGGCGGCGAGATCACCGCCGAGATGTTCGTGCGTCCGGGAGAGGGCGCCCCGGCACCTGCGGCGCGCAAGCAGGCGTGAGGCGCCCTCCGTGTCCGGGGCTCGCCGCTGCCGTGCCGGCCGGTGACGACGCTGACCGGCAATCGTGCACATCGCTGCCTCCCCGGCGTCCCGGCGAATGCCCAGGCCCTTCGTGCTCGCGTGGGGGCTGTTCTGGCTGCTGATGCTGGTGATTGCCGTGCAGGAGCACGCGGCTGACCCGGTCACGGAGTGGTGGAGACCGCTGTTGTGGGAGGGCAGTTCGTGCCTGGTGGCGAGCGCGATGCTGGTGCTGATGTGGCGACGCTCGTCGGCAACCGATGCCTGGCTCGCGCAACCGCTGCAGTGGTTCCGGCGACAGCTGGCCTGGCTGGCGCTGCTGGCGCCGGTCTTCGTGGCGGCAATCTACCTCGTGCGCCACGGCATCTACGGACTGATCGGGCAGACCTACGCGCACGCGCCCTGGGCCGAGGTGATCGCCTACGAGTTCACGAAGTTCGCGCTCTTCTACACGTTGTTCGTTGCGGTGGTGTTCGGACTGCGTACGCATGCCGCCCTGGCCGAACAGCGGCTGCACACGCGCGAGGCGCAGCTTGCGCAGCTGACGCAGCAGCTGGAGCCGCACTTCCTGTTCAACGCGCTCAACACGATCGCCGCGACGATTCACACCGAGCCGGAGAAGGCCGACGCGTTGCTCACGAAGCTGGCTGCACTGCTGCGCGCCGCGAGCGACCTCACGCGACGGCCGGATTGCACGCTCGACGAGGAACTGAAACTGCTGGAGGGCTACGCTGCCATCATGTGCGAGCGTTTCGGCGATCGCGTGGCGTTGCACTGGCAGGTCGACGACACGGCACGCGGCTGCCGCGTGCCCACGCTCGTGGTGCAACCGCTGCTCGAGAACGCCTTTCGCCACGGCGTGGAGCGTTCGAGCGATCGTACCGACCTGTGGGTGAGCGCGCGCTGCACGCACGGGCGGCTGCGTGTGGAGGTGGCACAGAGCCGCGGTGACCTGGCGTCCGTGGCCACGCCCGGTGTCGGGCTCGGCACGCTGCGTGAACGGCTGCGCGCCCATCACGGTGATGGTGCGGCAGTGGGCCTGCAGCGGCGCGAACCGGCCGGTGTGAGCGCCTGGTTCGAGTTGCCCTGCGAACGGTAGATGGATCCACTCCTGCGCGTGCTGCTGGTCGACGACGAAGCCCCGGCGCGCGCGCGGCTGAAGCGACTGCTGCGGGTACACCCCGAGGTTCAGGTGCTCGCCGAGGCGCACAGTGGCGCCGAGGCACTGCAGCTCGTCCTGCAGCATCGGCCCGACGCATTGTTTCTCGACGTGCAGATGCCCGATGTCGACGGCCTCGCAGTCGCCGCCTCGCTGCCCGATCCGGCGCCCGCGATCGTGTTCGTGAGTGCGTTCGATCACTATGCGCTGCGCGCCTTCGACGCCGCGGCGATCGACTACCTGCTCAAACCGGCCGACCCGACGCACGTGGCGCGCGCGGTACAGCGTCTGCGTACCCGCGGCGCGCGGGCGACACCGGGGCCGCGGCCGGCGCCGGCGCAACTGTTGATTGCCGAGCGTGGGCGCACACGAATCGTCGCCGTGGCGCAGATCCACTGGATCGAGGCGGCCGACAACTACGTGGTGCTGCACCTGGACGACGGAGCGCCGCTGATGCGCCGCACGCTCGCCGGCCTGCTCGCCGACCTGGGCGACGGGTTCGTGCGCACGCAGCGCGGCGCCGCCGTGGCGTTGGCGCAGGTCCGCGAGGTGCTGCCGCTCGGCAAGGGCGATGCCAGGGTGCGGCTGGCTGGCGGGCAGATCGTGCCCTGCAGCCGGCAGTTCCGTGGCGCCTTGATGCAGCGGCTCGTCGCGCGCGGGTGATCGCGGCCTGCCGCTGGCCGGCTCGCCACGGAACCGGTCCACTTCGTCCCGCGACGCTGGCGGTGGCACGGTGGCGCGACGACGATGAGCGCATCGCCCTTCACCGCAGGCCATCGACACCATGCTCGCCCCTGTCACCCCCGTGCCGCCGCGAGAGCGGCTCCACTTCCTGGACGCGCTGCGCATCGCCGCATTCGTGCTGCTCGTGCTCTATCACGTAGGGATGTACTACGTGAGCTGGCCCTGGCACGTGAAGAGCCCGGCGGCGGGTTCCGGGCTGGAGCCGTGGTTGCGACTGTCGTCACCATGGCGCCTGTCGTTGCTGTTCCTGCTCTCCGGCGTGGCGACCTCGTACATGCTGGGGCGCAGTGGAGCGAGCATCGGGTGGCTGCGCGCGCGTGTGAGTCGGCTCGGCCTGCCGGTGCTGCTGGGGATTGCCTTGCTGGTACCGCCGCAGGCGTACTTCGAGGTGCGCCAGTTCCACGCCTACAGCGGCAGCTATCCCGAGTTCCTGCGGTTGTATTTCAGCGGCTTCGAAGGTTTTTGTGCGCCGTCGCGTGGTTGCCTGCTGCTGCCCACCTGGAACCACCTGTGGTTCGTCGTCTATCTGCTCGTCTACACGGTGCTGTGGTGGGGATTCGTGCGAATCTGGCCGACGTTGCCCGAGCGCACCGCCGCATGGCTGCAGCGGGCGCTGGCCGGCGCGCGGATGTGGTGGTTGCCCGTGGTGCTGCTCGCGGCACTGCGCCTGGCGCTGATCGATCGATTCCCGCCCACGCATGCTCTGGTCGACGACGTCTACCTGCACGCGTGCTATGTCGCGTTCTTCGTCGCCGGTGCCGCCATGGCGCAGCTGGCGACGCCCTGGCCGCGCATCGACGCGGCACGCTGGATCTCGTTCGCGCTGGCGTTCGCCGGCTGGCTCGCGATGCTCATCGCCTCACCGGGCAGCAATCTGCCGGACACGCTGCTGACGCGCGGCCTGGCACGCGTCGGCTTTGCCACGATGCAGTGGTGCGCGGTGCTGGCCGCACTCGGGTTCGCGCACCGCCACTGGAACCGCGACTTCGCCTGGCGTGCACGACTCACCGAGGCCGTGTTCACCGTCTACCTCGTGCACCAGACGGTTCTCATCGCACTGGCTGTGGCGCTTGCGCCGCTGGCCTTGTCGGCGCCCATTGAAGGGGTGTTGCTGGCGCTCGGCACGTTCGCGTCGAGCGCTGGCTGTCACGCACTGGTGCGGCGCGTGCCGGTCCTGAGGCCCTGGTTCGGCCTTGCGCCACGACGGGTGGTGCCGCCGGCACCGCAGGCTGTCGTGGAGGGTGTGCGATGACACGTTGCGTCGCTGCGACGATCCTGGCCGTCGCCACGGCAGCATTGATCGCCTGCGCGGAAACGCCGCGCGGCAAAGACGGCATCGATCATTGGCGCCGCGCCGGCTCCGTCGAGCCGACCATCGTGCTGCAGGCCGGGCACGGAGACGGTGCGCGCAGTTGGGCTCCGATCTACTCGCGCCTCGCCGCGCGGCACGCCGTACTCGCATTCGATCGCCCCGGCTACGGCGGCCGTGCGGGAACCCGGGCAGGGCGCGATCCGTGCACGATCGCCGACGAACAGCACGCGCTGCTGCAGCGCCTGGGCATCCGCACCCCGGTGGTGCTCGTGGGTCATTCGCTTGGCGGGCGCTACCAATGGGTGCACGCCGCGCTGTATCCGGAGGACGTGGCCGCGCTGGTCCTGATCGAGCCGACACATCCCGATCACTGGCAGCGCCTGCAGGCCGAGGCACCCGCGATGGCTGCAGTGGTCGAGGTGGCGCGGCTCGGCTTCACGTCGACGATGGCCGCGGAGTTCGACGCGCAGGACGCTTGCCTGCGCGAACGCCTGGGCAGCGCGGCGCGCGCCGCGGCACGGCGGGTGCCGGCGCGGGTGCTGGTGCGACAGGACTACCCGGCCCTGGAGCGTGGCAGCTTCGAGGCCATGCATCGCCGACTGATGCACGCGTGGCTCGACCTGGTGAATGCTCCCCGCCTCGACGTCGTGGCCGGCGCCGGTCACTACATCCACCGCGATCGACCCGACGCGGTCATGGCCGCCATCGACGAGGCGGTCGCGGTGGCACTCACCAACGGGGCGCGTGCGAGGTGATCCCCGGAACACTGTCCTGTGGTCGCACCACCGGTACCGCGTTACCTGTCGTGCGCCTCGTCGGAGCCATCCGCGCAGTCCGACGCCGCGGGCTGGATCGCTGCCTTCGCCCTGGGTATCGCGTCGATCCGGACGACCATCCGCCCGATCGATCGGGCGTCCGCCGCGTTGTCGACCGGGTACTTCGAGTGCCTCCACCGTGCCGGCGGGCCATGCCGCGGCGAGCAGGCTCGTCTGTCGATGAAATTCACCGCTCTCGAGTTGCCCGACC
>JAJTYR010000087.1 GCA_021463505.1 Burkholderiaceae bacterium | reverse complement strand
CGGCTGCGGCGCGAGCTTCGGGTAGATGCACGACGAGCCGAGGAAGCACAGCTTGCGGGCGCCGTGCTTCCAGGCCGAGTGGATCACGTTGGTCTGGATGGCCAGGTTGTCGCGGATGAACTCGGCCGGGTACGCGTCGTTGGCGTGGATGCCGCCGACCTTCGCGGCGGCCAGGAACACGTACTCGGGCTTGGTGGCGGCGAAGAAGGCCTCGACCGCCGCCTGGTCGGTGAGGTCGAGCTCGGCGCGCGAGCGCAGCAGCAGGGCGGTTGCGCCGTCTGCCTGCAGGCGGCGCACGATGGCGGAGCCGACCATGCCGCGGTGGCCGGCGACGAAGATTCGGGAATCGGGGTTCATTCGCTACTAACCGCCACCTCATACTCATGGCGCTTCGCCAAGGCATGCCGGCTCGCCTGGTCGAGGTCGTGCGCGACCATCTCGGCGCGCATCTCGCGCACGCCGATTTCTGGCACCCAGTCGAGCTTCTCGCGCGTCACTCGCCCCAAAGCCCTGCAGGTCTTCGGGCGTGAGACCGGTGTGCTTTGCGATACGTGCAAGCATGCGCGGACCGATCTCGTCGCCGTCGTGGAAGGCGAACACGAAATCTGGCCAGCCATCGCGTGCGAGCGTTCGGTGCGAGCCCGATCGACGCTCGAGCCGCCAACCGATCTCGAGCAGTGCTGCAAAGACACGCTCGGCCTTCGCAGATGCCCATTGGGTCATACAACCGCTGGCACGACGATGCTGATGTCGGCCGGACCCGCTTCGCCATGCTCGAGCTGTTCGGCAAGGGCCCTGAGGGCAAGGGCTTCGGCCTTCGCGATGGCTTCATCGGCCGACGCGCCATAAGCAATCGCACCGGGCAACTGGACGACCTCGGCCAGCCATCGGCCGTCATCTTCGCGCTCGACCTCGATAGTGAACTGCATGCGCGCCTCCCTGGTTGAGCGCAGTGTACTGATCGAGTGCCCCGACCGCCGCGCGTGGCGCCTTATCGCGGCAGATTACCATCTGGGCACCTCCCGGGCATCAGCCGGGTGGGTCGGCCAACTGACGCACACCGCCGCAAGAGCGCAGGCCTGTGCTGCGCGTGGGCCGCGCCGGTGCCGTCTGGCGCACGCGGTGCTGCGCGTGGGGCGCGCCGCCACCGAATGATGCGTTTTCAGCGGTGGAACGCCTTTCACGGCAGAAGGTGCAACATCCGGTTGCACAGGATGCGGTCGAGCCGGCCGGGGGGATGCGGTCGGGCCGGCGGGGGGCGCCGGCCCGGGGCGCTGCGGCGGCGCGGGGCGCCGGCCCGGGGCGGCGCCGCTACTCGCTGCTCACCGTCACCTCGTACCCGTGCCTCTTCAGCAACGCGTGCCGGCGCGCCAGGTCGAGGTCGTGCGCGACCATCTCGGCGCACATCTCGCGCGCCGTGATCTCGGGCACCCAGCCGAGCTTCTCGCGCGCCTTCGTGGGGTCGCCCAGCAGCGTCTCGACCTCGGCGGGGCGGAAGTAGCGCGGATCGACGCGCACGAGCACGTCGCCGGGCTTGACCGCCGGCGCCTTGTCGCCGGCGACCGACTCGACCACGCCGCGTTCGTCGCGGCCCTTGCCCTCGAAGCGCAGGGAAACGCCCAGCTCCTGCGCCGACCACTGCACGAACTGGCGCACGCTGTACTGCTCGCCGATGGCGATGACGAAATCCTCGGGCGCGTCCTGCTGCAGCATCAGCCACTGCATGCGCACGTAGTCCTTGGCGTGGCCCCAGTCGCGCAGCGCGCCGAGGTTGCCCAGGTACACGCAGTCCTGCAGCCCCTGCGCGACGTTGGCCAGCCCGCGGGTGATCTTGCGGGTGACGAAGGTCTCGCCGCGGCGCGGCGACTCGTGGTTGAACAGGATGCCGTTGCAGGCGTAGATGCCGTAGGCCTCGCGGTAGTTCACCGCGATCCAGTAGGCGTAGAGCTTGGCCACCGCGTAGGGGCTGCGCGGATGGAAGGGCGTCGTCTCCTTCTGGGGAATCTCCTGCACCAGGCCGTACAGCTCGGAGGTCGAGGCCTGGTAGTAGCGCGTCTTCTTCTCCAGACCGAGGAAGCGGATGGCCTCGAGCAGGCGCAGCGCGCCCAGCGCGTCGACGTCGGCGGTGTACTCGGGCGCCTCGAAGCTCACCGCCACGTGGCTCTGCGCGCCGAGGTTGTAGAGCTCGTCGGGCTGCACCTGGGCGATGATGCGCGTGAGGTTCGAGCTGTCGGTGAGGTCGCCGTAGTGCAGCACGAAGCGCTGGTGCGCGACGTGCGGGTCTTCGTAGATGTGGTCGACGCGCTGCGTGTTGAACAGCGAAGCGCGGCGCTTGATGCCGTGGACTTCGTAGCCCTTGTCGAGCAGGAACTCGGCGAGGTAGGAGCCGTCCTGGCCTGTGATGCCGGTGATGAGTGCTTTTCGGGTCAAACGGAGATCCTCACGAATCGGTACGACGCCGGCGGTAGCGCGCGTCTCATATTTTGCGTCCCTGTTCCTGCTCCGACCATGCGAGCCGCAGCTCGGCGGCGATGTCCTGCAGACGTCGGTCGCGCGACCAGAGCCGGGTTCCGGCAGCCAGCCGGCTGCTGGCGAGCAGGTGCGCGTCGACCCAGCCGACACCACGGCCGGCAATGCCGTAGTGGTCGACGAACCAGAGCACTTCGTCGTGACTGGCCTGCGGCACCGCGGGCAGCCTCGCCAGCGCCCCGAGCACTTCGTCGCGCTGGCGCAGGGCACCGCAAGCCAACTCGCCGATCACGAACGGATGACAGGCGACACGGCTCGCCTCGAGCAATTGTCGCAACGATCGGTCGACGCGACGAAAATGATCGATCCAGACCGACGTGTCCACCAGGATCACGCGCGCTCCGCGAGAGCGCGGCCCGCGGGCCGACTGCGGCGTCGTGGCGGCGCCTGGGCGTTGCGATCGCCGCCGCCCAGCAGGATCAGGCGCCGCGTTGCCTCCCGCTCGATCAGCGCTTCGAGCGCCTGGCGCATGACCTCGGAGGGCTTCGTGGTACCGGCCGCGGCGCTCGCCTCCTTCATCAGGGCGTCGTCGATGGTGACGGTGGTGCGCATGGGTTCTCCCGTGCAATCGCCTGAAATGCGCATCAATTCTAGCATCGTTTGATGCGTCTCGTGCATCGTAACCGCGTCGAGGGCCGCTATGCGCACACTGCAGCGCCGAGCTTTACGGGTCAATGCGTTCGCAGTAACTGCTGTTCACGCCACGTGCTGCATCTTGTTGGCGTAGTCGCGCCATGAAGTCGCCGGCGGCAGCGGACGGCCTTCGTTGACGTAGAGCTCGATCGTCTCCTCGACGATCTGGCCGAGCTCTGCGAACACAGCCAACTCATCGTCGCCGTGGCAAGTCTCACCAGGCGTCGACGGTCGTGCATCGCTACAACGCCTCTTCATCGCATCGATCCGGGAAGGCGATTCAGGGACGCGCCGGGCGGCGTTCCGGGCCGGGCCGATCATGTCGGCCGCTGTGGTGCGAGCATCGAGGGCCGCAAGCTCACTGGCGAGCACTGCCTGCACGGCTTTACCCACCGCGACATCCGTTCGCGGCTGAACGGCACACGCCGGCTACGTGCTTGTGCCGACGACCCGAAGAAGGCCAGCGCCAGGCTCGGCCGGTGCTTCCGACGCCTGCATGCCCACGGCCTGACGCCAGGATCCCGCGCACCAGGCGCTGGCGCGTCACCCGCTACGGACGCAAAGTCATGGGCACGACGATGTACCTGCGCGAACATCACTTCCCGAACGTCTACGCCGCTGTCATGCACTGGACTTCTTCGCCGGAAACAAGGAAGTCACAGCCAGGGAATCCATGCACCGACCTGGTAGTCGATTTCGTCGATCCATTCGACGTCGGGCCCGAAGCGCGCCTGCCCGGCCAGATCCAGAGTCAGATGCACGCCGGGTCCGGCTTCGTTCGGAACCGGATCGATCAGCCTCGAAAACGGCGACCGGCCCGCAAGCGAGAAGTGGTTGCCTTTGGCCAATCGCAGTGTCGGCACCCGGGCCTGTGCGCGGCCATCGATCCGCGCAACGACGCGCTGTGCCGCGAGGCCCACCGCATTGACGAGTTCGCGACAGCTATGCGCCAGGTCCCAATGGCGGAGGCAGTCGGTTGGGCCTGGCATTTGCGTCGTCTCGCGGAAGGCCGGAAGGGCCAAAACGCCGCCTTGCCAAATTTTGCCAAAGAACCTACCCTTGCGCCATGAGCACGATGAACATTTCCCTGCCCGACAGCCTCAAGGCGTTCGTCGACGAACAGGTCAGTGAGCGCGGCTACGGCACCAGCAGCGAATACGTGCGTGAACTGATCCGCCGCGATCAGGATCGGCTTCAGCTGCGCGGCCTGCTGCTCGCCGGCGCCGCGTCGGCTCCGACCGCTGCGGTGGACCGTGCCTACTTCGAAGGCTTGCGCAAGCAGGTACAGGCTGGGGCCAGGACGCGCAGCAAGACCGGCAGCCACGCCTGAAGCCCGGGATGAAAATCAAGCCCGTCGTCCCGCGCGAGCAGGCCCGCCGGGATGTCGAGGATGCGGTCGCTTACTACCTCGGCGAGGGTGCCGAGTCAGCGGCACTCGGCTTCGTCGATGCTCTGGAGAAGGCGTACGCGCACATCGGCCGTCATTCCGCCGCCGGCTCACCGCGCTACGCGCATGAACTGAACCTGCCGGGGCTGCGCTGCTGGTCGCTCGCGCGCTATCCCCACCTCGTCTTCTACGTCGGGCATCCCGACCACATCGATGTCTGGCGCGTGCTGCACGGCCAGCGAGACATCCCTGCGTGGATGCAGGCGCCGGCAGGGACGTGATCGCAGGCGTCGTTTCTGCCGGCTGTGGAAACAATAGCGATACCGTCACAGCCATCACCAACCTCACGCGACGCGGCCGAGGGGATCGTCGTGACGATGGTGACGGTCGCCGACCATCGTTGAGGTCGGCCGCAAAACGAAGGTCCACCCCGGGGAGGCAAACTCCATGCCGGCGCGGGCTTGCGGCGGATTCGAGGTCCGCTCCGGGCAAAACGGCCAGCGTGCGAATAGGGTACGCAGGCGGGTGAATCGAATGTTCGCCGCGCAGGGATCGCTCTGGTCGGTCGATGCGGTACGCCCGCTCGCCGTCGGCATCGCGGGACTGTGTGACCGCCAGGCCCAGACGCTTGCGTAGCAGGCCCGAGATGGCGCCTCGGACCGTGTACAGCCGTGCTGCGCGGCAGGTTGTGGCAAGGCCGATTAAAGACGATATCTGGTCCTTCTCGATCTCGGGAGCAGGGCTGTGCGCTATTCATCCCAAGTCAAGCCCATCAGCTACCTCAAGGCCAATGCCGCCGAGGTGCTCATCCACCTGGCCGAAAACCGGGAGCCCTTGGTCATCACGCAGAACGGGGAAGCCAAAGCCGTGCTGCAGGACGTTGCGTCCTTCGAGGAGACGCAGCAGACCTTGGCCCTGCTGAAGATCCTGGCGCTCGGGCAGCAGGACGTGAAGGCAGGTCGGGTCAAGCCGGTTGCCGATGTGGCGGCGCGCCTGCGCGCGAAGCGGGCCAAGTCGCGTCCTGGGCAGCCAGGTTGTCATCGACCTGATCGTCGATGGCCGCCGGGACATGCAGTCAGTGCTGGCACGTCGGGTCCTGGGCGCTTGACCCTCGGCATCCCGCACCGGCCCGATCCATTGCCATGCATCACAGTCAGACCGGGTTCGCGGGGGCAACCAAACACCACCAATCACCCAAAGCCCGGGCAAGTCCCGGGCTTTGTCGCCTCTGCCGGTGCGCCGCACCGGCGCCGGCGATGCGGGCGCACGCCACGACGGTTTGCTTGTGCACGTCCAGCCCCGCGCAGCGCGGGTAGATGACGTCCATCATGGCCTCCGTGTCGCGGCGACATCGGCGTGCGGCCCACGTCATCGAACTCTGAAGTGCGTGCTCCGGGGCGTAAGGCCCTTGGCGACAGTACGGGGTGCTCGTGGGGCCGCGGGTCCAACTGAGATACGGGCTCGAAGCACCAAGAACGAACCGACCTCAGAGCCGATTTCCCTGCGCTGCAATCGTTGATGGAACGCTACCGCGACCGGCCGATGGATTTCGCCGATGCCACCCTCGTGCATGCCGGCTCGAAGCTGCGGCTTGCCGACATCCTGACCATCGATCACAACGACTTCGAGACGGACAGGATGACCGGACGCCGCAGGTTTCGCATCCTCCCTCGGCGTTGAACGGAGCCATCCGGATTCGAGGGTGGCGCCGGGCGCGTCGCGGTCGGGCAGGCGGCGGACGGGGGCCGAACCGCGGCTTCTCGCGCCAGCCAGGCGTCTGTGGGCGCGTGCGGCATCCACCTCAGCAACGGTCGGCGCTGTTCGATCCGTCCCGCAGGCATCCCGGTCTGCGCGACCAGCAGCACCGGGCGCCCCTGCGCCAACAGTGCAGCGACGCGCCGCGGCAATTGCCGCACGGGAAAGCCGTCGATCGCACCGCGCCGCGTCGGCCTCATCCGCCGCAGGCCCGCGGAAACGACACCGGACCGCGCTGACGCACTGCCGCGTCGCCCGATCCGGCGCGGCGGCCATTGCAGGCGCTCGATGAACGCGCCGATCTGGATCAGCACCTCGTCACCGGGAAACTCGGTGCACCAGTGGCGGTACTGACCGAGTACGCTGCGGACGGTCGGCGGAGGCACGAATCGGGGCTGCACCGACAGCTTGCCGAGGTCCAGCCGGAAGTACTGGCTCAGCCAGGGATTCTCGTCCCGGATCGCGGCAACGAGTTTCCGGCACGACGCAGGCCTGAAGTGGCCGAGGTAGGACGCAAGGCGCGCCCGCAACGCGCGAAGCGCATCTGCGTCGAACCGAAAGGCGGTCACGTTCGGCGCGGTTGCGACGAGTTCGCGCCGGGCGCGTGCGAGTTGTTCGCGCAGATGACCGACGACGCGCCGCCGAACCAACAGGTGAAACGGCCGAACGATGTATCCGAGGAAATCCACGCCGTCGTCGATCCGTCGCAGCCGCTCACGGGCGTCGTTCAGTTGCAGGGCCAGGCGCTCGGCCAGGAAAAGACGGATCCGCTCGCGCCACGCCTCGAGTTGCGCGCGCGACCGCGCCAGCAGCACGAAATCGTCGCAGTAGCGAAGGTACCAGTGGCACTTCAGCTCGTGCTTGACGAACTGGTCCAGTGCGTTCAGGTACACGTTGGCGAAAAACTGGCTGTTCAGGTTGCCGATCGGCAATCCCTTTCCGGCGGGCGCGTGGAAAAGCGTCTTGTGCGACGGCAACCGGTCCACGAGACGCGGATCACCCTTGAACACGGGCTCGTGGGTACAGTCGTGGAAGATCAGCTTCGCGCACAGCCACCTGGCCTCGACATCCTCGATCCGGTGAGGCCGCAGCTTCGCGTCGAGCATCGCGAACAGGCGCTCCTTGTCGATGCTCATGAAGTAGTTGCGGATATCGAGCTGCAGCGCCCAGGCCTCGCGCGTGCCGTTGGCGCTCGCCTGGCGCATGAAGCCTTGCAACCTCGCCACGGCGCCGTGCACGCCCTTCCCCTTGCGGCAGGCCCATGAGTCGTGAATGAAAACGGGCTCCCAGGTTCTTTCGAGGTGGCCGACGAGGACGTGGTGCACGACACGATCGCGGAAGTCGGCCGCGAACACCTCGCGCAACTTGGGCCGGCGAACAAAGAAACAGACAGAACGACCCGGTTGGTAGCTGCGGTCGACCAGGGCGTCGCGCAGCGCCAGCAGGTTCGCTTCCTGGCGCCACTCGAAACGCAACGCGTTGATCGTGTTGCGCTTGTTGCGCCGGCAGGCGAGATACTGCCGATGGAGGTTCTCCAGCGAGAACAGCGACACAGGGCATCATCCTCCGGGGCGCACAGCCAATGCATACAACGCATTGTTCTTGTTCGCGTTGTTCTGGTTGCCGTCGTTGGTATTGAAGTTCCACGCGTTGTTCGGATTCGGCGCGTACTCCGTACCGGACCAGTAGTCGTTGGACTGCAGCATGTCCATCCACTTCCCCCGCCAGGGCGAACTCACGAGCGGCGAGGCCACCGGAAGGCGATCCCGCGACGGGTACGCCTTCCTGAACGATCATGCCGGTGCGACAGCGCCGGCGGGATGGACGCACGATGATGAGACTCGGCACGCTGCCCGTACCGGCCGGTGAAGCACCGGCACGCCACGGGCATTCCGGCCCCCATGCCTTGCACACGAATCAGGCTTTCGCCTTCGTGTGCCTGAACCAGCCTTCGTTCTGTCTGGCCACCGTACCGACCTGCTCGACTGCATGCAGGTAGCCGGCGAAACTCTTCAATGCCTGCACCTCCTTTGCCAGCCGCAAGGCAAGCAGCAGTGCGTCGAGCTGCTCGCGCAGCAGGACCAGTTCGGCCGAACGCGCCGCAGCGCCCGAGGCGTTGTTCGCCTTGACCACCTGCATCAGCACCGCACGGCTGCCGTCGCGCAGTTCGGTCCCTAGCGTGTACTTGTGATAGCGCGGAAAGCCCGCCACCATCCGCTCGAAGTGCACCGCCATGTCCAGCGCGGCCTTGTAGATCGGCAGGTGCTCGTAGCGGGCCATCGCGTGTTCATCCGCCGGGGGCTACGCCCCCGGACCCCGAAAGAATCGAAGAATCCCAAGCGCCGAAGCCTCAACCTGGCCGCCGCCTCCTCGCCAACCACAGCGCCGCCAGCCCCAGCACTGCCAGTGCCA
>JAJTYR010000086.1 GCA_021463505.1 Burkholderiaceae bacterium | reverse complement strand
CATCCATCCGAGAGCCCGAAGAAGCGGCACAGCCGCAGATCCGTGTCCGCGGTGATGGCGCGCTTTCCGGCGACGATCTCGCCGATGCGCTGCGCGGGCGCGCACAATACGTCGTCTGACGGCTCGACCCCTCGGCGGATGCGGCCGCGATTGGCAGACGAACGTGGCGGCTTGACAGGAAATGGAGTCGCGTAACCGGGATCATCATGGATAGAGTGAAGACAAAATGCATGGCGACCCTGGCCCTCGGGACATGGCTGCTCTTTGTGCTCGTCGTCGCGCAGGCGCAAGACCTTGCCAGCGAGTACATTGCCACGCCACTTGTCGAGGACGGCAAGCCGGTCCGCCTGGAGCTACTCGTTCGAAAGCCACAAGGCGCAGGGCCATTTCCCACAGTCGTGTTCAATCACGGCTCCACCGGCAACAACCCCGATCTGGTCAAGCGCAGTTGGTCGAGTCCGGCCGCCGCCGATTTCTTCGTGGAGCGGGGATGGATGGTTGTCTTTCCGCAGCGCCGCGGCCGGGGTGCTTCGGAAGGGAGGTATGACGAAGGTTTCGAGCCGGATCGCAGTCGATACTCATGCCGGGCCGCCTACTCGCTGCCCGGCGTGGATCGTGCGATTCAGGACCTTGACGCTGTCATGGCGCACATACGAACACGGCAAAACGTCGTCCAGGGCCGCGTTTTGCTGGCGGGTCAGTCGCGAGGAGGCATCCTTGCGATCGCTTATGCCGGCGAGCGACCAGGTGGCTTCATCGGTGTCATCAACTTCGTCGGCGGCTGGATCGGCGAACGGTGTCCAGACGCTGCCCAGGTCAACGCAGCGACATTCAAGCGCGGAGCGCAGTTCCCGCTGCCAACGCTTTGGCTCTACGGAGAGCCGGATCCCTTCTACAGTTTGTCCCACAGCAAGAGCAACTTCGAAGCCTTTGTGGCAGCGGGCGGCAAGGGTCGATTCGAGTTTTATCGGGTGCCGGGCCAGAACGCCGGACATGCCGTAATCAGGCATCCGCATCTATGGACAGAGGCGGTCAGCAAATACCTCGAGGCCATCACCTCGGCCCGGTGAGTTCAACGAACCGCTCGCCGGCGAGTGCATGCAGCCCGGCGAGTCGATTGCCGCAGTGGTGCCGCATCAGGGTTTGATTGCGAGGAGGACTTGCGTGGCCGAACCGCACCCCTCATAGACGCCATCCGCAACTATTCGCGGCGCGGCTACCGCTTTCAGGTGGAGGAGTCCGGAGTCGCCGGGGCTGCTGCGACAGGGAACTCCGCGCGCGACGAGGCTGAACGCGCCTACGCCGATGCGCGATGGCACGATGCGATGAACCTAAGCCGGCGTAGCCGGAACCAAACAAGTAATACGATGGTCGCCCCTCCACCGAGGGTGAGGTGACCGGCCATGGCTGCTGCGGCACTGTCGATGCCCCTCACACAAGACTCGCGCGACAGTGGCTCAGTGACGGCCACCGGCGTTGTGCGGCCGGCGAGATGCCTGAGTTACAATCGCCACACATTTGGAATTGGGCCGACGCCCATGCCAACCTGCCTACCCGGGCAAGGTGGAACGCGAAAGCGGATGCGGCTCCTTCGGGAGCAACCAAGCGGGCAACAGCGTCGGCCCTTCTGTTCAGGAGGGCTTTTTTGTTTCCGGATTCAGTGATCGACGCCGGCCTCATTCAGGCCTACCGCGAGACCCACTACCAGGTACACGGCGCCGAGCCATTCACCCTGCGAGTCGACGAGCCCAGTGCCGCACTCGCCGCCGCGCACAAGCGCTTCCGGAGCGACTGCAGCGCCTACATCACGGCCTGCAACCCGTTCAGCGAGGACGTCGGCGCCGCGTCCAACGCACAGCGGCACGCCGATCTCGGGCTGGAACTCTCCCGCCGCAGCCTCGCCCACGTCGAAGGCATCGGCCAGCACCCGTCCAACCAGTGGCCGGGCGAGGCGAGCTACCTCGTCTTCGGGTTGAAGCTGGAAGCCGCCAAGACGCTGGGCCGGGCCCTGAAGCAGAACGCCATCGTCTGGAGCGACGCCGATGCCGTGCCGCGCTTGATCTTGCTGCGCTGAGTGTTCACGGGCTGGTCCGCCCGCCGTCGAGGCGAAGGACCGGGAGGATTTGATCCGGATTGCCGCCCCCGACACGTCGTCGAACGCGGCTAAAGAGGAGTTGAAGCATGTCCGTCCGAAACGGCCTTTTCTCGTCGGAGTCCGTCTCCGAAGGCCACCCCGACAAGCTCGCCGACCGCATCTCCGATGCGGTGCTCGACGAGTTCCTTCGCCTGGAGACCACCGCCCGCGTGGCCTGCGAAACCCTGCTGGCCGACCAGTGCGTGGTGCTCGCCGGGGAGTTCAAGACGCGCGATCCCGAGGTGTTCCGCCACGTGCGCGAACGCGCCGTGGCCATCGTGGCCGGCGTGCTGCGCGACGCGGGCTACCGCGACGGCGCCACCGGCATCGACCCCGAGCGTTGCGAGGTGCAGGTGCGATTCAACGGCCAGTCGGCCGACATCAACCGCGGCGTGGACCGAGGCGACGGCGTGATCGGCGCCGGCGACCAGGGCCTGATGTTCGGCTACGCCTGCGACGAGACGCCGGAGTTGATGCCGGCGCCGATCGTCTATGCACACCGACTGGTCCGTCGTCAGGCCGAACTGCGCCGCTCGGGCGCCCTGCCCTGGCTGCAGCCCGACGCCAAGTCGCAGGTCAGCTTCCGCTACGAAGACGGCCGGCCGGTGGCGGTCGAGGCGGTGGTGCTCTCTACCCAGCACGCGGAAGACGTCGACACCGTCACTCTCCGCGCGGCGGTGAGCCGCGAGATCATCGACGCTGTCATCCCGAAGGCGCTGCGCGCCAGCAGCTATCGCGAGCTCATCAACCCGACCGGGCGCTTCGTCACCGGCGGCCCGAAGGGCGACACCGGGCTCACCGGGCGCAAGATCATCGTGGACACCTACGGTGGCGCTGCGCCCCACGGCGGCGGTGCCTTCTCGGGCAAGGACCCGTCGAAGGTGGACCGATCGGCCGCGTACGTGGCGCGATTCCTGGCCAAGCAGGTCGTGGCCCGTGGCTGGGCACCTCGGTGCCTGGTGCAGCTGGCCTACGCCATCGGCGTGGCCGAACCGGTGAGCTTTCTCGTCGATGCCGAGGGCGCCAGTGCTGCCCGCAACGCGGAAATCGCTCGAGCGTTGCAGGCGGACTTCGACCTCACCCCGGCTGGGATCATCCGGCAACTGGACCTGTTGCGACCGATCTACTACCCGACGGCGGCCTACGGGCACTTCGGGCGGGACGACCTGGCGCTGCCTTGGGAGAACGCTGCCAACGGGGGAGCACGGTCATGAGCGACGAGATCGATCTGGGCTACAGGCCGGACACCTACTTCCGGCCGCAGAAGCTGGAGCGCTACCTGCTGTCGAAGGTCAAGGGCGCGGTGCTGCGGCAGAAGCTGCAGGCCCTGTTCGACGCCGGCCGGCACGCCGAGGTGCGCACCCTGCTGAGCGCCGAGGGCATCTCGCCCGCCGGCCGCAAAGCCCTGGAGTCGGTCCACCCGATGTTCATGGGCGGCAACTACCTGCCCGACACGGAAGACGGCGAGGTGGAGATCGCCCGCATCAGCATCAAGTCGACGACCTACGACGTCACGTGCGTCTACGCGCGGCCCGATGGCGGTGCGATCCACTACCGGGTGGTCGACGAGTACGGCGGCGAGACCCTGCAGGGGACGACGGAGACGCGGACCGACAAGCCGATGACGCTCGGCGAGTTCGCGGACTTCTTCCTCGGGGCCTGGCCGCTGATCGACGTGCTCGAGATGAATTTCGAGGACGATCGCGATGCGAGCCTGGACTTCTTCAGCGCAGAGTCGGAGTTCTACCCGGACTTCGACAGCCTCTGCCGGCAGCGCGTCATCGAGCACTTCCCGGAACCGGAGGACGAAGACGGTGCGGAGGACTGAGGCTGGCCGAGGTGGCTACGGCGAGCACGCCTTGCCGACTCGGGCAACCGGCCTCCGGCAGGGGTCGCCCCGATGACCTATCCGTCGTGGGTCGTCCTGCACGTGCCGCACGATTCGACGGCGGTGCCGGCGGACGTGCGCGCGCAGTTGTCGGAAGCCGTGGTCGTCCGCTCGCCTGTCGGCCGCCTCGTGGTGGACGTCGAGCGATTCCCGGACGACGGCGACGAGCCGATGGCCGCCCGCGGCATGGGCGCGGTCTACACGGCGACCTCGCAGCTGACGCCGCTGAGGCGGCGCTCGAGCGGCACGGGCGATGCCTGGTGATCGACTGCCACAACTTCCCGAGCGTCGCGCTACCCTACGAGATGGCGGATTCCCCGAACGCGAGGCCCGACCTCTGCATTGGCGCCGATGACTTCCACACCAGCGACGAACTGGCCGGTGCGTTCACGGCCGCCTTCCGTCGAGGCGATTGCCTCGTGAAGTCCATAGTAGGAGCGAGTCCGTGACCGAGAACCGAGGGACGCCGAAGCCGCTCGAGCCCGCCGAACCCATCACCGTATTCGAGGTGAGCGATGGCGGCACCCTGCGCAGGGCCAACTACGCCGAGGCCGAGACCCGCGCCGAGTTCTACGAGTACGTCGCCAGCTTCTGGTCACGCTCGCCAAAGGATCTGGCCGAAGCCATGGGCGAGTGTCAGCCGCTGGCGTGGGCGATCCAATCGATCTATTCGGACTTTCGCGACGAGCTCGAGGCCGACCTGGAGGACGCGGAAGCTGAGGGCAGTGGAAGCAAGCGGAAGCTGGCCGCCTTGAAGGCCCGCCTCGAAGCACTTCCCGAGGAGCCCGAGGAGGGAGCTGAGGACTGGCTCCTGGGTCTGACAGGCAATCAGTTCGAAGACCGCGTGGTCCCCGTGATCGAGACGTGGTTCGGCGAGCCGCCGGACTGGAACTACGAAGACGACTACCTGCCCAAGTCTGGCACGGCGCAGGGCGCGGCGCTGAAGTTCTTCCTCGACATGGCGGGCGATGACCTCGAGACGCTGGGCGTCGAGGTGATCCTGGGTGAGCACCCCGGGAGCACGTATTACGCCGCGGAACTGCGCGGCAACATCGAAGAAGCCAACCGCGCGGCAGAAGCGGCCGGCATTCCGGTGCGGTTCGTGGCGGCCGGGGATTGAACTGCGGCCGGACGGGGCGTTCGCACCGTACCGACGGTCACTGGCCGCCACTCCCCCCTGAGACACTCCCGTCCATGTACGTGATCGACCTGGCTCACTACCTGGACGCGAAAGGCGCGATTGCGCCCGAGCGGGGCCCAACCCGAAAGATGGCGGACTTCCTGACCGCCGTGGTGGCCCACGCCTCCGATTTCGATCGACCCGAGGACGCACCGGGGCCGGTCTGCTTCAAGTGCCGCAAGCGTGACCGGCGCGTCGTCGAGACCGCCATCGCCGAGGATGACGTCGTCGTCTGGCGCTGTCTCGCCTGCGGCACCGAGGGGCGTATCTCGAACTGGCAGGGCACGTTCTGGGACTTGAGCCAGGGCACGCCGTCGAGCTGAACCGCAAGCCTCTGCCCCAACCCATGGCGAAGCCTCCCACCGAAGACCTGGAAGCCTTCCTCCGCCGTCAGGACACGGGGGACCTGGTCGCCGTTCTGCTCGAACTCGCCAAGGACCACGAGGCCGTTCAGGCGCGCCTCGAGCGCATGCAGTTGGCCGATCGGCCGGACAAGCTCGCCGCCGGGTTCAAGAAGACGCTGTCCGGCTGGCGGCGCTCGGCCAGGTTCTACGGCTACCGCGAGGCGGGAGAGTTCGGCCGCATGCTCGAAGGCTGGCTGGACCAGGTGGCGCGCGAATTGCTGCCCAAGGATCCGCCAGCCGCCCTCGCGCTCTTCGAGGCGTTCATCGAGGCGGATGCGGCCTGGTTCGATCGCGCCGACGACTCCGACGGCGTGATCGGCGACGCCGTGAGGGCGGCGTGTCGCCATTGGCTGCAGGCCGCCGCACGCTGCGAGACCTCGCCCGGCGTCTGGCCCGAGCGCCTGCTGAAGCTCTACCAGGCCGACCAGTACGGCGCGCGCGACGAACTGCTGCGGCGTGCCGATCTGCTGCTCGACGAGCCGGCGCAGCGCGGTCTCGTCGCCCGGCTCGAATCGCAGCTCTCGGAGGCACTCGACGCAGCCCCGCCTGGGAAGACTCCGCCGGTCGACGTCTTCCGAATCTCGGGTGCGCTGTCGTTGCTGGCCGAGTCGTTGCGCGACCCCGACGTCATGGTGCGCGCCTCGCTGCGCTACGGCCCGAACCCCAACCCCGTGCAGCGTCAGGCCTTCGCGCGGGCTTACCTCGACGCCGACCGGCCGGCGGACGCACTGGCGTGGCTGCAGGATTCCTGGGGCCACCTCGACGACAGCCGGCAGGACCTGCTGGCCGATGCCTTGGAGCGATTGGGCCGCTTCGAGGAGAGCTCGCCGATCCGGCAACGGATGTTCGAGCGCACGCTCTCGGACTTCTACTTCCAGCGCTGGCTGGCGCACCTGCCCGAGGCCGCGCGCCCCGAAGCCGTCGCCCACGCCCGGCAACTCGCGCTCGCACACGACGACCTGACGGCCGCAGCCACGCTGCTGCTGCAACTCGGGGACGCGGACGCCGCCGAGGCCAGACTACTGGCCGAACCCGGGCGCATCGAGGGCAACGACTACGGACGCCTCGTTCCGCTGGCCAAGGCCTTGCGCGCCCACGAGTGCCCGCGCGGCGAAACCGTCGTCTACCGTGCGCTGTCGAAGGGCATCCTCGAGCGTGCCTACGCCCGCGCCTACGGCCACGCGGCGCGCTACTGGGCCCGACTGGGCGAGATCGCGGGCAGCGGTGCCGACCTGTTGCCCCTGCCGTCGCACGAGGACTTCGAGGCCGAGATCCGTGCCCGTCACGGACGCAAGTCGACGTTCTGGGCGTATGTGAACGGAACGCGCCGCGACCGGCACGACGACGAGGACGACCTGACGCCGTAGCCCCTATCGGCCGGACGCGCTTATCCACGGCCGCGCGATCGGCGCCTCTCACGCAAGACTCGCGCGGCGGTGGGCAAGCCGCCTGCACGAACCGAGGGCTGTCCGGCCGTCCGCAGTGCTGACGATGTCGGCGAATACCTGGCCGACGTGTGCCTACCGCAGTCGACCACTGCGGTTGCGGTCCGGATGGCGGTTAGTGCTGGCACAGCGCCTGGTAGCGCCGGGTGAGTTCCTCGTGTTCGGCCAGGTTGTTGAACGCGGCCGACAGGCTGTCGGTGCGGTGTTCCTCGGGCACGCCGCCGGCCATCCACAGCGCATCCTGCAGCCCCGCGGCCAGCGCCTGGAAGCTCTCGCCGCCAAGTACATCGCGCACGACGTTCGAGCGCATTGTCGTCCGCGGAAGGAGACGAGGGGCTGGGCCACGCGCGCTCTTGCAGGTCGACCCGGGCACTGGCCCTGCATGCCACCCGACGCTTTTCAGCGGCATTCCGTACCCAAGGAGACGGAACGGAGTGGCAGCCGACTCGCTCGATCGATCCCGATGGAGAACGATCGCCTCGGGAAAGCCCCCTACTCCCACTCAATCATCAACGGCGTCTGTAAGCCGTTGATTCTCCTGTACAGCAGCTCGAACGTCGCTGGTTTTGTACCGTCAGATGTACCGCCACTTCGCGTGGCATCCCCTCGCGCAGTTTCCACCATCGATCGATATCTATCGAGGACAGTCGGCACGTCCACGATGGCCACCTTTCGACATCTATCGAGGTCTATCGAGTCCTGAGCCACTGGCGAGCTTTCGGTCGGACGTCGCTATGACCCAAGGTTGACCACCCGGTGCGGCCGGGCACCAGCGAGCCCAAGTAGCTGTCGTGCATCACTTTTCCGGCAGATTTTTTACCGTCAACCTCGACGGGTTCACACCGCGGCCGGCTGAAAGACGCGGATCCTCGGCGAAAGCTTGGCTCGCAGTTCCCGGTCCGCGACCCGAATGTCGTACTCGGACTGCAGGTTCAGCCAGAACCGGGGCTCCATACCGAAGAACAGCCCGAGCCGCAGCGCGGTGTCCGCGGTGATGGGGCGCTGGCCGTTCACCAGTTCGCTAATCCTGCTCGGCGAGACATCGATGTCCGCCGCGAGCTGGCGGGCGCTGATGCCCATGGGCTTCATGAAATCCTCCAGCAGGATCTCGCCCGGATGAATCTCTTCGAGCAACCTGGCCATGTTCCGCACTCCTAGTGGTAGTCCACGATCTCGACGCGGTGCGCCCCATCCGACTTCCAGACAAAGCAGATTCGCCACTGGTCGTTGATGCGAATGCTGTGCTGGCCCTTGCGGTCGGCCTTCAGTGCCTCCAGCTGGTTGCCGGGTGGGATGCGCAGGCTGGCAAGCTCGGTGGCCGCGTGGATCTGAAGCAACTTGCGCCTGGCGACGCGCTCGATGTTGCGGAAGCGGGAAACCGCGCGGCTGTGAAACAAGGCCTCAGTGTCTGCGCACGCGAACGAGCAGATCATGCGCAATTGTGATCTTTCATACAGGTTCCGTCAAGCGGAACACCTGCGCAAGCCCTGGCCAACGACGGCAGTTCTTGTGGGGAAGCGGACCGGGTCGCCGTGAGCGTCAGCTCACTCCACTAAACCTGTCTTTCGCCGGCGCGGAGCCAAGGCCAGCAGCGGACCCAAACCAGAACTTCCCAACAGCCAACTGCCCACCGCGAAGCAGTCATCCACGCGACTGTCGACTCAGGTACCAAAGCCCGTTCCGACCACGTCATCCCTCATGTGCCGGTGCGGCAGTGGGTACTGTCGCTGCCGATCCCGTTGCGCGTGCTGCTGGCCGCCCAGCCCGAGCTGGTCACGCC
>JAJTYR010000085.1 GCA_021463505.1 Burkholderiaceae bacterium | reverse complement strand
CGATCAACCTGGGCCCCGCTGGCCTGGGTCTGGCTGGCCGAAGCGCGTATCCTCGCAACCAGGCTGGCAGCGTAGATCATTTCGTCTACACCCTCTGAGGGCGGTGGAGTGACGCGCAATCTGTCGCCCAGATGATCAAGCGGACCGTGGCGGCACGCGACGCGCAGGCGCCGCAGGGCGGCAGCGCGACGACGCAGTAAAGGAAGAACGATGGCGATCACCAACCAGGAACGCGTCGGCAAGGCGATGGACCTGCTGCGCGCCGGGCTCGCGCCCTTCGTCGAGCGCGAGGTACAGGCCGCCGCGAAGGCGGGGACGGTCCGCATGGAGGCGGTGCAACGATTCGCCGAAGACCCGCTGCTCGGCAGAAAGGCCATCGCGCAATGGGACGTGGCCGGCCTGCTGAAGCTGATGTGGGAGACGTGGAACGACGTCTTCGGCCGCACGCTGGGCCGGGCCGAGCGCTCGCTGGTGCAGGAGCTGCGCGACTGGCGCAACAAGTGGGCGCACCAGGAACCGTTCGCGAGCCGCGACGCCGAGCGCGCGATGGACTCGATGGTGCGGCTGCTCACCGCCGTGTCGGCCAGGGAAGCCGACGAGGTGGACCGCATGATGATGGAACTGCGGCGCCTGACGATCGACGAGCAGGTGCGCGGCGAGAAGCGCAAGGCCGGCGGCTCGCTGATCGAGGCGGCATCGAGCGGCACCCTCAAGCCCTGGCGCGAGATCGTCACCCCGCACGCCGACGTGGCGAGCGGGCGTTACCAGCAGGCCGAGTTCGCCGCCGACCTGTGGCAGGTGCACCTGGGCGAAGGCAGCGACGAGTACAGGAAGCCCGCCGAGTTCTTCCGCCGCACCTTCCTCACCGAAAGCCTGAAGCGGCTGCTCGTCGGCGCGGTGGAGCGCCTGTCGGGCAAGGGCGGCGACCCGGTGGTGCAGTTGCAGACCAACTTCGGCGGCGGCAAGACGCACTCGATGCTGGCGCTGTATCACCTGTTCGGCGGCAGCGCGCCGGGAGATCTCGCGGGCGTCGATGCGGTGATGGCCGCGGCCGGCGTGACGAAGCTGCCGAGCGCGCGGCGCGTGGTGCTGGTGGGCAACAAGATCTCGCCCGGCAACCCGGTGACCAAGCCCGACGGCACGGTCGTACGCACGCTGTGGGGCGAGCTCGCGTACCAGCTCGGCGGCAAGCAGGCCTTCGCGCGCATCGCGAAGGACGACGAGAAAGCCACCAGCCCCGGCGACGTGCTGCGCGAGCTGCTGCGCGAGCACGGGCCGTGCCTCGTCCTGATCGACGAGTGGGTGGCCTACGCGCGCCAGCTGCACGACCAGAGCGACCTGCCGGCCGGCGGCTTCGAGACGCAGTTCACCTTCGCGCAGGCGCTGACCGAGTCGGCCAAGCTCGCGGGCAGCTGTCTGCTGGTGATCTCGCTGCCGGCGTCCGACACGGCGGGCTCGCCGCACACGCAGGCCGATGACGCGGAGGTGGGTGGCATCCGCGGGCGCGAGGCGCTCGACCGCCTGCGCAACGTGGTGGGGCGCGTGGAGTCGTCGTGGCGGCCGGCGTCTGCGGAGGAAGGCTTCGAAATCGTGCGACGGCGGCTGTTCGAACCGCTGCCCGGGCCCGAGGCCTTCAAGCAGCGCGACGTGACGGCACGCGCCTTTGCCGACCAGTACCGCGCTCAAGGGCCGGAGTTTCCGCCCGAGTGCCGCAGCGCCGACTACGAGAAGCGCCTCCAGGCCGCCTTTCCGATTCACCCCGAGATCTTCGACCGCCTGTACGAGGACTGGTCCACGCTGGTGAAGTTTCAGCGCACGCGCGGCGTGCTGCGGCTGATGGCGGCGGTGATCCACAGCCTGTGGGAGAAGGGCGACCGGAACCCGCTGATCCTGCCTTCGACGATCCCGATCGACGACGCGCGCGTGCAGTTCGAGCTGACGCGGTACTTGTCGGACAACTGGGTGCCGATCATCGAGAAGGACGTGGACGGACCGAGTTCGCTGCCGCTGAAGATCGACGGCGAGGTGCCCAACCTCGGCAAGTTGCACGCGACGCGGCGAGTGGCGCGGACGATCTACCTCGGCTCCGCGCCGACGGCGGCCGCCGCCCATCGCGGGCTCGAGGATCGGCGCGTGAAGCTGGGCTGCGTGATGCCGGGCGAGTCGCCGGCGGTGTTCGGCGATGCGCTGCGACGCCTGGCCGCGGCAGCGACGTACCTCTACCAGGACGGCCCGCGCGCGTGGTACGCGACGCAACCCACGGTCACCAAGCTCGCCGAGGACCGCGCCGAGCAGTTGAAGCGCGACCCCGACAAGCTGGCCGCCGAACTCGACGCGCGCGTGCGCGCCGACCTGAAGAGGCCGGGCGACTTCTCGCGCGTGCACCCGCTGCCGCGCTCGGGGGCGGACGTGCCGGACGACCTCGACGCGCGGCTGGTCGTGCTGCCGTCGGAGCATCCGTACGGCAAGGAGGAAGGCAACGCGGCGGAGAACGCGGCGCGCGCGATCCTCGAATCGCGCGGCAACACGCCGCGGCTGTACCGCAACACGCTTGTGTTCCTGGCGGCCGACAAGGTGCGGCTGCAGGACCTGGACGAGGCCCTGCGCAAGTACCTCGCGTGGGCGTCCATCCTGGCGGAGAAGGAAACGCTCGACTTGAGTCCGTTCCAGGTCCGGCAGGCCGAGACGCAGAAGCAGGCCGCGGACGCGGCCGTCACAGCGCGCCTGCCGGAAACCTACCAGTGGGTGCTCGTGCCGGAGCAGAAGACGCCGGATGCTGCCGTCGAGTGGCATGCGCTGCGGCTCACCGGCTCCGATGCGCTTGCCGTCCGAGCGAGCAAGAAGCTCAGGAGCGAAGAGCTGTTCGTCGCGAGCCTCGGTTCCACGATCCTGCGCAAGCACCTGGATGAAGTGCCGCTGTGGCGGGGCGATCACGTACCCGTGCGGCAGCTCGTCGAGGACTTCGCGCGCTACCTCTACCTGCCCCGGCTCGCCGGACCGGAGGTGCTGGTGCAAGCGATGCGCGACGGCGTGGCCTTGCTCACCTGGCAGTCCGACACCTTCGCGTATGCCGAGAGTCATGACGAGGCGGGCGGCAGATACCGCGGCTTGCGCGGCGGGCACGTCGTCTCGCTGGGGGCGGAAGATGCCGGCCTGATCGTCGAACCCGATGTCGCGAGGCGCCAACTCGACAGCGAAGTGCCGCAGCCCGTGGCGGCGGGGAGCGGCGCCGTCGCGCCCGAAACGCATCCAGCAGGCGGGCCGACGGGCGGTGCGGAGCCAACCCCCGGTGCACCACGCCTGCCGCGCCGCTACCACGGCGCTGTGCGTCTCGATCCGGCGCGCGTGGGTCGCGACGCGGGCCGGATCGCCGAAGAGGTGATCGCGCACCTTGCCGGCCAGCCCGGCGCCGAGGTTTCGGTGACGCTCGAGATCGAGGTGCACCTGCCTGGCGGCGCGAGCGAGCAAACTGTGCGCACGGTGACCGAGAACAGCCGGACGCTGAAGTTCACGAGCCACGGGTTCGAAAACGACTGACCGCTGCCGGTAGGGCCATCTGCGAAATCGTCGGTGCCGCTCTGCGCGCAGA
Organism: Burkholderiaceae bacterium; assembly: GCA_021463505.1. GTDB lineage: Bacteria > Pseudomonadota > Gammaproteobacteria > Burkholderiales > Burkholderiaceae_E > Zeimonas. Next base: position 5,497 of record JAJTYR010000085.1, on the reverse strand, counting down.
GCGTCGCCACGAAGATCTGCGCGGGACGGATCTCGCCGGTGGTCGCGTCGATGATGGGCACCGTCTGGCCGGCATAGTCGATGAACAGCTTGTCGCCGCCGACGTGGATCTGGCGCATCGAGCGCTTGAGCCCTTCGGCCCACTCGCGGTACTTGATGCAAAAGCTCGTGTACTTGTACGCCAGCGCGTTGGTCTGGGCGTATTCCTCCCATGGCTGCGGGCCTCGAGTTGCTCGTCGCTGAGCATCTGGGTGACGGCCCAGTCCACGCCGGCAGCACGCGCAAGTCGCGCGAACTTGCCCACCGTCGCCTTCGGAATACCCAGGGCGCGACCGGTCTGGGCGTGGCTGAGGCCTGCTTCGAGGTGCAGGCGTAGGGCTTGTCGTATCTGGCGCATCGTGATCCTTGGGGTGGGCATGGCTGACCGCAAGAAAACGGCCAGCCTATGCCTACCGGTTAGGTCACTCGCGCGTGCCTCGATCGACTACGATCGGCGTGAAACGCCGGCTACGATCGGCTGAAACGGCGGCTACGTTCCCGCTGAAACGCTGGCTACGTTCTCCTGAAATGGCCGGCTACGATGACCTGAAATACGCACGTTGTGTGCGAACGGCTTGGTCAGGCTGCCGCGCCCCGGCATCACCAGCTCGCTGCCGCCGGTCGGGAACACCTCGAGCACGAGACCGCGCTCGTCGGTCCTTGAGTAGCGGGTGGCCTTGGGCTTCAGCGCCCGGATGGCGGTGTCGGTGAACGGCATGGGCGGGCTTTTGATTACACACGAGGAACTTCACCCATCGGACCTCGCCGGCCTCCCCAGGACCCGCACCTACTTCCCGATGCAGAACCGACTGAAAATCACCCCCAGCAAGTCGTCCGCCGTGAACTCCCCGGTGATCTCGTTCAGCCGCTCCTGCGCCAGCCGCAGCTCCTCGGCGAACAAATCGAGCTGCTGCGCCCGCTCGCGGGCATGCGCTTCGGCGGCCTCGACGTGCGCCTGCGCCGCGCGCAGCGCGATCAGGTGCCGCTCGCGCGCGATGAAGGTCGACTCGCCGCTTGCCTGCCAGCCGGCCAGCTCGAGCAGAAGCGTCCGCAGCAAGTCGATTCCGGTCCCCGTCTTCGCCGAGAGCCAGACCGACGACACGGATTGGCCACGTTCTGGCCAACTTTTCTTGCCAATCGTCTCGCCAGCACCCGGAGCCGCCCGATCGGAAACCGTACCGGCACTGTCCGCCTGCTCGACCCGCGCGGCCTTCCCCGCCAGGTCGATCTTGTTGTAGACCCGCACCATCGGCACCGCCTCGGCCAGCCGATGGTCGAGTTCGCGCTCGATCGCGAGCGCAGCCACGGTGTCCGTCTCGCGGGCGTCCAGCAGGTGCAGCACCACGTCGGCCCGCGCCGCCTCCGCCCAGGTTCGCGCGATGCCCAGCCGCTCGACCTGATCGGCCGTCTCGCGCAACCCGGCGGTGTCGACGATGTTCAGCGGCACGCCCTCGATCTGGATCGCCTGCGCGATCCGGTCGCGGGTCGTGCCCGGAATCTCGGTCACGATGGCGACCTCGGCGCCGGCCAGCGCGTTGAGCAGCGAACTCTTGCCGACGTTCGGCTCGCCCAGCAGCACCACGTTCAGGCCGTCCCGAAGCAAGGCTCCGCGCTGTGCATTCGCCAGCAAAGCATGCAGATCGTCCCGGATCCGCGCCAGCCGACCCCGCGCGTCGGCCGCCTCGAGGAAGTCGATCTCCTCCTCGGGAAAGTCGAGCGTCGCCTCGACCAGCGTGCGCAGTTCGATCAGCCTGTCGACCAGCGCGTGCACGGCGGCCGAGAATGCGCCCGACAGCGAGCGCGTGGCCGAGCGCGCCGCCTGCTCCGTGCTGGCGTCGATCAGGTCGGCGACCGCTTCGGCCTGTGCCAGGTCGAGCTTGTCGTTCAGGAACGCGCGCTGCGTGAACTCGCCGGGCTCGGCCAGCCGCAGGCCGAACTCGCGGCCGGCTTCGAGCACCCGGCGCAGCAGCAATTGCAGCACCACCGGCCCGCCGTGCCCCTGCAGTTCCAGCACGTCCTCTCCGGTGTACGAGTGCGGCGCCGGGAAGTGGATCGCGATGCCCTGGTCGATCGCCCCGCCGTCGGCGGCCAGGAACGGTCCGTAGGTGGCATGGCGCGGCGCGAGCGTGCGGCCCAGCACGGCGGCGACGATCGGCGACAGGTCGCGTCCCGAAACGCGCACCACCCCGATGCCGCCGCGTCCCGGCGCCGTCGCGATCGCCGCAATCGGAAGATCGGAGATCATCGTCGCATCATCGTTGGCCGTGCCGCCCAAAGGCAAGCGGCGCCCGCGGGCGCCGCTTCGCAGTGACCCGGGCAGGCCCGGTCAGCCGCGCGCCTTCGCGGCCGCAGCCTCCTGCGTGATCCGGCGCGTAATCACCCACTGCTGCGCGATCGAATAGACGTTGTTCACCAGCCAGTAGAGCACCAGCCCCGACGGGAAGAAGAAGAACATGACCGAGAACACCAGCGGCATGATCATCATCATCTTTGCCTGCAGCGGATCGGGCGGCGTCGGGTTCAGCCTGACCTGGATGAACATCGTCCCGGCCATCACCAGCGGCAGGATGAAGTAGGGGTCGGGCGCGGCCAGGTCGGTGATCCAGCCGATCCACGGCGCGTCGCGCATCTCCACCGACGCGAGCAGCACCCAGTACAGCGCGATGAACACCGGGATCTGCACCACGATCGGCAGGCAGCCGCCGAGCGGGTTGATCTTCTCGGTCTTGTACAGCTCCATCATCGCCTGGTTCATCTTCACGCGATCGTTGCCATAGCGCTCGCGAAGCGCGGTGAGCCGCGGCGTGACCGCCTTCATCCGCGCCATCGACCGGTAGCTCGCTGCCTGCAGCGGGAAGAACACCGTCTTGACCACGATCGTCAAGAGCACGATCGCCCAGCCCCAGTTGCCCACCAGTGCGTGCAGCTTCTGCATCAGCCAGTGGATCGGCTGCGCGATTGCGGTGAGCCAGCCGTAGTCGACGGTGAGGTCCAGCCCCGGCGCAATGCCTTCGAGCATGCGCTGGTCCTGCGGGCCCACCAGCAGGCGCGATTCGACCGTGACGCTCGCCTGCGGCGCCAGATCGGCCAGCGGCTCCTTGATGCCCACCGAATAGACGTTGGCGTCGACCTTGCGCGTGTAGAACTCGCGCTGCACCTTCGCCTGCGGAATCCACGCGGACACGAAGTAGTGCTGGATGATTCCGACCCAGCCGTTGTCGGCGCTCGCCGCGTGCGTGGCCTTGCCCTTGTCGATGTCGCCGAAGGCCACCTTCTGGAACTTGTCGGCGTCGGTGTAGACCACCGGCCCGGTGTAGGTGCTGTAGAACTTCGACTCGCCGGGAGGCGCATGGCCGTCGCGGGTGAGCTGCATGTACAGCACCGGTCGTGCCGGCGTCGCCCCGACGTTGGTGATCTCGTCCTTCACCTGCACCACGTAGGCGCCACGCGCCAGCGTGTAGGTGCGCACCAGCCGCACCCCGCCACTTTCGGCCACGAGCGACAACTTCACCGCCTCGCCCCCGTCGGCCAGCACGTGAGGCGTGGCGCCGCCATCCACCCGCGTCATCGGCGTACGGTGGTTCGGGAAACCAGCGCTATCGGCTGCCCCGCCCGGACCACCCACCGGCCCGCCGACCAGCCCGCCCACCAGTCCGCTTTGCGCAAGGTAGAGGGCGCCCGGCTGGTTCTTCAGCAGCACCAGGTTGTGCGCGCGGTCGTTCAGGTCGCGGTAAGCGAGCAGTTCGGCCCGCTGGATCTGTCCGCCCGTCAGGCTCACGTCGAGCGCGAGCACGTCGTTGGCCAGCCGGATCGACTGCCCGGGCGCCGACGTGCCCGGCTCGACCGCACCCGACGGCGCCTGCTCGCCATTGGTCGCAGTGGTCGCAGTGGTCGCAGTGGGCGCACGCCCCGCCGGCGACGTCGCGACGATGGACGGCGGAATGCTGGCGTCGGTACGCGGCTTGCCGTCATCGGAGGCCGCCGGCGCGCTCGCCTGCGGCGCCGCGCCGCCGAACAGCGAGGGATGGCCCTGGTGTTTCTGCCATGCATCCCAGAGGAACAGCAACGACATCGAGAACACGATCCAGAGGATCATTCGCTGGGTCTGCATGGTCTTATCGTTCGGTGGATTCGTCGCCGCGCAGCGCCGCCGGCCAGCGGCAGTGGCAGAGCCTGGGGCGATGGTCGGGCACTTCGTCCAGCCCGCCCGGATTGAAGGGATGGCAGCGTGCAAATCGCCTGACGGCCAGCCAGCCGCCGGCGAGCGCGCCGTACCGCTCGATGGCCTGCAGCGCGTAATCGGAACAGGTGGGCAGGAAACGGCAGCGTGGCGTCGTCATCGGGCTGATTGCCAGCCGATAGAACCGGATCAACGCTGCCAGCACCCGCTTCACGCCACGCTCCTCCTCGTCAGCCGCGGGCCAGGCGCCCGCTCATCGCCCCGAATGCCGCGTCGAGTTCGGCGCGCGCCAGCGCCTTGCGGTGGCGCGCCCCGCGCGCCGGAGGCAAGGCCGTCATGCGAAGCATCACGGCCACCGGCAACCGACCCGCACCTGCGGCGCGCCAGGCCTCCCGCGCCACCCGCCGAACGGCGTTGCGATCGACGGCACTCGCCAGCAGGCGCTTCGGGATTGCCATGAACAATACGCCCGGCGGAGCCGGAAGCACCCTCCAGTGCAGGCTGAAATGCTCGCCGCGGACACCGGGCCGGGTACGAAGCAGCGCCGCGATGCCGACCCGCGGCAACCGCGCGCGGCCTCCAGCGGGCGCCGGCTGCGAGGGCTGCGTACCGCGCTCCAGGTCGTCGCCGTGCGTCGGGCGCGCGCGCTCAGACGGCCAGACGCTTGCGGCCTTTGGCGCGCCGCGCGCGAATGACGTCACGACCGCCACGCGTCTTCATGCGTGCGAGAAAGCCGTGCGTGCGCTTGCGCCGCACGACGGAGGGCTGATAGGTGCGTTTCATCGGGGAATTCCTCGGCCGGAGAGGGAAAAGCCTTTCATTACAACGTATTAGCCTGCGGTCTGTCAATTTTGCGATGGCGCGCAACACCCTTCGAGGGGTAAAATGACCGGTTCCGCGCGCCGTCCCGACTCCGGCGTCCGTCCCGTCTTCCCGTCACTGCCTGCCGGAATCGCTCGACACCATGCTGGACCGTTGGCTCGCCTGCGTTGCTCGACTCGAAAGCGAGATTCCGGCCCAGCAATTCAAGCCCTGGATCAAGCCCCTCGTGTTCCTGGGCTACGACGAAGGCGAGCACCTGCTGCGACTCGGGGTGCCGAACCACTTCAAACTGAACTGGGTCAAGTCACAGTTCGAATCGCGCATCGAATCGATCGCCCGCCAGACCATCGAACCCGAATTGCGCGTGAGCTTCGAGATCCACCGCAACGCCGCCAACGACGCGCTGGCCGATGCCTCGCGCCCCGCCGGCGCGGCCATCGGGCCGCGCCGGCCCGCC
>JAJTYR010000084.1 GCA_021463505.1 Burkholderiaceae bacterium | reverse complement strand
TCGGCCGCGCCGCGCGGCGCCGGGGCCGTGGGCTGCTGCTGCGGCTGCGCCGGCCGGTCCGGCGGCACGTCGCCGCTGCCGCCGCCTTCGAGCTGGCCGTTCAGGAAGAACTCGCTACGCGACGGCGGCGTGAACGCGTCGGTCGGCAGCGCCACCTCGGGCCCAAGCGGCCTGACCAGCCGCGGCGTGATCAGGAACATCAACTCGGTGCGATCGGTCTGGAACTCGCTGCTGCGAAACAGCGCGCCCAGCACCGGCAATTCGCCGAGCACCGGCAGCCGGCGTACCGTCTCGGTGACGTTGTTCTTGATCAGGCCGGCGATCGCCAGGCTCTGGCCGTCCATCAACTGCACCGAGGTCTGCGCGCGCCGCGTGGTGAAGCTCGGCAAGACCGCGGTGACGCCGTTGATGGTGGTGAACGGCGAACCCGTCTGCGACAACTCGGAGACTTCGGGCGCCACTTTCAGGTGGATGCGCCCGCCATCGAGGACCACCGGCGTGAACTTCAGGCCGACGCCGAACTCCTTCTCCTCGAGCGTGATCGTCGTGCCCCCGGTCGCGTTGTTCTCGCGCGCCACCGGGATGAAGATCTTGCCGCCGGCCAGGAAACTCGCCTCCTGGCCGCTGATCGCGACGATGTTCGGCTCGGCGAGCACCTTGATCAGGCCGTCGCGCCGTTCGGCATCGACCACCAGCGAGGTGTTGTTACGCGTGGCGCCGAGCAGACCGGCCGAATCCGACAGCAGGTTGCTGAGAATCGAATAGCGCCAGTTGCCGCCGGTACGCGCCGCATCGAGGCTCACGCCGAGCTTGTCGAGCAGGTTCTTCGACACCTCGGCGACCTTCACTTCGAGCATCACCTGCTGCGGCTGCGCGATGCGCAGCATGTTGATGACCTTCGGTTCCTGCGCCTTGCGACTGCCGCCGGACTGGCTGATCACTTCCTTCTGGTCCACCGAGATCGCCTGCCCCTGGCGCGCCACCTGGTCGCCGGCCACCACCTGCAGCTGCAGGCCGCGCGAATAGGTGCGCACGAAGGACTCGGCGATCTCCACGGCCTGGGAGGCTTTCAGCGCGCTCGACACCAGCCCCGACAGCACCAGCGAATCGGAAGCCGACTGCACCTTGATGTCCTCGCCCGGGAGCAGCGCGCGCAGGCGCTGCTCGAGCGCGCTCGAATCGGCCCCCACCGAAACGTCGATGATCGTCGTCGGCGCGTTGCGGCGCCACATGATCACGTTGGTCGAGCCGAAGGTCTTGCCCAGCAGGTAGAGTTCGCGCGCGCTGATCAGCGTCACGTCGGCCACCGCCGGGTTGCCGACCGAGATGCGCTCGATCGGCGCGGGCAGGCGCACCAGCGTCGACTTGCCGACCACCAGCGGCATCGCCGGGCCGATCTCGCTCGGAATGTCGCCGTCGGGCAGCGTCTGCGGGCCGGCCTGCGGCACGGCCTGTGGCACGAAAACCGGCCTGGCCTGCGTCGTACCCTTGATCACCGCCGGAGCGCGCTGTCCGGGCTGCTGGGCACCCGCCGGGGCGATGCCCAGCAGCGCCAGTGCCGCGGCGACCGCCGTCTGCTTCGTCATGCTCATGCTTGCCTCTCTGCGCTTACAGGTCGGTCGTGGAACGCTGCACACCGCGGATCACCTCGATGCGGGCATCGTCTTTGGGGGCCGCCGCAACCGGCGGCGACGCGCGGCGCACCACGCGACGCGGCGCGGGCTTCGCTTCGGCCGGCGCAGGCGCCACGGCCACCGGAGCCGGCGCCGGCGCCGGCACGTCGCCGAGCAGGTCGGCCTTACGGATGCCGTCGGTCTGCGCCTGGTTCACATCGACCTGGTTGCGCAGCACCAGCGACAGGTTGCCGACGCTGCGCGCCAGGTCGATGCGCTCGGCCTCCTCGGGGGTGACTTCGAGCGTGACCGCGTTGACCACGCGCGGCTTGGTGTCGTCGCGGCTTGCTTCCTGCGCCACCGCGAGCACGAGGATGCGCTCGAGCACGATCTTCGAGACCGGCCGTTCGCGGTCGTCCTGCGTATTGACCAACACGTCGACGTAGTTGCCGGGCAGCGCGAAGCCGGCTACGCCGACCACCTCGTTGACCTTCACCGTGATCGCACGCCGGCCCTGCCCGATCACCGCCGACAGGCCCCCTTTGGTGCCAACGGGCGCAAGCTTCGCGTCGAGCACCGGCTCGCCGCGCAGCAGTTGGGTGCGCACCACGCGCCCGTCGATCGCCTCGGCCTTCGCGAACGACCCGGCCGGCACCGAGCCCGCCGGCCAGGGCACCAATGCCACCATCGACGCGTTCAGCGGCTGGCCGAGCTCGATGTCGCGGGCGGCCACCACCACCTGCGACTCGCTCTTGGCAAGGCTTTGCTCGTTCAGCCAGCGCGCCGCCAGCACCATCGCGGCAATGCCCGCGACCAGCGACAGCAACAGCATGATCAATGCGCGTGAACCCTTCATGTCATTCCCCCGTGATGCCCTGCGTATCCATCGTCTGAAGCGCCGTCGGACGGCCACCCTCTTGCGCGGCCTCGGCCGCGAAGTACAGCGCCCAGGCCCAGCGCAGCGCCTGTGGCGTCAGGCGCGCCTCGACACCCTGATAGATCGCCCGGTCGCGCACCTTCAGCACGAGATCGAGCGGGTAAGCCGGCAGCAGCGGCATGCCGCTGCGCGCGTGCAGTTCGCCGACCAGGCAGTCGGCGGCCGCCTCGTCGTGCGCCACGCCGGCGCGCTCGCAGGCCTGGCGAAACACCCTGCGGTACGACACCTCGTCGAGGGCATCGAGCCGCACCTTGTAGCCGAGCCGGCGCACGAATGCCGGGTCGTCGAGACTGGCCGGCGACAGGTTCGACGAGAAGATCACCTGCACGTCGAACGGCACCTGGAAGCTCGTGCCGGTGTGCAGCGACAGATAGTCGACGCGCCGGTCCAGCGGCACGATCCAGCGGTTCAGGATCTGGTGCGCCGGGCAGCGCTGGCGGCCGAGATCGTCGAACACCAGCAGGCCGTTGTTGGCCTTCAACTGCGCCGGCGCCTTGTAGAAGCGCGTCAGCGCATCGCGCTCGAGATCCATCATCGCCAGCGTCATCTCGCCGCCGAGCCGCACGACCGGGCGGTGCGACAGCACCCAGCGCCCATCGGGCTGGCGCGAGCGGTCGAGCGATCCGCCGGCGGCCGCGACGTCGATCCGGCGATGCACGGCGGGGTCGAACACCTGGACGATTTCGCCGTCGACCTCGATCGCGTGCGGTACCCAGATGGCGCCGTCGATGACGTGGACCAGGTGCTCGGCCAGCCAGGTCTTGCCCGTGCCGCTCGGCCCGTACAGAAAGAGCGGACGCTGGGAATTGAGCGCGGCGCCCAGCGTCTCCAGAAGCGCCGGATCCAGCACCAGCGACGCGAGCGCCGCCTGGACGCGCTGGGGGTCAATACGGGTGCCGGCACTGCGCTGGTACTGCACACGGGCCACGTAATCGGCCAACGACACCGGCGCGGGGCCGACGTACTGGTTACGACGCAGCGCCTCGTCGGCACGCGCGCGACCCGCGTCGGTGAGCGCGTAGCGCACCTCGGCGTCGAAACTGCCGCGTCGCGGCACCTCGACGAAGCGTTCGTCGCGCAGGAACGCGAGCAGGCGCTCGAGCAGCGGCAGCGGCAGCGCGATCTGCGCACCCAGTTCGGCGATCGACGTGTCGCCGCCGCGCTGCAGGTGCTTGAGAACCAGGTCGATGACCACCGAGGCCGGCAGGCCGGTGGCTTCGAGCGAGACCGGCGGATGCACCGGTTCGATCGGCACCTGGCGCAGCACCGGCCGCGAAGCGGCATTCATGCGAGCACTCCCGTGAGTTGAAGCGCGGCCAGCAGCAGCGCGCCGGCGGCGATCGCGAACGCGTACGGCAGTCGGTCGGCGCTGTCGGTGCGCGGATCGAACTGCGGGCCGACGCCGCCAACGAAGGCAGCCAGGCGTCCGAACAGGATCAGGCGCAGATTCGCGCCTACTGCGCGGCGCCGCGCACCGTCGAACATCCGAACTGCGACGAGTACGCCACCGGAGAGGAAGACCATCAGCACGAGCGCAGGCAGCGCATCCAGCCCGAAGAACGCACCGAGCATCGCCATCAGCTTCACGTCGCCGGCGCCCATCGTGCCCATCCGGTGCAGCAGCAGGAAACCGGCGAAGGCTGCGGCGGCGCCCGCGAATGCGGCACTCGCACCGAGTGCGCCCGGCGCGTCCGGATCGAAAAGCCCGGCACCGGCCGGACCCAGCGCCTGCCATGAAAGCGCGGCCATCAAGCCAGCGAGCACCAGGCGGTTCGGAATGCGCCGGGCACGAAAATCGGAGAGGCAGATCGACGTGAGCAGCAGCAGCAGGATGCCGCGCATCGCCCAGGGCGTCGCCTGAACGACGAGCTCGGGAATAGCGGCAAGGTTCAGCATAGGCCGCCTGCACCCGTCGTCGACGTCACGCTGAGCGCCGCGCGACCAAGTCCTGCCAATGCCGCCGATCCCGTGATCACCGCAGCAAGCAGCATGCATTCGATCGGGGAAAGGATCGATGTCCAGGCGATGAGATCAGAGGGTTTCATCGAATGCTGCGTGGAGGAAAATCGACGGAACGCGAATTCGGACTCTGACGAAACGGCCGATTCCCGGTTGTCGATGGCAAGGGCGCCGCACACCGTGGAATCGACCGCTCGACATGGATGGCAACGACTCGGTCAGCCACCCAGCTTCGTCTTGACAGTTTCGAAGACCGTGTTGAGCCGTGTTCCCACGTCGGTCACAGCCGTAACGATCACCACCGCAATCAGGAAGGCGATCAACCCGTACTCGATCGCGGTCACACCCTCTTCGTCGCGGGCGAACTGCTTCGCTGCCTGAATGAAACGACCCATGTCATAGCTCCTTGCGAATGGCCGCCGATCCTGGCGACGCTGCACAACCGTCGAAGGGGACGGCACCCTTGCTTCCCCTCTCGTGTCCCACCCGGGAGCGATCGGGTCATCTGCCATCTGCCCCGCCGTCCATCGGCCGGGCATTGACGGCATCTTCGATACGCGAACCTCGCCCAGCCATGACTTCCGTCACGCGCGTCCTGCGAGCGGCGGAACGAAGTCACGAACACTGCGTTTCTGTCCGAGCAAAGAGCCGGAAGACGTTGCACACTGGCGCCGTTCGTCGGAAAGACGTCCCGGCACCCCGATACAGTCCCCTGTGGAGTATCCAGGACGCGATGGAGAGCCGCATGGCCAGTTCGCACACAACCTGTCCGGTCGCGCCGCCGCGTCGGCGCCAGCACGGCGTCGCCGCCGTGGAGTTCGGCCTGGTGGCGCTGTTCTTCTTCACGGTGCTGTTCTCGATCATCGACTGGTCGTACCTCTTCTTCGCCAACCTCTCGATGCAGCACGCGGTGCGTGAAGGGGCACGCTATGCGGTGGTCGGGCGCAGCGACCTGGCGCCGCAGGACCGCCCCGGCGACCGTTGCGCAGCGGTGAAGGAAAAGATCCGCCAGCAGGCCTGGGGCCTGTACGAACGGGCAAATGCGACGACCACCTTCAAGACGATCGACGGCGCCGGCAACATCGTCACGCTCGGCGGCAGCTCGTGTTACGGCGCGGGCCAGCTGATCGTGGTGCAGGTCGACAGCCGCGTGGCCGCCCTCACCCCGTTCGTGCGGCCGTTCTTCAACTCGACCGGCGGCGAATACCGGTTCACGGTGGCCGCGACCATGAAGAACGAGGCCTGGCAATGAGAGCCAACGGAGCACGAAGCATGAGGCGGATTCGTTTCACCCCAGCCCAGGTCCTGCGCCGGAACGCCCGCGGCGTCGCCGCAGTGGAGTTGGCGCTGGTGCTGCCGGTGTTGCTGATCCTGGCGCTCGGCGTGATCGACTTCTCGCGCGCGATCCAGTTCAACAACGTACTGGTGCACCTGACCCGCGAGGGCGCGAACCTGGCCGCCCGCACCACGGAACAGCCCGCCTACATCCTCAGGGCGTTGATGGATACGGCAACGCCGCTCGAGATGAATACCGACGGCATGATGTACATCAGCAAGATCGAGGGCCGCGCCGACGGCACCGGCCGACTGGTGGCGCAGTACCGTCCGCCCTCGGGCGGAAAGGGATCGCTGCGCAGCGAACTGGTCTCGTGCAGCGGAAGCTGGTCAGGCGGCACCTGCACACCGGGCGGCACCCAGATCGTAACGCTGCCGGTGGCACTGAACCCCGGCGAGACCGTCTACGCGGTCGAAAGCATGTACGACTACACGCTGCTCACCCGCTACGTGGTGCCGAGCCTGCCGACGCTCTACTCGCTGACGATCCTCTGAATGCGAGACCCAGGAAGACGACGATGCACAGAAACCTCCCCCACCGCTCCGAGGCTCGCCAGCGCGGCCAGGTCCTCATCATCGTCGGCCTGTCGCTGGCCGTGCTGATCGGCGCGGTCGGCCTGGCCGTCGACTCGGGTCGGGCCTACGGCGTCAAGGCGCGCCTGAACGCCGCAGTCGATGCGGCGGCAATCGCCGCCGCCCGTGCACTGTCCGAGGGCGCGGACGACAACGCACGGCGAGCGAATGCGGTGGCCGTGGGCGAGCGCTTCTTCCAGATGAACTATCCCGACGGCTTTCTCGGTTCGACGCCGTCGGCGCCCACCATCACCGCGGTGCACGAGGCCAGCGGCTACTGGCGCGTGAACGCCTCGGCGACTGCGAACATGCCGACCACGTTCATGCGCGTGCTCGCCGGCGACACGGTGGTGGCGCCGTCGGCGGCCGGCGAAGCGATCCGGCGAGACCTCGACGTGATGCTGGTGATGGACGTATCGGGTTCGCTCAGCGCGTCCGACCTGAGCACGCTGAAGCAGGCCGCCACCAACTCCTTCATCCGCCGTTTCTCCGCGGGTGCCAACGGCGATCGGGTGGGCGTCGTATCGTTTTCGTCGGGAGCCGTCGTCGACGTGGCGATCAACAAGACCGCGGCGCGGGGTTTCGACCGTACCGCGGTCAACAACGCAATCAGCGGATTGCCGGGTGGCGGCGCGACCGCCTCGGCCGAGGGGATGCGCAAGGCACTGGGCGAACTCGACGCGGTACCCGCCAACGTACGCTCGAGCCTGCGGGTCATCCTGTTCTTCAGCGATGGCGCGCCGAACGTCGTCAGCGCGGACTTTCCACGCTCCGGTGGCAGCCCGAACCCGATCCGGGGAAACCTGTACTCCGAGACATCAGGGGAGCCGAACGACCCGGTCTACAACTCGCGCTGCGTGTCACGGGGAGACGGCTCCCCATGCAGACTGTGGCGTGACGATCGACGTTACGTGAGCTGGGGTGCCAACTCGGACAACGGCGGTTACATCATCAACAACATCAGCGGACTTCCGGCCACGGGATCGGGGGGTGTACCTCTCGCAAGCTACGCGGGACATCCGTTCCCGCGAACGCTCACGGCGAGCGGCGGCGTGTTCGCAGACACTCGCTGCAACGTGAATCGGGCGGCGCGCAACATGGTCGAGAACGTGGCCAACACGGCTCGCGGACAGGAGATCCGCATCTACACCGTCGGCCTGGGTGACGCGCTCGAGACATTGGAGCCGGACTTCGACGGCAGCAACTGCGGATATCCCTCGGGCAGCACTTCCCGGGAGAGGGGTTCGGTGATCCTCAAGCGGTTGGCGAATGCAGTCGATTCGGACGCCCACAATGCCTCACAGCCACAGGGCTTGTACTGCTGGGCGCGACGGGCAACCGATCTGGACCGCTGCTTCTCGACGATTGCCAGCGAGATCCTTCGGCTGACGCTCTGAAGCTGCAGTAAGTGGCAACCGGTTGGGGCGATCGGCATGACGCTGCCGCCCAAGCGAATCGCTCCCGCAGTAACCGTTCTCGCCTTCCACGCGCTGCTGGCCGCCTGCGGCAGCGGCTTCGACCTGCGCCTTTTCGTCTCGTTCAACGCGCCGCCCGCGCGAATCGACCGGCCCACCGTCGTGCTCAGCGGCGTCGCCGCACTCCCGTCGGGTTCGGTTCGCACCGGCGGCACGCCGTTCCAGCCGATCGTCACCTGCCAGCCGGGCACGTTCTCGATGACCTGGACGAACGACGCGAACGGTGCGCGCGGAGCGGTCTTCGCGCTGTGGGACTGCCCGGCCGATCACCTGAGCTGGAACAGCAGCGCGATTCCGCTCGCTTTCGGCGCGAACCGGATCACTGTAGCGATCGCCGACGCAGAAGGCAGCACTGCGAGCGCCGTGGTGGTGACCCGGCAGTAAGCGGCGCCCGAAGCAAGTCCCCAATCAGAGCGCCGCGCGCACCTCGCCGGCCGACAGCACCTTCGCGAACGTCGCGCTCAGCGCAGCAACGAACGCGTTGTGCACGCTCGCCGCGGGAACCGTCTCGCCGCCGAACGACAGATCGCGCGTCGCGCACGCGTCGTGCACCAGCGTGCACGCGAAGCCCGCGTCCGCCGCCGCGCGCGTCGACGTGTCGATGCACATGTGCGTCATCATCCCCATGACGACCAGCCGGCCGATGTCGCGTTCGCGCAGGTGCTCCATCAGCTTCGTCTCGCGAAACGCGTTCGGATCGTGCTTGACGATCACCGTCTCGCCTTCGCGCGGCTTCATGCTTTCGTGGATCTCCGTTCCCTTCGTGCCGGGCAGGAAGAACGTCGCTCCGGGGCGCGTGGAGACGTGCCGGACGTGCACGATCGGCAGCGCTTTCTCGCGGAACGTTTCGAGTACGCCCGTCGCGCGACGCGCGGCCTCGTCGCTGCCGACGAGTTCCTCGACCGCTACGACTCGGATCCGCGCAGACGCGCAAGCGCCGACATGAACCGAAGGCTCGGCGATGCGGCCGCGCTGCGAATGAACGTGATGGCCGAGGACAGCGGCATCGCGGGGCGCGACGTGGCCGCGCAACGCAGCTACCGGATCGATCCGGCGATCACCGTCGCCGGCGGCATCCAGCATGTCGGCAGCTCGTACCTCGGCAGGCCCGACACCGTCGACCGCGTGATCCCGAACGGCCGCTTCGGCAAGCTGCCGGGCTTCACGGTGGTGAACCTGATGGCGTCGTACGCGGTGAACCGGAACCTGAGCGTGCGCCTGAACATCGACAACGTCTTCGACAAGCTGTACGCGACGTCGGCGAACTGGCCGGGTACGCGGGTATGTCTCGGCCCGCCGCGCAGCTTCATGGTGAGTGCGGATCCGGCTTTCTGATGGTACCGGGTAGCCGTGCCGAGGAATACGAAAGCTCGAGGGGCACCAATTAGCCAGACCAGGATCGGTCCCGGTTCCTCACGAGCACCACGACGTCTCGCATGCAAAGGCGCGGGCCGCCCGGCGTGGGCGCTGGCTGACGGCAAAGGCGCGGGCCCTGTGCGGCGGGTGCGCCTGTGCGCAGCCGAGAAGTGGACCCGCGCCGGCGCGCGCGCAAAGCGCGCGTCGTCTTCATTCTCG
>JAJTYR010000083.1 GCA_021463505.1 Burkholderiaceae bacterium | reverse complement strand
CCCTGCCCGAGCGTTTCGATGCTGAGGGTATAGGATTCTTTGGCGGATAGGGGGATGGGCTTCTCGAAGGTAAAGGTCAACGGCGCGCCGCGCGGATCCGCCGTCAGCGCAGTATCGAGCATGGCGGAGGCGCGACCCAGCTCGAGGTCGGGTTGTGAGTCGGAGGTCAGGATCAACGTGACGGGGGCGGGAATCCCGGATTCATCGCGGGCGTAGGTGAATGTCGCGCCGGTCAACGCGCCGTCCGCCTTTGGGATGAAGGGCAGGATGTAGGGAGCCCCGTTCACAATGGGGACATCGGGCAGGACGGCGAGTGGATGGTTGTATTTCCCGTTTTCCGATTCGATGACAAGGTTTACCGAGGAGGGGACGTTTAGAAATATCCAGTGCGAGGCCGTCATGCGGGGTTCGCCGCGCAGGTAGATGCTTTGGAAGGCGAACGCCCAGGCGGCGGTGAGGATGAGGACGATGAAGCCGAGGAAGTAAGACGAGATACGAGTTACGAGATACGAGTTACGAGTGTTGAAATAACGGGGAACTTCGATTACCGCCCAGGCCGCCATCATGCAGAGGAGCGGATAGATGGGGAGTTGATAGCGCATCGTCGGGTTGAATTGAAGCGATTGCCAGGTGAAGTAGAACGCCGTCCAGCCCCAAAGCAAGAGGTGGCGGTACTCTCCTTTGAGGATGCGCCAGCCCATAAAGAGAAAGCCCGCCCATGCGAGGATGCCCAGCGGAAGCCCAAGCCCCCAGACGGTGAGATTCTCGAAGGAATATAAATGCGTGCGGCGCGCCCATTGCAGATTCCAGGGCAGGTCGGCTTTGCCGGTGGCTTGCAGGCGTTGTTCCGATATGCCCGCGATCCAGTCTTTAGCGAGCAGGAGTCCGTGGAAGGCGTAGGGCTGGAAGATGCGGAAGGAGATGATGGCGGCGAGCCCGCCGGCGACTACGTCTCGGAGATCGGCGAGCAGGCGCAGGGCTGGGTGGCCACGGTGGCCGGGCGGCTGGCGCGTGGCGCGATGCTGCTGCTCGATTACGGTTTCCCGCGGGCCGAGTACTACCACGCGCACCGCAGCACCGGCACGCTGCAGTGCCACTATCGGCATCGCGTGCACGGCGATCCGTTCGTCTGGCCGGGGCTGCAGGACATCACCGCGCACGTCGACTTCACCGCGGTGAGCCGTGCGGCGCGCGGCGCCGGCCTGCAGGCGCTGGGCTACAACTCGCAGGCGCGCTTCCTGCTCGATTGCGGGTTGCTCGATCGCCTGGGGCAGATGCCGCGCGACGATGCCCGCCTGTGGACGAAGCAGGCGCAGGCGGCGCAGATGCTGCTGTCGGAAGCCGAAATGGGCGAATTGTTCAAGGCGATCGCGTTCGGTCGCGGCGTGCCCGACGACGCACCGGGCTTTGCCACGCGCGACCGGCGCGGCGCGCTCGGCTGAACAGGCACCGCACCGGCACCGCGATGCTGAAGTGGCTGCTGGTCGTGACGCTGGCGCTGGCGCTGTTTTCGGGCCTGATGCCGCTGCTGCGCCGCCTCGGCATCGGCCGGCTGCCGGGCGATTTCGCGTTCCGCGCGTTCGGCCGCGACTGGTCGATTCCGCTGGCCTCGACGGTGCTGCTGTCGCTGGTCGCGGCGCTGGTCGCGAAGCTGCTCTGAAGCCGGCGCGCCGGCGGCGGTTTGCCGCTGTGCCGGCGACTGCCGGTTGCCGCCGTGCGCTGCGCACTCCCGGTGCCGATGCGCAGCCGTGTCAGCCGCTTTCGTGCCCGGGCGCGCCGATCGCCGCGGTGACCGCGGCAACGCGCGCGGCGTGGATCGCCTCGCGGATGCCGGTGGCCGAGTCGGCGTGCGCGGCCGCGATCGCGCCGGCGTCGACTGCGCGCATCGCCTGGGCAGCCAGGCGCAGGCGTGCGGCCTGCGGCCACGGACGGTCGCCGAAGCCGAGCCGGCCGCGCCAGTCGCACTCGCAGGCGGCGATCAGCTCGTCGAGCCGCTGCGGCTTGCGCAGCACGTCGAGGCGTTCGAGCAGCCGGGCGAGCGTGCCCGGACGCAGCTCGAGCGTGCGGTGCATCAGTTCGTGCTCGCGTGCAACCAGCCGCGCCAGGTCGCGGCACTCCACCGGAACGCGCAGCCGCGCGCACAGCGCATCGATCATCGACGGCGCGCGCTCCTCGTGTCCGACGTGTCGCGGCCATTGGTCGCGTGGCGTCGTTCCCTTGCCCAGGTCGTGCAGCAACGTGGCGAAGCGCACGGCCAGCCGTGCGCCGGTGGCCGCTGCGTGGTCGATCGCCAGCATCACGTGCACGCCGGTGTCGATCTCCGGATGGTGCTCGGGCGGTTGCGGCACGCCCCACAGGCGGTCGACTTCGGGCAGGACGCGCGCCAGCGCGCCGCAGTCGCGCAGCACCGCGAACATCCGCGAAGGGTGCCGCTCCATCAGTCCGCGCGACAGCTCCTGCCAGACGCGCTCGGCCACCAGCGCGTCGGCCTCGCCGTGCCCGACCATGCGGCGCATCAGAGCCATCGTCTCGGGGGCGACGGTGAACCGGTCGAAGCGCGCGGCGAAGCGCGCCAGCCGCAGGATGCGCACCGGATCCTCGGCGAATGCAGTGCCCACGTGACGCAGCACGCCGGCGCGCAGGTCGGCGAGTCCGCCGTGCGGGTCGATCAGGGTGCCGTCGGCGTCGCGCGCCATCGCGTTGATCGTCAGGTCGCGGCGCAGCAGGTCGTCTTCGAGGGTGACCTCGGGCGCGTAGTGCACGGCGAAGCCGCGATAGCCGGGCGCGGTCTTGCGCTCGGTGCGCGCGAGCGCGTACTCCTCGTGCGTGCGCGGGTGCAGGAACACCGGGAAGTCGCGGCCGACCGGCTGGAAGCCGCGCTCGATCAGCATCCCGGGCGTCGCCCCGACGACCACCCAGTCGCGATCCTTCACCGGCAGGCCGAGCAGCTCGTCGCGCACCGCGCCGCCGACGCAGTAGATCTTCATCGGGTGCGCCGTGTGCGCAACGGGGGCGGCGCTCAGCGGCGCGCGCGCATGCGCTCGGTGCCGAAGGGGGCCGGGCCGCGGCGCAGGTACGCCGGCGCGATGGCGCCCAGCGGGGTGGGCGTCAGGTCGAGCTCGGCAGCGATCGGGCCGCTCGCGACGTTGTCGATCGACATCGAGTCGAAACTGTCGCGCGACATCAGCGTCGGGCCGGGCGCGAACTCGAGCAGCGCCGCCTGCAGCCGGCCCAGTGTGTCGGGCAGGGCGACGATCGGGCGACGGTGGCCGCCGTGCACGCCGGCCAGCGCCACCAGTTGCCGCAGCGTCAAGACCTCGGGGCCGGCGAGTTCGTAGCAGCGGCCGTGCGTGACGGGGCGGTCGAGCGCGTTGACGAAGGCCTGTGCGACGTCGCCGACGAAGACTGGCTGGAAGCGTGCGTCGGCGCGACCCAGCGGCATCACCGGCAGCCACGCCTGCAGGCGGGCGAACAGGTTCAGGAAGCGATCGCCCGGGCCGTACACCACCGAGGGCCGGAAGATCGTCCAGTCGAGCGTGGGCGCCGCGCGCACCGCGCGTTCGCCGGCGGCTTTCGAGCGCAGGTACATCGACGGCAGCGACGGCTCGCCGTCTTCGCGCACGCCCAGCGCGGACATGTGCAGCAGCCGGCGCACGCCCGAGGCGGCGCAGGCCGCTGCGATCCTTGCCGGCAGCCGCACGTGCGCCTGCTCGAACCCGGCACCCCAGGGTGTGCCGCGGCGATCGTGCAGGATGCCGACCAGATTGACGACGGCGTCGGCCTGCGCCACCAGCCGGCCAAGCTGCGCGTCGTCGTGGATGTCGGCGACGCGCACCTCGACCGTTGGCAGCGGCAGCAGATGCCGCGCGCGCTCGTAGCGTCGCGTGGGCACCGTCACCCGCCGTCCGGCGGCGGCGAGCCGCGCTGCCACCTGGCTGCCGATGAAGCCCGAACCGCCGATGAGGAGAATGCGCGCGTGGGCCATGTCGGCGCGCGATCAGGGAAGCTCGCTGGGCGATGCGGGCTGCGGGGCAACGCGGCCCAGCCGCGCTTTCAGCGACTGCGGCTCACCCGAGAACAGCGCCGCGTAGAAGACGGCATTCGACAGCACCTTCTTCACGTAGTCGCGCGTTTCGTTGAACGGAATGATCTCGGCGAAAATCGCGCCCTCCACCGGATGCGGCAGCGTGGAGCGCCAGTTGCGCGAGCGTCCCGGCCCCGCGTTGTAGGCGGCCGATGCCAGCACCGGCGAGCCTTCGAGGTCGTCGAGCACGCTGCGCAGATAGAAAGTGCCGAAGCGCAGGTTGGTGGACAGGTCGTGCAACTGCTCGACACGGAAGTTGCGCTCGCCGAGCTTGCGCGCGATCCACCGCGCGGTCGCCGGCATGATCTGCATCAACCCCTGGGCGCCGGCCCAGGAGCGCGCATCCGTGACGAAGCGCGATTCCTGGCGGATCAGCCCGTAGATCCAGGCCGGATCGAGACCTTGTTCGGCGGCCGCCGGTTCGAGCGCGTCGAGGTACGGCGAGACGAAGCGCAGCCGGAAATCGTGCTCGGCCTCGGTGCGGTCGGCGGTGTTCACGCAGCGGTCGAGCACCTGGCGCTGGCAGGCCCATTCGGCGGCTGCGAGCAGCTGCCGGTCGTTCATGCCGCGCAACTGGAAGTTCCACTCGCGGTTGCCTTCGAACCGCAGGCCGAGCCGGTAGAACTCGAGCGCGCGGGCAAAGCCGGCATTGCGTGCCGGCTCGACAAGCTCGGCCTCGGTGGGCGCAACCGCGCGCGGCGGTGTGGCGGTGAGCTGGCCGAGATCTTCGGCCGCGAGCTGTCCGTAGAACGAGAACTGGCCGGCCAACGTGCGCAGCAGCGCATCGGCACCGGCCGCTTCGCCGGCCTCGCGCATCGCGCGCGCGGTCCAGTAGATCCAGGCCGGTTCGCGCCGGCCGGCTTCGGACATGCGCCCGACCACCGCGCGCAACGTGGGCCAGTCCTGGGCGCGCAGCGCGGCACGGGCGAGCCACACCCAGGTCTCGTCGGTGGCTGGCGCTTCGAGCGCCAGCCGTGTCCAGTCGAGCGCCTCGGGCGCGAGGCGGCGCATGCCGGCGGCCGCGACCTGCGACCAGGCGAAGTCGAGGCCCTCGCCGCGCAGTGCGGCCACGCCGGCCCGCAGCTTCTGCGCAGCGGCGTCCGGGTCGTTGCGCGCCAGCCGGGCGAGCGCGACCAGCGCAATCTCGCTGGTCGCCGCCTGGGCGAGCGCGCGCGACGGCTTCGCCAACGCCGCGTCGACCGCAGCCGCATCGAGACCGAGCGCGGCGGTGGCGCGCCGGATCGTGTCGGGTCCGTTGGCTTCGATCGCCACGCGCAGGCGCGCGCGCAGCTCGGCGGGTTGCAGCGCGCCCGAGCGCGCCATCGCGTCGAGCAGTGCGCCGCAGCCATCGCCGAGACGGCGCACCGAGAACACGATCTCGCGCGCCTGCGGCGCCGGCTCGCCGCGCTGCAGGCGTCCGAGCGCGGCATAGCAGTGCACTTCGTCGTCGTCGCGCAGCACCCATTGCGCGTATTCGTCGTCGAAGACACTCCAGAGGCCGCGTCGTCCGAGGTCGAGCAGCCAGTCACGACGCATCAGGTCGGCCACGAGCGTGCCCCGATGACGGTCGATGAAGCGGCGGATACCGGCATCGGCCGCGCCGGGCGTGGCGCTGGCGCGCGGCGGCTGCAACTGCAGGCGCAGCCGCCAGAAGCCGAGGTATTCGGCCAGCGGGTGCGCGCTGGCCTGCGCAGCGGCGGCCTCGAAGCGCGCGGGGTCGTTGCCTGCGAACGCCTCGCGCGCCGCCACCAGCGCATCGTCGACGCCCATCGTCGCCGTGGCGCGCGCCGCCGGGCGCTTGCCGGCCTGCACCGGCGCCAGCGTGCACGCGCCGATCAGCCCTACAATCGCGGCAAGCGCGATACGTTGTTTCATCGCCGCAAACCCACTACGCACCACGCGCGGATTGCCACGCACGGCGCACCACGAGCAGCGCCGCAGCGCACGCTGCATGAACGACACGACCCCAAAGCCCGAACCGAGGATACCACGCAGCATCGGCGACGAATCCGCGCGTCGCGACGCGCGCAACACGCTGATTGCATGGCGCCGCTCGATGGACGTGCAGCTGCGCTGCACGGCCGATGCAGCGATCGCGGCGCGGCTCGATGCGTGGCTCCACCGGTGGCGCGCGACGCGTACGCACGGCGCGCGCGAGGTGCTCGGAGTCTATTGGCCGGTGCGCGGCGAGCCCGACCTGCGCGCGCCGATGTCGGGCTGGCATCGTGCCGGGCACGCGATCGCGCTGCCACGGGTGGCTGCCGGTGGCGGCGCACTCGAGTTCGGGCGCTGGACGCCGGCCACCGCGTTGCGCGTGGCCGACTTCGGCATCCCGCTGCCCGAGCCGTTCGTGCCGCTGACGCCGACGCTGCTGATCGTGCCGTGCGTGGGCTTCGATCAGCGCGGTTACCGGCTCGGTTACGGCGGGGGCCACTACGACCGCACGCTGGCGGCGCACAACCTGCCGGCGGTCGGCGTGGCCTACGATGGTTGCGAGCTCGTGCGCTTCGTGGCTGGCGGGCACGACCGGCCGATGACGGCGATCGTCACCGAAACGCGTACGATCACGCCGCCGTGAGCGCGGCGAGTTGCGCGGCGGGCTTCAGTCCGTAGGCGCCGTCGGCCAGTCCACGCACGATGCGCACGTGGCCGTGCTCGCGATCCTTCGCCATCGCGTGCAGCTCGCGCTCGAAGGGCGCCGCGGCCGGTGTCTTGTCGGGTCCGGTGAGCACCATCACGCGCGGTTCGAGCCGCCGCACGCGATTGTGGGCGAGCACGACCGCCACCTCGCCGGTGGACAGCTCGACCAGGCTGCCGACCGGGAACAGTCCGATCGCCTGGACGAACTGCTCGACCAATGCTTCCTCGAACGACGAGCCGGCCCACTCGTAGAGGTTCATCAGCGCATCCTGCGGCGCCGACGCGTTGGCGTAGGCGCGGATCGCGACCAGTGCGGCGAAGCTGTCGGCGATCGCTGCCATGCGTCCGTGGATGCCGATCTCTTCGCCCCTGAGGCCCTTCGGGTAGCCCGACCCGTCGAGGCGCTCGTGATGCTGCGCGATGCCTTCCTCGACCGGGCGCGGCAATCGCATGTCGCGACGCAGCGCCTCGAGGCCGAGGCGCACGTGTTCCTTGACCACGTTGTACTCGGCCGGCGTGAGCATGCCGGGCTTCTCGAGCAGGGCCTGCGGCAGCAGCGCCTTGCCGACGTCCGCGAGCATGCCGATCGCGGCCAGATGGGCGAGTTCGCGGCGTGGCAGACCGAGGTGGCGTCCGAGCGCGACCAGATAGAGCGCCACCTTCAGGCCGTGCGCGCTCGCGTCGCGCTCGTCCTCGTCGAGCCGCGCCACCCACATCAGCGCGTCGGGGTTGTCGATCATGCTGTCGACCACCTCGTCGATCGCCCGTCCGAACTCGTACAGGTCGGGCGCGCGGTGCTCGCGTACACAGGCGGCGATCGCCCGCAGCTGGCGCAGGGCGTGCGCCCAGGCCGCGTGCGCCCGCGGCAGTTCGTCGGCGATCGGTGCGCGGTCGACGTAGCGGCGCAGGCGCGCCTCGGGTGCCAGTTCGGTGCGGATCGCGTCGCGCACCCGGGCGAGCGAGGCGCGCTCGCTGTCGGAGGCGTCGTCGTCGCCGAGCAGGGCGCGCACCCAGCCGAACGCGCGTACGAGCCGCGAGGGGTGCGTTGCGGCGGCTTCGCTGGCCACCGCGGTCGCCTTGATGAACTGGCGGAAGCGTTCGCGGGTGCGGTTGCTGATCTTCACGTCGGAGCGGATGCGCACCGGCCGCGGCGCCCGCTCCTGGCGCTGGCTGCGCTCGTCGAGCACGTTGTCGAATCGCAGCGGCTCGCTCGGACCGGCTGCGGATGGCCGCTCGAACGGGTGGTCGCTCAGTTCGGCGCTGCGGATCGTCTCGGCAAGCCCGGCGTCGGACAGGTCGGGATCGACGTACACGTAGCGGCAGTAGCGGCGCAACGTCTCCAGCTCGATCTGGCTGTCCACGCGAAAGCCCTGCAGCAGGAACGGCGTGTCCAGCCAGGGTCGGTCGAGTTCGGCCACGTACATGCCGTGCTGCAGACTGTCGGCCGGGATCTGGAAGCGCATGGCCGGAATGGCGCCGGGGAACTGCGGGCTGGCTGGCATTGCGGTGTGTGTGCGGCGCGTCGTCGGGCGCGCGAGTCGGGTTCGCGGTACGCAATCATGGTAGCCACGCTCGCCGGGCCCGACCAACGACGTCGCTCTACGGTTCGCGGCCGCGGCAACAGCAGCCGACGAGCGGACAGCGGCCCGCCATCGACGGTTTGCCGCCGCCGGTGCCGTAGTGCCGGACAGGGTGCCGGCGCTGCGCTGCCACGCGGGCCGCTCAGCCGCGCGGCAGCCCGATCGCCTCGAGCACCCGCGCGGTGACGGTGCTCTGGTTCAGCGTGTAGAAGTGCAGCCCCGGCACGCCTTCGGCGAGCAGACGTCGGCACATTGCGGCCACCACCTCGACACCGAAATCCCGGATCGCCTGGACGTCGTCGCCGCAACTGGCGAGCCTGAGCCGGATCCAGCGCGGAATCTCCGCCCCGCAGGCGTCCGAAAAGCGCGCCAGCTGGGTGAAATTGCCGATGGGCATGATGCCGGGAACGATTGGCACCTCGATACCGCGCCGGCGCGCGGCGTCGCGAAAGTGCAGGTACGCGTCGGCGTTGAAGAAGTACTGCGTGATTGCCGAACTGGCGCCGGCGTGCACCTTGGTGGCGAAGGCCTCCAGGTCATCGTGCGGCGTGCGCGCCTGCGGGTGCATCTCGGGGTAGGCGGCGACCTCGAGGTGAAACCAGTCGCCGGTCTCGGCGCGCACGAACGCCACGAGGTCGCTCGCGTGGCGGAAGTCGCCGGCTTCGCGCATTCCCGAGGGCACGTCGCCGCGCAGCGCCACCAGGCGCCGGATGTCGTGCACGCGGTACAACGCGAGCAGTTCGCGCACCGACTCGCGCGTGGCCCCGACGCACGACAGGTGCGGCGCCACCGGGCGCCCCTCGGCGGCGATCTCGAGCACCGTGGCGAGCGTCTTCTCGCGGGTGGCGCCGCCGGCACCGTAGGTCACGCTGAAGAACTCGGGCGCGAACGTCGCGAGCCGCCCGCGCACCTCGCGCAGCCGGGCTGCACCTTCGGGCGTGTTGGGCGGGAAGAACTCGAAACTCAGGGCGGGATCGATCGGAGGTGTCATCGGTGTGCGTCGAGGAAGAATTCGCGGTTGCCGTTGCCGCCGCGGATCGGGCTTTCGAACCAGTGATCGACGATCCAGCCTGCGGCTCCGGCGGCCTCGCAGATCCTGCAGCGGACGAGCGCGTGAAGACCGGGATCGCGCACGATGCCGTGGCGCTCGACGCCGCCCGGGCCGACTTCGAATTGCGGCTTGGCCAGCGCGAGCAGCCGAGCGCCCGGGCGCGCCAGCGCGAACGCCGGCGTCAGGGCGTGCGTGAGCGAAATGAAGCTGAGGTCGGCCACGATCAGGTCGAATCCGCCTCGCGGCAGCGCCGCCCCGAGCAGCGCCGGCGTGAGTGTGCGCACGTTGATGCCTTCGAATGCCAGCACTCGGGGGTCGTGGCGCAGCCGCTCGCGCAACTGGCCGTGCCCGACGTCCACGCCGACGACCCGCGACGCGCCGGCCTGCAACAGGCAGTCGGTGAAGCCGCCGGTGCTCTGGCCGAGGTCCAGGCAGGCGCGTCCGCGCGCATCGACTCCGGCGCGCTCGAGCGCGCC
>JAJTYR010000082.1 GCA_021463505.1 Burkholderiaceae bacterium | reverse complement strand
AGCGCGGCAGCGACCTGCTCGTCCTGGACAAGGTCACCAAGCGCTACGGCGGCCTGGTGGCGAATCACGACATGGGCTTCACCGTGCGCGCCGGCGAGGTGATGGCCCTCATCGGCCCCAACGGTGCCGGCAAGAGCACGCTGTTCAACTGCGTCTCGGGCGCGAATCCGGTCAGCGAGGGCGAGATCCGCTTCCTCGGACAGCGTATCGACCGGCTCCACGCCCGCAGGATCGCGCGTCTGGGGATGAGCCGCACTTTCCAGCACGTGCGCCTGCTGCCGGCAATGAGCGTGCTCGAAAACGTCGCGATCGGCGCGCATCTGCGCGGCGATCGCGGCGTGCTGGCCGCCGGGCTGCGGCTCGAGCGCACCGAAGAGCGCCAGTTGCTCGCCGAAGCGGCACAGCAGATCGAACGCGTCGGCCTGGGCGCCAGCATGTTCGAACCGGCAGGCAGTCTCGCCCTCGGTCAGCAGCGCACCGTCGAGATTGCGCGCGCGCTGGCTGCCGACCCCTGTCTGCTGCTGCTCGACGAACCGGCCGCCGGGCTGCGCTTTCGCGAGAAGAAGGCGCTGGCCGAACTGCTCGGTCAGCTGCGCAGCGAATCGATCGGCATCCTGCTGGTCGAGCACGACATGGACTTCGTCATGGGCCTGGCCGACCGGGTAGTCGTCATGGAGTTCGGCGAAAAGATCGCCGAGGGCCTTCCGCAAGAGGTGCAGAAGAACCCGGCAGTGCTCGAAGCCTATCTTGGCGGAGTGGCGGCATGACCACGCCGCGCCCCGACACAGCCGGCCCCGTGCTCGTCGTGAATGGACTGTGCGTGTCCTACGGCAAGGTCGAGGCCCTGCACGAGGCGCACCTGCGCGTCGAAGCGGGCACCATCGTCACCGTCATCGGACCCAACGGCGCGGGCAAGACCACGATGCTCTCGGCCATCATGGGCCTGCTGGTGCGCAGCCGCGGCGAAGTGCGTTTTCTCGGGGAGGCCGCGCCCGAGCTCGACGTCGAACAGATGGTCGCGCGCGGCATGGGGCTGGTGCCCGAGTCGCGCGCGCTGTTCGGCGAGTTGAGCGTCGCCGACAACCTGCTGCTGGGCGCATTCGCGCGCCACCGCGCCGGCGCGCGCGATCACGCCGAATCGATGGAGCGCGTCTACGGCATCTTTCCGCGCCTGCGGGAACGGCGCGAACAGCAGGCCGGCACGCTCTCGGGCGGCGAGCGCCAGATGCTCGCGCTCGGGCGTGCACTGATGGCGAGACCGCGCCTGCTGCTGCTCGACGAACCGAGCCTGGGGCTGGCACCATTGATCGTCCGGGAGATCTTTCGGGTGATTCTGGAGCTCAGGCGCGCGGGCGTCTCGATCCTGCTGGTCGAGCAGAATGCGCGCGCGGCGCTGCAGGTGGCCGACCATGGCTACGTGCTCGAGAACGGCGAAATCGTGCTCGACGGACCCGCCGCCGAACTAGCTCTGGATCCGCGCGTCGTCGAGTCGTACCTCGGCCTGGGGCGCGAGCAATGAGAACGCGCATTGCCGGCGGCGGTGCCCGACACCGGAACCCTCGCGGCAGCCGGGGGCTTGCAAGCCGACCGCTGCCAGACACTGCACGATCGACCCACCACGCTGAAGGAGCGAGACGATGAGAAGGAACTCGAGGAAATCGAACACCGTGCTGCTGGCCCTGTCGGGACTGGCACTGGCCGCGAGCCTGTCGACGCAGGCGCAGGTGAAGATCGGCGTGATCACTTCGGCCACCGGCCCCACGGCCTTCGTCGGGATCCCGCAGAAGAACACCACGGCGTTGCTGCCGGCGAAGATCGGCGATCTCACGGTCGAGTACCTCAGCTACGACGACGCCAGCGACTCCACCCAGAGCGTCCAGCTCACGAAGAAGCTGCTCTCGGAGTTCTCGATCGACGCGATGATCGGCCCTTCGGGTTCCCCCAACGCGATGGGCGTGCTGCAGTTCATCGCGGAAGCGAAAACACCGATGCTCGCGCCGGTGGGCACCGGGGCGGTGGTGCTGCCGATGGACGACCAGAAACGCTGGGCGTTCAAGACGCACCCGAACGACGACGTGATCAGCGACGGCCTGATCGCCGCCATGACCAAACGCGGCGTCAGGACCGTCGGCTTCATCGGCTACAACGATCCCTACGGCGAGGTCTGGTACAAGACCTTCGCGCCGATGGCCGAGAAGGCCGGCCTGAAGATCGTCGCCAACGAACGCTACAGCCGGCAGGACACCAGCGTCACCGGACAGGTGCTCAAGCTGATCGCCGCCAACCCCGACGCGGTGCTGGTCGCGGGCGTGGCCGCCGGCGCCGCGCTGCCGCACTCGCAACTCGTCGACGCGGGCTACAAGGGTACGATCTATCACACCCACGGTTCGGCCACCGGCGCGTTCATCCAGATCGGCGGCAGGAAGGTCGAAGGCGCGATGGTGGTCGGACCGCTGCTGCTGGTCATCGACGAGATCCCCGACAGCGTGCCGACGAAGAAGGTGGCGCTCGACTACCTGACCCGGTACGAGAAGCAGTTCGGCGCCCGCCCGCCGATCTTCGGCGCCGGAGTGTGGGACGCCGGCATGCTGCTGCAGCACGCGATTCCGGCGGCGGCGAAGAAGGGCAAGCCGGGCACGCCTGAATTCCGCGCGGCGCTGCGCGATGCGCTCGAGGCCACGCACGACCTCGTCACCGCGCAGGGCGTGGTCAACATGACGCCGAAGGATCACTCCGGATACGATCAGCGCGGGCGCGTGCTGATGGTGGTGAAGAACGGCAGGTTCACACTGGTCCGCGACTGAACCGGCAACCCCGGCGGGAGCGACATGACCCTTGCAAGCGTATCGCTCGACGACAAGTACCGCGCCAAGCACGGGCGCGTGTTCCTCACCGGGGTCCAGGCGCTGGCGCGGCTGCCGATGCTGCAGCGCCAGCGCGATGCCGCCACCGGCCTGAACACCGCCGGCTACGTCTCGGGGTACCGCGGCTCGCCACTGGCCGGACTCGACACCGCGTTGCACGGCGCGAAGACGTTTCTCGACGCACAGCACATCACTTTCCACCCGGCGGTGAACGAGGAACTCGCCGCCACCGCCATCTGGGGCACGCAGCAGCTGCACCTGTTCCCCGATCCGCGGTTCGACGGGGTCTTCGCCATGTGGTACGGCAAGGGTCCCGGCGTCGACCGCTCGATCGACGTGTTCAAGAACGCCAACTTTGCCGGCACCGCGAAGCACGGCGGAGTGCTGGTGGTGGCCGGCGACGATCCGGGCGCGCGTTCGTCGTCGGTCGCCCACCAGAGCGACCACGTCTTCTCGGCCTGCGGCATCCCGGTGCTCGCGCCGGCGGGCATCCAGGAGTACCTCGACTTCGGCCTGCACGGCTGGGCGATGTCGCGCTACTCGGGCTGCTGGGTCGCGCTCAAGACCACCACCGACACCGTCGAGAGTTCGGGCCCGGTCATCATCGACGCCGATCGCGTCGACGTGCGCTTTCCGGACGATTTCCCGCTGCCGCCCGACGGCCTGCACCTGCGCTGGCCCGATCCGCAACTGGTGCAGGAGCGCCGCATCCTCGAATACAAAGTGTACGCGGCGCTCGCTTACGCCCGCGCCAACCGGCTCGACCACGTCGTGTTCGATTCCCCGCGGCCGCGACTGGGCATCATCGCCAGCGGCAAGGCGTACCTCGACACGCGCCAGGCGCTCGACGACCTCGGCATCGACGCACGCGCCGCCGCCGACATCGGGCTGCGGCTCTACAAGGTGGCCATGCCGTGGCCGCTCGAGGCCGACGGCGTGCGCCGCTTCGCCGAAGGGCTGGAGGAAATTCTCGTCATCGAGGAAAAGCGCCAGCTGATCGAGTACCAGATCAAGGAGCAGCTCTACAACTGGCGCGAAGACGTGCGCCCACGCGTGGTCGGCAAGTTCCCCGACGTCGACGAGTGGATGCCGGGGACGGCCGGTGCCGCAGGCCCGGCCGCCGGACCCGTCAGTGGCGCACGGCCGGGCAGTCTGTTCGGCCGCTGGCTGGTGCCGCCGACCGGCGAACTGACGCCGGCGATCGTGGCGCGCGCAATCGCCGCACGCCTGGAGCGTTTTCACACATCGCCCGCGATCCGCGAGCGATTGGCAACGCTGGACGCCATCGATGCCACGCTGGCACGCCCGCGCCCGTCGTCGGTGCGCACGCCGTGGTTCTGCCCGGGGTGCCCGCACAACCGCTCGACCGTGGTGCCGGAAGGTTCGGCGGCACTGGCCGGTGTGGGCTGCCACCTGATGGCCGTGTCGATGGGCCGCAATACCTCCACCATCGCCCAGATGGGCGGCGAAGGCGCGAACTGGCTCGGCATCGCCGGGCACTCGGGCACGCGCCACATCTTCGCCAACATGGGCGACGGCACCTATTACCACTCGGGACTGCTCGCGATCCGCGCAGCGGTGGCCGCCGGCGTCGACATCACCTACAAGATCCTCTACAACGATGCGGTCGCCATGACCGGTGGCCAGCCGGTGGATGGCCCGCTGTCCGTGCCGCAGATCACGCGTCAGCTGGCCGCCGAAGGCGTCGAGTGCATCGAGGTGCTCGCCGAGGATCCGGCCGCCTATCCGCGCGACGCCGGATTCGCCGTCGGCGTGCGGGTGCGCTCGCGCGACGAACTCGACGCAGTGCAGCGACGGTTGCGCGAGACGCGCGGCGTCACGGTGATCGTCTACGACCAGACCTGCGCCGCCGAGAAGCGCCGGCGACGCAAACGCGGCAGCTATCCCGACCCGCAGCGGCGCGTGTTCATCAACGAACTCGTCTGCGAGGGCTGCGGCGACTGCAGCGTCAAGTCGAACTGCCTGTCGGTCGTGCCGGTAGAAACCGAGTTCGGCCGCAAGCGCGCGATCGACCAGTTCTCGTGCAACAAGGACTACTCGTGCATCGACGGCTTCTGCCCGAGCTTCGTCACCGTCGAAGGCGGCAGACTGCGCAGGCGCCAGCCGGTGGGCACCGACGCCGGCGCCTTTGCCGCCCTGACCGAGCCCACGCTGCCCGACCTGGCACGGCCCTGGAGCGTCGTGATCGCCGGCATCGGCGGCACCGGCGTGGTCACCATTGGTGCACTGCTCGGCATGGCGGCGCACCTCGAGGGCAAGGCGGTCTCGGTGCTCGACATGACGGGGCTCGCACAGAAGGGCGGCGCAGTCATGTCGCACGTGCGCCTGGCCGACGACCACGCCGTTCTGCACGCGGCACGCGTAGCCACCGGCGAGGCCAACCTCGTGATCGGCTGCGATCTCATCGTGGCGACGAGCGCGGACGCGCTCTCGAAAATGCGCCCCGGTCTCACGCATGCCATCGTCAACACCGGGCAGGCGATCACCGGGGACTTCGTGCGCAATCCCGACTACCCGTTCCCGCTGACTGCACTGCAGCGCCAGGTGCGCGAAGCGGTGGGCGACGGCGCGGCGGATTTCGTCGACTCCGCGCGCCTGGCCACGCTGCTGATGGGCCACTCGATCGCGGCCAACGTCTTCATGCTCGGCTACGCCTGGCAGCAGGGGTTGGTGCCGGTGTCGGCCGAAGCGATCCTGCGCGCGATCGAACTCAACGGCGTGGCTGCAGCCGACAACCGGGACGCGTTCCTGTGGGGCCGGCGCGCGGCCTTCGACCCCGAAGGCGTCGAGCGCATCGCCGCGGCGGCCGAGCCGACGATGCCGACCCACCGGCTCTCGGAGAGCCTGGACGAAACCATCGAGCGCCGTCACACCTGGCTGGTGGCCTACCAGGACGAGGCTTACGCGCGCCGCTACACCGGGCTCGTTGCCCGCGTGCGGCGTGCCGAGCACGCGTCGCTGCCCGGCAGCACGCAACTCACCGAAGCCGTGGCACGCGGCTGGTTCCGGTTGCTCGCGCGCAAGGATCCCTACGAGGTTGCGCGCCTGTTCACCGATGCCGAGTTCGAGCGGGCCCTGCACGCCACGTTCGAGGGCGATTTCACACTGAATTTTCACCTCGGCTACCCGCAGTGGGGGCACGTCGATCCGCACACCGGCGAAACGAGGAAGCACCGCTACGGGCCGTGGATGATGCCGCTGTTCCGGATTCTCGCGCGCCTGAGGCGGCTGCGCGACACGCCCTTCGATCCGTTTGGCGCGAGCACCGAGCGCCGTCTCGAGCGCACACTGATGGCGCGTTACGAGGCCATCGTGGAGACGCTGCTTGCCGGCCTCGGCGCCGACACGCTCGCGCTCGCGGTGCAGGTCGCGCGCCTGCCCGAAAGCATCCGCGGCTACGGCCCGATCCGGCAACGCGCGGCGCAGGCGGCCGCTCGCCAGGAGGAGCAGCTGCTCGCAGCGATGCGCGAGCGGATCGCTGCACGCGCGAGCCACCACGTGCCGGTCGAACTCGCGTAGGTGACGCTGCGCCGACGCCGGACCGGGCACGCGGGCAGGCGTCGGGCGCCGCGCAATTCAGCGCGCGTAGCGCGCTGCGATCACCTGGGCGAGAATGGCCACCGCGATCTCCACCGGAGCGCGTCCGCCCAGGTCGAGTCCGATGGGTGCGTGGATGCGCCCGATGGCATCGCCGAGCCCCGCCGCCGTGAGCCGCTCCACGCGCCTGGCGTGGGTGCGCGTGCTGCCCAGTGCGCCGACGTAGAACGCCGGACTGCGCAGCGCGGCCGTGAGCGCCGGATCGTCCAGCTTCGGGTCGTGCGACAGCGTGACGACTGCGGTCTCGGCGTCGATGCCGAGTTGCGCCATGGCCTCGTCGGGCCACACGGAAACCATGTTCACTCCGGGCAGGCGCTCCGCAGTCGCGAAAGCGCGACGTGGATCGATCACCGTGACTTCGTAGCCGGCCATCGCCGCCATCGGCGCCAGCGCCTGCGCGATGTGCACCGCGCCCACCACGACCATGCGCGGCGGCCGCGCATGACAACGCACGAACAGCGACCCGTCGTGCTGGCCCAGGTTTCCGCTGCGGTTGCCGCGCAACCGCTGGCGCGTCTCCTCGACCTGCGCCGCGGTCAACGCCAGTTCACCCGACACGTCGTCGTGATGCACCAGTGCCTGAAGACCGTCGGCCAGCCGCGTCACCACGGCCACGGGTCGCCGCGCCGCGCGGTCGGCAAGCACGTGCGCGAACAACTCCGCTTTCACCCGATCCGCTCCACGTACACCTGCACCTTGCCGCCGCAGGCCAGTCCCACGTCCCACGCCTGCTGATCGCTCACGCCGAATTCGAGCAGCTTCGGTGTGCCCTGCGCGATCACGCCGAGTGCCTCCTCGATCACGGCTCCTTCGACACAGCCCCCGGAGACCGAGCCGACGAAGCCGCCGCCCTCCTCGACCGCCAGATGGCTGCCTTCGGCACGTGGCGACGAACCCCAGGTGCGCACCACCGTCGCCAGCGCCACCGCCTTGCCGGCGGCACGCCAACGCTGCAGGTGCTCGAACAATTCGTCGTCGGTCGCCGGTGCCCCGGCGTCGTGGGATGCGACGGGAGCATGCTGCAGGCGACGGCCGACGCCGCCAGCCTGGGCGTGGCGATCGATGGCCTCGATCAGCGCGGCGACTCCCGTGCCATCCGTGGCCACGGTGCTCAGCACCGGAACCGTCCAGCCGGGCCGGTGGCGCAGGCCGGGTGCGGTCTGCAGGTCGCGCACGGTGCGCCCCGCGAGCGGCAGATCGGCCTTGTTCACGACGAGAATGTCGGCGATCTCGAGGATGCCGGCCTTGATCGCCTGCACTTCGTCGCCGAGTCCCGGCGGGCACACGACCACCTTGGTGTCCGCAAAGCGGCTGATCTCGACCTCGGACTGCCCGGTGCCCACGGTTTCGACGATGACGATGTCGAAACCGGCCGCATCGAACAGGTCGATGATCCGTCCTGCACTGCGCGACAGGCCGCCCAGATGGCCGCGCGACGACACCGAGCGGATGAATACGCCCTCGTCCTCGCCGGACTGGTCCATGCGGACGCGATCGCCCAGCAGCGCACCGCCACTGATCGGACTCGATGGATCGATCGCCAGCACCGCCACGCTGCGCGCGCGCGCCCGCAGTTCACGCAACAGTGCGCTGACGAGTGTCGACTTGCCCGCGCCGGGCGCTCCGGTGATGCCGATCACGTGGGCACGTCCGCGGCGGCGCGCGAGTGTCGCGTGCAGGTCGTCGGCCCCGGGGCGATCGTTCTCGATGACGGTGACGGCGCGCGCCAGCGCAATTCGCGATCCCTCCAGAACGGCCTGGGGATCGATGCTGTCGGTGTTCATTGCGCGCCCGGGGAACTGGCTGACCCAGCGAGGAATTGTTGCACATAAAAAAAGCCCGCAGATCCTGCGGGCTCAATCCACTTGTCAAGTGGAGGAGGAGACACGGTGGGGGCGGCGAGAACCTCGCCGCCCGTGATCGGTTCAGCGCCAGTCGCGGCGCGCCGCGGCAGCCTGCACATCAGCCCAGACGCGCGGATCGCTCTCCATCAGCTGCTCGAATAGCCGTTCCTGACGACGCTGGCGCATGCGCTCGGTGAACCGGGCAACCATCGCGGCCCATCCAATCGCCTTCGAACCCCCGGCGGCATGCCTGCCTGCAGGGCGGGGGGACCGGCGGCCGAACATGTCCGCAACAGCCTGCCCGCCGCGGACGACCCGATCGAGGCCTTCGTGGGTGGTGACAAGCGTACTCATCTCGAACTCCCTCTGGAACATTGCACTGCGATGACTCTATTATCGGGATTCGATGGTATTTTTCCAATTGATGTTATCGATGAGTATAATTCACGACGGTGATTGTTAATGCGGGATTTCCCGATGAATTTTCGCACCCTCGATCTGAATCTGCTGCGAGTCTTCGACGAAGTCATGACCGAGCGCAACCTGACCCGCGCCGCGAGCAAACTCGCGATGACGCAACCGGCGGTCAGCAACGCGCTGAAACGCCTGCGCGAGGCGCTCGGAGACGATCTGGTGGTGCGCTCGGGCTACGGGGTCGAGCCGACGCCGATCGCACTGTCCCTGTGGCCCACGGTGCGCGACGCCCTCGCCCAGTTGCGTTCGGCGTTCACGCCATCGACTTTCGTGCCCTCGGAGGCGCAGACCCTGTTCACGCTGGCCATGGCCGACGCCACCGCGTCGCTGCTGGTCCCGCCGCTGGTGGCCATCGTCGAGCGCGAGGCACCGGGCGTGACCCTGCGGGTCATGCCGCTGTCGACGCGCGATCCGCGCCAGATGCTCCTGACCCAGGACGTCGATGTGGCGGTGGGTCATTTCCCGGCAGCGATCACTTCGGTGTCGGTCGAGGAAATGCAACCGGGCTCGGCCCCCGCCTTCGGTCATCGCCGGCTCTACAGCAGCCACTACACCTGCGTGATGCGCCGCGACCACCCGCTCGCACGCGGCGAACTGACGCTCGACGACTATTGCGCCGCCCACCACCTGCTGGTGAGCGTCTCGGGGCGGCCATTCGGCAACATCGACGAGACCCTTGCGGCACTGGGCCGCACGCGCCGGATCGTGCTCACCGTCAACCAGTTCTTCACCGCCGGCATCGTGGTGGCGAACTCCGACCTGCTGACCGCACTGCCGCGCCACTTCCTCGCGTCCACCGGCACGACCGACAAGGTGGCGATTCGCCCGCTGCCCATGGAACTTCCCCGTGTCGACGTCGAAGCCCTGTGGCTGCGCCGCCGCGCCGGGCGTCCCGGGCACGAATGGCTGCGCGCGTCGATCGTGCGCGCGGCAGCCAGTCCGTTGCGCGAGCGCCAGCCCGGCGCGATCCCGCCGATGCTCGCGCAGGATACCGGCGCCGTCCAGGCGGGTTGACTCCTCCGCGGCAGCCGCGGACGGCCCCACCGCCCGTGAACGGCGGTTGCACAAACAAAAAAGCCACCCCGGAGGGTGGCTTTTCTGCGTCGGAGAATTGCCTGACAATGTCCTACTTTCACGAGCGGAATGCTCACTATCATCGGCGCTGCAGCGTTTCACGGTCCTGTTCGGGATGGGAAGGCGTGGTTCCACTGCGCTATGGTCATCAGGCATGACCGGTTGCCCGCGCAGCCGACCGGTTTCCCGGTCGGCGTGCGGGCCAATTCGGATGGAAGAAATCGCAACAGCCGCTGATCTGTCTTCGTGTCCGGGCAGACACGGGGTTTGTGAGGCATCCACAACCTTGCGGCACAAGCGCTGAGCTTTCGCAAAGTTATAGGGTCAAGCCTCACGGGCAATTAGTACCGGTTAGCTTAACGCATTACTGCGCTTCCACACCCGGCCTATCAACGTCCTGGTCTCGGACGACCCTTCAGGGGGATCGAGTCCCCAGGGAGATCTCATCTTCAGGCAAGTTTCCCGCTTAGATGCTTTCAGCGGTTATCTCTTCCGCACTTAGCTACCCTGCAATGCCACTGGCGTGACAACAGGTACACCAGAGGTGCGTCCACTCCGGTCCTCTCGTACTAGGAGCAGGCCCCGTCAAATCTCCAGCGCCCACAGCAGATAGGGACCAAACTGTCTCACGACGTTTTAAACCCAGCTCACGTACCACTTTAAATGGCGAACAGCCATACCCTTGGGACCGGCTACAGCCCCAG
>JAJTYR010000081.1 GCA_021463505.1 Burkholderiaceae bacterium | reverse complement strand
ATCCCGCCTTCGTCGAACTGCTCGGTCGTACCCGCGCCACCGCCCTGCAAGCCTACGCTCACCAGGCGCTGCCCTTCGAACGCATCGTCGCCGAACTCAGCCCGCAGCGCGAACTCAACCGCAACCCGCTGTTCCAGGTGGCGTTCGCGCTGCAGAACGTGCCGCCCACCGCGCTCGAACTGCCGGGCGTCGAATCCAGTCCCGTCGAAAGCCGCAACGACACGGCCAAGTTCGACCTGGGGCTGTCGTTCGTCGAACGCGGCGGCGAGTTGCACGGGTCGTTGCGCTACGCCGCCGACCTGTTCGACCACGCGACGATCGAGCGCATGGCCGGGCACTTCCGCAACCTGGTCGACGCCATCCTGGCGAACCCGCAGGCGAAGCTCTCGGCGCTGCCCCTGATGGACGCGCGGGAGCTCGACCAGATCCTGGTGCAGTGGAACGACACCGCGCACGACTACCCGCTGCACAAGACGCTGCACCAGCTCTTCGAGCGCCAGGCCGCGCGCACCCCCGCGGCCTGCGCAGTGATCTTCGAGGAGCACCGCCTCGACTACGCCGGCCTCGAGCGCCAGGCCAACCGGCTCGCTCACCACCTGCGTGCGCTCGGCGTGGGCCCGGACGTCGTCGTCGCCCTGTGCATGCAGCGCAGTCTCGAAATGATGGTGGCCATCCTCGGCATCATGAAGGCCGGCGGCGCCTGGGTTCCGACCGATCCCGACAGTCCGGCCACGCGCATCGGCTTCGTGCTCGCGGACAGCGCGGCACCCGTGGTGCTGACACAGCAGGCCGTGCTCGGGCGGCTGCGCGAAACCGGCACCCAGGCACCTGCGATCGCGCTCGACTCGCCCGACTGGCACGCGCTCGCCGACACCCTGCCCGCCACGTGCCCCGAGCCACTGGCCGGCCCCGACCACCTCGCCTACGTCATCTACACCTCGGGGTCCACCGGCCAGCCCAAGGGCGCGATGATCCCCCACCGCGGCATCTGCAATCGCGTGCTGTGGATGATCGACCACCTGCGCCTGACGGCCGCGGATCGGTTGTTCCAGAAGACCGCCACCACGTTCGACGCATCGGTCTGGAAATTCCTCGCACCGCTGGTCGTCGGCGGCCCGGTGATCCTCGCCCGCCCCGGTGGCGAGAAGGACACTGCCTATCACGCCGAAGCGATCCGGCACTACGGAATCACGATCACCAACGCGGTGCCTACCGAGTTACGCGCGCTGCTGCTCGAACCGGCGTTCGCAGCGTGCACCAGCCTGCGCCACTTCGTCACCGGCGGCGAGGCCCTCGACCCGGAACTGGTGCGCGAATTCCGGCGCTGCCTGCCCGGGACGGAACTCGGCCACTACTACGGGGCTACCGAGGCCAGCGACGTCAGCACCAGCATGGACCCGGCCACGCTCGCGGCCGGGCACGGACCCGTGCCGATCGGGCGACCGATCGCGAACACGCGCGTCTACGTGCTCGACGCGCAACTGCAACCAGTGCCCGTCGGCGTCGTCGGCGAATTGTGCATCGGGGGCGTCGGGCTGGGCCGCGGCTACCTGAACCGCCCCGAACTCACCGCGGAGCGCTTCATCGCCAATCCCTTCGTGCCCGGCGAACGCCTGTACCGCACCGGCGACCTGGCCCGGTGGCGCCCCGACGGCATGCTGGCCTTCGTCGGGCGCACCGATCACCAGGTCAAGATCCGTGGCCAGCGCATCGAGCTGGGCGAAATCGAAGCTGCCCTCGATGCCTGCGACGGCGTGCGCAAGAGCGCGGTGATCGCGCGCGAGGATCGGCCCGGCGATCGACGACTGGTGGCCTACGTCGAGGGCGACGGCGTCGAGACGGCGGCGCTCGGCGCGGCACTGAAGGCACGTCTTCCAGCCTACATGGTCCCGGTGGCGATCGTGCCGCTGGCAAGGCTGCCGTACCTGGCCAGCGGCAAGATCGACCGGAATGCCCTTGCGCCGCCTGCGACGGAGCCGGAGCCGACTGCCACTGCCCCGGCTGGCGCGCGCACGCCGATCGAGGCGACGCTACTCGCGATCTGGGCCGAAGTACTCGGGCGGGAGCGGATCGGCATCCACGACGACTTCTTCGAACTCGGCGGCCATTCGCTGATGGCGACGCAGGCCATGGCGCGCACGCGCCGGGCGCTGGATCTCGACATCGCGTTGCGAACGCTGTTCGAAGCACCGACGATTGCCCGACTGGCCGCGCGCATCGAGGCCAGCGGTGCGCCGGCAGGATCGCAGCCCGCGCCATCATCCCCACCCCCGATTCCGGCGACCGGCGCCCTGACCGGGCCGCTCACTGCGTCGCAGCAGGCGCTGTGGTTCATCGATCGCCTCGACGGCCACGCGAGTCGATACCACATCGCCAGCGCGCTGCGCCTGCACGGCCGGCTGCACGTGGAGGCGCTGCGCGCGGCACTGCGCGCACTCGTGCGGCGCCACGCAGTCCTGCGCACCGCCTTCCGCGAGGTCCACGGCGTGCCGGCGCAGTCGGTGCTCGACGGCGACGAGCCCGACTTCGCCATCGTGGACGTCGCGGCCGGCAACGATCGGTACGGCGACCCATACCCGCACACGCCGCTGCTGCAGGCGGCGGCGCACGAGCCGTTCGATCTGGCCGCCGGGCGCCCACTGCGCGTGCGCCTGTTCCGTCGCTCGCCGGACGACCACGTGCTGCTGGTCGTCGTGCACCACATCGTCTCGGATGGTTGGTCCTCGGGCATCTTCAACCGTGACCTTGGCGCCCTCTACGAAGTGACGCTGGCCGGCGGCGATCCCGATACGGCGCTGGCGCCGCTGCCGTCGAGTTACCTCGACTACGCGATCTGGAGCAGGGCACGCACCCGCGAGGCGGACTTCCAGCGGCAGTTGCAGTACTGGGTCACGCACCTCGCCGGCCTCGAGGCGCACGACCTGCCGTTCGACCGTCCGCGCCCGGCGAGCGCGATGCGCGGCGCCGGCACGCATGCGGTCACGATCGGGTGCGACACGACCCGCGCGCTCGCCACCCTCGCGCACCGCTGCGCCGCCACACCATACATGGTGCTGATGTCGGCATTGCGACTGCTGCTCGCGCGCTACGGCGCTGGCGAGGACGTCGCGATCGGCACGCCCGTCGCCGGCCGTGGCCGCGCGGAACTCGAGGGTGTGCTCGGCTATTTCGTCAACATGCTGGTGATGCGCACGGAACTGTCCGGGGACCCCGTTTTCGTCGAACTCGTCGGGCGCGTGCGCGACGACACGCTGGACGCCTGGGCCCACCAGGACGTCGCGTTCGAACGTCTGGTCGCCGAACTGAACCCGCCGCGCCAGGTCGACCGCAATCCGCTTTTCCAGGTCAGCCTTGCCGTGCAGAACTGGCGTGCGGCGCAGCTTGCGCTGCCCGGCATCCGGGCCGACAGCGTCGCCATCCAGGAGAGCCAGGCGAAATTCGACCTGTCGGTGTCGGTCACCGAAGCCGCCGATCGCCTCGACATCGAGTTCGTCTACAACCGCGACCTGTTCGAGCACGCGACGATCGAACGCATGGCCCGGCACTTCAGCCGCCTGCTCGAAGGCGTCGCTGCAGATCCCGGTGCCCGGCTCTCGGACCTGCCGATGATGGAGACGGAGGAGGCGGCCCGGCTGCTCGCGCAGTGGAACGACACCGCGCGTGACTTCCCCGCAAACCAGACGTTGCACCGCCTGTTCGAAGCGCAGGCGACACGCACGCCGCAGGCAGTGGCCGTCGTCTTCGAGGGCCGTCCGTGCCTGACTTACGCTGCGTTGAGCCAGCGTGCGAACCGGCTCGCGCAGCAGTTGCGCGGCCACGGCGTCGGGCCGAACGTTCCCGTCGGGCTGTGCGTGCAGCGCAGCCCGGCGATGATCGTCGGCATGCTCGCCATCCTCGAGGCCGGCGGCGCCTACGTTCCGATCGATCCCGACTATCCGGCCGAGCGGATCGCCTTCATGGTGTCCGACTGCGGTGCTCCGATCATCCTCGCGCAGCCTGCGACGCGCGAGCGGCTCGGCGCCATCGCGGCGCAGTGGCTCGACGTCGAAGCCGACCATGCAGCGGCGCCCGAGGCGCATGAGGCGCATCAGGCACCCGAGACACCCGAGACACCCGAGACACCGGAAGACGACGACCCCGAGCCGCTGGCGCGCGCCGACGACCTCGCCTACGTCGTCTACACCTCCGGATCGACCGGCAGGCCGAAGGGGGTCATGGTCACGCACCGCGCCGTCGCGCGGCTCGTCTGCAATACCGACTACGTCCGGATCGCCCCGGAGGACTGCATCGCACAGGCGTCGAACGCGTCGTTCGACGCCGCGACCTTCGAGATCTGGGGCGCGTTGCTCAACGGCGCCCGGCTGGCGATCGTGTCCAGCGACACGCTGCTGTCGGCGCCACAACTGGAGCGGCAGATCGCCAACGAGCGGATCACGACGCTGTTCGTCACCACCGCGCTGTTCAACGAGCACGCGGCGCGCTCGCCCGGCGTCTTCCACGGCCTGCGCGACCTGCTGTTCGGCGGCGAAGCAGTCAGTCCCGACGCGGTCGTGCGCGTGTTGCGCAACCACCCGCCGCAACGCCTGCTTCACGTCTACGGCCCCACCGAGACTACGACGTTCGCAACCTGGCACGAAGTGCCACCGTCGGTGGTGCACGGCAGGATTCCCGACACCATTCCGATCGGACACCCGATCGCGAACACCACCTGCCACGTGCTGGATGCGTCCATGCGACCGGTGCCTGTCGGCGTCACCGGCGAGTTGTGGATCGGCGGACCGGGACTCGCGCGCGGCTACCTCCACCGGCCGGAGCTTGACGCCGAGCGCTTCGTCGACCGCTACGAGGCGACCGGCGAGCGCCTGTACCGCACCGGCGACCGCGTGCGGCGCCTCGCGGATGGCGCCATCGTGTTCTGCGGCCGCGGCGACGAGCAGGTGAAGCTGCGCGGCTTCCGGATCGAACCCGGCGAGGTCCGCGCGGCGATCGCCGCGCTGCCCGGCGTCGCCCAGCAGGAAGTCGTCGTCCGGGAAGATCTGCCCGGTGACCGGCGCCTCACCGGCTACGTCGTCTGGAAGGCCGGGGCCGAACGCCTGGACGCCGCAGCGCTGCGTGCCGCACTCTCGAAACGGCTGCCTGCGTTCATGATTCCGGCCGCCTTCGTCGCGCTCGATGCGCTCCCGCTTACCGCGAACGGCAAGCTCGATCGCGCCGCGCTGCCGGCGCCGCCGGTCGGTGAATCGCCCACCGACGACGTCGCCCGCCACGATGGCGGCGATGCGCTCGAGCGCGAGCTGCGCACGATCTGGGAATCGGTGCTCGGACGCCCGGGGATTGCGCTGGACGCCGATTTCTTCGATCTCGGGGGCCACTCGATGCTTGCGGTGCGGGTCCTCGCCGAGATCGACCGGCGCATGGGAAGACAGATGCGCACCGCGTCGTTCTTCGAAGCACCG
The DNA here is from genome assembly GCA_021463505.1 of Burkholderiaceae bacterium. Classification (GTDB taxonomy): domain Bacteria; phylum Pseudomonadota; class Gammaproteobacteria; order Burkholderiales; family Burkholderiaceae_E; genus Zeimonas. Next base: position 5,995 of record JAJTYR010000081.1, on the reverse strand, counting down.
ACGATCCGCCGCTTCGCATCCCTGCTGCGCGCGCATCCGGCGCACGGCGCGGGCAGCTGCGTCGTGACGATCGAGCCAGGCGACGGCGCGCGACCGCTGTTCTTCGTGTCGGGATGGGGCGGGCAATTGATCATCCTCAACGAACTCGCCAGGGCGCTCGGCCCGAAGCAGACGCTGCACGTGCTCGACACCGGCGCCTTCGGCGTCGACGACACCGGACTGTCGATCGAGGGCGTTGCGTCGCGGATGATCGCGGACATGCGCGCGGTCCAGCCAGCCGGGCCGTATCGGCTGGCCGGCTATTCGATGGGCGGCAAGCTGGTCCACGAGATCGCGCAGCAGTTGCACCAGCGCGGCGAGCGGGTGGCGCTGCTCGCGCTGCTCGACTGCAGCGTGTCGGGCAAGCGGCGCCGGCGCTCGGCACCGATGCGTGTGCTGCTGCACCTGCGCGAAGCCGTCGCGATGCATCCGGCGCAGATGCTTGCCTACCTGGCCGGCCGCGCCCGCTGGATGATCCGGCATCTGCTGCCGCGCGAGCACGCACTGTTCGACGACGGCGAGATGGAGCAGACCGCGCTCACGCGCGCCATCGAGCGTGCGGCGCGCCGGATGCTCGCCGCCTGGGAGGTCTACCAGCCCCGACCCTACCCGGGACGCGTGATGCTGGTTCGCGCGGAAGGCCGCGAGCGCCTGGTCGGTGCGATCGACGATGACGATCCGACTTACGGGTGGGGCGCGCTGAGCGGCGACGGCGTCGACGTGCGCAGCATGCAGTGCGCCCACAACCGCATGCTGCACGCGCCGCACGTCGCGTCACTCGCGCGAATCCTCGCCGACGCAATCGGTCGCGACGCTGCGCCCTGCCCGCAGAGGATGGCCAGCGGCGCACGGGCCGAAGCCGATGCCTGAGGTCTGGGCGGTCGACGTCCCCGCCGAGATCGCCCGCATGGCCGAGCACGTCGCCCGGCTGACCGCGGACGAAACCCGTCGCGCCGCGCGCTTCCATCACGACGCCGACCGGCATCACTTCGTCATCGGGCGCAGCACCCGGCGAACGCTGCTTGCGAGGCGACTCGACGTCGACCCTGCGACGCTCGTCTTCGTCGAGGGCCGGCACGGCAAGCCGCAATTGGGGTCGCACGCCGGGTCGGCGCCGCGCTTCAATTCCAGCCACTCCGGTCGCTGGGTGCTCCACGCCCTCGCCGAGGTGGAGGTCGGCGTGGACGTCGAGGAAATCCGCCCCGACTTCGCACGACTCGACGACTTCCTGTGGGTGCTGGCACCCGAAGAGCGTGCCGTCGTGCAGGCCGCGACGCCTGCACTTCGCGCGGCGGCGCTCGCGACGGTCTGGGTTCGCAAGGAGGCCTACGTCAAGGCACTCGGCGAAGGACTGAGCCGGTCCCTGCCGGACATCGCGATCGTCGCCGACGAGCATGGGCCGGCACTCGCCTATGACCACAACCCAGGCAAAAACGAGACGATCTGGCGATTCATGGACCTCGAAATCGACCGTGCGTACAAGTCCTGCCTGGCCCACGCCGGCCCGCCCCTGGAGGTCAGCGTCCGTACCTGGCCCCCCTGACCCGAACACGCCCCGGCGGTCCGGGACGATTTCGCGGTGTGGCGGCAGTCCTGCGTTATTCTTGGAGGCTGTCGACGTTCGGAAGAAGGGAAGGCCCTTCCCGAAGCCCGACAGCCTCCTGGACGCGGGGCCGGTCATGATCACCGCTGCCTGTACCACCGGATCGACGGTCCGCCCCGGGTGGGCGAGTCGCAGTGGCCGATCGTGCGTCGTGCCGCTACTGGCGTCGGCGTCGTTGCTGATGGGTGTGGCACCGGTCGTCGCCCAGGACGTGGCGCGCGCCGAGCCGATCGAAGCCGAACGTTCCGACACCGCACCCGCGAGCCTGGTGCCCTTGCCGCCGCAGCCCGAGTCCGCGCGCCTGGCGCGCGAGCTGACCGACAGCGCAATCCGCTACGAGCAGGCTACGGACGCAGGCTACGGTGTCGCGAGGGCGTACGCGCTCTATTGCCGGGCGGCACGCCTCGAATACCCGGACGCCCTGATGCGCATGGGCTGGATGCACGCGCAAGGTCGTGGCCGCCCTCGTGACGACGCGATCGCGAACACGCTGTTTCGCCGTGCCGCCGGCGTGACCGACGGCCACGACAAGTTGCCCGATTGCCTGCGCCGGCCTTACGAGCCGATCGCAGTGGCAGAACCGGCTCCGGAACCGCCCGTGCCGGTGAGCAACGACGTGCCGCCGCGGATCATCGAATTGCGCGCGCCGGCACGCCCTGCGGTCCCCGAAGTGAACGCTCCGCGGGCGCTGATGCACACCGTCGCGAAGCTGTCACGCGAATTCCGACTCGATCCGCGCCTGGTGCTGGCCGTGATCCGCACCGAATCGAACTTCGATCACAACGCGCGTTCGCACAGGAACGCGCAGGGACTGATGCAGCTGATCCCGGAGACGGCCGAGCGCTTCGCGGTGCGAGATGCGTTCAATCCGGTCGACAACCTGCGCGGCGGGATGCGCTACCTGCGCTGGTTGCTGTCGTACTTCCGTGGCGACGTGGTGCTGGCACTGGCCGGCTACAACGCCGGGGAACGCGCGGTCGACCGCCATCGCGGCGTGCCCCCCTACGCGGAGACCGCCGCTTACGTGCGCCGGATCCAGGCCCTCTACCCGCACGATCATCACCCGTTCGACGAACAGGTGACCGCGCCGCCAGACTGGCTGTCGACCGCGCTGAAGGCCCGCGAACGCGCACCGGCGCTGCTGCGTGCCAGCCATCCGGATGCCTCGGTCGACGCCGTTGCCGACCCGCCGCCCGTCAACCAGCACACCCGCCGATCCGTTCAGGACTGATGCACCCGGCTTCCCAGCAACGGTACGCACGAGCCGCGGCGACGGTGCTCGCGCTGATGCTTGGCGGCTGCGCGAACACCGAGGCCGTTCGCTATGGCGAGGTCCAGGCACTGCCGGGCGCCTATGCATCGGTGCCCGCGCCGCTGAGCCTGGGCGAAATCGTCGCCGAGGTGCGCGCCGGCCGCCTGCCGGCCGACCTGGCCGCCGACATCCGCGAACGCGGCCTGCTGGCTCCGGCGCGCGGCGCCGACCTCGACCTGCTACGACGCGAGGGCGCGGGCAACGAGGTGGTCGACGCGGTCCGCGACGAGTCCGCGGAGATGTCGAGCGTACCGCCGGCGGTTGTCGGCGCCACCGCACCGCCGGTCGTCATCGTGCCCAGGTACTACTACGACTACGGCTGGTATCCGTGGGTGCCGTTCAGCTTCGGCCTGTGGTGGTACGGCGGCCACGGCTACCATCACGATCGACCTGCGCCGGGCGTCTGGGGCCATCGCCCGCCGCCGGGGGCACGCCCGCCGCCGGGTCCACGCCCGCCGCCGGCGGCGCGCCCGCCCTCCTCGCCGCCCCCGCTGCCATCGCCGCGCGCCCCCGGCCCGTTCAAGCCTGCGCGCTGAACTTCAGCAGAGCGGTCTCTCCGGTCTCTCCGGTCGCTTCGGCCGCTTCACCGGTCGCTCCAGCCCCCTCGCCCGCCTGGTCTGCGGTTTCGGCCGGCTCGATCGTGCGCAGCGCGTCGTCGGCCTGCTGCATCGTCCAGAGCCGCGCGTATTCACCGCCCGCGCGCAACAGCGACTCGTGGTTGCCGCGCTCGACGATGCGCCCGGCCGACATCACGAGAATCTGCTCGGCGTCCACGATCGTCGACAGCCGGTGCGCGATCACCAGCGTGGTGCGATCCATCGCGACGCGCCGCAGCGCGTCCTGGATCGCCTGTTCATTGCGGCTGTCGAGGGCCGAGGTCGCCTCGTCGAGAATGAGGATCGGCGGATCCTTCAGCAGCGTGCGCGCGATCGCCACCCGCTGCTTCTCGCCGCCCGACAGCTTCAGCCCGCGCTCGCCGACGCTGGTGTCGTAGCCCTGCGGCAGCGCCGAGACGAAATCGTGCAACTGCGCCGCGCGCGCCGCCGTCTCGATCTCCGGCTGGCTCGCCCCGGGACGTCCGTAGCCGATGTTGTAACGGATCGTATCGTTGAAGAGCACCGTATCCTGCGGAACGATGCCGATGGCGGCACGCAGGCTCGCCTGCGTGACCGCGCGCAGGTCCTGGCCGTCGATGGCAATGCGCCCCGACCCGACGTCGTAGAAACGGTACAGCAGGCGCGCCAGCGTCGACTTGCCGGCGCCGCTGGCGCCGACCACCGCGGTGGTGGTGCCCGGGGCCAGCGTGACGTCGACTTCGTGCAGGATCGGGCGCGCCGGGTCGTAGGCGAACGAGACACGCTCGAAACGGATCGACGGCGCGTGCCCCGGCCGCAGCGCGAGTGCATGCGCGCCGGGCCCGTCGGCGACCTCGCGGTGCTCGCCCATCAGGCGGAACATCCGCTCCATGTCGGTGAGCGCCTGCTTGATCTCCCGATACAGCACGCCGAGGAAGTTGAGCGGCACGTACAGCTGGATCATGAACGCGTTGACCAGGACCAGGTCGCCCAGGCTCATGGTGCCCGCGACCACCCCGGCGGTCGCGCGCCACAGCAGCAGCGCCACCGCCGTGGCGATGATCAGGCTCTGCCCGACGTTGAGCACCGACAGCGAGGTCTGTGCGCGGATCGCCGCGCGCATCCGGGCAACCAGGTTCTCGTCGTAGCGGCGCGCCTCGAATTCCTCGTTGCCGAAGTACTTGACCGTTTCGTAGTTGATCAGCGCATCGATCGCCCGCGTGTTGGCACGTGAATCCTGTTCGTTCACCTGGCGCCGGAACTGCGTGCGCCACTCGGTGACCCGCACCGTGTAGGCGACGTAGAGCACCAGCGCCGCCAGCGCGATCGCCGCGAACGAGATCTCGTAGTTCACGACCAGGTAGCCGATCACCAGCGTGATCTCGACCAGCGTCGGCAGGATGCTGTACAGCGTGTAGGAGATGAGGCTCGAGATGCCCTGCGAGCCGCGCTCGATGTCGCGCGACATGCCGCCCATCTGGCGATCGAGGTGAAAGCGCAGCGACAGCGACAGCAGGTGGCGGAACACCTGCAGCGTGATCGTGCGCGAGGCATCGTGCGTGACGCGCGCAAAGAGCGCCTCGCGCAGTTCGGTGAACAGGGTCACGCCGATGCGCAGCAGCCCGTAGGCAACCAGCAGCGCCACCGGCACCACCAGCGCGACGCGCGCATCGCCGGGCTTCAGGTCGAGCGCATCGACGATTCTCTTGAGCACCAGCGGCACGCCGACGTTGGCGAATTTCGCGCCGACCAGGCACACGAGCGCCAGGCCCACGCGCCAGCGGTAGGCCCACAGGTAGGGCAGAAGGCGCGCGATCGTGTGCCAGTCGCCGCGCACCGCGGAGGTGCCCGGCGCCGGCGGAGCATCGAGAACGGTGGCTCGCCGCATTGTGCGTTTCGCAGGCAAACCGCTATTCTGGGCCCAACTACGTCAATCCGGCCCCACGACCATGGAAACCACGTCGACCACGCTCCCGTCCGGCCGCATCCCCGAGCTCCGCGTGGTGCCCATGCCCGCCGACGCCAACGTCCACGGCGACGTCTTCGGAGGCTGGATCATGGCGCAGGTCGACATGGCCGGCGCGCTGCCGGCGATGCGCCGCGCCAACGGGCGCGTGGCCACGATCGCGGTCAACTCGTTCCTGTTCAAGCACCCGGTGTTCGTCGGCGACGTGCTCAGCTTCTACGCCGACGTGGTGCGCGTGGGACGCACGTCGATCACCGTCTTCGTCGAGGTCTACGCGCAGCGCAACCAGTTGATCGACGAGATCGTCAAGGTCACCGAGGCCACGCTCACCTACGTGGCCACCGACGACGAGCGGCGCCCGAGGCCGCTGCCGCCGGGCTGAACCGCCGCGATCTTCCGCGCTCCTGAGAAACAAGTTCACGGCTGAGGCATTTATGCAGTTGCGGCCGTGGGCGTAACCGCGAAGCCGAGTTCTGCGGCGCGGCGCCGCAGAGCGGCGA
>JAJTYR010000080.1 GCA_021463505.1 Burkholderiaceae bacterium | reverse complement strand
TGGCACTGGCAGTGCTGGGGCTGGCGGCGCTGTGGTTGGCGAGGAGGCGGCGGCCAGGTTGAGGCTTCGGCGCTTGGGATTCTTCGATTCTTTCGGGGTTCCTGACATCCTCAATCTGGCGCAGGCCCAGAAGCACACCGGCGTCAGTGACACGACCCTCATGCGCCTGATCCGAGCCGATCTACTTCCGGTGCAGCAGGTCGCGCCCTATGCGCCGCTGGAGATCAAACGGGTAGACCTCGACGCCGAGCCGGTGGCGGGCATCATCAAGCACCTGAAGAGCACCGGCAGGCTGGTGCTGTACAGGGATCCGTCGGCCGAACAGACTCACCTGTTCTGAGCCGATCAATCACTTGCACAACGAGGGTATTGTGGCTGCATCATCAGGTTGGCCGCCGAGCCGAAGCGCTGGATCAGCGTGACGGCGCCGCCGTAGCCTTCGTCGACGCGCAGCCCGGCATCGGCCAGCAGATGGTGCGTGATTACACGCTGCACCACCCGAAGCACCGGCGTGACCAGCTCGGGCCGGGTGGCCAGCAGCCCGCGCAGCGCGATCGGCAGCGACAGCACCCACTGCCGCACCGGCACGTGCGCGATGACGTGCTCGACCCGGTGCGCAGCGGCCTGCGACAGGCGCCGCGCGCCGCACGACGGGCAGCATCCACGGAATCTCGTCCACGGCAACACCCCGTTGTTCCAGCACCGGGCGTGCGCAGGATGGCGTGATCATGATGCGCTGACCGGCTCGCGCTTCACGCCGACTTCGGGAACAGCGCCACGTCCGGCAAGCCCTCGAAGTGCGCGTCGCAGGTCAGCAGATCCCCGCCCATGTGCTGCGCCGTCGCGTAGACGATCGCATCGGCGGTCGCGAGCTTGTGTTGCCGCTGCAGATCGGCGGCCAGCAGCGCGATGGTGGTGTCCAGGGCAACGACGACGCACTTCTGCGTGAAGGCGATCACCTGGTCGGCCTGGTCCTCGCCCACCTCGCGTACCAGCCACTTCGACAGCTCGAGCTGCACGATCGTCGGCACGATGCACCGGGACTTATCCGGGAACTGCTTGCCGAGCTTCTGGCCCAGCGCGCTGGCAGTGAGCCATTCGATCCAGGCGGAGGTATCGACCACGCGCTGCGATGCCATCAGTAGCGGTCCTTCCGGTCGCGGTAGTCGTCCTTGCGGGCGCCCCTGGCGATCCCGGCCAACTGCTGCAGTTCGGGCACCGGCATGACCAGCACGCCCTTGCCCTTGGGAATGAATACGAACTCCTGCCCGGCCTCCCAGCGCTGTTCCTCGCGCACGGCCTTCGGGATGGAAATCTGGAACTTGCTGGACAGCGTGGCGGTGGCGGCCATTGTCGTACCTTCATAATGTCGATCAAGATCTGGTAAGAATACGCCGATGCGCTGCCCGAATCCAGCCGTTCCAGCCCCTGTGCCGGAGGCGTGCCGATGCGTCTCGGTCACGCCGTGATTACTGCGATCCGTGTCCATCAGCAGGCCGGCTGGGTGCGGCGCATGCAATAGTCGCTGGCGCAGATGAACATCCGGCTCACCGAGGTCATCGGCGACGTGATGGGCGCCACCGGTCAGGCGATCATCCGCGCGATCGTGGCCGCGCTCACGGGGATCTGGCGCGAGGAGCACCTGTTCGTGCGGGAGCAGGCACTGCGATGTACGACGACATCGCCCGGTATCGGGGCGAGTGCGACGACAGGCTGCACGCGCTGCTCAGCGAGCGAGCCGCAGGTCGCATCGACCTGGGCAAGCGTCCGCGCCCAGGCACCCGGGCGCGCGCCGAGTTCGAGGTCCGCCAGACGTTGGCGAACCGGGCGGGGGTGGATCTGACGCGCATCAACGGCCCGGGGCCGTGCCCGTCGACCGGGATCAGCGGCGGCAAGGTGCTCTCGGCCGGCACCAAGCGCTCGGCCAATCGTGCCCGCCACCCACTCGGTGCGCGGCTGTCCATCGCGCAAGACCTTCTTGCGCACGCGCGACGCCTCGGGGTTGTCGATCACCGTCTCCACCGGCAGCACGAGTCCCGCTTTGTCGTACGTCTTCGGCCAGTTCTGCGTGACCCGGAGCTTGATCCTGGAGCCGCCGACGCGCCGAGATGCGAAGCTGGGCAGGTCCGAGGCCACCTCGCCCTGGAAGTTGGCCACGAGCTTGCGACCGAGGAAGCTCATGACCTCCTCGGCACCGAAGCGCAAGGTGCTGTGGCTGAGCAACCGCGGTTACCCGGTGTTCGCCGGCGCGGGCGAGCGCACCCGCGAGGGCAACGACTTCTACCGAGAGATGGAGGAGTCGAAGGGGCTCGACAAGGTCGCGATGGTGTTCGGCCAGATGAACGAGCCCCCGGGCAACCGCCTGCGCGTGGCGCTCACCGGCCTGACGATGGCCGAGAAGTTCCGCGACGAGGGGCGCGACATCCTGCTGTTCATCGACAACATCTACCGCTACACGCTGGCCGTGGCGCGCGCGCGCAAGATCCAGCGCTTCCGGGCTGGCGCACTGCTCGTTCGAACAGGTCGGAGCCTGATCGGCGCGCAACCCATCGGTTGGCGCGCGCTTACTGCCAGCCCATCCCCGCCAGATCGTTGGCGAGAATCGGCAGGTTCGCCCACAGGCCTTTGAAGCCTTTCTTCGCCACCGCGATCTGCGCCGGGTTGAACAGGTAGACGTTCACGCAGTCGACGGCCAGCATTCGCTGCAGTTCGGCGAACAACCGGTTGCGCTCCTTCGAATTGGTTTCGGCCGCGTGCCGGGCCGCCAGATCGCGGAACGCCTTGCTGTCGTAGCCCCAGTAGTAACCCGGATTCGCGTACTGCATGTAGTCGAGCGGTTCGACGTGGTTGACGATGGTCAGGTCGAAGTTGCCCTTGAAGGCGCCGCTCAACCACTGCGCCCATTCCACGTTCTCGATCTTCGCCACGACGCCCACTTTCGCGAGCATCGCGGCCACGACTTCGCCGCCCTTGCGCGCGTATTGCGGCGGCGGCAGCGTCAGCGTCACGTTCAACGGCGTGGCGACGCCGGCTTCCTTCAGCAGCGCGCGCGCCTTGTCCGGGTCGTACGGATACATGCCGGTGAGGTCGACATAGCCGGCGTCGGTGGGCGCGAAGTGGCTGCCGATCGGGCGCCCGTAACCGTCGAGCACGCCGTCGATGAACGCCTTGCGGTCGATCGCGTGGGTGAGGGCGCGGCGCACGCGCACGTCGTCGAACGGCTTGCGCCGGTTGTTGATCGTCACGATCCCCTTGCCGGAGGTGGCGCCGATCTCCACGACGAAGCGCCGGTCGGCCTGCAGCTGCTTGACCGACTGCGGTGCATCGAGCCGCGGCAGCGCGTCGACGTCGCCGGCCAGCAGCGCGGCCACGCGCGCGGCCGGGTCGCTGATGAAGCGGAAACTCACTTTCTTCAGCTTCGGCTGCAGGCGCGCGCCCGGCCAGGTGACCAGCGTCAGCGATGCGCCCTTGCGCCAGTCCTGCAGCACGTACGGGCCGGTGCCCACCGGCCGGGTGGCGGCCTGCGCGGCCGCCTTCGGGTGCAGGATGACGGCGGTGTTCTCGCCCATGCGGAACAGGAAGTTGCCGTCTGCGTTCGCCAGCGTGAGGATGACGCTGTGCGCATCGGGCGTGGCGATGCTGCTGATGTTGTCGAACACCGCCTTCTTCGCTTTGTTGGTGCTGCCTTCGGCCTTCGCGCGTTCGAAGCTGAACTTCACGGCTGTCGCGTCGAAGGGTTCGCCGTCGCTGAACTTCACGCCACGGCGCAGCGCGAAGGAGTAGCTCTTGCCATCCGGCGCCACCGACCAGCGCTCGGCCAGCAGCGGCGTCACCGAGCCATCGACATGGATCTTCGTGAGCCCTTCGAGAACGTTGTAGTGCACCACCTCACCGATCGCCGCGGCCGCCGCCACGGTCGGGTCGAGGCTCGGCGGCTCGAGCACCAGCGCCAGCGCGGCGCTGGACTTTCCGGCCTGCGCCTGCACCCGAAGCGGCGTGGCGGCGAGGGTGGCGCCGAGCGCGGCCGGCAGCAGCAGGACGGAACGGCGATCGATCGTGGTCATCGTGGCTTCTCCCTGGGCGAAGTGCTGTGATCGGTTGCGGCGGCACGCCGCGCATCGCCGCCGTCGTGGAACGACGGTTGGGCGCCGGATGCGGCCGCGAGCAGACGACGAGTGTATGCATGTTCGGGATGGCGGAACAGCCGCTCGACCGAGCCGCTCTCCACCACGCGCCCCTGGTGCAGCACGATGACCTCGTCGCAGACGAGGCCGACCACCGCGAGGTCGTGGCTGATCAGCAGATAGCTCAGGCCGAAGCGATCCTGCAGATCCTGCATCAGGTTGAGTACCTGCGCCTGCACGCTGACGTCGAGCGCGCTCGCCGGCTCGTCGGCGACGATCAGTTTCGGGCGGGTCACCAGTGCGCGCGCGATCGCGATCCGCTGGCGCTGCCCGCCGCTGAATTCGTGCGGATACTTCTCCAGATCGGTGCTGCGCAGACCGACCGCGGCGAGCATTTCGCTCGCGCACTCGCGGCGTTCGGCCGACGAACCCAGGCACTGTGCTTCGAGCGGCTCGGCGACGATGCGCGCAACCGTCTGGCGCGGATCGAGCGAGCCGAACGGATCCTGGAACACCATCTGGAACCCGGCGCGGGCGCGGCGCAGCTCGGCGGCCGACAGCGCGTGCAGGTCGCGACCCTCGAAGTGCACGGTGCCCGCGCTCGGCACCTCGAGCGCCATCACCAGCCGCGCCAGCGTGCTCTTGCCGGACCCCGACTCGCCGACCACGCCCAGGCTGCGGCCGGCTTCGAGGGCGAAACTCACGCCCTGCAGTGCCTGCAGCCGCTGCGGCGGCGCGAACAGGTGTTTGCGCGGCAGGCGGTAGCTGCGCGCCAACCCCTGCACCCGCAGCAACGGGGTCACCGGGTGGCCTCGGGGCGGACGAACGGGATCATGGACCCGGTACCGGCGAACCGGCCGCTTCAGAGGTCGCGTCGAGGTGGATGCAGCGCGCGAGGTGATTTGCGTCGCCGGCGACCGGTACGGGCGGGGGCGGCGCGGCGCGGCAGGCGTCGGTGACGCGGTCGCAGCGATCGGCGAACGGACAGCCGGCGGGCAGGTCGGCCAGCTCGGGCACCCGTCCCGGGATCGTGGGCAGGCGCGTGCCGCGTGGCAATCCGATCCGCGGACGCGCGGCGAACAGGCCGCGCGTGTACGGGTGCGCGAGGCGGCGAAAGACGTCGGCCGTGGCGCCGCTCTCGACCACGCTGCCGCCGTACATCACCATCGTGCGCTGCACGTGCTCGCTCATCAGGCCGAGGTCGTGGCTGATCAGCAGCAGCGCCATGCCGTCCTCGCGCACCAGGGCGACGATCAGCTGCAGCACCTCGCGCTGCAGCGTCGCGTCCAGCGCGGTGGTCGGCTCGTCGCCGATCAACAGAGCGGGTCCGCAGGCGAGCGCGATGGCAATTAGCACGCGCTGGCGCTGTCCGCCAGAGAGCTGATGTGGCCAGGCGTCGAGCCGGCGCGCCGCCTGCGGCATGCGTACGCGATCGAGCAGGCGCAGTGCCTCCGAGCGCGCCGCGCGCGCGTCCAGCCGCCGGTGCAGCTTCAGCGACTCGCCGATCTGCCGGCCCACCGGATGCAGCGGGTTCAGCGAGGTCGTCGGTTCCTGGAACACCATCGCGATACGATCGCCACGCAGCCGGCACCAGGCGCGTTCGTCGAGCCCGACGAGTTCGCGGCCCTCGAAGCGGATCGACCCGCCGACGCGCGCGCTCTCGGGCAGCAGGCCGATCAGCGCCAGGCCGGTGAGCGACTTGCCCGAGCCGGATTCGCCGATCAGCCCGACCGTGTCGCCGCGGCGCAGCGTGAACGACACGTCGCGCAGCGCATCGGCCGGCCCACGCGGTGTGTGCAGCGTGACGCGCAACCCGCGCACCTGCAGCAGCGGCTCGGCGGCGCTCATCTGCGGTGCATCCGTGTCGGACAAACGCTCGGCGGTGCTCATCGCTTGCGCGCCAGTTTCGGGTCGAGCAGATCGCGCAGGCCGTCGCCCATCAGGTTCAGCCCGAGCACCGCCAGCACGATCGCCAGTCCCGGCCAGACCGCGAGCAGCGGCGCCTGGAACATCTGCGCCTGGGCCTCCTCGAGCATGCGCCCCCAGCTCGGCCACGGCGGCTGCGTGCCCAGCCCCAGGTAGGACAGTGCGGCTTCCGCGAGGATTGCGGTCGCGAAGGCGACGCTGGCCTGCACGATCAGCACGTTGGCGATATTGGGCAGCACGTGGTCGAGCGTGATGCGCCACGGGCCCTTGCCGGCAGCGCGCGCGGCCAGCACGTATTCGCGCGTCCACACCGCGTTGGCCGCGCCGCGCGTCAGGCGCGCGAACACCGGGATGTTGAAGATACCGATCGCCACGATGCCGGTGAGCAGCCCCGGCCCTGCGATCGCACCCAGCATGATCGCCGACAGCAGCGCGGGAAAGGCGAATGCGAAGTCGGACAAGCGCATCACCAGTTCCTCGACCCAACCGCGGCGTGCCGAGGCCAGCGCACCCAGCGTCACGCCGACGACCATCCCGATGGCGACCGCGACCACGCCCACCAGGATGCTGCTCTGCGCGCCCACGAGAAGCTGCGAGGCGACGTCGCGCCCGAGGCTGTCGGTGCCCAGCCAGTGCGCGGCCCCCGGCGCTTGCAGCCGGTTGGGAATGTCGATCTCGGCCGGTGGCCACGGCTGCCAGACGAGCGAAACCAGTGCGGACAGCGCCAGCAGGCCGCTGAGCACCGTGCCCGCGACGAAGCCGGGGTGGCGGCGCGCACGCCGCCAGAACTCACTGGTGCGGCTCATGCGTCGCCCGGCCGCAGGCGCGGATCGACGAGCGCGTACAGCAGGTCGACTGCGAAGTTGATCGCCACCACCAGCGCCACCAGGAACATCACCACGTCGCGCACGACCACCAGGTCGCGATTGGCAATCGCCTGGAACACCAGCCGACCGATGCCCGGCAGGACGAACACGTTCTCGATCACGATGGTTCCGGCGACCAGGTTGGCGAACTGCAGGCCCATCACCGTGAGCACCGGAATCATCGCGTTGCGCAGCACGTGCCGGTACAGCGTGGCGCGACGACTCAGCCCCTTGGCGCGCGCGGTGCGCACGAAGTCCTCGCGCATCGCTTCCAGCACCGCCGAGCGCGTCATTCGCGCGAGGATGGCGGCCTGTACCGCGGCGAGCGACACGGCAGGCAGCACCAGCGCGACGAGGCCGGCGCCGAGTCCGCCGCCGTCGTCCTCGCGCCAGCCGGGAAAGCCTCCGGCACCGACCCATTGCAGCTTCACGGCGAACAGCAGGATCAGCAGGATCGCCAGCCAGAAGTTGGGAATCGCGATGCCCACCTGGCTGACTGCCATCACGCCGACGTCGCCCGGGCGGCCGTGATGCGCAGCGGCGTGGATGCCGAGTGCCAGCGCCAGCGCCACGGTGAGTGCCATCGACATCGCTGCCAGCGGCAGCGTGACCTGCAGCCGTTCGGCGATCAGTTCGGCGGTGGGCGTGTCGTACGCGTGACTGAGCGCGGTCTGGCCGCGCAGCAAGCCGCCGATCCAGCCGAGGTAGCGTTCGCCCGCGGGGCGGTCGAGGCCGAGCTTCTGTTCGAGCGCGGCCAGCGACTCGGGCGTGGCCGTGTCGCCCAGAATCACCTGCGCCACGTTGCCGGGCAGCAGTTCGAGCACGGCAAACACCAGCAGCGATGCCATCGCGAGCGTCGCCGCGAAGGTGGCCAGGCGCTTCAGCAGAAAGAGGCTCATCCGGTGGGTCAGCGTCGGGCGGGCATGCACTTCATGATGCCTCAAATGGCGGCGCTCGCCGGCGCGTGCCGAAGGAGCTGGCCACCGGATGACGCCAGGAGTCACTTGCCGGTCGGGAGGGTCCGCCATGAAGGCTGACCGTGATCCCCGTTCCCACGCCCTGGCAAGGCAAACCCCACCGGCTGCCGAAAATGCGCGCCTTCGTCAGGCGCTCGATCAGCGTCGTCGCGATCTGCAGAGCGCGCTCGAGCAGCAGGCCGCAACCAGCGAGATCGTGTGGGTTGTATCGCAGTCGCCGCCCGACCTGCAGCCGGTGTTCGACGGCAGGCCGGTCCAGATTGCCGATTGCCTGGCCGAACCGGGCGTGCGGGTCGCGGTCAGCCCGACGCTCGACCTGGATACGGTGCCGAACGCGATCATCGGCTTCACGCGCATCGTGATGCGCCACTCGCAGGACCGTCTCGACGCGAGCCAGAACGAGAACCTCGGCAAGATCCTCACAGGCGGGTCGCATCTTCTGTCGATGATCGACGCGGTGCTCGAGCAGTGCATGCGCTCGGTCGAACCCCTGGTCGCCGATGCGGTGGTTCTGGCCGGCGTGCAGTGCGCTTCCAGCAGATGTTCGGGCGTGGCCTTCTCGTACAGGAATTTGTCGGTCAGCGTGGCGCGGCGCTTGCATCGGGGGAGGACGCGCAGCGGCGGGTTCTCGATCCGCGAGAGGCGTGCGAGGCGCCCAAGGTGCCGTGGCGGTTCGGCCGACGACACGGAAGCGGGCTTCGATGCGAGCAGAGCACGTTGGTGGTGCGGTGCTGCGCGCGTCGCGGTGGACCCGTTCACCGTCACGGTGCGCCCGCCGACGACCGCGTTTAGAATTGACGCTTCCGATCGAGACCGGAGTTCCCCGTGGCCGACACCGTTGCCTTCGTCGGTCTCGGCGCGATGGGCGCGCCGATGGCGTCGAACCTGCTCGCCGCCCGCTTCGCGCTGCGCGTGTTCAACCGCAATGCCGGGCGCGCCCGGCCGTTCGCCCAGCAGGGCGCGACCGTTTGCACATCGATCGCCGAGGCGGTACGCGGCGCCCGTTTCGTCGTCTCGATCGTCTCCGACGACGAGGCCACGCGCGCGGTCATGCTGGGCGAGGGCGGCGTCGTCGCGAGTGCGTCGCCCGGAACGATCATCGTCGACGCCAGTACGAACACGCCCGCCATGGCGTGCGAGGTGGCGCAGGCGGCCGCGGCGCGCAGCCTTGCCTGCGTCGACGCGCCGGTCTCCGGCAGCGTGCCGCAGGCGCGCAACCGCGAACTGGTGTTCATGGCGGGGGGTGATGCCGGCGCCTTCGCAGCGGCGCGGCCGCTGTTCGAGGCCATGGGTCGCATGGCGCTGCACGTCGGTGCGAGCGGGGCCGGCGCGACGCTCAAGCTGATCAACAACATGCTGTCGGGCACGATGACCGCGGCGCTCGCCGAAGCGGTGTCGATCGCACGGGCCGCGGGCGTCGATCCGCAGGCGGCGCAGGCGATCCTCGGCGAGGGGGCGACCGCCTCGCGGCTGCTGCGCGCCAAGCTGCCGAAGATGCTCGGGCGCGATTTTTCCGCGCAGTTCCAGCTTTCGCTGATGGACAAGGACCTGCGCTACTTTGTTGCGCTGGCGCAGCAACTCGATCTGCCCACGCCGATCGCCGCGCTGGTGCGCGGGCAGTTCCAGGCCGCGCGCCGCGCCGGCTTCGGCGCGCTCGACACCAGCGCGCTGCTCATGTATCTCGGCGGCGAGGCGCCGCCGCGCTGACGCGGACCTTCCCGGGGGCGCCGCAGCGCACTGGCTGCGAGCCGCAGCGATCCGCTTATCCTGGCTGCGGGTGTCGGCCGGCCTCGGGGTGATCGTCCGGGTCGAGCAGTCGCGCCAGCAGCGCGACGACGGCGAGCGTGACGGCGACGCGACCGACCAGCACCACCCAGAGGTCGGCGCCCAGCGCGGCCAGCAGCGCCGTGTCCTCGATCAGCGCGTGCGACAGCGACAGCCATGCGAGCGCGAGAAAGCGCGTGCGCGCCGGGAAGCTCTGGCGTTCGGCTTCCTCGATGATCAGCGCACCGCCGTAGGTCAATCCGAGCAGCACGCCGACCGTGGTGACGGGCGCCGCGCTCGCATCCAGTCCCGAGATGCGCAGCAGCGGCGCCAGCATGTCGGTGATCTGTCGGGTGAGCCCGGTGCGTTCCAGCAGGTCGAGCACGATCAGCAGGGCGACGATGATCGCGAAGGTGATTGCCAGCGAAAAGGCGGTGCCCTGCACCCAGTCGAGCCACCCGGCGCCGGCAGCGTCGCCGGCCGGGGCTGAACCCTGCAGCCAGTCGAAAGTGATCGGGTCGGCGAGCACGTCGGTGAGTTGGCTGCCCCAGGCGACCGCACCGCCGTAGACCAGCGCAACCCCGAGCCGCAGCGCGGCGGTCGCCCACAGGCTGGCGCCGGCGCGACGCACGATCGCCTGCTCGATCGGCAGCGAGTGCGCGAAGAGAATCATCGAGCACAGCGCGCTGAACTGACCCACGGTCATCTCCAGTCCGTGCGCCAGGCCGATCAGCGCCGCGATCGCGCCGTAGACACCGACGAACACGCCGGCGATCCAGATCATGCCCGCCTCCGCCGGCAGGCCGATCCACGACATCGCCGGGGCGATCGTGCGGCCCAGTGCGTCGATCCAGCCGAGCGCCTCGCCAACCCTGACGGCGATCATCACCGGCAGCATGATCTTGACCAGCGCGAAGAACAGCCGGCGGCTGCGCGCAAACAGGTTGGCGAGGTAAGACACAGGAGATATGCGTAGGGGAGGGCGCGCCGCAGCATACCCGATCCGGAGGGCCGGTCCTCGGGCTGTCGTCGTGCCGCACCAGCCGGGTGAAGCCGGCCGCGACACCTTGCCCGGGTCGCGGCGCAAGGCAGTGCTTCAGCGCTGCGCGCTCACGGCTTTCCGTGCGGTCTGCGAGGGCGCAACGCGGTCATCGAGCGGCATTGCCGCGTTGCCGCGCGCCAGGTACCAGAGCGCGAATTCATCGGCCGGCAGCGCGGCCGAAATGTGCCAACCCTGTGCCAGGTCGCATTCGAGCGCGCGCACGGCGCGTACCGATGCGTCGTCCTCGACACCCTCGGCCACGGCAATCATTCCGAAGGCATGGGCGAGGTCGATCAGCGATTGCACGATGCGCAGGTCGCCACCGCCCGGGCTCGTGCCCCGAACGAACGACTGATCGATCTTCAGTTCGTCGAAGGAGAACTCGCGCAGGTACGCGTACGGCGAGTAGCCGGTTCCGAAATCGTCGATCGACAGGCGGCAGCCGAGTTGCCTGAATTGCCGCATCGTGTCGCGGGCTACGCGCTGGTTGCGGATCAGGGCGCTCTCGGTCAGCTCCAGCGTGAGCCGGTTCGCCGGCACGTCCCAGGTTGCGAGTGCCTGGGCAACGATCCCCGGCAGGTTCGGGTCCGACAGCGTCTGCGCCGAAAGATTGACCGCGACGGTGACGGCGATCCCCGTGGCGTCCCAGCCCGACAGCACGCGTAGCGCGGTGTTCAGCGTGAACTGCGTCAGTTGCACGATCAGGTCACCCTGTTCGCAGATCGCGATGATCGCCTCGGGGTTGACCGTGCGACCTTCGGGGTCACGCCAACGGATCAGCGCTTCGGCCGAACGACATTCGCCGTTGCGCAGGTCGAGCTGCGGCTGGAAGTGAACTTCCAGCGCATTGGCTTCGAGCGCGCGCGTCAGGTCGCGCTCGGCCTTCCTTCGTGTGGTGATGTCGTCGCGGGTGGCGCGCACGCGACGCACCGCGATCCGTCGGGTGGCGTGTCCGTGGCAGGTTGCGCTCGCGGCGGTGGCCACCGAGAGCATCGACAACGCGTCGGTGCCGCCGGTTGCTGTCGCCCAGGCGACGCCGCACGCGGGCTGGAGCTGGATCGCAGCGGCTTCATGTTGCGACGGGAGCGCCGCGATGGGCCGGCACAGGCGCTCGAGCAGCGTGCGGCTGGCGAGTTCGGCCAGCGACTCGCTGGGCAGGTCGGGAAGCAGGACCCAGAGTTCTTCGCGCGACGCGAATGCGTAGTGATCGCCGCGGCGCAGGATCGACTCGACCCGGCGCTCGATCTCGGACAGCGCGCCGCGTATGGCGAGGTCGCGACCGATCGCCAGCAGCCTCTCCGAAGGGCTCAGGGCGATCGCCAGCAGCGCGATACGCCCGCCATCGCCGCGCG
>JAJTYR010000008.1 GCA_021463505.1 Burkholderiaceae bacterium | reverse complement strand
GCTCGCGCAGCGAGCGCAGCGAGTTTCGCCGCGCCAGCCGGTGCTGCGAGCATCGCAGGGCACCCCCGCGAAGCGGGGGCAAGCACCCGGCGCGCCCGCGGCGCCCGGCCCGCGCCTTTGCTCGCGAGACACCGCCCGCGAGGACGCCAGGTTTGTCATCGCTGCCGGGCGGGTCGATAATCCATCCCTCTCCCGCGCAGCGAGGCACTGCCCCACGATGCCGAATTCGACTCCCAACGATCTGCGCAGGTCCGCGCTCGAATACCACGAGCACGGCGGCCCCGGGAAGATCTCGGTCACGCCGACCAAGCAGTTGCTCACCCAGCGCGACCTCGCGATGGCGTATTCGCCCGGCGTTGCGGTCGCCTGCGAGGAGATCGTGGCCGATCCGGCGAACGTCTTCCGCTACACCATCCGTGGCAACCTGGTGGGCGTGGTCACCAACGGTACCGCGGTGCTCGGGCTCGGTGACATCGGCGCGCTGGCCGCCAAGCCGGTGATGGAAGGCAAGGCGGTGCTGTTCAAGAAGTTCGCCGGCATCGACGTATTCGACATCGAGATCAACGAGCGCGACGTGGACCGCCTGGTCGAGGTGATCGCCGCGCTCGAACCCACCTTCGGGGGCATCAACCTCGAGGACATCAAGGCGCCCGACTGTTTCTACGTCGAGCAGCGGTTGCGCGAGCGCATGAAGATCCCGGTGTTCCACGACGACCAGCACGGCACCGCGATCGTCGTCGGAGCGGCGCTCCTCAACGGATTGAAAGTGGTCGGCAAGGACATCGGCGCGATCAGGCTGGTGTGCTGCGGGGCGGGCGCGGCAGCGCTTGCCTGTCTCGACCTGCTGGTCGACCTCGGGGTGCCGGTGGCCAACATCTGGGTTGCCGACATTGCCGGGGTGGTCTACCGCGGCCGCCAGGAACTGATGGACCCGAAGAAGGCGCGCTTCGCGCAGGACACTGCGCTGCGCAGCCTGGACGAGATCATCGCCGGCGCCGACGTCTTCCTGGGTCTGTCGACGGGTGGCGTGCTGACGCAGGACATGGTCGCGAAGATGGCGCCACGCCCGCTCGTCTTCGCCCTGGCCAACCCGAGGCCGGAGATCATGCCCGAGGAAGTGAAGGCGGTGCGCGACGACGCGGTGATCGCGACGGGGCGCACCGATTATCCGAACCAGGTCAACAACGTCCTGTGCTTCCCGTTCATGTTCCGCGGCGCGCTCGACGTGGGTGCGACGACGATCACGCGTACGATGGAGATCGCGGCGGTCAACGCCGTGGCGGAACTTGCGCGTGCCGAGATCTCCGACGTCGTGGCGGCCGCCTATGGCGCGCCCGATCTGGCGTTCGGTCCCGAATACCTGATCCCCAAGCCGTTCGATCCGCGCCTGATCGCCAGGATCGCGCCGGCTGTCGCGAAGGCCGCGATGGATTCGGGCGTGGCAACGCGCCCGGTCGCCGATTTCGATGCCTATCACGCGCAACTCGGGCAGTTCGTCTACCACTCGGGCCAGTTCATGCGGCCGATCTTCACCGCGGCACGGCGCGCATCGGGGCGTCGCATCGTCTTTGCCGAGGGCGAGGACGAGCGCGTGCTGCGTGCGGTTCAGGTGGTCTCCGACGAGCGGCTGGCACGGCCGATCCTCGTCGGGCGCCCGGCGGTGATCGAGCGCCGCCTCGAACGCTTCGGCCTGCGGATGAAGCCCGGCGCCGATTTCGAGATCGTCAATCCGGAGTGGGACGAACGCTACCGCACCTATTGGCAGGAATACCACCGCATCACCGACCGTCGCGGCATCACCGAGGAGTATGCGCAGATCGAGATGCGGCGGCGCCTCACGCTGATCGGCGCGATGATGGTGCACATGGGCGACGCCGACGGCCTGCTGTGCGGCACCTTCGGCACTTTTCCGCTGCACCTCGATTACGTCGAACAGGTGATCGGGCGACGTCCGGGCGCCACGGTCTATGCGGCGATGAACACGCTGATGCTGCCGAACCGGCAGGTGACGCTGGTCGACACGCACGTGAATGCGGACCCCGACGCCTCGCAGGTCGCCGAGATCGCGCTGATGGCTGCGGAGGAACTGCGCCGCTTCGGCATCGTGCCGAAGGTGGCGTTGCTGTCGCACTCGAACTTCGGCACCTCCGATCACGCCGATGCGGTGAAGATGCGCGAGGCGCTGGCGCTGATCCGGGCGCGCGCACCCGACCTCGAGGTGGACGGCGAGATGCATGGCGACGTCGCCATCGACGCCGACCTGCGCCGCCGGATCATGCCGCGTTCGACGCTGACGGGCGAGGCGAACCTTCTCGTGCTGCCAGGCATCGACGCGGCGAACATCGCGTACAACCTCCTCAAGACCGCGGCCGGCCACAACGTCGCGATCGGACCGGTGCTGCTGGGCGCGGCCCGGCCGGTGCACATCCTCACCGCGTCGGCCACCGTTCGGCGCATCGTGAACATGACGGCCTGGACCATCATCGACGCGACCGTCGATCGTTGAGGGTGGCGGCGCTGGCGCGCAACGATGGCGTGGCCGCTGGTGCGTGCCGATGCGCCGCTCGTCGGCGCAGGTCCGCTACCGGGGGTTCGACGGGCTGCAGGAGCGGGCTGGCGCATTGACCCCCGCTGACCGGACCGCATAGCATCACAGGGAGCGGCCCGCATTCGGCGGCGCCGACGACGATTCGGGCAGCACCGGGACATGTCGAGCGGGATCTCCGAGAGGATTCATCAGGCGACCGGGAACTCGCGTGAGCCGGCCATCGACCCGCGCCGGCGGTTCGAGCTGCTCGAGGATTGCCGCGGCATCGTCGTGTCCGGGCTGGAGCGCCTCGTCAACGAGGCGCTCGACAAGCTCAGCGACGAGATGGTCGCGCGCGCGATGGGCGAGACGCGCCGCGAGAACCAGCAGGTACTGCTCGAGGCCGTCGCGGTGGTGCGGCAGCACCGGCGGGACATCGAGGCGCGTTTCAGGAAATCGTTCTCCGACGTGCTCGAGCGGCGCATGTTCAGGCACGGCGGGCAAACGGCCGCGCGCGCGGTGCAGGACGCCGAACTGGCGCTGGTCGACGAGGCGGTGGAGGAGGAGCGCATCGCGCTCGAACGATTGGCCCGGCGCGCGCGCAACCGGCTCGATCCGGACCAGGTGCTGGGAATGCGCGCCCGGCTGGCTGCGCTTCTCGACCGCGAATGGTTCGACGAGAACGACCACCCGGCCTCGCCCGAGGAGGTCTTCGAGGCGCTGCGCGTGGCACTCGACACGCTTGCTCCGGCGATCGACGTGCGCGCTGCGCTGCTGCAGGCCTTCGAGCCGCACGTCACGGCCGGGTTGAACAGCGTCTACTCGCACGTCAACGAACGGCTGCGCAGCAACCGGATCCTGCCGACGCTCAAGCCGCGGGTGGTGGGGGCGGCCGAGTCGCCGTCACGCGGCGAATCCGCGGTGTCCGGGCCTTCTCCAGCGGCCGCGCCGGCGCCCACGCGCCTGGCCGAGGCGCCCGCCGCCATGCCCGTGTCGCCCGACGCTTTCGCGGCGCTGATGCAGCAGATCGCCGCCGGCCAGCCTTCGGCGCGCCGCTCGGCCGCCCGGCTGCTCACCGATCCGTCGACATTCGCGATGGCCGACCTGCCGATTCCGTCGGCCGAACCGCCGCTGATCGAGGCGCTGAACGCGCTGCAGTCGATGCCGGATGTGGCGCCCGGCGGCGGCGCGACGATGACCGAGCTGCTCGACCAGGCGCGCCAGAAGGGCTCGGCACTCGACCAGGTCACCATCGAGATCGTTTCGCTGGTCTTCGACTACATCTATGCCGACCGGCTCATCCCCGATCCGGTCAAGCAGCAGTTGCTGCGACTGCAGGTGGTGGCGATGAAGGCTGCGCTGATCGATCGCAGCTTCTTCGCGCGCCGGCAGCATCCGATGCGCCGGCTCATCGACCGGATCTCGGAGGCGGCGACCGACCCCGACGCCGATGTCGGGCCGCAATCGCAGCTGGTTGCGGGCATTGCTGGCCTCGTCGACTGGATCATCGAGCACTTCGAGTCCGACCTGGCCACCTTCGACGAGGCGCTGCGTCGCCTGGACCTGCTGATGCAGGGTGAAGCCGAACGCCGTGCCACCCGTCTGGCGGAGATCACGCGCGAGGCCGAGCGCCTCGGGGCTCTGGCGCAGGCACAGGAGGCGGCCAGCGCGGAGATCGCGCTGCGCATCGATCCGGTCACGCCGGTGTTCGTCAGGGAGTTCCTCTATCGCTGGTGGTCGCGCGCGCTCGCACACGTGCAGGTGGATGCGGCCGGCTCCGATGTGGCCTGGGCGTCCGAACTGCACGCCGCCGAGCTGCTGATCTGGAGTGTCGCGCCCAAGGCACCCGAGGAGATCGGCAGGTTGGCCGCGGTGCTGCCCAAGCTGATCAGCGGCTTGATGAAGGGGCTGGCGCCCGTCGGCATGGAGGCAGGCGAGCGTGAGCGGTTCTTCAACGAATTGCTGCAGTGGCACACGCGCGCCGTGCGCGAAGCGAAGACCGCCGCCGGCGGCCCGCCTGCGTCGCCCATGGCAGGAGGTCCGCGCGGCGACGTGGTTCCGCAGGCGCCTGTGCGTGCCGCGGCCGCAGCAGTACCGGTCGGTGCCGGCGGCAGCGCGTCTGTGGGCGCGATCGACACGCGCCCCGCGGGCCAGGGCGAGGCGTGCGTCGATGCATTGCAGCGAGGCGACCTGGTCGAGCTCGACGACGGTGGTGCGCGCCGCGTCTTCCGTCTGGCCTGGATCGGACCGACCCGCAAGCTCTTCGTGCTGACGCGCCACCCCGACGCCGGCCGATCGTTCACGCGCAGCGAACTGGCGCACCTGTTCGAGGCGGGCTTTGCGCGGCGTGCGGTCGTCGAAAGCGCGCTCGACCGGGCGATCGACGCGGTTGCCCAGCCGGAGGCCGTCCGGGCGGCCGCCTGAGTGGTCCGTCTCAGTGGCGACCTGAGCGGCCACCTGGGCGCCCACTACCCGCAGGCAGTCCCCGGACCCGGGAGGACCCCGGTGACTCGCGCCGCGGCTCGTTTGCAGCCTCGCGGATCTCCTTTAGCATAGGCCGCATGGAACGCGGCCGGCGGAGGCAGCGCGAGCGCTGCGTCCGGGCCCGCGGCCACTGTCGCAGCGTTCGCCGGATCGGGAAGCAATGCCATGGGTGCGCTGAGCAACATCCCGCCGCAGGCTGTCCTGCCGCTGAGCGCCTATGATCTGGATGCGCTCGAGCGCGCTGCCCGGCGGGCCGAGCAGCGTTTGCTGCGCGTCGATCTCGCGCGCGCCACCGACAAGCGCGGCGTCCTGGCGGCCATTGCCGGCGCGTTTTCGCTGCCCGCGCATTTCGACCTCGACCTGGACGCGCTGTACGGTTGCATGACCGGCCTGAAGCCGACCGGTGACGACGGGCAACCCGGCTTCCTCGTGATCCTGGAGAACCTGCCCGACACCGCGGACTTCGGCCGCGCGCAGCGCGATGCGCTGCTCGACGTGTTTCGCGACACGGCGGACTTCTTCTTCGACCGCCAGACCGCGTTTCGCGTTTTCTACTCGGTCGATCCCCGAGGCGGCCGCGTGGCGCGCAGCCGTCCGTAGTCCGGATCAGAAATCGCCGGCGATGGCCTGCAGTGCGGCGATCGCCGCGAGGCCCGCGGTTTCGGTGCGCAGCACCCGTGGGCCGAGCCGCACCGCCTCGAAGCCCGCCGCGCGGGCCGCCCCGAGTTCGGCAGCGTCGAGCCCGCCTTCGGGTCCTGCCAGCAGATCGACCGGCTGGGGCGGTTCGTGGCGAAGCGCCGCGAGCCGCGCCGGGCCGCACGGATCGAGCACGATGCGCAGGCGGCCTGGCCCGCGATCGACCGTTGCGAGCCAGTGGTGCAAGCGGATCGGCTCGCCAAGCGCCGGCAGGCGATCGCGCCCGCACTGCATGCAGGCTGCTTCGACGATGCGCGCCCAGTGCTCGTGGCGTCGCTGCAGCCGTTGCGCATCGAGCCGCGCCGGCGTGCGGGCGGACACCACGGGCTGGATCGAATGCACGCCGAGCTCGACCGCCTTCTCCACGGTCCAGTCCATCCGCTCGGCGGCGCTGATGCACTGCACGAGCCTGATCGCCAGCGGGCTCTCGGTGTCGGCCGGAATCGGCGCGAGCAGGCGGACCACGCAGGCCTTCGGGTCGGGGCGCTCGAGGCGCGCATCGAAGCGCTTGCCCGCGCCGTCGAAGCACTCGACCGCTGCGCCTGTGCCCAGCCGCAGCACCCGCACCAGGTGGTGCGATTGGCCGCCGTCGAGCACGCGGATCGTCGGGTCGCCCGTCGCGTCGGACGAGGTACGCGCAACCAGGACACGCGGGCGCATCGCGAGGGCTCGCGCCGACGGCAAGCGCGGGTCAGCGCGCTGCGTGCGCCAGTGGGCGGGCTGCGGTCGTACGGGCAGACTCCGGCACGAGTTCGCGATAGAAGTTGGGCAGCGCGAACAATGCCGGATGGATGTCGCCGTTGTAGTAGCGCAGCCGGCAAATGCCCCGCTCGTCGATGCGCCGCTGCGCGGTCTGTGCATCGATCGCGAGCGGGTCGAGCGTCTGCGAAGCGCAGCACATGCCCCAGTACGAGCCGTACAGCGGCACGTACAGGCCGAGCGGGCGGACGATCGCGAACACCGACGAGAGATCGCCAAGCAGCTTGCCGACCAGATCGGGCCGGAACACCGGCGAGCCGACATGCAGCGTGACCACGGCCCCGGGATTCATCACGCGTCCCAGCAGGCGGAAGAAGTCGGCGGTGTAAAGCCGATGTGCGGGTGTGTCGGGGTCGGTGAGGTCGAGCACCACCAGGTCGAAGCGCTCGCCGGTGGCGGCCATGCGATCGACCAGTGCCCAGCCGTCGCCGATGCGCAGGTCCATCCGCGGATCGTCGAACGCGCCGCGATGCACCGTGCCCAGGTGCTCGCGCGCGACGCGCACCACCTCGGCGTCGAGCTCGGCCATCACGACGCGCTCGATCGACCGATGCTTGAGCAGCTCTTCGCTCGAGCCGCCGTCGCCGCCGCCGATCACCAGCGCCGACACCGGCCGTGGATGCGCGATCGCCGCCGGGTGCGTGATCGCCTCGTGGTAGAAGAACTCGTCGCGCTCGGAGGTCATGTAGCAGCCGTCGAGCCGGAACAACCGACCCCACTGCGGCGTCTCGAACACCTCGAGCGTCTGATACGGAGTGCGTACCGTCTCGATGCGGCGTGCGGCGCGAAAGCCGAACGCGCTGTCGTTGTTGAGCCATTCGAGCAGCAGTTCGCCGGATTGCGAGACCGGATCTTCCGAGCCGCGCAGGATGCGGTTGGTACCCTGCTGGCGCGGCGCGAACGCGACGATGAGGTCGTCCAGGACCTGCTCGGCCTTCGACGAGTTGTCCGTGGAGAAATTGCAGACGTAGACGTCGAGCGTCACGCCGGCGCGCTCGGGCCAGGTGTGGATCGCCAGGTGCGATTCGGCGAGCAGCACGGCGCCGGTGACGCCGCCGGGCTCGCCCCGGTAGTCGGGGAAGGTGAAGAACTTCTCGTCGACCACGGTGAGTCCGGCCGCATCGACCGCGGTGCGGCACAGCCGTTCGAGTTGCGCGGCGTCGGTGAGCAGTGCGCCGTCGCACTGGCAGCCGTACAGATCAGCGGTGAGGTGCAGTCCCTGCATTCCGTTCCAACCCAGTCCCTTCCCGTCGCCGGCGTGGACCATTCTGCGGATTCGCGTCCTGGCGGGCGCGGACCCTGGATTGAAGACCCCAAGTGCCCGAAGGCGCCGTGCAGCGCATTCTCCGGGCCCGATCGGTTCAGGCCGGCTCACGCCGGACTGTTCAACCAGTTCCTGAGCATCCCCTTGGTCTTGATTCGGGGGGATCCAGATCAGTGGAAAGCCGCGAAGCGGTGAAATGTCCTCGCGAAAAGAGCCGGCCATTATATCGGATCCTCCGATCGTCGTGTCAGCCGATTCGTGTCGGTTTGCTAGAATGCAATGGTCCGCCCGGCCTGGCCGGGCAGCGCTGTCGGGCACGCCGAAACCGGCGTGCCGACCTGCACCCGAGCTGCGAGGACCGCGATGGAGGCTTTCCCGGGACGAGACGCGCAATCCGCCGCGACGGGTGACCATGCCGAGGCACCGTTGCCGCCGCCGGCCACGCTGAAGAAGATGGCCGACGCGATCCGTGCGCTGTCGATGGACGCCGTGCAGCAGGCCAACTCCGGCCATCCCGGCATGCCGATGGGCATGGCCGAGATCGCGGTCGCGTTGTGGTCCCGGCACCTGAAGCACAACCCCGCCAATCCGCACTGGGCCGATCGCGACCGCTTCGTGCTCTCCAACGGCCATGGCTCGATGCTGCTGTACTCGGTGCTGCACCTCACCGGCTATGCGCTGCCCCTCGACGAATTGCGCCACTTCCGCCAGTTGCACTCGATGACGCCCGGGCACCCCGAGGTCGGTGTCACGCCGGGCGTCGAGACGACCACCGGCCCGCTCGGGCAGGGCCTGGCGAATGCGGTGGGCATGGCGCTGGCCGAACGACTGCTGGCTGCGCGCTTCAATCGTGACGGCTTTCCCGTGGTCGACCACTTCACCTGGGTGTTCGTCGGCGACGGTTGCATGATGGAAGGGGTCTCGCACGAGGCGAGTTCGCTGGCCGGGACACTGAAGCTCTCGAAACTGGTGGTCTTCTACGACGACAACGGCATCTCGATCGACGGCCAGGTCGAGCACTGGTTCCGCGACGACACCGCGCGCCGCTTCGAGGCCTATGGCTGGCACGTGATCCCGGACATCGACGGGTACGACGTGGCGGCGCTCGACCGTGCGATCGCCCTGGCGCGCGAATGGGGCGAACGCGGGCGCGACGGCGTGTTCGCGCCCACGCTGATCCAGTGCCGCACGACGATCGGGAAGGGCTCGCCTGGCCGTGCGAACACCGCGAAGGCGCACGGCGAGCCGCTCGGCAAGGACGAAATCGCCGCCACCCGCGCGGCGATCGACTGGCCGTATCCGCCATTCGAGATCCCGCCGCAGGTGCGTGCGGCCTGGGACGCGCGCGAGCGCGGCGCGCGCTCCGAGGCGGCCTGGCGCGCGATGATCGAACGCTACGGCGAGCAGTACCCCGTCGATGCGCAGGAATTCGAGCGCCGCATGCGCGGCGACCTCTCCGGCGCCTGGGACGAGGCGCTCGACGCTGCCATCGAGGAAGCCACCGCGCGCGCCGAGGCGATCGCCACGCGCAAGGCCTCGCAGAACGCGTTGAACCACTTCGGCCCGGCGCTGCCGGAACTGATCGGCGGCTCGGCCGACCTCACCGGCAGCAACCTCACCGACTTCAACGGGGCCGGGGCGCTGCGCGTCGACGACGCGTTCGTGCCGGGCCGCCACATCAACTTCGGCGTGCGCGAGTTCGGCATGTGTGCCGCGCTCAGCGGCCTGGCGCTGCACGGCGGCTTCGTCCCGTACGGCGGCACCTTCCTCACTTTCTCCGACTATGCGCGCAACGCCCTGCGCATGGCGGCGCTGATGAAACAGCGCGTCATCTACGTGTTCACGCACGATTCCATCGGGCTGGGCGAAGACGGCCCGACGCACCAACCGGTCGAGCACGCCGCATCGCTGCGGCTGATTCCGCGCCTCGACGTCTGGCGTCCGTGCGATCCGGTCGAATCGGCGGTGGCGTGGGGCGCTGCGATCGCCCGCCGCGATGGACCAAGCGCGCTGCTGTTCTCGCGCCAGGCGGTACCGTTCGTCACGCGCTCGGCGCGCCAGGTCGATGCGATCGGCCGTGGTGCCTACGTGTTGCGCGACGCCGAGGAAGCCCGCGCGGCGATCATCGCCACCGGCTCCGAGGTCGCGCTCGCGCTCGCTGCGCGCGACCTGCTCGCGGCAGACGGCATCGCGGTACGCATCGTGTCGATGCCTTCGACGACGGTGTTCGATCGCCAGGAACCCTCGTACCGCAGCTACGTCCTGCCCTCTCACCTGCCGCGCATCGCGGTCGAAGCCGGCGTCACCGACGGATGGTGGAAATACGGCTGCGACGCGGTCGTGGGGCTGGACACCTTCGGCGAATCCGCGCCGGCCGGCGTGCTCGCGCGCCTGTTCGGATTCACTGCCGACAACGTCGCCGACACCGTCCGCGAGGCCCTGCGCCGGCGCACCGCGCGCCGCTGAGGGCCGGCACATCCAGTTCGACATCAAGGAAACCCGAGCCATGACGATCCGAGTTGCAATCAATGGTTACGGCCGCATCGGCCGCAACATCCTTCGGGCCCACTACGAAGGCGGCAAGAAGCACCCGATCGACTTCGTCGCGATCAACGACCTCGGCGACGCGAAGATCAACGCGCACCTGACGCAGCACGACACCGCGCACGGGCGCTTCCCCGGCAAGGTGTCGGTCGACGGCGACTCGATCGTCGTCGACGGCGACCGGATCAGGGTGCTGTCGCAACGCAATCCGGCCGAGCTGCCCTGGGGCGAGCTCGGCGTCGACGTGGTGCTCGAGTGCACCGGTTTCTTCGCCACCAAGGAAAAGGCGTCGGCGCACCTGAAGGGCGGGGCGAAGAAGGTCATCATCTCGGCGCCCGGCGGCAAGGACGTCGACGCCACCATCGTCTACGGCGTGAACCACGAGGTGCTGAGGGCGGCGCACACGGTGATCTCCAACGCGTCGTGCACCACCAACTGCCTGGCCCCGATGGTCAAGCCGCTGCACGAACGCATTGGCGTGCTCCACGGGCTGATGACGACGATCCACGCGTACACCAACGACCAGGTGCTCACCGACGTCTATCACGAGGACCTGCGGCGCGCCCGCTCGGCGACGATGTCGATGATTCCCACGAAGACCGGGGCGGCCGCCGCGGTCGGTCTGGTGCTGCCCGAACTCGACGGCAGGCTCGACGGCTACGCGATGCGCGTGCCGACGATCAACGTGTCGATCGTCGACCTGTCGTTCATCGCCGCGCGCGACACCTCGGTCGAGGAGATCAACACGATCATGAAGGCGGCGGCCGAAGGGCCGATGAAGGGGATCCTCGCGTACTCGACCGAGCCGCTGGTGTCGGTCGACTTCAACCACAACCCGGCCTCGAGCACGTTCGACGCCACGCTCACCAAGGTCTCGGGGCGCCTGGTCAAGGTGAGCAGCTGGTACGACAACGAGTGGGGTTTCTCGAACCGGATGCTCGACGCGACCGTCGCGCTGATCGACGCGAAGTGAGTCCGTGCCGGGCGCGCGATCGCGCGCCCGGCACGGCAGCCGGTTCCACGGACGCTTCGTATGAATGCCCGCGTGTCCGCCGCCGAGGCCGCGGCGCTGCTCCGGGAGATCGTCGCCGGCGAGCGCGGGCTGCGGTTGCGCGACGCGAGGCGCCCCTGGGTGCGCATCGCGGTCGGCGAGTGCCCGGTGAGCGCCGGCGACGCGCAGCTGGTCTTCTTCGCCGATAGCGCCGCGCTCGACCACGTCGTCGCGCTGAGCCTGCCCGACGGTCGCGGCGGCGCGTTCGCCGACTGGCTGTTGAACGACGGATTGAACCCGCTCGACCTGCTCGACGACGCCGAGCGCGTCGAGCTCGAGCATTGCCTGAACGAGGCGTGCTGAACCCGGAGGAATCGATGCAGTTCCGACGCATGACCGATCTCGACCTGCGCGGCAAGCGCGTGTTCATCCGCGCCGACCTGAACGTGCCGCAGGACGACGGCGGCGCGATCACCGACGACACGCGGATCCGCGCGTCGCTGCCGGGGATCGAGCACTGCCTGAAGGCCGGTGCCGCCGTCATGGTCACCTCGCACCTGGGCCGCCCGACCGAAGGAAAGCCCGAGCCCGCCGATTCGCTCGCGCCGATCGCCGCGCGGCTCGGCGAACTGCTCGGCCGCCCGGTGCGGCTCGTGACCGACTGGGTCGACGGTGGCTTCGAGGTCGCCCCCGGCGAAGTGGTGCTGCTCGAGAACTGCCGCGTGAACCGCGGCGAGAAGAAGGACGACGAGACGCTGTCGCGCAGGATGGCGGCGCTGTGCGACGTCTACGTGAACGACGCGTTCGGCACCGCGCACCGCGCCGAGGCGACCACCCACGGCATTGCGCGCTTCGCGCCGATCGCCTGTGCAGGACCGCTGCTGGCGGCCGAGCTCGACGCGCTGGGCAAGGCGCTCGGCGCTCCGAAGCGCCCGCTGGTGGCGATCGTGGCCGGCTCGAAGGTGTCGAGCAAGCTCACGATCCTGAAGTCGCTGGCGGAGAAGGTCGACCAGCTGATCGTCGGCGGCGGCATCGCCAACACGTTCATGCTGGCCTCGGGCCTGCCGATCGGCAGGTCGCTGGCCGAGCGCGAGCTGGTCGGCGAGGCCAGGGCGATCATCGACCTGATGGCGGCGCGCGGCGCGCAGGTGCCGATTCCGGTCGACGTCGTCTGCGCGAAGGAATTCTCGGCGACGGCCGCAGCGACCGCGAAGGCGGCCACCGAAGTGGCCGACGACGACCTGATCCTCGACATCGGCCCGAAGACGGCGCAGGTGCTCGCCGCGCCGCTGAAGCAGGCCGGCACCATCGTCTGGAACGGGCCGGTGGGCGTGTTCGAGTTCGACGCCTTCGCCGGCGGCACGCGCGCGATCGCGCAGGCGATCGCCGAGTCTGCCGCGTTCTCGATTGCCGGCGGCGGCGACACGCTGGCGGCGATCGCGAAATTCGGCATCACCGACCGGGTGGGCTACATCTCGACGGGCGGCGGCGCGTTCCTCGAGTTCCTCGAGGGCAAGACGCTGCCGGCAGTGGCGGCGCTGGCCGAGCGGGCGTGAGCCTTCGCGAGCGCGCGTGAACCGGCACGAGCGCGCTACTTCACCGCCCCCACGGTGAACCCGGCGACGAACCGGTCGACGAAGAGGTTGTAGAGCACCGCCACCGGAACGCTCACGATCAGGCAGGCGCCCATCAGCGAGCCCCAGAAGTAGACGTCGCCGCGCACCAGGAACGTCGGCACGCCGACGCTCACCGTGTAGTGCGACGACGTGGTGATGAAGGTGAGCGCGTAGACGAACTCCTGCATCACCAGCGTGAGCGTGAAGATCACCACCGTGAGGATGCCCGCCGAGGACACCGGCACGACGACCTTCACGAAGGCGCGGAACCTCGACAGCCCGTCGATCATCGCCGCCTCCTCGATGTCGCGCGGGATCGACTTGAAGAAGCCCATCATCAGCCAGGTGCAGAACGGCACGGTGAAGCTCGGGTAGACCAGCACCAGCGACCACAGCGAGTCCTGCAGGCCCAGGTCGCCGACGATGCGCGAGAACGGGATGAACAGGATCGTGGGCGGAATCAGGTAGGTAAGGAAGATGCCGATCGCCAGGCGCTGGCTCCAGCGGCCGGTCAGGCGCGCCAGCGCGTAGCCGGCGGGCACCGCGAGCGCCAGCGTGATGATCGTCACCAGCACGCCGACTTCGAGGGTGTTGACAATCCAGGTTCCGAAGAGCGTGTCCTCGAACAGGATGCGCAGGTTCTCCAGCGTCGGCGGCAGGTTGAACACGAACGGGTTGTGGTGCACGTCGATCAGGTCCTTCGTCTCCTTGAAGGTGGTGAGCACCATCCAGTAGAACGGAAACGCGAGGAACGCCACGAACGCCGCCAGGATCAGCACGTGCCCGAAGCGCGCCGCTCCACGCCGGGCCCGGAATGCAGGCGGCGCGTTCATGCGACTTCGGCGCGCCGCGCCACCGTGAGGAAGACGATCGCGACCGCCACCAGCACCGGGAACAGGAACAGCGAGATGGCGGCGCCGCCGGCCAGATCGCCGCCTTCGATGCCGGTGAAGAACGCGTAGCTGGCGATCACCTGCGTGCTGTCGAACGGGCCACCGCGCGTGAGCACGTAGATGACGATCAGGTCGGTGAAGGTGAACACGATGCCGAACAGCAGCGCCACCAGCATGATCGGCATCACCAGCGGAAGGTTGATCATGAACAGGTGCCGCCAGAAGCCCGCGCCGTCGACCTGCGCCGCGTCGTGGATGTCCTGGGGGATCGCCGAGAGACCGGCCAGGATGATCACGGTGGCCAGCGGCAGCAGTCGCCAGACGTCGACCATGACGATCGAGGCCATCGCCAGGTCGGGCTGGCCGAGCCAGATCGGCCAGGTGTTCGGGCCGAAGAGGTTCAGCGCGCGCGCGCTCCAGTTGATGATGCTGTAGACCGGGTCGAAGATCCACAGCCAGCCGATGCTGCCCAGCGAGATGGGCGCCACCCAGGGCAGCAGGATCAGCAGCCGCACCAGCCACTTGCCGCGGAAGTCGCGGTACAGCGCCATCGCCAGCACCTTGCCCAGCACCACCACCAGCGCCTGCGAAACCAGCGTGAAGACCACCGCGTTGCGCAGCGAACCCCAGAAGGTCGGGTCGTCCACGATGGCTGCGAAGTTGCGCAGGCCGACGAAGTCCAGCGAGGTGCTGCCGACGGTCGCGTCGCTCAGGCTGTAGACGATCGCGAGCACGAACGGGAACCCCACCAGCGCGACGATGTAGACGACGGCCGGCGCGATCAGCAGGCGCCCGAGCCACAGCTCGTCGTCGAGCCAGTTCGGGCGGCGCTTCGCGTTGGCCTGCGGCGCCGAGGCGGCGACGCTGCTCATGTCGGGGCCGCCGGGCGCTTCAGGCCCGTCTCGCGGTCGAAGTACCTGAGGTCGCCGGGGCGCAGCGCGAAGTCGTAGCGGCGCCCGGTCTCGAGCGGCGCCGGAACGTTCGAAGGCAGCCGGCAGACCACGCGGGTCCGCGGATGCGGGGGCTCCAGTGCCGCGTAGACCAGCCGGTCGGCGCCCAGGTGCTCGATGCGCGTCACGGTCAGCGGAAAGTCCACCACGGCCTCGCCCGCCGGAAAGGCTTCGCGCGGCAGCAGATGCTCCGGGCGAAAGCCGCACGACACCGGGCCGTCGTCCATCAGGTTCATCGGAGGGCTGCCGAGGAAGGTGGCGACGAAAGTGTCGGCCGGCTCGTGGTAGATCTCGAGCGGCGTGCCGAGCTGGCGCACGCGCCCATGGTCGAGCACGGCGATCCGGTCGCCCAGGCCCATTGCCTCGATCTGGTCGTGGGTGACGTAGACCGTGGTGGTGCCGAGCCGGCGCTGGAACTGCTGCAGCTCGTCGCGTGCCGAGGTGCGCAGCTTGGCGTCGAGGTTCGACAGCGGCTCGTCGAGCAGGAACACCACCGGATTGCGCACCACCGCGCGCGCCAGCGCCACGCGCTGGCGCTCGCCGCCCGAGAGCTGGCGCGGCTTGCGTTCGAGCAGGCGCTCGATGCCGAACATCGACGCGGCCTGCCCGACCTTGTCGGCGACCTCGCGTCGCGGCCTGCCCGCCGCCGCGAGCGGAAACGCGATGTTGCGGTACACGCTCAGGTGCGGATACAGCGCATAGCTCTGGAACACCATCGCGATGTTGCGCGCACGCGGCGGCAGGTGCGTCACCGTGCGCCCACCGATCAGGACGTCGCCGGTGCTGGGCGTTTCCAGTCCGGCGAGCATGCGCAGCAGCGTCGTCTTGCCGCAACCGGAGGGCCCGAGCAGCACCAGGAACTCGCCTTCGCGCACCCCGAGATCGATGCCGTCGACGGCGTTAGCGGTCTCGAAGCGCTTGGTCAGCGCGCGGGTCTCGACCGTGGCCATCGACGAGGGCTCCGCTTCAGACCAGCTTCTTCGTCTGCCACTTGGCGAAGATCGCCCGGCACTTGCGGTCGGCCTCCCGGATCGCCGCCTGCGGCGACATCGTTCCCGAGGCCGCCTTGGCGAACATCGTGTTGAGCACCCAGGTGCCGAAGATCTCGTCGATCGCGGCGTTGGCGTAGCCCGGGTAGCCGACGTTGGTGGCCCACTTCGTCACGTCGGCCAGCACCCGGTACTTGCCGGCGGGCGTGTGCGGGTCGTCGGCCAGCAGCTTGTCGAGGTCGGGGACGGTGCTCGCGAAGCACGGGAAGTTGTAGTACTGGCTGGCGACGAAGCCGCGGTGGAAGTTGTCGATGTAGTCGACCAGGAACTTCTTCGCGCCCTCGACGTTCTGGGCGAACTTCCAGATCACGTAGCAGTCCATCACGTGCTCGAGGCCGATCGCACGCGTGCTCCCCATCAGCGCCTTCGTCAGTCCGATCTGGTCGGCGATCGGCAGCTTGTCGTTCTCGGCGGCGCGCGTGGTGGAGATCGCGTTCAGGCACAGCGAGATCTTGCCGGCGAGCAGCGCGCGGTTGTTCGACGACGCGTCCCAGGCCATCACCTCGGGAGTCATCGTCGCCTTGTAGAGCTCGCTGGCGAACTTCACCGCCTCGAGCGTGTTCTTCGAGTCGAGCACGACGCGGCCTTGCACATCCTGCACCGAGCCGCCGAACGCATAGAGCAGGGTGCGCATCGCCATCGCGGTATCGAGCTCGGCCGACAGGCCGATTCCCACCGGGACGTTCTTCGTTTCCCTGATCTTCCTGCCGACCCGCAGCACGTCCTCCCAGCTGCGCGGGCCCTGCGCCATGCCGGCCTCGGACCACAGGTCGATGCGGTAGTTCACCGGGTCGGGAACGAAGCTGTCGGAAAAGCCGAAGTACTTCCTGGTCTTCGGGTTGTAGGTGCTCTTGACGGCCAGGTCGATCGGCTTTCCGTGCCTGCGCTCGCACTCCTGGTAGATCTCCCGGTGGTCGATCACCTGTGTTTCGTAGGTCGGGGGCGGCCACAGGAACATGAACAGGTCGTGCCCCTTCTGCGCCGAGACCTCCGCCGCGGCGCGCGAGTTGATCGCGGGGATGCCGACGTGGTCGACGATGACCTCGGTGTCGTTCTTCTCGCCCCACTGTTTCGTGTATTCGTTGTCGAACCACTTGTCGTAGGCGGGCACGAAGTGGGCCCATTGCAGGATCTTCAGCGTCTTGCCGGCCGCGCGGGCCCGGCGCGGCAGGATCAGCGGACCGATGCCGAGCGCGGCGCCGGCGGCGCCGGTGTCGCGGATGAACCGGCGCCGCGCCGGTACATCGGGCCCGGCTCGATCCGTCAGGACGGTGTCGGCAGGCGCGATCGTAGCGTCCGTCGGCGTGGTGGTGGTCGTTTCGTACATGACTGCACTCCTTTCGCGTGGATCCGGTATGGGGCGCCGGCGCGTCAGCCGTGCGTGGTCGACGGCGTGCGTGCACGGGCTTTCGACTGGGACGGGTGATAGGTGCCTGGAACCGTCCGGAAGGGAACCGCGAGCCGGTTCCATCCGTTGATCGCGACGACCGCGAGCGACAGGTCGACCAGTTCCTTCTCGGTGAACTGCTGCCGCGCGAGGCGGTAGTCGTCGTCGGACACCGCGCCGGCGCAAAGCCGCGTCAGCGCCTCGGCCCACGCGAGCGCGGCGCGCTCTCGCTCGCTGTAGAACGGCGTCTCGCGCCAGGCGGCGAGCGCATGGAGCCGCTGCTCGGTCTCGCCCGCCGCGCGCGCGTCCTTGGTATGCATGTCGATGCAATACGCGCAGCCGTTGATCTGCGACGCCCGTGTGCGCACGAGCTCGAGCAGGACGGCGTCGAGCCCGCTGCCCCGAACGTAGGCTTCGAGTGCGCTCAGCGCCGCCACGCCGTCCGGCGACGCCTTGCGATAGTCGATGGTCGGTCGTTGCATGGCACCTCCTTGCGTGCCCTGCATTGGACGCCGCCACGCCGCTCGTGGTTATCGGAGAAGTTCGACGGTCGATGTAGGACAATCGCGATGCCGGTGCCCTGCGCGCACCGGCGGGGCGAACCAGCGGGCCGGCACGGCCGGCCGGAGGCGTCCGCGATGCGGCAAGCCGACGCGGCCACGATCGAAATGCGCGATCTCTACGAGAACGCGCCCTGCGGGTACCACAGCGTGCGCCCGGACGGTACGGTTGCGCGGATGAACCGCACCGAACTCGGATGGCTCGGCTATTCGCGCGGCGAGGTGGTCGGCAAGCGGCGCTACGCGGAGGCCGTCTCGGACCGATGCCGCAACGGGTACCTGCGTGCGTTCGAGCGCCTGCATGCGGGGGGCGAAGGCATCGAGATCGAGACCGAGCTGCAGCGCAAGGACCGGTCGACCTTCGAGGCGCTGTTGCGCGTTTCGGCCCTGCGCGATGGTGAAGGCGGGCTCGCCGGCACGCGCGCGTCGGTGGTCGACATCACCGCGCGCAAGCGCGCCGAGAACGAGGCGCATCTCTATGCCGCGCGCCTGCGGGCAATCTCTCGGCGCGTGGTCGAGATCCAGGAGATCGAGCGGCGCAGGCTCTCGGCGGAACTGCACGACCGTGTCGGCCAGGACCTGGCCACGATCAACCTGAACCTGCACATCATTCGCGACCAGCTTCGGCCGCCGCAGCTCGGGCGCGTGGCCTCGCGGCTCGACGACTCGATCGGCCTGGTCGAGCACACGGTGGAGACGATGCGCGACGTCGCCGGAGCGCTTCGCCCGCTGATGCTCGACGACTACGGGCTCGCGGTCACGCTTCGCGCGCACGCCGAGCAATTTTCCGGCCGCACCGGCATCCGCACCGTCGTGCACGCGCGCGACCCGGTGCTCAGGATGAGCCAGGCGGTCGAAGTCACGCTGTTCAGGATCGCCCAGGAGGCGCTCACCAACGTGCTCAAGCATTCGCAGGCCGACGTGGTGCGCATTGCACTGGAAGTCGGCCGCGACGAGGTGTGCCTGACGATTGCCGACAACGGTCGCGGATTCGACGTGCAGGCGCTGCGCGGTCATCCGGGCGAGGGCCTGGGGTTGCTGATCATGGAGGAGCGAATGCGCGCGATCGGCGGCGCGCTGCACGTCGAATCGCGGCGTGGTGCCGGCACCCGGCTGGTCGCGACGGTCGGGCGGCAATGATGGACATCAGGGTGTTGCTGGCCGACGATCATTCGGTGCTGCGCGA
Source organism: Burkholderiaceae bacterium (assembly GCA_021463505.1). Classification (GTDB taxonomy): domain Bacteria; phylum Pseudomonadota; class Gammaproteobacteria; order Burkholderiales; family Burkholderiaceae_E; genus Zeimonas. Next base: position 63,905 of record JAJTYR010000008.1, on the reverse strand, counting down.
CGGCCTCGAGGCGATGCTGCACGTGCAGCCGGGCATCGCCGTCGTCGGCCACGCGGCCGACGGCCGGGAGGCGGTGCGCAAGGCGCTCGAGCTGGCGCCCGACGTGACGATCATGGATATCGTGATGCCCGAGCTCGACGGCATCGAGGCGACGCACCGGGTTCGCAGCCATCTGCCGCAGTCGCGGGTCGTCATCCTGTCGATGTACTCGACCACCGAGCACATCTTCCGCGCGCTGCAGGCGGGCGCGCAGGGCTACCTGCTGAAGGAGTCGGCAGGCGCCGAGGTGGTGGCCGCGGTGCGCAGCGTGCATGCCGGGCGTCGCTACCTCAGCCAGAAGATCACCGAGGCGGTGATCGACGACTACCTCCGCGACCACCACGCGCGCAGTCCGGTCGACGCGCTGAGCCGCCGCGAGCGCCAGATCCTGCAGGGCGTGGCCGAAGGCAAGAGCACGGCCCAGCTTGCGCGTGCGCTGTGCCTGTCGCCGAAGACGGTCGACACCTATCGAAGCCGGCTGATGCAGAAACTCGACATCGACGGCGTCGCCGGGATGGTGCGGTTCGCGATCGAGTGCGGCCTGACGCCGCAATGAGGCGCGATCGGTTAGCATTGCCGATCCCGCTTCGTGCGCCTCGCACCCCTGACATGTTCAAGCCCGCCCCGCGCGCCACCAAGATCGTCGCCACGCTCGGCCCCGCTTCGAGCGACCCTGCGGTGCTGGAGCGCATGCTGTGCGCCGGCGTCAACGTGGTGCGCGTGAACTTCTCGCACGGCACCGCCGCCGAGCACGCCGACACCGTGCGCCGGGTGCGCGGGATTGCCGGGCGCATCGGGCAGAGCATTGGCGTGCTGGCCGACCTGCAGGGGCCGAAGATCCGCATCGGCCGGTTCGCCGAAGGGAAGATCACCCTCGCGCCGGGCGACGCGTTCTCGTTTGACGTCGACGACGCGCCCGGCGACCAGCGCCGGGTCGGGCTCGACTATCCCGAACTGGTCAACGACGTGAAGTCGGGCGACACGCTGCTGCTCGACGACGGTCGCATGATGATGCGCGTCGAGCGCACGACGCCGACGTCGATCGAGTGCACGGTGGTGCAGGGCGGCGTGCTGTCGAACCGCAAGGGCATCAACCGCCAGGGCGGCGGGTTGTCGGCGCCGGCGCTCACCTCCAAGGACATCGACGACATCAAGACCGCGATCGGCTTCGAGGCCGACTTCATCGCGGTGTCGTTCCCGAAGAACGCGGCCGACATGTACATGGCCCGCGAACTGATGCGCGCCGCGGGCGGGCGGGCGCTGATGATCGCCAAGATCGAGCGTTACGAGGCGATCGGCAACCTCGAGGAGATCCTGCAGGCCTCCGACGGCATCATGGTCGCGCGCGGCGACCTCGCCGTGGAGGTCGGCGACGCCGCGGTCCCGGCGCTGCAGAAGCGCATGATCCGCATGGCGCGCGAACTGAACAGGGTCACGATCACCGCCACGCAGATGATGGAGTCGATGATCGAGTCGCCGGTGCCCACCCGGGCCGAGGTCTCCGACGTGGCCAACGCGGTGCTCGACGGCACCGACGCCGTGATGCTGTCGGCCGAGACGGCCGCCGGCAGGTACCCGGTCGAGACGATCGAGGCGATGGCGCGCATCTGCGTCGAGGCCGACCGCTCGCAGTCGATGTCGCTCGACGCCGCGTTCCTGAACCGCAGCTTCACGCGCATCGACCAGACGATCGCGATGAGTGCGCTGTTCGTGGCGCACCACATGAAGGTGAAGGCGGTGGTGTCGCTGACGCAATCCGGTTCCACGGCGCTGTGGATGTCGCGGATCGACTCGGGCGTGCCGATCTACGCCCTCACGCCCGAGGAAGCGAGCCGGCGCCGCATGTGCCTGTATCGCGAGGTGCACCCGATCGTGATGACCTACCACGCGCAGGAGCGCGAGGCGCTGCTGCTCGAGTCCGAGCAGCGGCTGCTCGACGCGGGCATCGTCGAGCCGGGCGACCTGATCGTGCTGACCATCGGCGAACCGATCGGCAAGTCGGGCGGCACCAACACGCTGAAGATCGTCCGGGTGGGCGGACACGCCTGACCGCCGGCTCGCGGCCACGGATCGCGCGGCCCGGGGCGCCACCGCGACCCGCGCAAGCTGGGCGATAATGCCGGCAGGCGGCAACCACGCCACGTTCTCACTCCTGGAGGTCGTCATGCCCCTCGTTTCCATGCGCCAGCTGCTCGACCACGCCGCCGGGAACGGCTACGGCATCCCGGCATTCAACGTCAACAACCTCGAGCAGGTGCAGGCGATCATGTCTGCAGCCAGCGATCTCGATGCGCCGGTCATCATGCAGGCTTCGGCCGGCGCCCGGAAGTACGCGGGCGAGCAGTTCCTGCGTCGGCTGATCGAGGCCGCGGTCGAGTCGTATCCGAAGGTGCCGGTGGTGATGCACCAGGACCACGGCCAGTCGCCGGCGGTCTGCAAGGGGGCGATCGACCTCGGCTTCTCGTCGGTGATGATGGACGGCTCGCTGCAGGAAGACGGCAAGACGGTCGCCAGCTACGAGTACAACGTCGAGGTGACCCGCAAGGTGGTCGACATGGCCCACGCGGTCGGCGTCACGGTCGAGGGCGAGCTGGGCGTGCTCGGATCGCTCGAGACGATGAAGGGCGACAAGGAGGACGGCCACGGCGCGGAGGGCACGATGACCCGCGAGCAGCTGCTCACCGACCCGGAGCAGGCCGCCGACTTCGTGCGCAGGACGCAGGTCGACGCGCTGGCGATCGCGATCGGCACGAGCCACGGTGCCTACAAGTTCTCGCGCAAGCCTACCGGCGACATCCTCGCGATCTCGCGCATCAGGGAAATCCACGCCCGCATCCCGAACACGCACCTCGTGATGCACGGCTCGTCGTCGGTGCCGCAGGAGCTGCTGGCCGAGATCCGCGAGCACGGCGGCGACATGAAGGAAACCTACGGCGTGCCGGTCGAGGAGATCCAGGAGGCGATCCGGCACGGCGTGCGCAAGATCAACATCGACACCGACATCCGGCTGGCGATGACCGCGGCGATCCGCCGCTTCTTCGTCGAGAACCCGTCGAAGTTCGATCCGCGCGAATACCTGAAGCCGGCGCGCGAGGCGGCCAGGGCGATCTGCGTCGCCCGCTACCGCCAGTTCGGATGCGAGGGGCAGGGCAGCCGCATCCAGCCGGTGACGCTGTCGGTGATGGTCGAGCGTTACCGCAAGGGCGAGCTTGCGCAGGTCGTCACCTGACGACGACGGTATCGGGCGGGCGCAGGCCGAAGCCGCCGCGCTGCGTCGGCCCTTGATGGTCTCGCCGGGAGGTCGCGATGCCGGCATTCGCCGCCAACCTGTCGCTGATGTACACCGAACTGCCGTTCCTGCGGCGCTTCGGCGCGGCGGCGGACGACGGTTTTCGGGCAGTCGAGTTCCTGTTCCCGTACGAGTTCGCGGCGGCCGACGTGGCGGCTGCGCTGCGCGCGAGCGGACTGCGGCAGGTGTTGTTCAACGCGCCGCCCGGCGACCTGGCGGCCGGCGATCGCGGCACCTGCAGCCTGCCCGGACGCGAAGCGGAGTTTCGCGCCGGCGTCGAGCAGGCGATCGGCTACGCGGCGGCGCTCGACTGCCCACGGCTGCACCTGATGGCGGGCGTGGCCGGCAACGAGGCGCAGCGCGCGCATCAGCGCGCCACCTTCGTCGCGAACCTGCGCTGGGCGGCCCGGCGGCTCGCCCGCGCAGGCATCGCCGCACTGATCGAGCCGATCAACGTGCGCGATGTGCCCGGCTATCTGCTGAATACGCAGGCCGACGCGCACGCGATCGTGACCGACGTCGGCGAGCCGAACCTGAAAGTGCAGATGGACCTCTATCACTGCCAGATCGTCGAGGGTGACGTCGCGACGAAGATCCGCCGCTACCTGTCCGGCGTCGGCCACATCCAGGTCGCCGGCGTGCCCGAGCGCAACGAGCCGGACACGGGGGAGCTGAACTACCCGTACCTGTTTGCGCTGATCGACGAACTGGGCTACGAGGGCTGGATCGGCTGCGAATACCGGCCGCGCGGCGCGACGCGCGATGGGTTGGGCTGGATCGACCGCTGGCGCTGACATCCGGCGCATCCCGTTGCCGAGGCGAAACGCCGCGAACTCTGCCGCGCTGCGGCAGGGGTCGGGGCCCGGCGATCAGGCAAAATGAGGCTTTTTCCGGGGCATCCCCGATGGCGGCCGTCTATCACTCGAGCCTGCACTCGCTGCAATTGCTGTCGCGCGGCAAGGTGCGCGACAACTACGCGGTCGGCGACGACCGGCTGCTGATCGTCACCACCGACCGGCTGTCGGCCTTCGACGTGGTCATGGCCGAGCCGATTCCCGACAAGGGCCGGGTACTGAACCGGATGGCGCTGTTCTGGTTCGAGCGGCTCGCCGACGTGGTGCCGAACCATCTCACCGGCGTCGATCCGGAGTCGGTGGTCGCCGCCGACGAGCGCGAGCAGGTGCGCGGGCGTTCGATGGTGGTCAAGCGCCTGCAGCCGATCCTGGTCGAGGCGGTGGTGCGCGGCTACCTGATCGGGTCGGGCTGGAAGGACTACCTCGCGGGCGGCGCGGTCTGCGGCATTGCGCTGCCGGCGGGGCTGCGCATGGCCGACCGGCTGCCCGAGCCGATCTTCACGCCGGCGGCCAAGGCCGAACTCGGCGAGCACGACCAGAACATCGATTTCGACGAGATGGCTGCGCGCATCGGCGCACCGCTCGCTGCCCGGATCCGCCGGATCAGTCTCGAGCTCTACCGGCGCGCCAGCGACTACGCGACCACCCGCGGCATCGTCATCGCCGACACCAAGTTCGAATTCGGACTCGACGCGCAGGGCACGCTGCACCTGATGGACGAGGTGCTCACCGCCGATTCGTCACGCTTCTGGCCTGCCGGCGAGTGGCGGCCCGGTGTTTCGCCGCCGTCGTTCGACAAGCAGTTCGTGCGCGACTATCTCGAGACCGTGCCAGGCTGGAACAAGCGTCCGCCGCCGCCGCCGCTGCCGCGCGCGGTGATCGAGCAGACTGCCGCGAAGTATCGCGAGGCGTTGCGCCGGCTCACCGGGCAGGAACTGCGTGACTGACTGACGGGACGCGATGCGTGGGCGGCGGGGAGGCGCAATGCAATGGCCGACGAAGGAACGACGATGAGTGCGCGGGTGGGCGTGTTGATGGGATCGGGCAGCGACTGGGACGTGATGCAGCACGCGGCCGCGGTGCTGCGCGAGTTTCAGGTGCCGTTCGAGGCGCGCGTCGTGTCGGCGCATCGCATGCCCGACGACATGTTCCGCTACGCCGAGCAGGCGCGCGAGCGCGGGCTGCGGGCGATCATCGCCGGTGCCGGTGGTGCCGCACATCTGCCCGGCATGCTGGCGGCGAAGACGATCGTGCCGGTGCTTGGCGTTCCGGTGCCGTCGAAGTACCTGCGCGGCGAGGACTCGCTGCTGTCGATCGTGCAGATGCCGCGCGGCGTTCCGGTGGCCACTTTCGCGATCGGCGAGGCGGGCGCGGCCAATGCCGCACTGTGCGCCGTCGCGATCCTCGCGGGTACCGATGCGGCGCTGGCCGGGCGGCTCGCGGCGTGGCGTGTGAGCCAGACCGGGTCGGCGCGCGCCACGACACTGCCGCACGTCTGATGGGGCGCGCGGAGCCCTCCGCGGCGACGGGCGCGCTGCGCCTGCATCGCCCGTTGCCGCCGCTGCCGCCGGGCTCCTGGCTCGGTCTGCTGGGCGGTGGCCAGCTCGGGCGCATGTTCTGCATGGCCGCGCAGAGCATGGGCTATCGCGTCTGCGTGCTCGATCCGGGCGCGCACAGCCCGGCTGGTGCGGTGGCCGACCGCCACCTCGAGGCCGGCTACCTGGACGATCAGGCGCTGCGGGAAATTGCCTCCATCTGTCGCGCGACCACCACCGAGTTCGAGAATGTTCCGGCCCGTGCACTCGAATTTCTCGCCGGCTACGGCATCGTCAGCCCGGCGGCAGCGAGCGTGGCCGTGGCGCAGGATCGGCGCACGGAGAAGGCGTTCGTGCGCGACTGCGGCCTGGCCACCGCACCGTACATCGATGTGATGTCGACCGACGATCTGCGCGCGACGCCCGCGGATCTGCTTCCCGGCATCCTGAAGGTTGCACGGCTCGGTTACGACGGCAAGGGGCAGGCCAGCGTGTCGTCGATCGCGCAGGCGATCGAGGCGTTCCACGCGTTCGGCGAGGTGCCCTGCGTGCTCGAGAAGCGGCTGGCGCTCGAACTCGAGGTCTCGGTGGCGGTTGCGCGCGGTTTCGACGGCCGCAGCGTTGCATACCCCGTGGCCGAGAACGTCCATCGGGGCGGCATCCTCGCAGTCTCCACCGTTCCGGCCCGGATTTCGCAGGAGCTGGCGATGCGAGCGACCGATGCGACGCGGCGCATCGCCGACGCGATGGACTACGTGGGCGTGCTGTGCGTCGAGTTCTTCGTGCTCGCCGACGGCAGCCTGCGCGTGAACGAGCTGGCCCCGCGCCCGCACAACTCGGCCCACTACACCATCGATGCCTGCATCACCAGCCAGTTCGAGCAGCAGGCGCGCGTGCTCGCCGGCCTGCCACTCGGCTCCACGCACCAGCACCAGGCGGCGGTGATGCTCAATCTGCTGGGCGATTGCTGGTACCGACCGATCGGTGACGCGCAGCCCGGCGCGGCGCCGCGCGAGCCCGACTGGCGCCTGGTGCTGCGCCACCCGACGGCGAAACTGCACCTCTACGGCAAGCGCGATCCGCGTCCGGGGCGCAAGATGGGGCACGTCACGGTGCTTGCCGATGCGGTCGACGAAGCCGTGCGCGTGGCCGCGCAGATCGAGCGGGAGCTCGGCATCGCCGGGCAGGGCGGGGAAACCGGCTCCTGAAGAGGCTGCATCGGCCGATGAATGCCAATAATCCCTGGCCGGCCGATGCGCAGGCGATCGAGGAGGCCGCGCGACGGCTCGCTGGTGCCGCGCTGGTGGCGTTCCCGACCGAAACCGTCTACGGACTGGGCGCCGACGCCGCGAGCGGGCGCGCGGTGGCCGAGGTGTATCGCCTGAAGGGACGACCCGCCGATCATCCGCTGATCGTGCACGTGCTCGACGCCACGCAGGCCGCGTGGTGGGCACACTGGCCGGCACGCGCGCAACGGCTCGCCGACGCATTCTGGCCCGGTCCGCTCACGTTGATCCTGGTACGGCGTGACGGCGCCCCCGCGTTCGCCTGCGGCGGGCAGACCTCGATCGGGCTGCGCGCGCCCTCGCATCCGGTGGCGCGCGCGCTGTTGGCTGCGTTCGCCGCGCACGGCGGCCACGGTGTGGCGGCACCATCGGCGAACCGCTTCGGGCGCCTGAGCCCGACGCGTGCTGCGCACGTGATCGACGACCTCGGCGACGAGGCGCCGATGGTACTCGACGGCGGGCCCTGCGACGTGGGCGTGGAGTCGACGATCGTCGACCTCACCCGCGAGCAGCCGGTGCTGCTGCGTCCCGGAGGCGTCACGCTTGCGCAACTCGAAGCAAGCCTCGGAGAGCCGGTACTCGCGTCCGATGCACAGGCGCCTCGCGCCTCGGGCACGCTGGAGGCGCACTACGCACCGGCGACGCCGGTCGAACTGGTGGGCAGCGACGAGATCGACCGGCGCATTGCCTGGATGCACCAGCGCGGCGAGCGTGTTGCGCTGTGGGTGCGTTCGGGCGCCGGCGCGCGCGCCGATGCCAGGCTGGCGATGCCCGCCGAGCCAGCGGCTGCGGCGCGCGCACTCTACGATGCGCTGCGCGCGCTCGATGGTTCAGGCTGCCGGCGCATTCTGGTGGAGCGCGTGCCCGATCACGTCGCCTGGTACGCCGTGGCCGACCGGCTGCGTCGCGCGGCCGCGGGTTCGAACCGGTGAACCGGACGCCGATGCAGAACCGGTGATTCGGCTGCGTGGCAGGCCGATTCGCGCGTTTTCAGCGGTCCTGCGGTTGTATCAGGAGCAGCGGCCTGCGGCACCCGCGCACCAGTGCCTGCGCGGTCGAGCCCAGCACGGCCGCCGCCGCGCCGGTGCGGCCCAGCGTGCCGACGCAGACCAGGTCGGGCGCCTCGCGTTCGATCGCCTCGATGAGTGCGCGACCGGGGCGATCGTGCTCCACGAGCTCGATGCGCAGTGTGCGGGTGCCGTCGTCCGGAGGCAACAGGGCCGCGAGCGCGGCGCGGCGCTCGTCGAGCACGGCCCGGTGTTCGGCCTGGAAGCTCGCGTACGAGGGCCGCCCGTACTGGCCGTTGCGCATCAGGTTCGGACTCACGACGTGCACCACGATCACTTCGCCGTTGGCCGGCGCGACCGCCAGTGCGTAGGCGACGGCCCGGTTGCCGACCGCTGACAGGTCGGTGGCCACGAGCACGCGCCGCACTGCGGGCGGCAACTGTGTGGTGGCGGCGGCCGAAGCGCCCGGCACGACCAGTACGTTGGTCGCGGCGTCGCGCAGCAGGTCGAGCGAGACCGAGCCGGCGAACAGCCGCTCCACCGCGCCGCGCTGGTTCGAGCCGACGATGACCAGGTCGGCCGCTTCGCGTTCGGCCAGGTGCGCGAGCCGCGCGCCCGGATCGCCGTCGTGCGCCGAAACGACCACCTCGATCGGCAGCGCCGGCACCGCCCGTGCGAGGCGCCGGGCGATCTCGTCGCGCAGCAGTTGCTGCGACTGCGTCGGGTTGTCGGGCAGCCCCATTCGCTCGGCCTCGCGCTGCGGATCACCGGCGTAGGCGGCCACCGGCCTGCAGGCGCCGAGCGCGGCGAGTTGCCCGGCGAACAGCACCGCAGCATCCGCCTGCGGCGTGAAGTCGTACGCGATCAGCATCCGCAATGCGTGCTCGCCTTGCAGCCAGGCCCGCAGCGGGGCCACGTCGCGCAGCACCAGCATCGGCGACTGCGCGTGGCGCAGCGTGCGTTCGCAGGTCTTGCCGAGCCGCACCCCGGCGCCGTCACGTCGACCGATCGCCGGCAGCACGAGCAGTGCGTTGTCGCGGCGCCTGGCCTCGGCCAGCAGCGCCTCGTCGGGCCAGCCGGCCGGAAGTTCGACCGACACGGTCGCGCCGGCTGCGCGCAACCGGTCCGCGGTCTGCTCGAGCTTTTCGCGCGCCGCCTGGTCGAGCGCATCGAGGACTGCGGGTGTGCCGATTCCGAGTGTGCGCGTGTCGAGGACGTGGACCAGCGTCAGGTCGCCGCCGCTGCGCTGCGCAAGCAGTGCGCCCAGCCCGGCGGCGGCTTCGGATCGCTCGCTGAAGTCGGTGCCGCACAGAATCCGCATCGCGCTGTCTCCCCGGGATCGTGAATGCAGTGATTCTAGGTCGTGGAGCGTCCGTTCGACCGCGATCCGGTCAAGGTCGTGACGGATCCCGGAGGCTGCCGGATTTCGGGACGGGACGTCGCTCGGGTGCGATGCGGCTGCGTCACGGCCCGAGGTCGCGCAGGAACGCACAGGTGAGCTCGATGACCTCGTCGGGGCGATCGTTCTGCGGGCTGTGCCGGCAGCCGGGCAGCCTCGCCAGGCGCGTGCCGGGCCGCAACTCGGCGATCCGCTCGATCTGGCGCATCGTGCCGTACTGGTCGTCTTCGCCCTGGATCGCGAGGATCGGGCAGCGTGACGCAGCCACCGCATCCTCGATGTTCCAGGCGGCGAATTCGTCCGAAAGCCAGACGTCGCTCCAGCCGTGGAACGCGCCGTCGACGTCCGCGTGATACCGGGCCAGCCGCTCGCGCAAGGCGGGGCCGGCGTAGTCGCGGCTGATCGCGGCGATCGAGGTGACGCAGACCGGTTCCACGAACAGGTGCGGCGCCAGGACAATGACCGCGCGCGCCACCTCCGGGAAGGTTCCCGCGTGGATCAGTGCGATCGAGGCGCCGTCGCTGTGGCCGAAGAGGATCGGTCGGTCGATTTCGCAGGCACGCAGCAGCGCCGGCAGGGCGCTCGTCGCCTCCTCGTGCATGAAGCGCGCATTGCGCGGGCCGGGCAGCGGATCGGAGGCGCCGTAGCCGAGCCGCGAACAGACGAGGCCCGGAAGGCCCGCGGTCGCGCACAGGCGATCTGGAAAGTCGCGCCACATCCGCACGCTGCCGAGGCCTTCGTGCAGGAAGACGATCACTGGCGCGGACCGTCCGGCGTCGCCGATGCGCCGGCACTCGATGCGCTGCCCGTCGACGAGGATGCGGCAAGGTTCGCGCGCCGGAGGATTCATGAGTTATATTGCAGCTTGCTGTCGATCACGGGCTTATCTTGCATGGCTTCGCCGGTCCCGGGCAAATCATCGGACGAGGCAGACTTTCTCGCCGCGCTGGGGCGGCGCGTGCGCGAGCGTCGCGACGAAGCCGGCCTGACCCGCAGGCGCCTGTCGGAGCTGTCGGGCCTGTCCGAGCGTTATCTCGCGCAGCTGGAGTCGGGTGACGGCAACATCTCGATCCTGCTGATCCGGCGCGTCGCCGAGGCACTGCGTTGCCCGCTCGGGCAACTGCTCGGCGACCAGGCGTCCGACCCCGAGATCGTCACCGCGCTCGGGGTGTTGCGTGCGCTGGAGCCCGGCCAGCGCCATCAGGCGGTCGTCGCGCTGCAGCAGCGTTTCGGCGAGATGAGCCGCGAGCGTGCGCGGCGCATCGCCCTGGTCGGTCTGCGTGGGGCCGGCAAGTCGACGCTGGGCGCACGGCTCGCGACGAGGCTGAAAGTGCCGTTCTTCGAGCTCGACCAGCAGATCGAGCGCGAACTGGGCGCGGGCCTGGAGAGTATCTTCTCGATGTACGGGCAGGACACCTATCGCGAGGCCGAACGCCGCGTGCTCGATCGCCTCACGCGCACGCACCGGCGCTGCGTGATCGCCACCGGCGGCTCGCTGGTGCTCGAGTCGCGCACCTACGAACTGCTGCGCGAGCGCTGCCTGACGGTGTGGTTGAAGACCTCTCCCGAGGAGCACATGGATCGCGTGATCGCGCAGGGCGACCTGAGACCGATTCGCGGCCGCGACTACGCGATGGCCGAATTGCGCACCATCCTCAGGCAGCGCGACCGGCTCTATGGGCTGGCCGATGCGGCTGTGGACACGACGGGAATCGGCGAGGCCGAGAGCCTGAAGCGGCTGGTGCAGGTGATCGCGGTCGCGAGCCCGCTGGCCGGATCGTCGGCACGCGAGGCCGCTGGCGGCAAGGGCTGAGTCCGCCGCCTTCTCAGGCCGCAACCAGCGCGGCGCGCGCGAGCGCGATCCAGCCGGGCATCCAGGCCGCGGCTGCCTCTTCCGGCAGGGTGACCGCCGCGGTGTCGATGGTGAAGCGCTCGCCGATGCGGCGCGCACCCAGCTCGCCCAGCAAGCGGTCGAAGCGCATGCCGCCGTGCGCGAAGGTGTCGCTGAACGTGCTGTCGCCGAGCGCGAGCACGCCGTAGCTCACCGCCGACAGGTCGGGCCGTCGGGCCTGCAGTGCCTCGAACAGGTCGCGCGCGTTGTCGGGCACGTCGCCGTGGCCGTAGGTGGAGGTGCAGACGAGGAACAGCGTGTCGCGTTCGAAGACTTCGGGCGTGACGTCATCCATCAGCCTCGTCGTGATGCGCGTGCCGGCATCGGCGAAGCGCAGTTCGAGTTCCCGCGCCACGAGATGTGCGTTGCCGGTCATCGTGCCGACCAGGATTTCCACGTCCATGCCACGCGCTCCATTCGTCGTTAACGCAGGATAATGCAAGTCCAGCAGGGTGATGGGCAGTTTATTGCACGATCGTCGTCCGTGCGATAACGTCCCTGCTGGCAGGATGACCTTGCGGCGTCGCTCCGGCGCACGCCCGCGCGGCCTGCAACCGCGCGATAATTTCGACCACTACCGGGTGTCGGGGAGAAAAGCCGTGGATCAGTTGTCGAGTGCCGACCATTCGGTGAGTCCGCCACGGGTGTCGATTCCGCGCCGATACAACGCGGCGCACGACCTGATCGAGCGCAATGTCCGGGCCGGACGCGGCGAACGGCTCGCCTTCATCGACGACCACGGCAGCGTCACCTACGCCGAACTCGCGCGGCGCGTCGATCGCTTCGCGTCCGCACTCGCCGGACTGGGCCTGCGCGCGGAAGACCGGGTCATGCTGTGCATGCTCGACACGATCGACTGGCCGGTGGCGTTCCTCGGCGCGATCAAGGCGGGCGTCGTGCCGGTGGCGGCGAACACGCTGCTCAAGCCGCAGGACTACGAATACATGCTGCGCGATTCGCGCGCGCGGGTGTTGTTCGTTTCGCAGGCGCTGCTGCCGTCGTTCGAGGGGCTGGCGCAGAAGGTGCCGACGCTCTCGCGCATCGTCGTGTCGGCGGCGCCGGGTCACGTAGCGGAGACGCGGCGGGTCGCAACCGACGACTTCGGCGCCCTGGTTGCGGGCGGCAGCGAGCACTTCGAGCCGGCCGACACGGTGGCCGACGAGCCGTGCTTCTGGCTCTATTCGTCCGGTTCCACCGGCGCGCCGAAAGGCACGGTGCACGTGCACTCGAGTCTGATCCAGACGGCGGAACTGTTCGCGCGGCCGGTGATCGGCATCCGCGAATCCGACATCGTGTTCAGTGCGGCGAAGCTGTTCTTTGCATACGGGCTGGGCAACGGACTCACGTTCCCGATGTCGGTGGGAGCGACCGCGGTGCTGATGGCCGAGCGGCCCACGCCCGAAGCCGTCTTCCTGCGCCTCATCGGCGCGGCGCCCGAGGCGCTGGCGAAGATGCGCGCGCGCCCCACCGTGCACTACGGCGTGCCGACGTTGTTCGCGAGCATGCTGGCGAGCCCGGCGTTTCCGGCGCGCGAGCAACTTGGCCTGCGCGTGGCCACGTCGGCCGGCGAAGCGCTGCCCGCGCGCGTGGGGACGAGCTTCACTGAGCGCACCGGCGTCGAGATCCTCGACGGCATCGGCTCGACCGAGATGCTGCACGTGTTCCTGTCGAACCGCGCGGGCGAGGTGCGCTACGGCACGACCGGCCAGCCGGTGCCCGGCTACGCGCTGAAGCTGCTCGGCGACGACGGCCGCGAGGTCGGCGTCGGCGAGGTGGGTGACCTGTACATCAGCGGGCCGTCCTCGGCGGCGATGTACTGGAACCAGCGCGAGAAGACGCGCCAGACTTTCCAGGGCGAGTGGACGCGCAGCGGCGACAAGTACGTGCGCGACGCCGACGGCTACTACACCTACGCGGGGCGCTCCGACGACATGCTGAAGGTGAGCGGCCAGTACGTGTCGCCCTTCGAAGTCGAGTCGGCGATCGCCTCGCACCCGGCGGTGCTCGAGGCCGCGGTGGTCGGCGCGGCCGACGACGACCGGCTGGTCAAGCCCAAGGCCTGGGTGGTGCTGAAGGAACCCTCGAAAGCCTCGCCCGCGCTCGCCGAGGAGCTGCGCGCCTTCGTGAAGGACCAGCTTGCTCCGTTCAAATATCCGCGCTGGGTCGAATTCGTCGAGGAACTCCCCAAGACGGCGACCGGCAAGATCCAGCGCTTCAAGCTGCGCGATTGAGCAGGACGGGCGGCCGAAGCCGCGGGATCGAAGCAACGCACGGGTCGTGCCCGTGCCGTTCGCACGTCGACATCTGGATGGAGATCGGGAATGCGCGTGTTCGAAAGCCTGGCCGAACTGCGGCCGCTGGTGGGACAGGAGATCGCGGTCAGCGACTGGGCCGAGGTGACGCAGCAGCGCATCGACCAGTTCGCCGAGGCCACCGGCGACCGTCAATGGATTCACGTCGATCCGCGACGCGCGGCACAGGGGCCGTTCGGCACGACGATCGCGCACGGGTTCCTGACGCTGTCGATGATGCCGATGTTCGCCGAGAACGCGATCGAGTTCCGCGGCGTGCGCATGAGCGTGAACTACGGGCTGAACCGCGTGCGCTTCATGGCGCCGGTGCCGGTGGGCAGCGAGCTGCGCGCCCGCTTCAGGATCGTCGCCGTCGACGACATCGCGGACAACGGCGTGCAGGTGACCACCGAAGTCACCGTCGAGCGCAAGGGCAGCGACCGCCCCGTCTGCGTGGCGGAGTCCATCGCGCGCCGCCGGAGGGTCGCAGCGGTGGATGTAGAGGGTGGCAAAGGCTGCGAGCCCTGCACCCAGCGCGCCGCGCGACGCAGTCGATCAGGAGAACGCCTGGATGCCCGTCTGCGCGCGTCCGAGGATCAGCGCGTGGATGTCGTGCGTGCCCTCGTAGGTGTTGACCACCTCGAGGTTCACCAGGTGGCGCGCCACGCCGAACTCGTCGGAGATGCCGTTGCCGCCCATCATGTCGCGCGCCAGGCGCGCGATCCCGAGCGACTTGCCGCACGAGTTGCGCTTCAGAATCGACGTGATCTCCACCGCGGCCGTGCCTTCGTCCTTCATGCGGCCCAGGCGCAGGCAGCCCTGCAGCCCGAGCGTGATCTCGGTCTGCATGTCGGCGAGCTTCTTCTGGATCAGCTGGTTGGCGGCCAGCGGGCGGCCGAACTGCCTGCGATCGAGCACGTACTGGCGCGCGCGGTGCCAGCAGTCTTCGGCGGCGCCGAGTGCGCCCCAGGCGATGCCGTAGCGCGCGCTGTTCAGGCAGGTGAACGGGCCCTTCAGGCCTTCGACGCCGGGCATCATCTGCTCGTCGGGCACGAACACCTGGTCCATCACGACTTCGCCGGTGACCGACGCGCGCAGGCCGACCTTGCCGTGGATCGGCGGCGCCGACAGCCCCTTCGCGCCCTTTTCGAGGATGAAGCCCCGGATGCGCCCGTGGTGGTCACCGCCGACGCACTTGGCCCAGACGACGAACACGTCGGAGATCGGCGAATTGGTGATCCACATCTTGTTGCCGGTGAGCAGGTAACCACCGTCGACACGTTTCGCCCGTGCTTCCATCGACCCCGGATCGGAACCGTGGTTCGGTTCGGTGAGCCCGAAGCAGCCGATCCATTCGCCGCTGGCAAGCTTCGGCAGATACCTGCGCTTCTGCGCTTCGGTGCCGAATTCGTGGATCGGCACCATCACCAGCGAGCTCTGCACGCTCGCCATCGAGCGATAGCCCGAATCGACGCGCTCGATTTCGCGCGCGATCAGTCCGTAGGCGACGTAGCTCAGACCCGGCCCGCCGTACTCGGCCGGGATGGTCGGACCGAGTAACCCGAGTTCACCCATCTCGCGAAAGATCGCGGGATCGGTCTTTTCGTGGCGGAAAGCCTCGAGAACGCGCGGGGCCAGCTTGTCCTGGCAGTAGGCCATCGCAGCTTCGCGCACCATGCGCTCGTCTTCGGTGAGCTGCGCATCGAGCAGCAGCGGGTCGTCCCACTTGAACGCGGCCTTCATCGATCTCTCCTGTCAATCCTGCACGGGGCTGCACGGGGCAGTTACCGGGTCGGTCGCTATCGTAACGTGGCCTCCTGCGCCGCACAAACACGCTGCGGGCGAACCGCGGGGGCGCGGTACCATCCCGGTTCGTTGCCGGCGACACGGGATCGGCCCGACGTCGCTCCCGGCGGCGAGCACCAGGCACCGCGATGTCGATGATCGAAATCTGCGAACGCGCGCCCGATGCCGCGGCCGTGCTCGACGCGGGCGCCGCGCCGGCGCATCGGCGGCTGCGGACGGATCCGGCAGGCGCCGTCGGGCGCGCTGCAGCAGCGGTGTGCGGCCGACGGCAATGACGCAGCAGGGCAACGTGCGCGCCTCCAAGTGGCCGCTGGCGGTCAAGCTGCTGGTCATCGCTTTTTCGCTGCTGTCACTGGCGCTGGCGGCGATCGGCCTCACTCTCTGGATGACCTGGCACCTGGAAGGCGGCGCCGCGGCCGTCAACGAGGCGGGACGCATGCGCATGCAGGCCTACCGGCTGGCGCTCGAGGCGCGCACCGGAACGCACGACGAAGTCGTGCGTCGCATCACGGTCTTCGATGCAAGCGTGGCGACGCTGGGCAGCGGCGATCCGGCGCGGCCGCTGTTCATTCCCCTGACCGAGGCGACGCGCGAGCACTTCGCCGAAGTGCGCGCCGAATGGCAGGCGCTGCGTGCGGGCTGGCTCTCCGACCCGGCCCGGGTGCCGCTGTCGAGCGTCGATACGTTCGTGTCGGCGATCGACGATTTCGTGGCCTCGATCGAGGCGCAGATGTCGCGTTCGACCGCGATCCTGAACGCGGTGCAGTTCGCGATGCTGGCGCTGGCCATCGGCACCGTGGTGGCGCTGCTCTATGCAGGCTACATCTTCGTCGTCGATCCGGTGGCGCAATTGCAGCGTGGGCTGGCGAGGGTGGAGCAGGGCGAGCTCGATGCGCGCGTCGCGGTGACTTCGAACGACGAATTCGGGCAACTGGGCGACGGCTTCAACCGGATGACGGCGAAGCTTCAGGCGCTCTACCACGACCTGGAAGACAAGGTGCGCGAGAAGACCGCCGGCCTGGAGCAGAAGAGCCAGCGGCTGGCGGCGCTCTACGACGCCAGCGCGCTCGTCGGCGCCGCCGGATCGCTCGACGAGCTGGCACGGGGTTTCGTGCGCAGGGTGCGCGAAATCGCGCGTGCGGACGCAGCGATGATCCGCTGGTCCGACGAAGGCAACCGGCGCTTCCTGATGCTGGCCGGCGACAGCCTGCCCGAGGCGATGGCGCGCAACGAGCAATGCGTGGATGCCGGCACCTGTCACTGCGGACGGCTGCAGCCGCACTCGGGCGTGCGCGTGATCGCGATCCGTGCGCATCCGGACATGGGTTTCGATCACTGCGTGGCCGCCGGCTACCGGACGCTGGTCTCGGTGCCGATCGCGCTGCACCAGCGGGTGCTCGGCGAAGTCGATCTGTTCTACTACGGCGAGGCAGCGATCGGCGACGAGGACCGCTCGCTGCTCGAGGCGCTGGCCAGCCACCTTGCGACCGCGATGGAAGGCCTGCGTGCGGCAGCACTCGACGTCGAGGCGGCGGTTGCCCAGGAACGCGGCCTGCTGGCGCAGGAACTGCACGACTCGATCGCGCAGTCGCTCGCCTTCCTGAAGATCCAGGTGGGATTGCTGCGCGACGCGGTAGCGCGCAGCGACGCTGCCGCGGTGGGCCGGATCATCGGCGAACTCGACGCCGGCGTGCGCGAGAGCTACAGCGACGTGCGCGAACTGCTGGTGCACTTCCGCACGCGCACCCGTGACGAAGACATCGAACCGGCGCTGCGCACCACGTTGTCGAAGTTCGAGCACCAGACCGGCTTGCGCGTACAGCTGAGCGTCGAAGGTCACGGGCTACCGCTCGATCCGGCGGTGCAGGTGCAGGTGCTGCACGTATTGCAGGAAGCGCTGTCGAACGTGCGCAAGCACGCCGGGGCCACCAGGGTGTGGCTGGACGTGCAGCAGTCGCCGTGCTGGCGCTTCGAGGTGCGTGACGACGGGGCCGGATTCGACGTGGCGGCCGCGGACTGCGTCGAGACGCGGGTGGGCCTGCGCATCATGCGCGAGCGCGCACAGCGGATCGGCGCGCAGGTGTCGATCGAGTCGGCGCCCGGCGCAGGCTCCCGCGTGGTGCTCACGCTGCCCCCGCAACTGCGCGCCACGGCGCTCGGCGAGGCCGCCTGATGGATGTGGCCGAGGGGTGCCGTGGAGGACCGGCATGAGCGCGCCGATCCGCCTGCTGGTCGTCGATGACCACACGCTGTTTCGTCGCGGCCTGATCGCGCTGCTCGCCACCGAACCCGACCTCGTCGTGGCCGGCGAGGCGGCGGACGCCGGCGAGGCGCTGCGCCGCGCGCGCGAACTGGGACCCGACGTCATCCTGCTCGACAATCACCTGCCCGGCGTCACCGGTATCGCCGCGCTCGCAGGGCTGCGGGAGGCGGCACCCACGGCGAAAGTGCTGATGCTCACGGTCAGCGAGGACGAGGCGGACCTGACGGCCGCGTTGCGCGCGGGCGCGCAGGGCTACGTGCTGAAGACGATCGACGGCGAGAGGCTGGCGCAGGCGATCCGCGGCACGATGCGCGGCGAATCGGTGGTCAGTCCGGAGATGACCGGCAAGCTGGTGCGGGCGCTGCGGGTGGCTGCGCCTGGCGAGGCGCGCGGCGCAGCGCCTCGCGGCAGCCGGTTGCCGGACGATCTGCTGGCAAGCCTTTCGCCACGTGAGCGCCAGATCCTCGAACACATTGCGCGCGGGGCGAGCAACAAGACGATCGCGCGCGCGCTCGACATCGCCGAGACCACGGTCAAGGTCCACGTGCAGCACATCCTGCGCAAGCTCGGGTTGAGCTCGCGCGTGCAGGCGGCCGTTTACCTCACCGGACGCGGTCCCGCCTGATCTGCCGCCGGTGCGCCGTTGCCGGCCCGGCGCCCGCCGCAGCGCGGGGAGTACTCCTTCCGGTCGATGAAAGGCGGCTGCGTATCGTTCCTTCGGAGCGCGCGCACCTGCCTTGCCGGAGGATGTTCACCCGGGGCTGCGCTGCCTACAGTGCCGTCATGGAGAACCGGTCATGACGTCCACCGCACTCGAAGGGCCGCGCGCGCGGCAGGCGTTCTCGGTGCTGATCGCCAGCACCTTTGCCTTCACGGTCTGTTTCATGGTCTGGATGATGTTCGGCGTGATCGGGATTCCGATCCGCAAGGCGCTGAACCTCAATGCCACCGAGTTCGGCCTGCTCACCGCGACGCCGGTGCTCACCGGTTCGCTGGTGCGGGTGCCGCTGGGCATCTGGACCGATCGCTACGGCGGTCGCATCGTGATGACGCTGCTGATGGCGGCGACGGTTCCGGCGATCTGGATGATGGCCTGGGCCACGCAATTCTGGCACTTCATCGTCATCGGGTTGTTCGTCGGCCTGGCCGGCGGCTCGTTCTCGGTGGGCACGCCTTACGTCGCACGCTGGTTCCCCCGCCAGCACCAGGGTTTCGCGATGGGCGTCTACGGCGCCGGCAACTCGGGTGCGGCGGTCAACAAGTTCATCGCCCCGGCGCTGGTGGTGGCCTTCGGCTGGACGATGGTGCCGCATGTCTACGCGGCGATGATGCTGGGCACCGTGGTGCTGTTCTGGCTGCTCAGCCACAGCGATCCGGCGCACTGCGTGCCCAGCCACGTGCGCTTCGTCGACCAGCTCGCCGCATTGAAGGACCCGCGCGTGCTGAAGTACTGCCAGTACTACAGCATCGTCTTCGGCGGCTACGTCGCCCTGAGCCTCTGGATGGTGCAGTACTACGTCGGCGAATACGGGCTGGACATCCGCGTGGCGGCGCTGCTCGCCGCCTGTTTCTCGCTGCCAGGCGGCGTGCTGCGCGCGATTGGCGGGTGGCTGTCGGACCGTTACGGCGCGCACAGCGTCACCTGGTGGGTGATGTGGGTGAGCTGGATCTGCCTGTTCCTGCTCAGCTACCCGCAGACGCAGTTCACCGTGGCCACCGTCGAGGGCACGCGCAGCTTCACGATCGGGCTGAACGTCTACGCGTTCACTCTGCTGATGTTCGTGCTCGGCGTCGCCTGGGCCTTCGGCAAGGCGAGCGTGTTCAAGTACATCAGCGACGAGTATCCGCAGAACATCGGCACGATCTCGGGCATCGTCGGGCTGGCTGGCGGGCTCGGTGGTTTCGTGCTGCCGATCATGTTCGGCGTGCTGCTCGACCTGACCGGCATTCGCTCGAGCGCCTTCATGCTGATGTACGGCGTGGTCTGGGTCTCGCTGATCTGGATGTATTTCACCGAGGTGCGGCGCACCGAAGTGATGGGGCCGCATCACGCGGTCGAAGCAGCGCACGCCTGACGGCTGCGCGACGGAGGTTCCCCGCGATGAATGCGACTGCAGCCGATGTCACGCGCGCGCGCCCCGGGGGCGTGCTGCACGTCTGGACGCCGGAGGACAAGGCGTTCTGGGCGCGCGAAGGCGAGGCGATCGCCCGGCTCAACCTGTGGATCTCGGTGCCGGCACTGTTCCTGGCGTTCGCCGTCTGGCAGCTGTGGAGCGTGGTCGCGGTGAGCCTGCCCGCGCTCGGCTTCAAGTACTCGACCAACCAGCTGTTCTGGCTCGCCGCGGCGCCGGCACTCTCGGGTGCGACGCTGCGCATCTTCTACTCCTTCATGATCCCGCTCGTCGGGGGCAGGCGCTGGACCGCGGTCTCGACCGGGTCGCTGCTGATTCCGGCGATCGGCATCGGCATCGCGGTGCAGGACCCGACCACTCCGTATCCGACGATGCTGATACTGGCGCTGCTGTGCGGGCTGGGCGGCGGCAACTTCAGCTCGAGCATGGCCAACATCAGCTTCTTCTTCCCGAAGGAACGCAAGGGCTCGGCGCTGGGCGTGAACGCTGGGCTGGGCAACCTCGGTGTCTCGGTGGTGCAGTTCCTGACGCCGCTGGTGGTCGCGGTTGGTGTGCTCGGGGTCCTCGGTGGCGACCCGCAGGTCGTCGTCAACCGGTTCGGCGACGAGGTCCACGTGTGGACGCAGAACGCGGCCTTCATCTGGGTGCCGTGGATCGCAGTGGCGGCCGTCGCGGCGTGGTTCTTCATGAACGACATCGCCGACGCGAAGGCGTCGTTCGCCGCGCAGGCGGCGATCTTCCGGCGCAAGCACAACTGGCTGATGTGCGTGCTCTACCTGGGCACGTTCGGCTCGTTCATCGGCTTCGCCGCCGGCTTTCCGCTGCTGATCCGCAACCAGTTCCCCGGCGTCAACCCGCTCGCCTTCGCCTGGCTCGGGCCGCTGGTGGGGGCGCTGATTCGGCCGGTGGGCGGCTGGCTGTCGGACCAGCTCGGCGGCGCGCGCGTCACCTTCTGGAACTTCGTCGTGATGGCGCTGGCGGTGCTCGGCGTGCTGTTCTTCCTGCCCAGGGGCGGCAGCGGCTTTGCGCTGCCGTTCGGGCCGGCCGACGGCAGCTTCGCCGGCTTCTTCCTGATGTTCCTGCTGCTGTTCCTGACCACCGGCATCGGCAACGGCTCGACGTTCCGGATGATCCCGGTGATCTTCCTGAACCAGAAGCTCGCGGAACTGCGCGCCGACGACGAGGTCGAGCGCGCGCGCGCGGTGCGCGAGGGCAACACCGAAGGTGCCGCAGCGCTGGGATTCGCCGGCGCGCTGGGCGCCTACGGTGGCTTCTTCATCCCGAAGAGCTACGGCAGCTCGATCGCCGCCACCGGCGGGCCCGAGGCGGCGTTGTGGATCTTCACCGTCTTCTACACGCTGTGCATCGTCCTGACGTGGTGGTACTACGCGCGCAGGAACGCGGAGATGCCGTGCTGAGCGCGTGCACTTCGACCGGACCCGGGAGCCCACGATGAGCCACTTCCTCGATCGCCTGACGTATTTCAGCCAGCCGAAGGAGGCGTTTGCCGGCGGTCACGGAGTCGCCACCGGCGAAGACCGCACCTGGGAGGACGCGTACCGCAACCGCTGGCAGCACGACAGGATCGTGCGCTCCACGCACGGTACGAACTGCACCGGATCGTGCTCGTGGAAGATCTACGTGAAGGGCGGCATCGTCACCTGGGAGACGCAGCAGACCGACTATCCGCGCACGCGTCCCGACCTGCCCAATCACGAGCCGCGTGGCTGCGCGCGCGGTGCGAGCTACAGCTGGTACCTGTACAGCGCCAACCGCGTGAGGTACCCGATGGTGCGCGCGCGCCTGATGAAGGCCTGGCGCGCGGCGCGCGCGACGGCGAAGTCGCCGGTCGATGCGTGGGCCGCGATCGTGGAGAACGCGGCGACGCGACGCGACTACCAGCGCCAGCGCGGCCTGGGCGGTTTCGTGCGCGCCGACTGGGACGAAGTCAACGAGATGATCGCCGCCGCCAACGTCTACACGATCAGGCGCCACGGCCCCGACCGCGTGGTCGGCTTCTCGCCGATTCCGGCGATGTCGATGGTGTCGTACGCGGCCGGGTCGCGCTACCTGTCGCTGATCGGCGGCACCTGCATGAGCTTCTATGACTGGTACTGCGACCTGCCGCCGTCGAGCCCGCAAACCTGGGGCGAGCAGACCGACGTGCCCGAGTCGGCCGACTGGTACAACTCCACCTTCCTGATCGCCTGGGGTTCGAACGTGCCGCAGACGCGCACGCCCGACGCGCACTTCTTCACCGAAGTGCGCTACAAGGGTGCGAAAGTGGTGGCGGTCACGCCCGATTACGCCGAGGTCTCGAAGCTCGCCGACCTGTGGCTGCACCCGAAGCAGGGCACCGATGCGGCGCTGGCAATGGCGATGGGCCACGTGATCCTGAAGGAGTTCTACTTCGATCGACGCTCGGCGTACTTCGACGACTACGCACGCCGCTACACTGACCTGCCGCTGCTGGTGCAGTTGCGCGAAGTCACGCTGGCCGACGGCACGAAGGTGCTCGCACCCGATCGCTACCTGCGCGCGAGCGACTTCGACGGCGCGTTCGGACAGGACAACCACCCCGAGTGGAAGACGGTGGCGTTCGACCGCAGCGGCGCGGTGGTCGTGCCCCACGGATCGATCGGCTTTCGCTGGGGCAGGGACGGTCGCAACGACGCCGGCAAGTGGAACCTGGAGAGCCGCGAGGCGCGCGGCGGCGCCGAAGTGAAGCTGGCGCTGTCGCTGATCGACGACGCGGCGCAGGCGCACGAGGTGGTCACCGTCGGTTTCCCGTATTTCGGCGGCATCGAGACGCCGCACTTCCAGGCCAACGACCAGGGTGCCTCGGTGCTGCGGCGCCAGGTGCCGGCAGCGCGGCTCACGCTCGTGCAGGACGGCGTGCGCCGCGAGGTGCTGGCCGCCACCGTGTTCGACCTGCTCGCCGCCCACTACGGCGTGGCGCGCGGCCTGCCCGACGGGAGCGCGGCCGACGACTACGACAGCGACCGGCCGTACACGCCGGCCTGGCAGGAGCGCATCACCGGCGTGCCGCGCGCGCAGGCGATCGCGGTGGCACGGCAGTTCGCCGACAACGCCGACCGGACCCGGGGCCGTTCGATGGTGATCATCGGGGCCGGGATGAACCACTGGTACCACAGCGACATGAACTATCGCGGCATCATCAACATGCTGATGCTGTGCGGCTGCGTGGGCCAGACCGGGGGTGGCTGGGCGCACTACGTGGGCCAGGAAAAGCTCAGGCCGCAGACCGGATGGACCGCACTGGCGTTCGCGCTCGACTGGATCCGGCCGCCGCGCCAGCAGAACTCGACCAGTTTCTTCTATGCGCACACCGACCAGTGGCGCTACGAGCGGCTCGGCGTGGAAGAGATCGTCTCGCCGCTGGCCGCGCCCGACGCCGCGCGCGGATCGATGATCGACTACAACGTGCGCGCCGAGCGCATGGGCTGGCTGCCCTCGGCGCCGCAGTTGAAGACCAATCCGTTGCAGGTGGTTCGCGACGCGCAGGTGGCCGGAGTCGACCCGAAGGACTACGTGACGCGGGGACTGAAGGACGGGTCGCTGCAGCTCAGCTGCGAGGACCCCGACGACCCGGCCAACTGGCCGCGCAACCTGTTCGTCTGGCGCTCGAACCTGCTCGGCTCCTCGGGCAAGGGCCACGAGTACTTCCTGCGCCACCTGCTCGGCACCAGCCACGGCGTGCAGGGTCGCGACCTCGGCCCCGACGACGCGAAGCCGCGCGAAGTGCGCTGGCACGCCCAGGCGCCCGAGGGCAAGCTCGATCTGCTGGTGACGCTGGACTTCCGCATGAGCACCACCTGCCTGTACTCGGACGTCGTGCTGCCGACGGCCACCTGGTACGAGAAGAACGACCTGAACACCAGCGACATGCATCCGTTCATCCACCCGCTGTCCACCGCGGTGGATCCGGCGTGGCAGGCGCGCAGCGACTGGGAGATCTACAAGGGTTTCGCGAAGAAGTTCAGCGAGGTGTGCGTCGGGCACCTCGGCGCCGAAAAGGAGGTGGTGCTCGCACCGATGATGCACGACACGCCCGGCGAACTCGCGCAGCCGCTCGAGGTGCGCGACTGGAAGCGCGGCGAGTGCGAGCTCGAACCCGGACGCACCGCGCCGCAGATCGCGGTGGTCGAGCGCGACTACCCGAACACGTACCGGCGATTCACCGCGCTCGGGCCCCTGATGAGCCGCATCGGCAACGGCGGCAAGGGCATCGCGTGGAACACCGAGGACGAGGTGCGCGCGCTGGCCGAACTGAACGGCGCGGTCACCGATCCGGGCGCCACGCAGGGCCTGCCGCGCATCGTCACCGACATCGACGCGGCCGAGACGGTGATGATGCTCGCGCCGGAGACCAACGGCCAGGTCGCCGTGAAGGCCTGGGAAGCGCTGTCGAAGATCACCGGTCGCGAGCACGCGCACCTGGCGCTGCACCGCGAGGACGAGAAGATCCGCTTCCGCGACATCCAGGCACAACCGCGCAAGATCATCTCGTCGCCGACCTGGTCGGGGCTCGAGAGCGAGAAGGTCTCGTACAACGCCGGCTACACCAACGTCCACGAACTGATTCCGTGGCGCACGCTGAGCGGTCGCCAGCAGTTCTACCAGGACCACGCGTGGATGCGCGAGTTCGGCGAAGGCTTCGCCAGCTATCGTCCGCCGGTCGACCTGAAGGCGGTGGGCGTGGTGATGGGCCGCAAGCCCAACGGCAACCCGGAGATCGCGCTGAACTTCATCACGCCGCACCAGAAGTGGGGCATCCACTCCACCTACACCGACAACCTGATCATGCTCACGCTGAACCGCGGCGGGCCGGTGATCTGGCTCTCCGAGGACGACGCGCGCAGTGCCGGCATCGTCGACAACGACTGGGTCGAGCTGTTCAACGCCAACGGCGCGATCGCCGCGCGCGCGGTGGTCAGCCAGCGGGTCAAGCCCGGCATGGTGATGATGTATCACGCGCAGGAGAAGACGATCAACACGCCGGGCTCGGAGATCACCGGGGCGCGCGGCGGCATCCACAACTCGGTCACGCGCGTGGTGCTCAAGCCCACGCACATGATCGGCGGCTACGCGCAGTACAGCTACGGCTTCAACTACTACGGCACCATCGGCACCAATCGCGACGAGTTCGTGGTGGTGCGCAGGATGGCGAAGATCGACTGGCTCGACCAGCCGGCGGGCACGACCCGGGGAGAACACCCATGAAAGTGCGCGCGCAGATCGGCATGGTGCTGAACCTGGACAAGTGCATCGGCTGCCACACCTGTTCGGTCACCTGCAAGAACGTCTGGACCAGCCGCGCGGGCGTGGAGTACGCGTGGTTCAACAACGTCGAGACCAAGCCCGGGATCGGTTATCCGAAGGAGTGGGAGAACCAGGATCGCTGGAACGGCGGCTGGGTGCGCCGCGCCGACGGCTCGATCCGCCCGCGCCAGGGCGGCAGGTGGCAGCTGCTGATGCGCATCTTCGCGAACCCCGACCTGCCGCAGATCGACGACTACTACGAGCCGTTCACCTTCGACTACGACCACCTGCACGCGGCGCCCGAGATGACGGCGGCGCCGACCGCGCGGCCGAGGAGCCTGATCACCGGCGAGCGGATGCAGAAGATCGAATGGGGCCCGAACTGGGAGGAAATCCTCGGCGGCGAGTTCGCGAAGCGCTCGAAGGACCGCAACTTCGACGAGGTGCAGAAGGAGATCTACGGGCAGTTCGAGAACACCTTCATGATGTACCTGCCCAGGCTGTGCGAGCACTGCCTGAACCCGGCCTGCGTCGCGTCGTGCCCATCGGGGTCGATCTACAAGCGCGAGGAAGACGGGATCGTGCTGATCGACCAGGACAAGTGCCGCGGCTGGCGCATGTGCGTGTCGGGCTGCCCGTACAAGAAGATCTACTACAACTGGCAGACCGGCAAGGCCGAGAAGTGCATCTTCTGCTATCCGCGCATCGAGGCCGGGCAGCCCACCGTCTGCTCAGAGACCTGCGTCGGGCGCATCCGCTACCTCGGCGTGCTGCTGTACGACGCCGACCGCATCGAGGCGGCCGCCAGCGTCGAGCACGACCGCGACCTGTACCAGGCGCAGCTCGACCTGTTCCTCGACCCGGACGACCCGGCGGTGATCGCGCAGGCGCGCGTCGACGGGGTGCCCGACGCGTGGCTCGAGGCCGCGCGCAACAGCCCGGTCTACCGGATGGCGGTCGACTGGAAGGTGGCGTTGCCGCTGCACCCGGAGTACCGCACGCTGCCGATGGTCTGGTACGTGCCGCCGCTGTCGCCGATTTCGGCCGCGGCGAACGCCGGTGAGATCGGGGTGAACGGCCAGATCCCCGACGTCGGGCAGTTGCGCATTCCGATCCGCTACCTGGCGAACCTGCTCACCGCGGGCGACACCGAGCCGGTGGTGCGCGCGCTCGAGCGGATGCTGGCCATGCGCGCGTACCAGCGCGACCGGCACGTCGAGGGCCGCGAGAACCTGACGGTGCTCGAACAGGTCGGGCTCACGCCCGCACAGGTCGCAACGATGTACCAGGTGATGGCCATCGCGAACTACGAGGACCGTTTCGTGATCCCGACAGCGCACCGCGAGTACGCCGAGAATGCATTCGACGTGCGCGGTGGCTGTGGTTTTTCGTTCGGCAACGGCTGTTCGGAAGGTTCCACCCGCACCAGCCTGTTCGGCGCCGGCAGGAAGCGCACGATCCCGGTCAAGGCCACGCTGTGAAGGAGCGCGCCATGAACGACACCTGCCGCGCGCTGGCGCTGCTGCTCGGCTATCCGGACGCACGGCTGCGCGAGTGGCTGCCGCAACTCGGCGGGTTCTTCGCCGCCGACCGTTCGCTTGGCGCCGTGGCCCGCGAAGCCCTCGCGGCGCTCATCGTCGAGTTGCACGACGGCGAATCGTACGAGGTGGAGGCGAACTACGTCGAGTGCTTCGACCGCGGGCGGTCGACTTCGCTGCTGCTGTTCGAGCACGTGCACGGCGATTCGCGCGAGCGCGGCCAGGCGATGATCGACCTGCTCGCCACCTACGAGAGCGCCGGCCTGCGGCTCGCCCCGGGCCAGTTGCCCGACTACCTGCCGGTGGTGCTCGAATTCGCGTCGACGCAGCCGCCGAAGGTGGCGCGCGAGTTCCTGGCCGAGCTCTCGCAGGTGATCAACCGGCTCTACCAGGCGCTGGCGGCGCGGCGCAGCCGCTATGCAGCGGTGATCGCAGCCGTGCTCGAACTGGGCGGCGAGCGCGTGCGCCCCGCGCCGCTGCCGCCCGAGGAGCCGCTCGACGAGGCCTGGGCCGAGCCGCCGGCATTCGATGGCTGCTCGATCCGCGGCCAGGCGCGCCCCGATGGCACGCAGCCGATCCACCTCGTTCGCAGGCAGGCGGACGTGGAAAGTGCCCGTGGCACGCGCCCGCAGGCCGCGCCGCTTCGCCAGGGAGTCGCGCGATGAATTTCATGAACACCTTCTTCTTCGCGATCTATCCGTACGTCTGCCTGACGGTGTTCTTCGTCGGCAGCCTGATCCGCTTCGACCGCGACCAGTACACCTGGAAGAGCGACTCCTCGCAGCTGCTGCGTGCCGCGCAGCTGCGCTGGGGCAGCAACCTGTTCCACATCGGCGTGCTGTTCCTGTTCTTCGGCCACTTCGTCGGGATGCTCACCCCGCACTTCGTCTACGAGCCGTTCATCGGCACCGGGGCCAAGCAGGTGCTGGCGATGGTCTCCGGCGGCATCGCGGGCGTGCTGGGGCTGACGGGGCTCACGCTGCTGCTTTACCGGCGCATCAGCGACCCGCGTATCCGCGCGATTTCGAGGCCAAGCGACCTGATGCTGCTGTGGCTGTTCTGGGCGCAACTGGCGCTGGGGCTGGCGACGATTCCGTTGTCGGGGCAGCACCTCGACGGCAGCATGATGCTGGTGCTTGCCGAGTGGGCGCAGCGCATCGTCACGTTCCGCCCGGGCGCCGCCGAGCTGATGGTCGGCGTGAGTGCGGTGTTCAAGCTGCACATGGTGCTCGGCATGACGGTGTTCCTGGTGTTTCCGTTCACGCGACTGGTCCACGTCTGGAGCGGATTCGCGTCGATCGCCTACGCCTTCCGTCCGTACCAGCTGGTGCGCGCGCGCCGGTTGAACCTTCCGGCAGGCCACGACCGGCCGTCTGCACGCCGGATGGGCGACGCCTGAAGAGGGCCGGCGCGAGCCACGCACCGACGCGATGTCGACGACGAAGGGCGAACCGATGGTGATCGTGGAGCTCCACAGGCCGGCGGCGGCGCCGTCGGTGACCGGCGTGGGCCCGGCAGCAGGTGTCGCGCGAGGCGATGGCGTTGCATTGCATGCGCCGGGCACGCCGCCCGATGCGGCGGAACTGCGCCGGCGCGGCTGCACCGAGTTGCTGCGGCAGCGGGCGCAACGCGCGGGGCTGCTCGCACCCGGCGACATGATGCATGCTGACGGCGTGCCGAGCGACGCGGCGGCCACCGCGATCGAGGCGCTGCTCGAGCGCGAGCTTTGCGTGCCCGAACCTTCCGAAGACGACTGCCGCAGGCACCATGCGGCCAATCCGGGGCGCTACGCGAGCGGCGAACGGGTGCTGGCGCGCCACATCCTGTTCGCGGTCACGCCTGGCGTCGACCTCCATGCGCTGCTCGAGTGCGCCGGACAGTTGCTGCTGGAACTGCGCTGTCACGACGGGGCTGACCTCGACCACGACGCGGCCCTCCCGGGCGGCGGCCGCTGCGGCAGCGCCGACGCCTTCGCCGCCGCAGCGCGCAAGTGGTCGAACTGTCCGAGCGGCGCCGAAGGTGGAGCGCTCGGCTGGCTGTGCGCCGGCGATTGCGTGCCCGAACTGGCGCGCGAGCTGTTCGGTCAACCGGTGGTCGGCGTGTTGCCGCGGCTGGTGCGAACCCGCTTCGGCCTGCACGTGGTCGAGGTGCTGGCGCGCCAGCCCGGGCTCGCGCAGCCCTACGAGACGGTGCGCGACGCGGTGGCGCTCGCGTTGCGCCAGCAAGCCTGGTTCACGGCGTTGCGGCAGTACCTGAGGGTGCTCGCAGCGCAGGCGATGCTCGACGGCGTCGGGCTCGACGCCGCCGACACGCCGCTCGCGCAGCAGCTCCCGGTCTTCGCGCATTCCTCCATCGGCACGACCACCTGCGCGGCGGGTCCGAAAACGCTTTAGACTCGAAGGAACTCCGCGGCAAACGGCAGTACGACAGTGAATCGGACTGTTGCGGCGGATCGAACCTGGCGAGGGGCAGCGACATGCGCATCGACGTGATCGGCGGCGGGGCCGCGGGACTCTATTCGGCGATCCTGCTGAAGAAATCGTTTCCGGCCGCGCAGATCCAGGTCGTCGAGCGCAACCGGCCCGACGACACCTTCGGCTTCGGCATCGTGCTCTCCGACGAGACGCTGGGCAACCTGCTCGAAGCCGACGAGCCGACGCATCGCGAGATCGCCGGCAACTTCGCGTACTGGGACGACATCTACGTGCAATACAAGGGGCAGGTGATGAAGTCCTCGGGGCATGGCTTCTCGGGGGTGCGCCGCCTCACGCTGCTGCAGATCCTGCAGCGGCGCGCCGACGAACTCGGTGTCGACGTGCGCTACCAGACGGAAGACCCGGGCGTGCATGCGCATCGCGGCGCCGACCT
Organism: Burkholderiaceae bacterium; assembly: GCA_021463505.1. Lineage (GTDB taxonomy): Bacteria > Pseudomonadota > Gammaproteobacteria > Burkholderiales > Burkholderiaceae_E > Zeimonas. The sequence continues at coordinate 34,424 of JAJTYR010000008.1, read as the reverse complement.
GGTCGTGGCGGCCGACGGCATCAACAGCGCGGTGCGCGAAGGCTGGAAGCAGCACTTCCAGCCGGACGTCGACCTGCGCACCAACCGTTTCGTCTGGCTCGGCGCGAAAATGGATCTGCCGGGCTTCTACTACAGCCTGCGCGAAGGGCCCGGCGGCATCTGGAACATGCACGCCTACCAGTACACGCCGGGCGAGAGCACGATCGTGATCGAGACCACCAACGATGCGTTCCTCGCGTCCGGGCTGGGCATCCAGGACGAGGCCGCGACCGTCGCACTGGTCGAGAAGATCTTCGCCGACGACCTGAACGGCGCGCGGGTGCTCGCCAACCGGTCGTTCTGGCGCCAGTTCCCGACGATCACCTGCCGCAGCTGGCGATACCGCGACGGCGAGACGCCGTTCGTGCTGCTCGGCGACGCCGCGCACACCGCGCACTTCACCATCGGCTCGGGCACCAAGCTGGCGCTGGAGGATGCGATCGCGCTGAACCAGGCGATGGTTGCGCACGTGCGCGGTGGCGCCGCGGGACGCGCCGATCAGATCGACGCCGCGCTGGCCGCCTACGAGGAGGCGCGCCGCGACGAAGTCGGGCGCCTGCAGCATTCGGCCAACGTCTCGCTCGTCTGGTTCGAGAACGTGCGCCGCTTCTGGCACATGTCGCCGACGCAGTTCCACGTCTCGTTGCTCACGCGCAGCAAGCAGATCACCTACGAGAACCTGCGGCTTCGCGATGCCGGGGTGGTCAGGGAAGCCACCGAATGGTGGAACCGCGACCAGGCGCAGCGGCTCGGCATCGCCGATGCGGGTCGGCCCGCGTGGGTCGATGCGCCGCCGATGTTCGCCCCGTTCCGGCTGCGCGAGATGTGGCTGCCGAATCGCGTGGTCGTGTCGCCGATGGCGCAGTATTCGGCGATCGACGGCGTACCCAACGACTGGCACCTGGTGCACTACGGTTCGCGCGCACTCGGCGGCGCCGGCCTGGTGTTCGTCGAGATGACCTGCGTGTCGCCCGAGGGCCGGATCACGCCCGGGTGCACCGGGCTGTGGAACGACGGGCAGGCGCAGGCCTTCGCGCGGATCGTCGACTTCGTGCACGCGAACTCGGAAGCGAAGATCTGCATGCAGATCGGTCACGCCGGCCGCAAGGGTTCGACCCAGGTCGGCTGGGAGCAGGCCGACTGGCCGATCGACGAGTCCTGCGGCCAGCGCAACTGGCCGCTGCTGGCGCCCTCGCCGCTGCCGTATCGTGACAGCGTCAACCAGGTGCCGCGGGAAATGAACCGTGAGGACATGGACGAAGTGATCGCGCAGTTCTGCAGCGCGGCGATCCGTGCCGAACAGGCGGCCTTCGACATGCTCGAGCTCCACATGGCGCACGGCTACCTGCTGGCGAGCTTCCTGTCACCGGTCACCAACCGGCGCCGCGACGCGTACGGCGGCTCGCTCGCCAACCGGTTGCGCTACCCGCTCGAAGTGTTCGAGGCCGTGCGCGCGGTCTGGCCGCGCGCGAAGCCGATGAGCGTGCGGGTCTCCGCCACCGACTGGATCCAGGGCGGCACCACCGGCGCCGACACGGTGGAGATCGCCCGCGCGATGAAGGCGGCCGGCTGCGACCTGATCGACGTCTCCACCGGCCAGACCGATCCGGCCTCGAAGCCGGTGTACGGACGCATGTACCAGGCGGCCTTCTCCGAGCAGGTACGGCTCGAGGCCGGCATCGCGACGATGGCGGTCGGCGCGATCACCACCGCCGACCAGGTGAACACGCTGTTGATCTCCGGGCGCGCCGACCTGGTGGCGCTGGCACGGCCACATCTGGCCGATCCGTATTTCACGCTGCACGCGGCGGCCGACTACGACTTCCGCGGGATTGGCTGGCCGGTGCAATACCACACCGGCGCGACGCAGTTGCACACGACTGTGCAGCGCGCGAAGGAGGAGGTCGTGCGCAGGGCGCAACTGCAGGCAGGGCATTCCCACTGAGTGCACGCAACGGCTCGCGGAGGCTCTTCGATGGACAGGCAGGTGGCGGTGCTCGCCGGCGGATGCTTCTGGTGCCTGGAGGCCGTGTTCCTCGAGGTGAAGGGCGTGCTGTCGGTCGAATCGGGCTACTGCGGTGGCTCGCTGCCCGATCCCGGCTACGAGGAAGTCTGCAGCGGCCGCACCGGGCACGCCGAGGCGGTGCGCATCGAGTTCGATCCCGCGAAGATCGGCTTCCGTGACCTGCTCGGCATCTTCTTCGGCATCCACGACCCGACGACGCCCGATCGCCAGGGCCACGACGTGGGCTCGCAATACCGCTCGGCGATCTTCTTCGTCGACGAGGCGCAGCAGCGCGACGCGCGCGAGGTGATCGGGGAACTCGAGCGCGAGCGCATCTTCGATGCGCCGATCGTCACGCAGCTTGCGCCGCTCGCACGCTGGTATCCGGCCGAGGCGTACCACCAGCGCTACTTCGAGCGCAACCCGCACCAGGGCTACTGCCGCGCGGTCGTGGCGCCCAAGGTGGCGAAGTTCCGGCAACGGTTCGCCCGGCTGCGCGCCTGAGGCGCGCCGCGCGCTACACTCGGCGGGTCATCGTTCGGGGGCACAGACCATGCGTCGAATCATCCAGGTCCTGGGCGCGATCGTGCTGGCGATCGGCCTGTCGGGATGCGGCTACAACCAGATTCAATCGGCCGACGAAGCGACCCGGTCGGCCTGGTCCGAGGTGGTCAACCAGTACCAGCGGCGTGCCGATCTGATCCCGAACCTGGTCAATACGGTGAAGGGATTCGCCGAACAGGAGCGCGATGTGCTCATCGCGGTCACCGAGGCGCGCTCGCGCGTCGGGCAGATCAAGGTCGATCCGTCCGATCCGGCGTCGCTGTCGCAGTTCGACCAGGCGCAGGCGGGGCTGGGCAGCGCGCTGTCACGGCTGCTGGTGGTCAGCGAGAACTATCCGCAACTGAAGTCCGATGCCAATTTCCGTGACCTGCAGGCGCAGCTCGAGGGCACCGAGAACCGGATCGCGGTCGCGCGCAAGCGCTACATCGATTCGGTGCAGCACTACAACGTGCTGGTGCGGCAGTTCCCGGTCAATCTCACCGCGATGGCATTCGGCTATGCCGCCAAGCCGCAGTTCACGGTGGAGAACGAGGCGGCGATCGCGAAGCCGCCCACGGTGAACTTCGATCGGCCGGCAAGCGCGCCGAAATGAACGCCGGGTCGCGGCGCGGCGACCACGCGCGCGGCACGGCGGGGCGGAGCACGTGAACACCGGGTTTCGCGCGGTCGCCGCGCTGCTGCTGTGGTTCGGGCTGGCGCTGTCGGGCCTTGCGCAGACGCTGCAGCCGGTGCCGCCGCTCACCGGCCGGGTCGTCGACCTGACCGCCACGCTCACCGCCGCGCAGAAGCAGGCGCTCGAGGGCGAGCTCCAGGCGATCGAGCAGCGCAAGGGTTCGCAGGTCGCGATCCTGATCGTCGCCACGACGCAGCCCGAGGCCATCGAACAGTTCGGCATCCGCGTCGCCGAGGCCTGGAAGCTCGGCCGCGGGGAGGTCGACGGAAAGCGCGTCGACGATGGCGTGCTGCTGCTGGTCGCGAAGGACGACCGCAAGGTGCGCATCGAGGTCGGCTACGGCCTCGAGGGCGCGATTCCCGACGCCTGGGCGCGGCGAATCATCGCCGAGGCGATCGCACCGCGCTTCCGGCAGGGCGATTTCGCAGGCGGCCTGCAATCGGCAGTGGCCGACATCGGCCGGCTGATCGAAGGCGAGCCGCTGCCGCCGGCCTGGTCCGGCGCGGCGGACAAGCGCGACGCCGAGCCGGCCAACTGGCTGGCGATCCTGCTCGGCGTGTTCGTCATCGCGATGTTCGTGCGCCAGCTGTTCGGCCGGCTGTTCGGTTCGACGCTCGGTGGCACGCTGGGCGGCGCTGCGGCATGGATGCTCGGCGCCCCGCTGCTGCTGGCTGCGATCGGTGGCTTCCTGCTGTTTCTGGTTCTGCTGTCGATCTCCGGGGGCGGGATGGGGCAGGTCGGGCGTCATACCTGGCGATCCGGTCCGGGGGGCTTTCCAGGCGGCTTCGGCGGCGGCGGGGGCTTCGGTGGTGGAGGCGGATTCCGCGGAGGCGGCGGCGGCTTCGGCGGCGGCGGCGCCTCGGGGGGCTGGTGATGGCCGCAGGCAGGCTTGCACGTACCTGGTCGCATCTGGTGAACGAAGCGCGTTCGGTGCGGCGCATGTTTCACGACGACCTGCTCGCGCGCGTCGAGCAGGCGATCGGGCAAGGCGAGCGCGCGCATTCGGCCGAACTGCGGATCGCGATCGAGGCGTCGCTGCCGCTGCGCGAGGTCTGGCGCGGCCGCACGCCGCGCGATCGGGCACTCGAAGTGTTCGGCGCGCTGCGCGTCTGGGACACCTCCGCGAACAACGGCGTGCTGCTGTACGTGCTGTGGGCCGATCGCGCGGTGGAGATCGTCGCCGACCGAGCGGCGGCGGCGGCGATTTCGCCGGCACGCTGGCGCGAGGTGTGCGAACTGCTGGTCGCCGCTTATCGCGGCGGCGATTTCGAGCGCGGGACGATCGCAGCGATCGAACGCATCCACGGCTTGCTGGTCGAAGCGTTTCCGTCGGCCGCGGGCGGTGCGAACGAATTGCCGGACCGGCCGGCGATCCTGTAGCGGCACGTCCGGCACCGCGGACTGTCCCTGTCATGAACGCAAACGTGCCACCGGCGAGTTCCTCGCGTTCTCGCTGGCACGCGGCAACGGCCTCGTGGCGCCGCAACCGCAGTGGCGCCTGGAGCGCGAAGAAGTCCGGGCCGGCCGGGCGATAATGCGCGGATGAGACTTCTGATCGTTCCCGTCACGCCGTTCATGCAGAACTGCTCGGTGCTGGTCTGCGAGCGCACCGGCAAGGCCGCCGTGATCGACCCCGGCGGCGACCTCGAGCGCATCGAGTCGGCGCTGCGCAGCGAGGGCGCCACGCTCGAGAAAATCTTCCTCACCCACGGCCACATCGATCACTGCGGCCAGGCGGGCCAGTTTGCACAACGTCACCGGGTGCCGATCGAAGGCCCGCAACGCGAGGACCGCTTCTGGATCGAGCAGCTGCCGAGCCAGGGCAGGATGTTCGGCTTTCCGCACCTGGCTGCGTTCGAACCCGATCGCTGGCTCGAGGACGGCGACACGGTCGCCTTCGGCGAGCAGGCGCTCGAAGTGCGGCATTGTCCGGGCCACACGCCGGGCCACGTGATCTTTTTTCACGCGCCGAGCCGGCTGGCGATCGTCGGTGACGTGCTGTTCCAGGGTTCGATCGGCCGCACCGATTTTCCGCGCGGCGATCACGCCACGCTCGTCGCCTCGATCACCGGCAAGCTGTGGCCGCTGGGCGACGACGTTGCCTTCGTGCCGGGACACGGGCCGATGTCGACCTTCGGTGAGGAGCGCGCGGGCAATCCGTTCGTGGGAGACGCCGCACTCGGGCGCTGAATGCGCGGTGCACTGCCGCGCGCGGACACCCGGCGCCCCCTCCCGCGCCAGGGCGCTCAGCGCCCGCCGCCCCAGGAGTCCTTCAGCGTCACCACCCGGTTGAACACCGGTGAGCCGGGCTTCGAGTCGACGCGATCGGCCACGAAATAGCCGTGACGCTCGAACTGGTAGCGCGCTTCGGGGGGCGTGCCGGCCAGCGAGGGTTCGAGCATCGCGCGCACCACGCGCTTCGAGTCGGCGTTCAGTGCTTCGCGATGGTCGCGCCCGCCTGCGTCCGGATGCGGCTGGTCGAAGAGGCGATCGTACAGGCGCACTTCGGCGTCGACGGCGGCGTGTGCGGCGACCCAGTGCAGGTTTCCCTTGACCTTGTACGCATCCGAACCCGGCGTGCCCGACTTCGAGTCTTCGAGCACTTCGGCCCGGACCTCGGTGACGCGCCCATCGGCGTCCTTCCCGAAGCCGGTGCACTCGACCACGTAACCGTAGCGCAGGCGCACGCGGTTGCCCGGGAACATCCGGAAGAAGCCCTTCGGTGGCTGCTCGGCGAAGTCTTCGCGTTCGATCCACAGTTCACGCGCGAACGGGAAGCGCCGCCGGCCCAGTTCGGGTCGCTGCGGGTGCGCCGGCGCCTCGCAGGGCTCGATCCGTCCGGCGGGCCAGTTCGTGACGACGAGCTTCAGCGGATCGAGCACCGCGATCGCGCGCGACGCCTTGCCTTCCAGATCGTCGCGCAGCGCCTGCTCGAGCACGCCCATGTCGATCCAGGAATTCGCTTTCGAGACGCCGGTGCGCTCGGCGAACAGCTGGATGGCCTCGGGCGTGTAGCCGCGACGGCGCAGGCCGGCCAGCGTCGGCATGCGCGGGTCGTCCCAGCCGTCGACGAGCCCGAGCTCCACCAGTTGCTGCAGCCTGCGCTTGCTGGTGATCGTGTAGGTGAGGTTCAGGCGCGCGAATTCGATCTGCTGCGGCAGCGGCCGCGTGAAGAAGCCCCCGTCGGCCAGCCGCTCGAGCAGCCAGTCGTACAGCGGGCGATGGTCTTCGAACTCCAGCGTGCAGATCGAGTGCGTGACGTTCTCGAGCGCATCCTCGATCGGATGCGCATAGTCGTACATCGGATAGAGGCACCACTTGTCACCGGTGCGGTGGTGTGACGCGAAGCGGATCCGGTAGAGTGCCGGATCGCGCAGGTTCAGGTTCGGCGAGCGCATGTCGATCTTCGCGCGCAACACGTGCGTGCCCTCGGCGTGCCGGCCGTCGCGCATCTCGCGCAGCAGCCGCAGGTTCTCCTGCGGGCTGCGGTTGCGCCACGGCGAGTCCCGGCCCGGTTCGGTGAGGGTGCCGCGCGCCTCGCGTACCTGCACGGCAGTCTGCGAGTCGACGTAGGCATGACCGGCTTCGACGAGCCATTCGGCCATCCGGTACAGCTCGTCGAAGTAGTCGCTGGCGTAGTACAGGTTGTCTTCCTGCTCGTCGCGCCATTCGAAGCCGAGCCAGCGCACCGAGTCGACGATCGAGTCGACGTATTCCTGCTCTTCCTTTTCCGGGTTGGTGTCGTCGAAGCGCAGGTGGCAGCGCCCGCCGTAGTCGCGCGCCAGGCCGAAGTTCAGGCAGACCGACTTGGCGTGGCCGATGTGCAGGTAGCCGTTGGGCTCGGGCGGAAAGCGCGTGCGCACCACAGCCGCGTCGGGAAGCGCGTCACGATGCCGTTCGGCGGGCCCCGGTTCGCCGGCCCAGCGCCGCTCGGCGAACTTTCCGACGCGCAGATCCTCGTCGATGATCGCGCGGATGAAATTGCTCGCGCTCGCCACGCGTGGCGATTCGGGGGCGGAACTCATGGAGCGGTCGTCCGGTGCGAGGGCAAGGCCGGCAAACCGATCATTGTAGCCGGGAGCGTCAGAGCCCGAGCAGCTCCACTTCGAAGAGCAGCGTCGCGTTGGGCGGAATCACGCCGCCCGCGCCGCGTGCGCCGTAGCCCAGCTGCGGCGGAATCACCAGCCGGCGCGTCCCACCCACCTTCATGCCGGCGACGCCCTCGTCCCAGCCGCGGATCACGTGGCCCGCCCCCAGTGGAAAAGAGAACGGCTCGCCGCGATCCTTGCTCGAATCGAACTTGCGCCCGGCCTGGCCGTTCTCGTAGAGCCAGCCGGTGTAGTGCACGCGGACGTGTCGCCCCGCGCAGGCTTCCTCGCCGCTTCCCGGCGTCACGTCGTCGTATTGCAGCCCGGAGGTCGTGGTCTGGTAGGGCATGGAGAGTCCTCGTCGGGTGTCGGGAGAGGGGATCGGGACGAAGTGGTGTGCCGCCGGTCTCATCCGGCCCTGTCGCGCAGGCGCCGGATCAGGCTGGAGGTGTCCCAGCGGCCGCCGCCCATGCGTTGCACGTCTGCATAGAACTGGTCCACCAGCGCGGTGACCGGCAACGGCGCGCGGTTGCGCCTGGCTTCATCCAGGCACAGGCCGAGGTCCTTGCGCATCCAGTCGACCGCAAAGCCGAAGTCGAAACGGTCGTCGACCATCGTCGCGCCGCGATTGTCCATCTGCCAGGATTGCGCCGCGCCCTTGCCGATCACTTCCTGCACGAGCTTCATGTCGAGGCCGGCAGCCAGGCCGAAGTTCACGCCTTCGGACAACCCCTGAACCAGTCCTGCGATGCAGATCTGGTTGACCATCTTCGCGAGTTGCCCCGCACCCGGTCCCCCGATCAGCGTGCAGGCGCGCGCGAACGCCATCGCGACCGGCCGGATGCGCTCGAAGACCGCCGGCTCGCCACCGCACATCACGGTGAGCGCGCCGTTGACCGCGCCGGCCTGTCCGCCGGACACTGGCGCGTCGACGAAGTGAAGCCCGCGGCTCTTCGCGACATCGTGCAGCTCGCGCGCGATCACCGCCGATGCAGTCGTGTGATCGACGAACACCGCGCCCGATTTCATGCCTGCCAGCGCGCCGTGCCCGCCGAGCACCACCGCGCGCAGGTCGTCGTCGTTGCCGACGCAGGCGAACACGATGTCCGCGTCGTGGGCGGCCTGCCGCGGTGTCGGCGCCGTCGCCGAGCCGGCCCCACCCGCGAATTCGCCGGCCCACTGACCGGCTTTCGCCGCGGTGCGGTTGTAGACCGTCACCGAGTGGCCGGCGCGCTTCAGGTGGCCGGCCATCGGGTAGCCCATCACGCCCAGGCCGAGGAAGGCGACCTTGTGCGGGGTGACGGATTCATACTGCCTGCTCGTCATTTCCGGATTCCTCGATCGATCAGTGCGGGTTGCGCGCGGTGCGGGGAAGCCCGCGGCAGGCGTCACGATAATGGAAATCGCGCCGCGCTGCCGCATGGCCCTGCGCTTGCGCGCGCGACCGGTACGCGGTCAGCAGCCGAGTTGGCGCGCGAGGGCACCAGGGTCGCGAGCGTGCGGGTCGTTGCCCGGGCGCGGCGCGATATCGCTGGTGACCGTCTGTTCGTATTCGGATCAGGTCTCTTCTTCGGCGAAGGCCTCGTCGCGTTTCTTCGCGATGCCGGGCAGGAAGACGATGACCAGCAGCACGGCGGCGATGGCCAGCAGCGTGGCCGACAGCGGCCGGGTGACGAACACCGACCAGTCGCCGCGCGAAATGGTCATCGCGCGCCGCAGGTATTCCTCCATCAGCTTGCCCAGCACCAGCCCGAGCAGCAGCGGCGCGGGTTCGCAGTCGAGCTTGCGGAACACGTAGCCGAGGACCGCGAAGGGGATGGTGACGAAGACGTCGAAGACGTTGTTGTTGATCGAATACGCCCCCACGCAGCAGAACAGCAGGATCGCCGGATACAGGATCCGGTAGGGCACCGTGAGCAGCTTGATCCAGATGCCGATCAGCGGCAGGTTCAGGATCACCAGCATCAGGTTGCCCACCCACATCGAGGCGATCAGCCCCCAGAACAGATCCGGGTTGCTGGTCATCACCTGCGGGCCGGGCTGGATGTTGTGGATCATCATGCCCGCGACCATCAGTGCCATTACCGCGTTGGTGGGGATGCCGAGCGTGAGCATCGGGATGAACGAGGTCTGCGCGCCCGCGTTGTTGGCCGACTCGGGACCGGCCACGCCCTCGATTGCGCCCTTGCCGAAGCGCTCGGGCGTCTTCGAGATCTTCTTCTCGATCGCGTAGGAAGTGAACGAGGAGAGCACCGCGCCGCCGCCGGGCAGGATGCCCAGGAACGAGCCCAGCGCGGTGCCGCGCACGATCGGTGCGATCGACGCCCTGAACTCGGCCATGCCGGGCAGCAGGCGGCCGACCTTGCGCGTGAAGACCTCGCGGTTCTCGCGCTGTTCGAGGTTGCCGATGATCTCGCCGAAACCGAAGATGCCCATCGCCACCGCTGCCAGCTCGATGCCGTCGGTGAGCTCGGGGATGTCGAACGAGAAGCGCGCCACGCCCGAGTTCACGTCGGTGCCCACCATGCCGATCAGCAGGCCGAAGACCACCATCGCGAGCGCCTTGAGGACCGAGCCGTGCGCCAGCACGACGGCGGCGATCAGCCCGAGCACCATCAGCGAGAAGTACTCGGCCGGGCCGAACTTGAAGGCCACCTCGGCCAGTGGCGGTGCGAAACCGGCGATCAGCAGCGTGGCCACGGTGCCGGCGAAGAACGAACCGATCGCCGCGATCGCCAGCGCCGGCCCCGGACGCCCCTGGCGCGCCATCTGGTAGCCGTCGAGCGTCGTGACCACCGACGAGATCTCGCCAGGCAGGTTGACCAGGATCGCCGTGGTCGAGCCGCCATACTGCGCGCCGTAGTAGATGCCGGCGAGCATGATCAGCGCCGTGGTGGGGTTGGAGAGCTTGTAGGTGATCGGCAGCAGCATCGCGATCGTGGCCAGCGGCCCGATGCCCGGCAGCACGCCGATCAGCGTGCCCAGCAGCACGCCCACGAAGCAGTAGAAGATGTTCGTGAGCGTCAGCGCGGTCGCGAAACCCAGCGAGAGGTTCGACAGCAGTTCCATGGTCGGTACGCTCCGCGGCTAGCGGGTGAGAAACGTCGGCCAGACCGGGAACTGCAACTCCAGCCCCCTGACGAACACCAGGTCGGACATCACCAGCAGCACCACGATCGAGATCGCCGTCTCCTTCCAGCTGAACTCGTGGCTGGCCAGCGCCGCGATCGCGATCAGCAACGACACCGACACCACCATTCCGAGGTATGGGAGCGTGGCCGAGAAGACTGCGACCGAGGTCAGCACCAGGAACAACTCGCGCCAGCCCACCGGTTCGAGCTCGGTCTTGCCGGACGAGCGCGAAAGTGCGCGCCAGCCGATGCCCAGCCCCAGCAGCGCCATCAACGCCCCCAGCATCGCGGGAAAGAAACCCGGGCCCATGCGTGCCGGCGTGCCCAGCTGGTAGGCCTGCGAGAAGATCACGAACAGCACCCCCAGCGCCAGGAACATCACCCCGGACCAGAAGTCGCGTTGATTGCGGATGCGCATCGGCGTGGTCTCCGTGGTTCTTGTCGTGCAAGCGCGCGCCGCCGATGCGGGGCAAGCGCGCGGAAGTGTCGGATGATAGTGCGTTAACCGCACCCCGACCACCCGTGGATTCCGCGATCCGTGTGCGCAGCCATCGCCCGACCGTGTTCCGGTCGCGCCGGACGCCGTGCTCTCGCGCGCCGGAGCGCCCGGTCTTGCCCGGGCAGGCTATTCGATGCGAGCGCCCGAGGCCTTGACCACGCGCTCGTACTTCGCCTGCTCGGCGCGTACGAAGGCGGCGAAGTCTTCCGGACTCAGCGGCGAGGCTTCCGCGCCCATGCGCGCCAGCCGTTCGCGGATGTCCGGGCTCGACAGCGCGCGGGTGAACTCCGCGTTCAGGCGATCGACGATCGGCGTCGGCGTGCCGGCAGGCGCGAACACGCCGAACCAGGTGCTGATGTCGAAACCCTTCAGCCCGCTCTCGGCCACGGTCGGCAACTCCGGGAAGAAGCTGCTGCGCTGCGCGGTGGTGACCGCAAACGCCTTCAATTTCCCGGCGCGGATCTGCGGCGTCGCAGAGGCCAGGTTGTCGAACATCAGGTCGGTCTGCCCGGCGAGCAGGCCGAGTTGCGCAGGCGCTGCGCCGCCGTACGGAATGTGCACCATGCTGACGCCGGCCTGCACCTCGAGCAGTTCGCCGGCCAGGTGACCGGCGCTGCCGTTGCCGCCCGAACCGTAGTTCAGCCTGCCCGGATTCCTGCGCGCGTACGCGATCAGGTCGCCGAGGCTGTGCACGCCGAGCCGCTCGGCGGTCTGCGGATTCATCACCAGCACGTTGGGCACGGTCGCGACCCGCGTGATCGGCGTGAAGTCACGGTTGGCGTCGTACGGCATCTTCGCGTACAGGTAGGGATTGATCGCGTGCGTGGCCACCGCACCCATCACGATCGCGTAGCCGTCGGGCGCGGCCTTGGCAACCAGGTCGGCGCCGATGTTGCCGCCGGCGCCGGGCCGGTTCTCGACGGCCAGCGGCTGGCCGAGCGCGTCGCGCAGTTTCTCGGCGAGTGCGCGGGCCACCTGGTCGAGCGGTCCGGCGGGCGGATAAGGGACGACGAAGCGGATCGGCCGGTTCGGCCAGTTCTGCGCAGCGGCCGGCGCGCCGACGGCGCACAGCGCGGCGGCGAGCAGGCCGACAACGATGGCGAAATGGCGGCGCGGGCTGCGGCTACGGCCATGTATTGCGGGTCGATCGGTCATCGGCGTTCTCCTTCGGTTTGTCTGGCACGCACCGCGGCGATGGCGGCGTCGTCGTAGCCGAGCAGATCGCGCAGTACCTGTGCAGTGTGCTCGCCCAGCCGCGGCGGCGGCAGCCGGTAGCTCGGCGGTGTGGCACTCATCTTCAGCGGGCTGCCGACGAGCGCCACCGGGCCCGCATCCTCGCGCTCGATGTCGACGCGCAGGCCGCGTGCGCGGACCTGTTCGTTGTCGAACACCTGGCGCAGGTCGTTGATCGGGCCGCAGGGCACGCCGGCGCGCTCGAGCGCCTCGAGCCACCAGGCTGCGGCACGTCGCCCGATCAGTCCGGCGATCAGCGGCACCAGGGCTTCGCGGTTGCGTACGCGGTCGCTGTTGCGCACGAAGCGCGCGTCGCGATGAAGGTCGGCGCGGCCGGCGACTTCGCAGAAGCGCCGGTACTGGTCGTCGTTGCCCACCGCCAGCACGATCCACTGGTCGCTGGCGCGAAACGCCTGGTACGGCACGATGTTCGGATGCGCGTTACCCCAGCGTCCGGGCGGCTGCCCGCTCGCCAGGAAGTTGGTGTTCATGTTGGCCAGCATCGCGACCTGCACGTCGAGCAGCGCGACGTCGATGTACTGGCCCTCGCCGGTGCGTTCGCGATGCAGCAGCGCGGCCAGCACCGCCTGCGTCGCGTACATGCCGGTCATCAGGTCGGAGACCGCGACGCCCACTTTCTGTGGGCCACCGCCCGGGCGGTCGTCGGCTTCACCGGTGATCGACATCATGCCGCCCAGCGCCTGGATGATGAAATCGTAGCCGGCGCGGTGCGCCCACGGGCCGGTCTGGCCGAAGCCGGTGACCGAGCAGTAGACCAGACGCGGATTCAGCGCGGCGAGGCTCGCGTAGTCGAGTCCGTATCTGCGCAACTGCCCGACCTTGTAGTTCTCGAGTACCACGTCGCTGAGACGGGCCAGTTCGCGCACCGCCAGCTGGCCGGCGGGCGCGGCCAGATCGATCTCGACCGAGCGCTTGTTGCGGTTGGCGGCGAGGTAATAGGCGGCGTCGGCCGTGTCGCGCCCGTCGCGGTCCTTCAGGAACGGCGGGCCCCAGCTGCGGGTGTCGTCGCCGGTGCCGGGGCGTTCGACCTTGATCACGTCGGCGCCGAGGTCCGCGAGGTTTTGCGAGCACCACGGACCGGCGAGCACGCGGGTGAGGTCGAGGACGCGGATTCCGTTCAGGGCGGCGTTCATGGACGCAACCTTACGCGATCGCGCGGATCGCCGCCCGGGCAACGGCGCGCCCCGTGCACGCCATTTTTCCGCCCGCATTTCGGTAGAATCGCAAATTCCGCTGAAAAATCAACCCGCTGCGCCTGACCCCCGCACAACCGCACGCTTGACCGGGCATCCCATGAAGTCGGCCGAGATCAGAGACAAGTTCCTGCGCTTCTTCGAATCGAAGGGGCACGCGGTCGTCGCATCGAGCCCGCTGGTGCCGGCCAACGATCCGACGCTGCTGTTCACCAACAGCGGCATGGTGCAGTTCAAGGACGTGTTCACCGGGCGCGAGCACCGCCCCTACCGGCGCGCGACCAGCGCGCAGCGCTGCCTGCGCGCCGGCGGCAAGCACAACGACCTCGAGAACGTCGGCTACACCGCGCGTCATCACACGTTCTTCGAGATGCTCGGCAACTTCTCGTTCGGCGACTACTTCAAGCGCGAGGCGATCGGATTCGCCTGGGAACTGCTGACGCAGGTCTACCGGCTGCCGCCCGAACGGCTGTGGATCACCGTCTACCAGGAAGACGACGCAGCGTTCGACATCTGGGCCAACGAAATCGGCGTGCCGCGCGAGCGCATCGTGCGCATCGGCGACAACAAGGGCGCGCGCTACGCGTCGGACAACTTCTGGCAGATGGCCGACACCGGCCCTTGCGGCCCGTGCAGCGAAATCTTCTACGACCACGGGCCGGAGGTCGCGGGTGGTCCGCCCGGATCGCCCGACGCCGACGGCGATCGCTACATCGAGATCTGGAACCTGGTCTTCATGCAGTACGACCGCGACGCGGCCGGCACGCTCACGCCACTGCCGCATCCGTGCGTCGACACCGGCATGGGGCTCGAGCGCATCGCGGCCGTGCTGCAGCACGTGCACAGCAACTACGAGATCGACCTCTTCCAGGATCTGATCCGCGCAGCCGCGCGCGAGACCGACGTCACCGATCTGGCGGCACCGTCGCTGCGCGTGATCGCCGACCACATCCGCGCCTGTGCGTTCCTGATCGTCGACGGCGTGATTCCCGGCAACGAGGGTCGCGGCTACGTGTTGCGCCGGATCATCCGGCGCGCGCTGCGCCACGGCTACAAGCTGGGGCGCAGGGAACCGTTCTTTCACCGACTGGTGACCGACCTGGCAGGTGCGATGGGCGACGCCTATCCCGAGCTTGCGGCAGCGCGCGAGCGCGTCGCGCAGGTGCTCGCGCAGGAAGAAGAGCGCTTCGGCGAGACGCTCGGTCACGGCATGGCGATTCTCGGGCAGGCGCTGGCTGGCGGCGGTGCCCAACTGGATGGCGAGACCGCGTTCCGGCTCTACGACACCTTCGGATTTCCGCTCGACCTCACCGCCGACGTCTGCCGCGAGCGCGGGGTGGCGGTCGACGAGGCGGGATTCGAGGCGGCGATGAGCCGGCAGCGTGAGCAGGCGCGCGCGGCGGGCAAGTTCCGCGCCGCGACCGCGCTCGATTACGCGGGCACGGCCACGGCCTTCTACGGATACGACCGGCTCGCCGTCCCGCAGGCGCGCGTGCTCGCGCTCTACGTCGACGGCGCAGCGGTGGCGGCGATCCACGCCGGACAGCAGGGCGTGGCGGTGCTCGACGGTACGCCGTTCTACGCCGAATCGGGCGGCCAGGTGGGCGACGCCGGCGAGCTGGTCGCGGCTGACGGCGCGGTGCGCTTCGTCGTTTCCGACACGCAGAAGATCCAGGCCGAGGTCTTCGGCCACCACGGCAGGCTGGCCAGCGGCACGCTCGAGGTCGGTGACACGGTCGAGGCCATCGTCGACGCGGGACGCCGCGCGCGCACGGTGCGCAACCACTCGGCCACGCACCTGATGCACAAGGCGCTACGCGAGGTGCTCGGCGCGCACGTGCAACAGAAGGGCTCGCTGGTCGACGCCGCGAAGACGCGCTTCGACTTCGCGCACCACGCGCCGCTGAGCGCCGACGAGATCCGCCGCGTCGAGGAGATCGTCAATCGCGAGATCCTCGCCAACGCCGCGACGCAGGCACGCGTCATGGCCTTCGACGACGCGGTGAAGGCGGGCGCGATGGCGCTGTTCGGCGAGAAGTACGGTGACGCGGTGCGCGTGCTCGACATCGGTTCGTCGCGCGAATTGTGCGGTGGCACGCACGTGGCGCGCACCGGCGACATCGGTCTGTTCAAGATCGTCGCCGAGGGCGGGGTCGCGGCCGGCGTGCGCCGGATCGAAGCGGTCACCGGCGAAAATGCGCTCGCCTGGGTGCAGGGGCTCGAGCAGCGCATCGCCGAGGTGGCGGCTACGCTGAAGGCGCCGCCCGGCGAACTGGGCGCGAAGATCGGCCAGCTGCTCGAACACGCGAAGTCGCTCGAGAAAGACCTGGCGCGCGCGAAATCGAAGCTCGCAGCGTCGCAGGGCGACGATCTCGTGGATCGGGCGGTCGACGTCAACGGTCTGAAGGTGCTCGCCGCCACGCTCGAAGGCGCCGACGTTGCGAGCCTGCGCGAGACCATGGACAAGCTGAAAGACCGGCTGCGCAGCGCAGCGATCGTGCTGGCCGCCGTCGACGGCGCGAAAGTGAGCCTGATCGCGGGCGTCACGCCGGATGCGACCGCGAAGGTCAAGGCGGGAGAACTGGTCAATTTCGTGGCGCGCCAGGTGGGTGGCAAGGGCGGTGGTCGCCCCGACATGGCGCAGGCGGGCGGCAGCGAGCCGGCGCAGCTGCCGGCGGCGCTGGCCGGTGTCGCCGACTGGGTGCGCGAGCGCGCCTGAGCTTCGTGATGCGGCCCGACTACCGCTTCTGTCCGCATTGCGCCACCGCGCTCTCGACGGGCATCGTCGCCGGTCGCGAGCGCAAGGCCTGCCCCGCCTGCGGCTTCACGCACTGGAACAATCCGGCGCCGGTGGTGGCCGCTCTCGTGCAGGTCGGCGAGCTGATCCTGCTTGCGCGCAATGCTGCGTGGCCGCCGAAGACCTTCGCGCTGATCACCGGGTTTCTCGAGGCCGGCGAGACGCCGGAGGAGGGCATCGCCCGCGAGGTCATGGAGGAGACCAGCCTCGAGGTCGAGCGCACGAGCCTGATTGGTGTCTACGAGTTCACCCGCAAGAACGAGTTGATCATCGCCTACCACGTGATCGCCTCGGGCAGCGTGACGCTGTCCGAGGAACTGGTTGAATACCGGATGGTCGCACCGGAGCGGCTCAGGCCGTGGCGCGCCGGCACGGGCCTGGCGGTGGCCGACTGGATGCGGGCGCGCAGGTTGCCGTTCGAGTTCGTCGACTTCCCGACGCGAACGGCACCGGCGCAGGGAACGGCGTGATCGGCGTCGCCGCGCGGCCGCGAGCTGCGGGCGGGTCGGGTACGCTGCTCAACGCATCCCGAGCTTCTGCGCGAGTCCGATGCGCTGCAGCTTGCCGGTCGCACCCTTGGGGATCTCGGCCATGAACAGCACCTTGCGCGGCACCTTGAAGTCGGCCAGCCGCGTGGCGGCGAATTCGCGCAAGTCCTTCTCCGCGAGTGACGCGCCCTCGCGCAGCACGACGACGGCGCCGACCTCCTCGCCGAGCCTGTCGTGCGGGATCGCGAAGGTGACGACCTGTGCCACGGCCGGGTGGTCCATCAGCACTTCGTCGACCTCGCGCGGCGAAACCTTCTCGCCGCCACGGTTGATGATCTCCTTCAGCCGGCCGGTGATCGACAGGTAGCCTTCGGCGTCCATCACGCCCTGGTCGCCGGTGCGGAACCAGCCGTTGGTGAACGCTTCGGCGTTGGCCTGCGGATTGTTCTCGTAGCCGCGCGTCACGTTCTCGCCGCGAATCACGACCTCGCCGACGTTACCGGGCCCGAGCAGCGTGCCGGCCTCGTCCATGATCGCGACCTCGGGGCCCGCCGCGACGCCGACCGTGCCCGGCTTGCGGACGCGCGGCGGCAATGGATTGGCCGCCATCTGATGCGCCGCCTCGGTCATCCCGTAGGCCTCGACCAGCGGAGCGCCGAATACCTGCTCGATCTCGCGGATCACCTGTGGCGGCATCGCCGAGGACGACGAGCGGATGAAGCGCAGCGGGCTGGCGGCGAGTACCGCCCTGTTGTTCGCCGCACGGCCCAGGATTGCCTGGTGCATCGTCGGCACCGCGGTGTACCAGGTGGGACGCGCCTGCTCCATCCAGCCGAAGAACTTCAGCGCGTTGAACCCCGGCGCACAGCAAACCTGCCCGCCGGCCGACAGCGGCGCGAGCACGCCGGCGATCAGCCCGTGAATGTGGAACAGCGGCATGATGTTCAGCCCGCGGTCAGCCGCCGACAGCGACAGGAACTCGCGGATGTTGCGCGCCGACGCGCAGACGTTGCGCTGCGCGAGTGGCACGATCTTCGGGCGCGAGGTGGTGCCCGAGGTATGCAGCACCAGTGCGACGTCGTCGGGTTGCGCGAACCCGCCCTGCGCCGGCGCCGCGGCGACTGCGTCAGGGGTGTCGCGCAGCGTGAAGTTCCCGGCGCCCTGCTGCGGGCGTGCGTCGAGCTCGACGATTCGCACGCCGAGCCTGCGCGCGACCCCGATCGCGGGCGACGCGCTGCCTGCGTCGACGATCAGCGCGCGCGCGCCGAGGTCGCTCAGGTAGAACTCGAACTCGTCGGCACGGTACGCGGGATTGAGCGGCGCCGAGGTCGCGCCCGAAGCGATCGAGATGAACGCCGTGGCCATCTCGGGGCCGTTGGGCAGCACGATCCCGACGCGATCGTTGCGGCCGATGCCCATCGCGTTCAGCGCGGACACGGTCGTGGCCACCAGCGTGCGCAGCGCTGCGAAGGTGAGCGGCGCGCCGCCAGGCGCGGTCAGCGCCGTCGATGCGTCGGCCCCTGCGGCGAGCAGATCCCGGAGCGTGTGGTTCATGCGTTCCTCGATCCCGATGCGCGTCGATTGTACGACGCACTGTGCTTCGGTACCATGGAGAGTATCGGCGGACCGGTGCGGTCCGTTTCCTGTTCGACGAGAACGGCTCTTTCCAGGGCCGTCGGGAGAGGGGGGGAGATGAACCATCGATCGCGTTCGCTGTCGCCGTCGCGCGCGCGCGTCGGCCTCGCAACGGCTGCCGCGCTGTTCGGGTTTTCCATGGCTGTGCCGGCCGTCGCGGCCTGGGAGCCGACCAGGCCCGTCGAGTTCGTCGTTCCGGCCGGTACCGGCGGCGGTGCCGACCAGATGGCGCGCTTCATCCAGGGTGTCGTCGCGAAGCACTCGCTGATGAAGCAGCCGATCGTCGTGGTCAACAAGTCGGGCGGCGCCGGCGCCGAGGGCTTTCTCGAGATCAAGGGTGCCAGGGGCGACCCGCACAAACTGGTGATCACGCTGTCGAACCTGTTCACCACGCCGCTGAGCACCGGAGTACCCGTCAACTGGCGTGACATGACGCCGGTGGCGATGCTGGCGCTCGACCAGTTCGTACTCTGGGTCAACGCGGAGTCGCCGTACAGGACTGCGCAGGCCTACCTCGATGCGATCAAGGCTGCGCCGAACAATACGTTCAGGATGGCGGGCACGGGCTCGAAGCAGGAAGACCAGATCATCACGGTCGCCCTCGAGAAGGCCGCCGGTCGCCGGATCACCTACATCCCGTTCAAGGGTGGCGGCGACGTCGCGGTACAACTGGTCGGCAGGCACGTCGATTCGTCGGTCAACAATCCGATCGAGGCGATCGCGCACTGGCGCGGCGGCAAGCTGCGACCGCTATGCGTGTTCGACGACGAGCGCATGCCCTACAACGCGAAGATCACCGATGCGATGTCCTGGCACGACATTCCGTCGTGCCGTGAAGCCGGCGTGCCGGTCGACTACCTGATGATGCGCGGCATCTTCATGCCGCCCGGCGTCAGCGCCGGACAGGTCGCGTGGTACATCGATCTCTTCGGGAAGGTGCGCGCGACGCCCGACTGGAAGGAATTCATGGAAAAGGGCGCGTTCAAGGACCGCTTCATGACCGGGCAGGAGTACGTCGACTGGGTGGCGAAGGCCGAGGAACTGCATCGCACGCTGATGCGCGACGCCGGCTTCCTCGCCAGGTGAACGACGACGACGACAGCGGCGGCCACCGCGCCGCCATCCGGGTGCTCACCGCCGAGGTCGCGGTCGCGCTGCTGTTCGTCGCACTGGGCGCGCTGGTGGTTGTCGACAGCGTGCGCGTCGGCGCCGGGTGGGCCGACGACGGTCCGCAGGCGGGTTACTTCCCGTTCCACGTCGGTCTGCTGATGGTCGTGGCCGGCGTGGCGAACCTGCTGATCGCGATGCGCAGGCGCTGGATTCTCGGCGGGCCGTTCGTGTCGCGTGCCGGTCTGGCCAACGTGCTGCACGTCCTCGTGCCCACGGCGATCTTCGCGGTGCTGATCGCGCTCGCGGGCCTGTACGTGGCGGCGGCCATCTTCATTGCGTGGTTCATGCTCCGGCACGGCCGCTTCCGCTGGCCGGCCGTGGCGGCGATCGCGCTCGGCGTGCCGGCGGTGCTGTTCATGGTGTTCGAGCGCTGGTTTCTCGTGCCGCTGCCCAAGGGGCCGCTCGAGGCGATGCTCGGCCTGTAGCGGGGCCAGGGGCGGGCAATGGACGAAATCGGCAACCTGTTCCACGGTTTCGCGGTGGCGCTCACGCTGCCGAACCCCGGATTCATGCTGGTCGGCATCCTGCTGGGCGTGCTGATCGGCGTGCTCCCCGGCCTGGGGGGCGCCAACGGCGTGGCGATCCTGCTGCCGCTCACGTTCAGCATGTCGCCGACCAGCGCGATCATCATGCTCTCGTGCATCTACTGGGGTGCGCTGTTCGGCGGGGCGATCACGTCGATCCTGTTCAACATCCCCGGCGAGCCGTGGTCGGTGGCGACGACTTTCGACGGCTATCCGCTGGCGCAGAAAGGACGCGCGGGCGAGGCGCTCACGGCGGCGTTCACCTCGTCGTTCGTCGGCGCGTTCTTCGCGGTGCTGATGATCACCTTCCTCGCGCCGCTGGTCGCGATGTTCGCGTTGAAGTTCGGCCCGGCCGAGTTCTTCGGCGTGCAGTTCCTGACGTTCGCGAGCTTCATCGGGATGACGAAGTCGCCACGGTTCAAGACGCTGGCAGCGATGATGCTCGGCTTCGCGCTGGCCGCGGTGGGGCTCGACAGCGTGACCGGCCAGCTCAGGATGACCTTCGGCGCGACCCCGCTCCTGAAGGGTTTCGACTTCCTCGCCGCCGTGATCGGCCTGTTCGGGCTTGGCGAGATCCTGCTCACGATGGAAGAGGGGATGTCGTTCAAGGGCGGCAGGGCCGGGATCAACGCGCGTGTCGTGCTCGACACCTGGAAGCGGCTGCCGCGCTACTGGGCGACCTCGGTGCGCTCGACGCTCATCGGCTGCTGGATGGGGATCACGCCCGGCGGCGCCACGCCCGCGTCGTTCATGAGCTACGGAATCGCGAAGCGCTCGTCGAAAAACGGCGGGAACTTCGGATCGGGGGAGATCGAAGGCGTCATCGCGCCGGAGACCGCTGCGCATGCGGCAGGCACCAGCGCGCTGTTGCCGATGCTCACGCTGGGCATCCCGGGCTCGCCGACCGCCGCAGTGCTGCTCGGAGGGCTGCTGATCTGGGGCCTGCAGCCCGGGCCGCTGCTGTTCGTCGAGCAGAAGGAATTCGTCTGGGGCCTGATCGCCAGCATGTATCTCGGCAACGTCGTCGGTCTCGCGATCGTGCTCACCACCGTCCCGTGGTGGGCGGCGATCCTGCGCATCCCGTTCTCGATCATCGCGCCGGTGATCGTCGTGGTCTGCGCGGTGGGCGCCTACACGGTGCACAACTCGATGTTCGACGTCGCGATGATGGTCGTGTTCGGCATCGTCGGCTACACCTTCAAGAAGCTCGACTATCCGCTCGCCCCGCTGGTGCTGGCGCTGGTGCTGGGCGACATGGCCGAATCGAGCTTCCGCCAGGCGCTGTTGCTGTCGCAGGGCAGCCTGGCCATCTTCTGGTCGAGCCCGCTCGCCGCGGTGCTGACGTCGCTGGGGCTGCTGATGCTGTTCTGGCAGCAGGTCTCGCGCCTGTGGACTCGACGGCCGACCGACGCGGCGGGCTGAAGGGGCCGTCCGACGAGTCGGCCGAGGGCCAGCCGTGAAGGGAAAGGCCGTCCTCGGGGCCGCGGCGGGTCTCAGCCCTGCGGCTGCACCTGCAGACGTCCCTTCTGCCCGGCCAGCGTCGCACCCAGCAGTGAGGCGCACGCGTAGACCGCATCGCAATGCGGCGTCGGCGTGCCGGTCAGGCGCGCCAGTTCGATCACCGACCCGAGCAGCGCGTCGATTTCGAGCGCGCGTCCATGCTCGACGTCCTGCAGCATCGAGGTCTTGTGCTCGCCCACCGCCTCGGCGCCGGCGATCCGCCTGTCGATCGTGATGCGAAAGCGCACGCCGAGTTCCTCGGCGACGCTCCGGGCCTCGGCCATCATCTCCGCGGCCAAGGCTCGCGTGGCCGGAAAACGGCAGATTCCCGCCAGCGACGCGTGCGTGAGCGCGCTCACCGGGTTGAAGGTCAGGTTGCCCCACAGCTTGAGCCAGATCTCCGAGCGCAGGTCCGACGAGACCGGCGCCTTCAAGCCCGCCCGCGCCAGCGCGTCGGAGATTCGCCGCGCGCGCTCCGACCTGCTGTTGTCGGGCTCGCCCAGCGAGAAGCGGTTGCCTTCGATGACCCTGACGACGCCCGGCGCAACCAGTTCGGCGGCCGGGTAGACGACCGAGCCGATGATCCGTTCGCCGGGAATCGCCGCGGCGATCGTGCCATCGGGGTCGACCGACTTCACCGGGCGCCCGTCGAACTCGCCGCCCAGCTTGTGGAAGTACCACCACGGGATGCCGTTCTGCAGCGTGACCACCGCCGTGTCGGGCCCGAACATCGCCGGCACGTCGGCGGCCAGCGCGCCGACCTGCTGCGCCTTCAGGGCCAGCAGGACGAGATCCTGCGGTCCGGCGTCGGCGGTCTTCTGCACCGCGCGCACGTTGCGCGCAACCTGCTCGGTGCCGTCCTCCTCGATCAGCCGGAAGCCCTGCGCGTTGATCGCCTGCAGGTTCGCACCGCGCGCGATGAAGGTCACTTCCTCGCCGGCGAGCGCCAGTCGCGCACCGAGATAACCGCCGATCGAGCCGGCTCCAACGACCGCGATTCTCATCCGTTTTCCTGATCCAGCCGCGCGCGCTGCTCGCGCAGCCGCTCGAGCGTCGCGCCGAACGCGGCGCTGCGCCCGCGCTCCTGCTCGACCACGGCCGCGGGCGCGCGCTCGACGAAGCTGGTGCTCCCGAGCCTGGCCTCGGCCTTGCGGATCTCGCTCTCGACGCGCGCGATCTCCCGGTCGATCCGCTGGCGCTCGGTCGCCACGTCGATCCCGATCTTCAGCATCAGCCGTGCTTCGCCGACGAGCTGCACCGGTGCCACCGATCCGGATGGAAGATCGGCGACGATCTCGACGGCTTCCAGGCGGGCGAGTGCACGCAGGTACGGCGCGAATTCTGCCAGCCGTGCCGCGTCGCCGGCCGCGACCAGCGGGAGCCTCCGGGCCGGTGGCACACCCATCTCGCCGCGCAGTGCGCGACACGCGTCGACCATTGCCTTCAGTTCGGCTGCCCAGCGCTCGGCGGCTTCGTCGATGCTGGCAGTCTGCGCCTGCGGATAACGCTGCGTCATGATCGAGTAGCGGCGTTGCGCGCGCGCCTCGCCGAGTGGCGCGCCCGAGAGCTGCTGCACACCGCCTTCGCCGTAGCGCATTGCCAGCGGCGCGACCTTCTGCCACAGCTCCTCGGTGATGAACGGAATGACCGGGTGCGCGAGCCTGAGCACCGCTTCGAGCACGCGCAGCAGCGTGCGCCGCGTGGCGCGCGCGCGCGCCGTGCCGGCTGCGTCGTCGCCGGCCTGCTGCAGCTGCACCTTCGCCAGCTCGAGATACCAGTCGCAGTACTCGTTCCAGACGAATTCGTAGATTGCGCGCGCGGCGAGGTCGAAGCGGTAGTCCTCGAAGTGCCTCGCCACTTCGGCCTCGGCGCGTTGCAGCCGGGAGACGATCCAGCGATCGGCGGCGCTGAAGTCGGGCTCGCCGCCGTGGGCGTGCGGGCCGGACGGACGCGGCGCGAAACCGCAGTCGTGGCCTTCGCAGTGCATCAGCACGAAGCGGGTGGCGTTCCACAGCTTGTTGCAGAAGTTGCGGTAACCCTCGCAGCGGTCCAGGTCGAAGTTGATGTTGCGGCCCGGCCCGGCCAGAGACGCGAACGTGAAGCGCAGGGCATCGGCGCCGAACGCCGGAATCCCCTGCGGGTATTCCTTGCGCGTGCGCTTCTCGATCGAGGCGGCCTGCTTCGGGTTCATCAGGCCCGAGGTGCGCTTGGCCACCAGCGCGTCGAGGCCGATGCCGTCGATCAGGTCGATCGGATCGAGCGTGTTGCCCTTGCTCTTGGACATCTTCTGGCCTTCGGCGTCGCGCACCAGCGCGTGCACGTAGACGTGCCGGAACGGCACCTGGCCGGTGAACGCGAGGGTCATCATGACCATTCGCGCGACCCAGAAGAAGATGATGTCGAAGCCGGTGACCAGCACCGACGACGGCAGGAACTGCGCGAGCCGCGGCAGCAGGTTGGGTCGGCTGTCGCGAAATGGCTCGCGCGGGTCGACGAGGCTCGAGAACGGCACCAGCGCCGACGAGAACCAGGTGTCGAGCACGTCGGCGTCGCGCACCAGCGGGCCGCTCCATCCGGCAGCGTCGGCCTGGGCGCGCGCATCGGCGTCGCTGCGTGCGACGAACACCACGCCGTCGTGGATCGGCTGGCCGTCGGCGTCGGCCCTGTACCAGGCCGGGATCTGGTGACCCCACCACAACTGGCGCGAGATGCACCAGTCCTGGATGTGGGTCAGCCAGTGGTTGTAGGTGGCGGTCCAGCCTTCGGGCACGAAACGGATCGAGCCCTCGGCGACGACCTCCAGCGAGCGCTGGGCGATGCTGCTGCCGGCCAACGGCGATGCGGCGGGCGCCGGTTTGCTCATCGCGACGAACCACTGGTCGGTGAGCATCGGCTCGATGACCGCGTGGGTGCGGTCGCCACGCGGCACCATCATCCGGTGCGCCTTGACCGCGTCGAGCAGCCCGAGCGCCTCGAGGTCGGCGACGATCATGCGGCGTGCGTCGAAGCGGCCGTGGCCGCGGTACTTCGGCGGCGCGTTCTCGTTGATGCGCGCGTCCAGCGTGAGCACGCCGATCATCGGCAGGCCATGGCGCTGGCCGACTGCGTAGTCGTTGAAGTCGTGGGCCGGTGTGACCTTGACGGCGCCGGTGCCGAACTCGCGTTCGACGTGGGCATCGGCGACGATCGGGATCTCGCGCCAGCCGAGCGCCTTGCCGCGCCGGGCGAGCGCGTCGATCGCCAGGCCAGCACCCTCGAAGGCGGGATCCGCGGCTTCGCCCGACAGGGGCAGCAGCACCGTCCTGCCGACCAGTGGCGCGTAGCGCTCGTCGTCGGGGTGAACCATCACCGCGGTGTCACCGAGCATCGTCTCGGGGCGCGTGGTCGCGACGGTGATCGAGCCGCCGCCGTCGGCGAGCGGATAGCGGATCTGCCAGAGCTGGCCATCCTCCTCCTCGCTGACCACTTCGAGGTCGGACACCGCGGTCAGCAGGTCGGGATCCCAGTTCACCAGCCGCTTGCCGCGGTAGATCAGGCCCTGCTCGTGCAGTCGCACGAACACTTCTTTCACGACGCCAGACAGTTTTTCGTCCATCGTGAAGTACTCGAGCGACCAGTCGGTGGAAGCACCGAGGCGCCGCATCTGGCGGGTGATCGTCGAGCCCGATTGCTGCTTCCACGCCCAGACACGCTCGACGAACTGCTCGCGGCCCAGGTCGTGGCGCGAGACGCCCTGGGCATCGAGCTGGCGTTCGACGACGATCTGCGTCGCGATGCCGGCGTGGTCGGTACCGGGCAGCCACAGCGTGTTGGCGCCGCGCATCCGGTGGTAGCGGGTGAGCGCGTCCATCACCGTCTGGTTGAACGCATGACCCATGTGCAAGGTGCCGGTGACGTTCGGCGGCGGCAGCTGGATCGAGAAGGCGTCTGCACCGGGCGCGTTGCCGGCGGCGAAGTAACCGCGCGACTCCCAGATCGGGTACCAGCGCGCTTCGATGTCGGCCGGCTCGAAGCTCCTGGCGAGCGCGTCGGGGGCGCCCGCAGCGGCATTCGGCGAGCCTGCCGACGGAGTCTCAGCGGTCATGTTCGCAAGTCTTTGATTGAACGTGAAGTCATATCTGCGGCTCGGGTCAGCCCTGGTCGGGGGCTACGCCGCCGCGCGCGCGGATCATCTCGTCGTGCACCCGGGTGATTTCCTCGGTGACCGCGCGCGCGACCAGGTCGCGGATCAGCTGCTCGAGCGTGGTACCGAGGTCGGCGGCCAGCGACTCGGTAGCCCGTCCGATCACCACCTGCAGGCTCGTGCGCAGCTGCTCGTCGAGCAGCGCGTCGGAGCGCCCGAGCAGCCCCTCGAGCACATTCCCGCGCACGCGCATCGCGAGCTGCGCCCAGTCGATCTCGACCAGCGTGCGCGGCAGCTCGCTGCTGTCGTAGCGCGGCACCTCGACCACTTCGGTGAGCAGCGGGATCGCGTCGTCGCCGGTTTCGCCCGAAGCCGCCGCCGCGGTTCTCAGCCTGCCGGCCAGGTGTTCGAGGTCGTCATCGGTGTTCATGGCGCCTCCGCGTGCGCGGCGAGATCGTGACGCTCGAGCCGATAGCCGCGATCGCGATAGAAGCGCCAGCGCTCGCGCGCGGCAAGGCGGTCGGTTTCGTCGGACGCGACCACTTCGATCAGCCGGTCGAAGCGGCTGAACATCGGCGGCGTGGCGCTGCCGAGGTTTACCAGCACTTCGTGAAACGGTGTCTCGATCGGCTCGGCCGCGAGCAACACCGGCGTGCCGGCGGCAAGCGGGTCGCCGGCGCCGACGTGAGGGATGAAGTCCTGCTGCGAGAAGGTCCACAGCATCCGGTCGAACTCGTCCAGACGCACCGCGTCGTCGCACCACACGAGGATCCTGTGGCGCGCGCGATAGATCCTGCGCACCAGCCGGCACCCGTAGCGCAGCTTGTCGGCTGCATTGAAGTGGAAGTCGATGCGCGTCAAGGCGTCAGCCCCGTGCGCGCGCCAGCAGGAAGCTGGCGAGCAGCGGCACCGGCCGGCCGGTGGCGCCCTTGCTGGTGCCGGACTTCCAGGCGGTACCGGCAATGTCGAGGTGCGCCCAGTCGTAACCTTTTGCGAAGCGCGCCAGGAAGCAGGCCGCGGTGACCGAACCCGCCGGTCGGCCGCCGATGTTGGCCATGTCGGCGAAGGGCGACTTCAACTGCTCCTGATACTCGTCGTCGAGCGGCATGCGCCAGCAGCTGTCGCCGATGTCGCGCCCGGCTTGCTGCAGTTCGGCTGCCAGCCCGTCGTTCGGCGAGAACAGGCCCGAATGGTGGTGGCCGAGCGCGATCACGCAGGCCCCGGTGAGCGTGGCCACGTCGACCACCGCCGACGGCTTGAAGCGCTGCACGTAGGTGAGGGCATCGCACAGGATCAACCGGCCCTCGGCGTCGGTGTTCAGGATCTCGACGGTCTGCCCCGACATGCTGGCGACGACGTCGCCCGGCCTGGTTGCGCGGCCGCCGGGCATGTTCTCGGTGGCCGGCACCACCACGACCAGATTCAGTTTCAGCTTCAGCTCGGCGACGACGCGCATCACGCCGAGCACCGAGGCCGCGCCGCACATGTCGAACTTCATTTCGTCCATCTCGGCAGCGGGTTTGAGCGAAATGCCGCCGGTGTCGAACGTGACGCCCTTGCCCACCAGCGCGATCGGGGCCTGCTTCGTGCCGGCGCCCTGGTAGCGCAGCACGATCAGCTTCGGCGGCTGCGCCGAGCCGCGTGCCACCGACAGCAGTGCGCCCATCTTCAGCGCCTGCATCTGGCGCACGTCGAGCACCTCGGCCTTCAGGCCGAGTTCGCGCGCCATTTTCCTCGCGGTGTCGGCGAGATAGGCGGGCGTGCAGTGGTTGGCTGGCAGGTTGCCGAGTTCGCGCGCCATGTCGACGCCGTTGGCGATGGCGCTGGCCTGCGCGACAGCGGTGCGCGAAGCCGCGCCCGGGGGCACCGGCAGCACCACGCGTTTCGGGCGTACCGGCCGGGTTTCGCGCTTGGTCTTCAGCGTCTCGAAGCGGTAGGCGATCTCGCGGCCGACCAGCACCTGCGAACGCAGTTTCCAGTCGGTGTCGCGACCCGTCACCGGCGCCTCGTGCAGCAGCGAGACCGCTTCCTCGACGGCCAGTTGCCCGGCGGCCTGCAGGCCGCCGCGCACCGCGTCGGCGAATGCCTTCGCAGTTGCTTCGCCCGCCTCGCCCATCGACACCAGCAGCGCGCGCGGCAGGGGGCCATCGAGTTGCACCAGCAGCGTGGAGCCGGCCTTCGACGGCAGATCCCCGGTGCGGATCATCTTCGCGAGGCGCCCGCCGTGCGCCGCGTCGAGTTCCCTGCCGCCGGCGGTGAGCTCTTTGCCCGCGAGAACCGGCACCAGCGCGCAGTCGGCGCGCAGGCGTCCGGGGGATGTCGTCCTTGTGCTAAATTGCATCGCTCGCTCTTTTCGTCTCGAACCGGCCGATTATACGAGGCTATGCTCTTCACGAAGGCGCTGCGGCGCGACCTCGTCAACCTCGCCGGCACCGTCTTCGCGACCCTGTTCGTCATCATGCTGACGACGTCGCTGATCCGCCTGCTCGGGCGCGCGGCAGGCGGCCGCGTCGATACCGGCAGCGTGCTGCCGCTGATCGCGTTCAATGCGATCAGCGTCCTGCCGGTGCTGCTGGTGCTCACGATCTACATCGCGGTGCTGATGTCGCTGACGCGCGCCTACCGCGACTCCGAGATGGTGATCTGGTTCGCCTGCGGACGCAGCCTCGCGGCATGGGTGCGGCCGGTGCTCGGCTTCGCGGCGCCGATTGCCCTGGTGGTGGCGCTGATCGCGTTCTTCGTGTCGCCCTGGGCAGCGCGCCAGGCAGGCGAATACCAGCAGCGTTTCGCGCAGCGCGAAGACATCTCGCAGGTCTCGGCGGGGCGATTCCGCGAATCGGTCTCGGCCAATCGCGTGTTCTTCGTCGAGGAGCTGAACGAGGCGCAGACCGAGGTGCGCAACGTGTTCGTCACGCAGCAGCGCGGCGACGTCGTCACCGTCGTGGTGTCGCGCAGCGGCCGCATCGAGAGCGAGCGCGACGGCACGCGGTTCCTGGTTCTCGAGGACGGCCGCCGCTACGACGGTACCCGCGGCAGGCCCGATTTCAGGTTGATGGAATTCGAGCGCTACGGGCTGAGGCTCGAGTCGCGCAGCCCGACTCTGTCCGACCAGCGCGCCAAGGTCAGGTCGACGTGGGAACTGCTGCGCGAACCCACGCCGCGCCACCTGGGCGAACTGTCGTGGCGCATCAGCCTTCCGGTGTCCGGGCTGCTGATGGCGCTGCTGGCGATTCCGCTGTCGGCGATCAATCCGCGCGTGGGCCGTTCCATCAATCTGCTGGTGGCGCTGCTGTTCTACGTCATCTACAGCAATCTCACGTCACTCGTGCAGGCCTGGATCTCCGGCGAGAAGCTGTCGTTCGGGATTGGCGTCTGGGTGCTGCACGCGGGGGTGCTGGGACTGGCCGGCCTGATGCTCTGGCGCCGCACGACGCTGCCGCGGCATCTGCTGCGCCGCCTGGTCGGACGTGCATGAGAACGCTGCGCGGCTACCTCGGGCGGCAGGTCGTGGCCGCACTGGTGTTCGTGCTGTTCGGGTTTCTCGCGCTGTTCGCGTTCTTCGACTTCATCAACGAACTCGACGACGTCGGTCGCGGCGGCTACCGGCTGCAGCACGCGCTCGCCTTCGTCCTGCTCGGGCTGCCGGCCCACGTCTACGAACTGATGCCGATCGTCGCGCTGATCGGCACCATCTACGCGCTGGCGCAATTCGCGGCGAACTCCGAGTTCACCGTGATGCGCGCCGCCGGCCTGAGCCGGCGCCAGGCGCTGGCCACCGTCGCGCGCATCGGCCTGGTCATCGCGATCGCCACCGCACTGGTCGGTGAATGGGCCGCACCGGCGGCCGAGCGCCTGGCCCAGCAACTGCGGCTGTCGGCGATGGGAGCGTCGGTGGCCGGGCAATTCCGGTCGGGCCTGTGGCTGAAGGACTCGGTGCGCGGCGCCGGCGGCCAGGTCGAGCGCCTGCGCTTCGTCAATGTTGGCGAACTGCTGCCCGATGGCACCCTGCGCGAGGTGCGCGTGTTCGAGTTCGACGCCGGGATGCGGCTGTCCGAGATCGTCCACGCCCGGGTTGCCCACTATGCGCCGCCCGATGCCTGGCGCCTTGCCGAGGTCGACGCGACGCGTTTCGTCGAGGCCCGCATTGGCGTCGACGCGCCGGTGCTGCACGCCGAGCAGTCGCGTTCGGCCGAACGCCTCTGGAAGAGCGACCTCACGCCAGGGCTGCTCGGGGTGCTTCTGGTGCAACCTGACCGGATGTCGGCGCTGAGCCTGTATCGCTACGTCCGGCACCTGCAGGAAAACCGGCAGAACTCCGGTCGCTACGAGATCGCACTCGCGCGAAAGATCGTCTACCCGTTGGCGGTGATCGTGATGATGGCGCTCGCACTGCCGTTCGCCTATCTGCAGGCGCGCGCCGGTGGCATCGGCTACAAGGTATTTGCCGGCATCATGCTGGGGATCGCTTTCCACTTTCTGAACGGGCTGTTCTCGCACCTCGGCCTGCTCAACACCTGGCCGCCGCTGCTTGCGGTCAGCATTCCGAGCGTTGGCGCGTTCGTGCTGGCGCTCGGCATGCTCGCCTGGGTCGACCGGACGCGCTGAAGATTTCCGTGGACGCGCAGGCCCGTGGTGAATTAGGATCTGCGGCAAGCCGCCGCGTACGCCACAACCTGCCAACGCGGGCGTGCGCGGGCTGCTCGAAGCGAGGAGGAGGAGAGGCAGCCATGCTGCCATTTCGGGGCGCACAGCGATGTGCGCCGTTTTTTTTGCCGTCGCGCCTGCTGGCGACCGGCCGATGATCGCCTTCGTCGAGCGCGCGTTCGCCGATGCGATGGCGGCCCGGCGCGGCTTCCTGCTCGTGCTCGTGCTGATCACCGCGTTGCGCGCCTGGCTCGCCGCGGCGTTGCCGTTCACCGGCGACGAGGCCTATTTCCATCTCTGGGGGCAGAACCCCGCGTGGGGCTTCTACGACCACCCGCCGATGGTTGGCTGGTGGCTCGCCGTCCTGGATGCCGTCTCGCATCACCGCTTCGTGCTGCGGCTGCCCGCGCTGTTCGCGCCGCCGCTGGTGGCCGCAGCGGGCTGGTGGGTGCTGCGCCGGCATGGCGCGGCGCTGGCGTGGACGGGCGCGACGTTGCTGCTGCTGGTGCCGCTGAATGCGTGGAACGTCGCCATCACCAGCGACATTCCGCTGATGCTGTTCGGCGCGCTGACCGTGGCGCTGTACCTGCGCGCGCGTGCGAGCGGCCGCAAGGCGGACTTCCTGTCTGCAGGCCTCGCGCTGGGCGGGGCGCTGCTGTCGAAGTACTTCGCGGGTCTGCTGGCGATCGCGATCTTTCTCGACATGATCCGCAGGCCCGACCGCCGCGCGCTGACCGGCCTGGCGCTGATCGTCGTCGGTTCGCTGCCCGGGGCCGCGATCCAGATGGCGTGGAACGCGCAGCATTGCTGGCCGAACGTGATGTTCAACCTGGTCAATCGGCACGCCGATGCCGGCCTGTCGTGGTACACGCCACTGCTGTACCTGCTCAGCGTGGTCTACGTGCTCACGCCGGCGATCGCCTGGCGCCTGGCCAGCGGGCGATCCGACGGCGTTCCGGCGCCGGCCGCGCGCGACCCGCGCGCCACGCTGCGCTGGCTGGCACTGGTGCCGCTGGTGTTCTTTGCGGCGCTGTCGCTGGTGAAGACGATCGGGCTGCACTGGCTTGCGTCGTTCGTGCTGCCGGCAGTGCTCTGGTTCGTGTTGTCATCGGGCGCCCGCACGCGCGCGCTCGCGCTCGCAGTCGCCGGCCTGATCGCCGCCCTGCACTGGATGGTGATCGGGGCGCTCGCGTTGCTGCCCACCGGGGCCTTCCGGTCATTGCCCACCGAGACCTTCCGGTCGCTGCCCGACTATCAGGGGCTGGTCATGACGGTGCACGCCGACGAGCTTGCGCGCGCACTCGCGCCCTGGCGCGGCCGCTACGCGATCGCCTCCGACGGCTATTCGCCAGCGGCGACGCTCGGCTACGCGCTCGGCGAGCACGTGATGGTGTTCGGGCCGGGCACCAGTCACGCGCGTCACGACGACATCCTCACCGATTTCCGCACGCTCGACGGCCACGACATCCTGATCGTCCGGCGCCGGAGCCAGACGATCGCGGATGAAGAGCCGTACTTCGATCGCGTGACGTCGCGCGAGATCACGATCCGCGGCGCGGTGTTCCATCTGGTCGAAGGCCACGGCTTTCGTTACGCGGTCTACCGTGACCGGGTCCTCGACGCAGTGCGCCAGCGCTATTACGCGCTGCCGCCCTGGCTGCCCGCGGGCGCGTGCTTTTTTTGCGACCGGTATTTTCCCGAACGCCCTTGCCGGCGTATCGGCGACCCACCCGCCGACGCGGCCTCGGGTAAGTCCTGATGCGACGGTGCCATCCCGAACGGCCGCAGGCGCTGCGGCTGAGCTTATCCTTGGCCGAGGATGGCCGCGCTGCCCGGCGCGCCGCCGCACCCGCGTCGAGGAGTTCCGAGCCCACATGCGCCCGAGCGCCATGTTCGTTGCTGTGTTGTCGGTCGTGTGGCTGGCCGCGTGGCCCGCGGCGGGGCGCGCGCAACCGGTCGTGCTGCAGACCTCGAGCTGGCTTCCGGCCTCGCATCCGCTGTCGCAGTCGCAGGCGAAGTGGTGCGCGGAGGTGGAGCAGGTGACCAGCTCGCGCGTGCGTTGCAGCCCGCTGCCCCGGCCGGTGAGTCCGCCGCCAGGCACTTTCGACGCGGTGCGCGACGGGCTGGCCGATCTGTCGTTCTCGGTGCACGGCTACACGCCGGGCAGGTATCCCAGCACGCAGATCGCCGAGATGCCGTTCGGGGGCGACACCGCCGAGACGGCATCGCTGGCGTACCAGCGGATCTTCGCCCGGTACCTGGCGGCCCTGAACGACCATCGCGGCCTGAAGGTGATCACGGTGTTCACGCATGGCCCTGGCCGGATCTGCAATGCCCGCCGGCCGGTCGGTTCGCTCGCCGACATGTCGGGCCTGCGCTTCCGGATCGACGGCGGCACGGTGAGCGACATCGGCAAGGCGATCGGTGCGGCGGTGGTGATGAGGCCGGCCTCCGAGACGCTCGAGCTGCTCGGTTCGGGCGCCATCGATGGCACCTTCTCGCCGGCCGAGTCGATTTCTTCGCTGAGACTCGAGAAGGCGATCCACCATTGCACCACCGTGCCGGGCGGCCTGTACAACACCAGTTTCGCGTTCGTGATGAATCAGGCCACCTGGGAGCGCATCTCGAAGACCGACCAGGCGTCGATCGAACGGCTGTCGGGCGAGCACGCGGCCATGCTGTTCGGCCGAGCCTGGGATCAGGCCGATCGTCGCGGCATTGCGCTGATGCAGGCGACGGGTGTGCGCGCCATGGTCGCAGACAGAGCCTTCGTCGACGAAATCCGCGTTCGGGTGGAACCGCTCGAAGACAAGTGGGTGGTCGACGCCAGGGCACGCGGACTGGCCGATCCCGAGCAGGTGCTCAGGGAGTTCCGCGCCGAGGTGGCGCGCCTGCATTAGGGGCTGTTCGCCCAGAATCCATCCGGGGTGTCGTGCAATGTCGAAAATCGGATTCATCGGTGCCGGTGCGATGGGCGCGCCGATGATTGGCCACCTGATCGATGCGGGCCATGAGATCGCGGTGCACACGCGGCGGCACGAGGCCGCGCAGGCGTTGCTGGCGCGTGGCGCGCACTATGCGCAGACACCGGCCGAGGCGGCGCGCAAGGCTGACTTCGTCTGCACCAACGTGACCGCAACCGCCGACGTCGAGGCAGTGCTGTTCGGTGAGAACGGCGCCGCGGGTGCCGTTGCGGCAGGTGCGATCGTCATCGACTTCTCCACCATCTCCGCGGTGGCCACGCGTGCGTTCGCGCGCCGCCTCGCGCAGCAGCGCGTCGACATGCTCGACTGTCCCGTCTCGGGTGGCACCGTGGGTGCGCGCGAGGCCACGCTGTCGATCATCGTCGGCGGCGACGCGGCGGTGCTCGGGCGCGCGCGCCCGCTGCTCGAGCGGCTCGGACGCACGATCACGCACGTGGGTGGCCACGGAGCCGGCCAGGTCGTGAAGGCCTGCAACCAGATCGTGCAGGTCGTGAACATCGAAGGCATCGCCGAGGCGATGCTGTTCGCGTCGGCCAACGGTGTCGATCCGGCGCGGATGCTGCCGGCGCTGCAGGCGGGCATGGCCGGCAGCCGGATGCTCGACCTGATGGGCCCGAAGATGGCCGCACGGGATTTCGCGGCCGGCATCGAGGCGCGATTGCACCAGAAGGACTTCGGGCTCGTGGTCGAGGCCACGGCGGTGCTTGGCCTGTCGTTGCCCGCCACGGCGATCGTCTCGCAGCAGTTGAACGCGCTCGTCGGCAATGGCTGGGGGCGCGACGACACCTCGTCGCTGCTGCGCGTGCTCGAAGGCGCCAACCGGGGGCGGGCGGCGAACGACGAATAGGTCTGCGGGCGGGCACGCTCGCGACGCTGGGCCGCGACGCCGCGCACTCGACGGTTCGCCGCGCTCAGGGGTTCGTGCCGTGACTCGTACCGGCGCAGAATGCCAGCGCCGCGCTGTGCAGCGGATGGCTGCGCTCGGCAAGCGCCTCGAGCACCGACAGATGGTGGCGACCGGGTACTTCGAGTGCCTCCACCGTGCCGGCGGGCCATGCCGCGGCGAGCAGGCTCGTCTGTCGATGAAATTCACCGCTCTCGAGTTGCCCGACC
>JAJTYR010000079.1 GCA_021463505.1 Burkholderiaceae bacterium | reverse complement strand
CCCCGACGTGCTGGCCGTACCTTGGTGGAGAGTGCTGTAGCTCATGGAACCGAGCCAACTCAACTGGATCGCCAACTTCATCTGGGGCATCGCCGACGATGTCCTGCGCGACCTCTACGTCCGCGGCAAGTACCGCGACGTGATCCTGCCGATGACCGTCCTGCGCCGCCTCGACGCCGTGCTCGAGCCCACCAAGCAGGCCGTGCTCGACATGAAGGCCGCGCTCGACAAGGCGGACTTCGAGGCCTGGCTCGACGGCTTCTCGCCGAACGTGCAGGACATCCTCGAGAACTTCGAGTTCCGCAACCAGATCCCGCAGCTGTCGAAGGCCGACGCGCTGGGCACGCTGATCGAGAAGTTCCTCTCGCCGGACATCAACCTCAGTCCCAACCCGGTGCTCCACGGCGACGGTTCGGTCAAGCACGCCGGCCTGGACAACCACGGCATGGGCACGGTGTTCGAGGAGCTGGTCCGGCGCTTCAACGAAGAGAACAACGAAGAAGCCGGCGAACACTGGACGCCGCGCGACGCGGTCAAGCTCATGGCGAAGCTGCTCTTCCTGCCGATCGCGGACGAGATCGAGTCCGGCACCTACCTGCTCTACGACGCCGCCTGCGGCACGGGCGGCATGTTCACCGTGGCCGAAGAGACGCTGCAGGAACTCGCCACGCAACACGGCAAGCAGGTGGCCACGCATCTCTACGGCCAGGAGATCAACGCCGAGACTTACGCCATCTGCAACGCCGACCTGCTGCTCGAGGGCGAAGGCGACGCGGCGGACAACATCGTCGGCGGCCCGGAACACTCCACGCTCGCCAACGACGCCTTTCCGTCGCGCGAGTTCGACTTCATGCTCAGCAACCCGCCCTACGGCAAGAGCTGGAAGAGCGACCTCGAGCGCATGGGCGGCTCTCGCAGGAGCAGAAGCTCCGCAAAGTCCACAACCTGCTGCAGGAGCTGCGCCGATCCGGCCTGATCGACAACCGCGGCAGTCGGTCGAAGCCCCAGTGGGTGGCCGTCGAGCCGACCCCGACCGAGGACGCGCGATGACCTGGCGAAGACACTCGGGCGGAGACGCAGGCCACGGCGGCCTTGGCGGTGAGAAAGTCATCCGCAACCAGGTGCTTGCGGCTTTGCTGGGAGTTGGCCCGATTCCTTCATCCAGCAAAGGTTTTCGCAAAGGATCGAGCAAAGACCGGAACTCGGGGGCTGGTCCGACACCCTCTGACACTGCCCGCCTGCAAGGGGGACTCTACGAGCCGGTCTCGTCAGGGATCTTCCTCGCCGTTCCCAAACGGGTACGATCATTCCCACAATGGGAACGCAAAGCACCAAGCCGCCCCCAGCCATCACGCGGCCTGGCGATTCACGGCGCGAACGAATTTCATCCACACCGAGGATGCCCTGCCTGTCGCCGACATGACCTTGCATTTCTGGAGTCATGATCCATAATTGCATGCATGATTCCACGACGGCTGATCCCGGCGCTCACGTCGGCCCTGGCCGAGGCCCCGGCCGTGGCGCTGCTCGGGCCGCGCCAGGTCGGCAAGACCACCTTGGCGCTCGAGCTGGCCAAGAAGCGGTCGGCGGTCTATCTCGACCTCGAATCCGAAGCGGATCGCGCGAAGCTCTCGGAGCCGGAGTTGTACCTCGCGCAACACGCGGACAAGCTCGTCATCCTCGACGAGATCCAACGTACACCGCAGCTCTTCCGCAGCCTGCGTGGCCTCATCGACGCCGGCCGCCGGCGCGGGCAGGGCAAGGGGCGCTTCCTCATGCTGGGCTCCGCGTCGATCGATCTGCTGAAGCAATCGAGCGAGTCGCTCGCCGGACGCATCCGCTACCTGGAGCTTGCCCCGCTCGATGCCGGCGAGGTCGGCGGCAAGTACCTCGACGCGCTGTGGCTGCGCGGCGGGTTCCCGGACAGCCTGCTGGCGGATTCCGATGCCGCGAGCCTGCGCTGGCGGGTGGACTTCATCCGCACCTACCTCGAACGCGACATCCCGCAACTCGGACCGCGCATTCCCGCCGAATCGTTGCGCCGCCTCTGGACGATGCTCGCCCACAGCCAAGGCGGACTGCTCAACGCCGCGGCGCTCGCTCGGGCGCTGGCCGTGGATGGCAAGACGGTCGCCTCCTACCTGGACCTGCTGGTAGACCTTCTCCTCGTGCGCCGCCTGGCGCCGTGGCACGGCAACGTCCGCAAGCGGCTGGTCAAGTCACCCAAGGTCTATGTCCGCGACAGCGGCCTGGTGCACGCGCTGCTCGGACTCGGCGACCGCGAGGCGTTGCTGGCGCACCCGGTTGCAGGCGGGAGCTGGGAGGGCCTGGCGATCGAGTCGCTGATCGCCGCCGCACCGAACGGCACCGAGGCGCACTTCTTTCGCACCGCGGCCGGCGCCGAGATCGACCTGCTGCTGAAGCTTCCCGGTCAGCGCGCGCCTTGGGCGATAGAGGTCAAGCGCGGGCTCGCGCCGAAGATCGAACGGGGCTTCCATCTGGCCTGCGATGACGTCCGACCGGGTCGTCGGCTGGTCGTGTACAGCGGCGCCGAGCGCTTCCCGCTCGCCGAAGCCGTCGAAGCGGTTTCGCTCGTCGACTTGTGCGAGGAGCTCACCGCGGCAAGATCCAGCCCATGAACCTCGAAGACCTCATCCCCGGCGCGAGCGTGCGCGGCATCCTTCCCGATGCCGCCGTCACCGTCGTGAACCTGCAGTGGCACGGCTCCGACGCGCTGACGCTCGTCTATCGCGATCCGGCCGGCAAGGTGGCCGACGAAATCCTCTACCGCCACGACGAAGCGCGGATCGAGATCGTCGAACAGGGCCGCCCCTGGAGCTTCGACGGCGACGGTGCGCTCTTTCGCCTGGTGGCCGAGGCGCACCGCATCCGCCTCGCGCACCTGTTCGACCCGGTGCTGGCGGTTCACACGTCGCTGGTCGACCCGCTGCCGCACCAGATCACGGCGGTCTACGAGGCGATGCTGCCGCGCCAGCCGCTGCGCTTCCTGCTGGCCGACGACCCCGGCGCCGGCAAGACGATCATGGCCGGGCTGCTCATCAAGGAGCTGATCGCCCGCGGCGACCTCAAGCGCTGCCTCATCATCTGTCCCGGCAGCCTCGCCGAGCAATGGCAGGACGAACTCTCGCGCCGCTTCCACCTGCCCTTCGAGATCCTCACCAACGACAAGCTCGAAGCCGCACGCACCGGCAACTGGTTCATCGAGAACGACCTCGCCATCGCGCGGCTCGACAAGCTCTCGCGTAACGAGGACGTGCAGCAGAAGCTGGCCGCGCCCGACAACCGCTACGACCTCGTGGTGTGCGACGAGGCGCACAAGCTCTCCGCCACCTTCTTCGGCGGCGAGGTCAAGTACACCAGGCGCTACCGCCTCGGCCAGCTCGTCTCCGGCCTCACGCGCCACTTCCTGCTGATGACGGCCACGCCGCACAACGGCAAGGAGGAGGACTTCCAGCTCTTCCTGGCACTGCTCGACGGCGACCGCTTCGAGGGGCGCTTTCGCGACGGTGTGCATCAGGTCGACGTCACCGACCTGATGCGGCGGATGGTCAAGGAGAACCTGCTCAAGTTCGACGGCACGCCGCTTTTTCCGGAGCGCATCGCCTACACGGTGCCGTACAAGCTCTCGCCCGCCGAAGCGCGCCTGTACAAGGAAGTCACCGACTACGTGCGCGAGGAGTTCAACCGCGCCGAGGCGCTGGCCAACGACAAGCGCGCCGGCACGGTCGGCTTCGCGCTCACCATCCTGCAGCGCCGGCTCGCCTCGTCGCCCGAGGCGATCTACCAGTCGCTGCGCCGCCGGCGCGAACGGCTGGAGAAGCGCCTGCGCGAGCTGGAACTCCTGCAGCGGGGTGGCGCAGCGCCGCCGGTCGTGACGCCGGGTCCGGTGCTCGACGCCGACGACGTGGAAGACCTGGAGGAGGCGCCCGAGAACGAGGTCGAAGCCGCCGAGGAGGAGATCCTCGACCAGGCCACGGCCGCCAGCACCATCGCCGAGCTCGAGCTGGAAATCGACACGCTCTCCCGCCTGGAAGCCCTTGCCGCCGACGTACGCCGCAGCGGCCAGGACACCAAATGGCGCGAGCTGTCGCAGCTCCTGGGCGAGATCTTCACGCCCGCCGCGCTCACCACAGGCGAGCCCGATCCGCCCCCTTACGGTGCCGATGCCATCGCCAGGCCCGTGCCCTCGCCGCACCAGAAGCTCGTGCTCTTCACCGAGCACCGCGACACGCTCGCCTACCTCGAACGGAGAATCGGCGCGCTGCTCGGCCGGCCCGGCGCGATCTCGATCATCCACGGCGGCATGGGCCGCGAGGAGCGCCGCAAGGCGCAGGAGAGCTTCCTGCACGACCCCGAGGTGCGGGTGCTGCTCGCCACCGACGCCGCCGGCGAGGGCATCAACCTGCAGCGCGCCCACCTGATGGTGAACTACGACCTGCCGTGGAACCCGAACCGCCTCGAGCAGCGCTTCGGCCGCATCCACCGCATCGGTCAGACCGAGGTCTGCCACTTGTGGAACCTGGTCGCCGAGGAAACGCGCGAGGGCGACGTCTACCGCCGCCTGCTGGAGAAGCTCGAAGAAGCGCGTCGGGCCCTGGGCGGACAGGTCTTCGACGTGCTCGGCAAACTGCAGTTCGAGGGCCGGCCGTTGCGCGAACTGATGATCGAGGCCATCCGCTATGGCGACCGGCCCGACGTGCGCGCACGCCTCACGCACGCCATCGAGCGCGCGGTGGATCGCGCCCATATCCGGGAACTGCTGGAAGAGCGCGCCCTGGCCCACGACGCCATGGACGCCAGCCGAGTGGCGCGCGTGCGCGAGGACATGGAGCGCGCCGAGGCGCGCCGCCTGCAGCCGCACTACGTCGAGTCCTTCTTCCTCGAAGCCTTCAAGCGCCTGGGCGGCACCGCCCGCGAGCGCGAGCCGCGCCGCTACGAGCTCACGCACGTGCCTGCCCCCGTGCGACACCGCGACCGCCAGATCGGCGCGGGCGACCCGGTGCTCGCGCGCTACGAACGCATCGCGTTCGAGAAGCCGCTGATCGCGCCCGCCGGAGCGCCGCTCGCCGCCTTCGTCTGCCCCGGCCACCCGCTGCTCGACGCCGTGCTCGACCTGACGCTCGAACGCCAGCGCGACCTGATGAAGCGCGGCACGGTGCTCATCGACGAGCGCGACCCCGGCACCGCACCGCGCGTGCTCTTCTTCCTCGAACACGCGATCCAGGACGCGAGCCTGCTGCCCACCGGCGAACGGCGTGCCATCTCGCGTCGCCTGCTCTACGTGGAGATGGACGCCGGGGGAAACGCGCAGCACCTGAACTACGCACCCTATCTCGATTACCGTCCGCTCGGCGAGGGCGAGCCCGACGCCGCAACGCTCCTCGCCCGGCCGGAGATGGCCTGGATCACGCGCGAGCTTGAACAGCGTGCGCAAGGTCATGCCATCGCCACCGTCGTTCCCGAGCACGTGAAGGAGGTGCGCGAGCGGCGGCTTGGCTGGATCGAGAAGACGCGCACTGCGGTGAAGGACCGCCTGACCAAGGAGATCGCCTACTGGGACCATCGCGCCGAGCAGCTCAAGCTGCAGGAGCAGGCCGGCAAGGCCGGGGCGCGGCTCAACTCGCAGGAGGCGCGCCGCCGGGCGGACGAGCTGCAAGCGCGGCTCGAACGCCGGCTGGCCGAGTTGGACCGCGAGGCCCAGATCTCGGCGCTGCCGCCGGTGGTGCTGGGTGGCGTCGCCATCGTGCCGATGGGGCTGCTGGCGAAGGTGGCCGGCCGCGCTGCGCCCGCACCAGCCGCGCCCGCCGACACGCAGGCCGCCGCCGCCCGTGCCCGCGCCATCGTGATGGAGGTCGAGCGCCAGCTCGGCTTCGATCCGGTAGACCGCGAGTTCGAGAAGCTCGGCTACGACCTCGAGAGCCGGGTGCCCGGCACCGGCCGGCTGCGCTTCATCGAGGTGAAGGGTCGCATCGCGGGCGCGGACACCGTCACCGTGACGAAGAACGAGATCCTCTATTCGCTGAACAAGCCCGACGAGTTCATCCTGGCGCTGGTCGAGTTCCGGGGTGACGAAGGGCACCGCGTGCATTACCTGCGAGAGCCGTTCCGGCGCGAACCGGACTTCGGTGTGACCAGCGTCAATTACGACTTCGCGGAGCTGCTGGCCCGCGCCGAGGAGCCACGATGAACACCTATACGGATCAGGAACTCGAGGCGCTGCTGGCCGACCTCGAGTCCGACCTCGTCGAGCGCAAGGAGACGCTGAGGGGCGACGCGCAAGCCAAGGCCCGTCAGGCCGTCTGTGCCTTTGCCAACGACCTGCCGAACCGTCAGCGTGCCGGGGTCCTGTTCATCGGTGTGAACGATGCGGGCCAACCGTCCGGGCTGCCGGTCACGGACGACCTCCTGCGCCACATCGCGGACTTCAAGGCCGACGGGAGCATGGTGCCGCCGCCCTCGATGGTGGTCGAGAAACGTCGCCTGCACGGCGCCGACGTGGCAGTCGCGCACGTGTTTCCCGCCGAGGCGCCACCCGTGCGCTACGACGGTCGCATCTGGATCCGCATCGGCCCACGGCGCGGGGTAGCGAGCCGCCAGGACGAGCACATCCTCAGCGAGAAGCGCCGCCACCGCGACCGGCCATTCGACGCCCAGCCGCTGCCTGGGGCTGTGCTGGCGGACCTGAGCCGGCGCCGGTTCGAGGAGGAGTACCTGCCTCAGGCGTTCCATCCTGATGTCCTCGCCGCGAACGACCGCACCTACGAGGAACGGCTGGCAGCAACGAAGATGATTGCTTCGCCCGA
The DNA here is from genome assembly GCA_021463505.1 of Burkholderiaceae bacterium. Classification (GTDB taxonomy): domain Bacteria; phylum Pseudomonadota; class Gammaproteobacteria; order Burkholderiales; family Burkholderiaceae_E; genus Zeimonas. The sequence goes on along the minus strand of JAJTYR010000079.1, from coordinate 5,240 downwards.
GGACCCGACACCGACCGTCGCCGGCATGCTTGTGCTCGGCATTCGCACGCTCGACTACATCCCCGGGGCCTACGTCCAGTTCCTTCGGATTGCGGGCACGCAGCTGGGCGATGCTCCGGTTCAGGACGAGGCCGTGATCGATGGCGTCCTGCTGGATGTCGTTCGTCGCCTCGATGAGAAGCTCGCGGCGCACAACCGCACCGCGGTCGACATCACGTCGTCGCCGACGGAGATCCGCGAGTCCACGTATCCGCTACCGGCGCTCCAGCAGCTCACGCGCAACGCGCTGCTGCATCGCTCCTACGAAGGCACCAACGCTCCCACCCGTGTGTACTGGTTCGACGATCGCATCGAGATCCTCAGCCCGGGCGGCCCGTTCGGCAGCGTCACGTCGGAGACCTTCGGCCAACCTGGCTTCACCGACTACCGCAACCCCGTGCTCGCCGAAGCCATGCGCGTTCTGGGCCTCGTGCAGCGCTTCGGCTACGGCATTCCGGCCGCGCGCACCCAACTCGCCAAGGCCGGACATCCACCGCCCGAGTTCGAGGTCAACGCCAACTGGGTACGCTGCACCGTGAGGGCCCGGCCATGAGCATCCCGCTCCTGACCTTCTTCAACAACAAGGGCGGCGTCGGCAAGACCTCGCTGGTCTACCACGTGGCGTGGATGATGGCCGAGCTGGACCGGCGCGTGCTCGTGGCTGACCTCGACCCGCAGGCCAACCTCACCGCTGCGTTCCTCGACGAGGATCAGCTCGCCGAGCTGTGGGATCGCCCGCAGCACGAGGAGCCGGACACCATCTACCGCTGCATCGAACCGCTGGCGAAGGTCGGCGACCTGCGTGAGCCGCGCCTGCGCCGAATCTCGGACCGGCTGTCGCTGCTGCCGGGCGATCTTGCCCTGTCCGGCTTCGAGGACCTGCTGTCCACCGAATGGCCCAACTGCCTGGGCAATCAGAATCTCTACCGGCCCTTCCGCGTGCTCACCGCGTTCTGGCAGGTGATGCAGCTCGGCGCCCGACAGTGCGGTGCCGACATCGTGCTGGTCGACGTCGGGCCGAGCCTGGGCGCGATCAACCGCTCCGCCCTGATCGCCACCGACTTCCTGGTGGTGCCGCTGGGCGCCGACCTGTTCTCTCTGCAAGGCCTGCGCAACCTCGGTCCGACCCTGCGGCGTTGGCGAACCGAGTGGATCAAACGTCTCGAAAACTGGTCGAGCCCGGAGTTCGCCCTGCCGCAGGGCAAGATGCAGCCGCTCGGCTACGTGGTGCAGCAACACAGCGTGCGCTTGCGCCGGCCCGTGGCGGCCTACGATCGCTGGGTGCGGCGCATGCCCGCCGAGTACATGCGCAGCGTGCTCGGCCAGGACGCGCCGGACGACAACGGCGATCCCAGCCAGGACGCCAACCGTGTCGCCACGTTGAAGCACTACCGCAGTCTGATCCCGCTCGGGCAGGATGCCCGCAAACCCATCTTCAATCTGACCGCCGCCGACGGCGCGATCGGCAGCCACTCGGTGGCCGCGCGCCAGGCTTACACCGACTTCCGCGAGCTGAGCCAGGAGATCGTGCGCCGCATGACCGCTGCCGGGGGAGCCGTGGCGTGAAGGCACAGCCAAAGAAGAAACTCATCGAAGTCGCCCTGCCGCTCGAAGCCATCAACAAGGCCAGCGCGCGCGAGAAATCGATCCGCCACGGCCACCCGAGCACGCTGCACCTGTGGTGGGCGCGCCGCCCGCTGGCGGCGGCCCGCGCGGTGATCTTCGCGCAGATGGTGGACGACCCCTCAATGCTGCCCGACCTGTTCCCTACCGAGGCCAAGCAGCAGAAGGAGCGCGAAAGGCTCTTCCGCATCATCGAAGACCTCGTGCAGTGGGAGAACACCACCAACGAGGCGGTACTGGAGAAGGCGCGCGCCGAGATCTGGCAGAGCTGGCGGCGGGCCTGCGCCGAGCACGCCGACCACCCGCGCGCCAGGGAGCTGTTCGACCGGCAGAAGCTCCCCGCCTTCCATGACCCCTTCGCCGGCGGCGGCGCGCTGCCGCTGGAGGCGCAGCGGCTGGGGCTGGAGGCCTACGCCAGCGACCTCAACCCCGTGGCGGTGCTGATCAACAAGGCGATGATCGAGATCCCGCCGCGCTTCGCCGGCCGGCCGCCGGTGAACCCGCAGGCGCGCGCAGAGAAGACGCTGATCGCGCGCGAGTGGAAGGGGGCGCAGGGGCTGGCCGAGGACGTGCGCCACTACGGCAAGTGGATGCGCGACGAAGCGCAGCAGCGCATCGGGAAGCTCTATCCGCCGATCGAGGTGACGGCCGAGATGGCGAAAGGTCGGCCGGACCTCAAGCCCTACGTGGGAAAGAAACTCACAGTGATCGCGTGGCTGTGGGCGAGAACGGTCAAGAGCCCAAACCCGGCGTTCGCGAAGGTGGACGTGCCGCTCGCCTCGACCTTCATGCTTTCGACCAAGGCGGGCAAGGAGGCGTACGTCGAGCCGGTGATCGAGGGTGGCGGCTACCGGTTCACGGTGAAGGTGGGGAAGCCCAGGAACGCGGAGCGGGCAAAGAGCGGGACGAAACTCTCGCGCGGCGCGAACTTCGAGTGCCAGATGTCCGGGACGCCGATCGCGAGCGAGCACATCTACGGCGAGGCGAACGCCGGACGGATGGGCGCGCGGCTGATGGCGATCGTGGCCGAGGGCGAGCGCGGGCGCGTGTACCTCGCGCCGACGCCGGAGCACGAGGCGGTGGCACGCAAGGCGAAGCCGGAGTGGAAGCCGGATGTGGCGATGCCCGGGAACCCGCGTTGGTTCTCGCCGCCGCTGTACGGCCTAAAGGCGTACGGCGACCTCTTCACCCCGCGGCAGTTGGTGGCGCTGACGACCTTCTCCGACCTCGTCGGCGAGGCGATGCAGCAGGTCCGCCGCGACGCGCTGGCGGCCGGGCTGGCGGACGATCCCACGCCGCTGCGCAACGGCGGCACCGGCGCGACGGCGTATGCGGAGGCGGTGGGGGTGTATTGGGGATTCGCCCTTAGTCGATCCGTGGATCGTGGTTCGTCAATTTGCTCGTGGGACAACAGTCCCAAGATGGAGGCGCTGCGCAATACGTTTGGCCGCCAAGCGATCCCGATGGTGTGGGATTTCGCGGAGGGAAATCCTTTCTCCGACTCCAGCGGCAACTGGCTAAATAACGTCGAGTGGGCCGTCAAGGCCATTCAACGTCTGCCTGCAAGTGGTAGTGGCGATGCCGGGCAAGCTGATGCGTCTGCGCAATCGATAAGCACGGACAAAGTTGTTTCGACCGACCCCCCCTACTACGACAACATCGGCTACGCGGACCTGTCCGACTTCTTCTACGTCTGGCTGCGCCGCTCGCTGCGCGCGACCTTCCCGGACCTGTTCGCCACGCTCGCTGTGCCGAAGGCCGAGGAGCTGGTTGCGACGCCCTACCGCCACGGCAGCAAGGAGAAGGCCGAGACCTTCTTCCTCGACGGCATGACGCAAGCGATGCACCGGCTCGTCGAGCAGGCGCATCCGGCATTCCCTGTCACGATCTACTACGCTTTCAAACAGTCCGAGACCGAGAGTGCAGAAGGCACGTCCAGCACCGGCTGGGAGACGTTCCTCGATGCGGTGATCCGTGCCGGCTTCGGCATCAGCGGCACCTGGCCGATGCGCACCGAACTCGGCAACCGCATGATCGGCTCGGGCACCAATGCGCTCGCCTCCAGCATCGTCCTCGTCTGCCGCCAGCGCGCGGCCGACGCCCCCACCGCCACCCGCCGCGAGTTCGTCGCCGCGCTCAAGGCCGAGCTGCCCGACGCGCTGCGCCACCTGCAGGAAGGCAACATCGCCCCGGTGGACCTGGCGCAGGCCGCGATCGGCCCCGGCATGGCGGTCTACACCCGCTACGCGAAGGTGCTCGACGCCGAGGGTAAGCCGGTGCCGGTGCGCGAGGCGCTGGCGCTCATCAACGAAGTGCTCGACGAGACGCTGGCCGAGCAGGAGGGCGACTTCGACGCCGACAGCCGCTTCGCCATCGCGTGGTTCGAGCAGCACGGCTTCGCCGAAGGCGAGTTCGGCGTGGCCGACGTGCTGGCGCGCGCCAAGAACACGAGCGTGGACGGCCTGCGCGAGGCGAGCATCCTCGAATCGAAGCGCGGCAAGGTGCGGCTGCTCGAGGCCGCCGAGCTGCCCGGGGACTGGGATCCGGCCGCGGATGCGCGCTTCACGCACTGGGAGGCCGTGCACCACCTGATCCGCGCGCTCGAGGCCGGTGGCGAGAGCGCCGCGGCGACGCTGGTGGCCAGGCTCGGCAGCCGAGCCGAGACCGCGCGCGAGCTGGCCTACCGGCTCTACACCGTGAGCGAGCGCAAGAAGCGCGCAGCCGAGGCGCTGCAATACAACGCGCTGGTGCAGAGTTGGCCCGAGATCGCGCGGCTGGCGCGCGAGGGCGGTGGACCCGCCGAGCCCGCGAGCGGTACGCTGTTCTGAGGAGACATCGCGATGAGCCGACAAATTCCAATCGAGCCCGCGACACTGGCGGAGGTGTGCAGTCGGCACCGCATCCGCAAGCTTTCGCTCTTCGGGTCGACGCTGAAGGGCACCGCGCGCCCCGACAGCGATGTCGATCTGCTGGTGGAGTTCGAGCCCGGCGCACGCACGACCTTCCTGGACATGGCGCAGATCGAGATCGAGCTTTCGCAACTGCTCGGCGGACGCAAGGTGGACCTGCGCACCGCGGAGGATCTCAGCCGTCATTTCCGCGAAGAAGTCGTACGGACAGCGGAGACGCAGTATGTCGCCGGATGACCGCTGGCGCCTCCATCACATGATCGAGGCGGCCGAGCAAGCGCTTGCCTTCGTCGCCGGCCGCGAGCGCTCCGCGCTCGATTCGGACGACATGTTGCGACTGGCGTTGACGCGTGCGGTCGAGATCGTCGGGGAAGCCGCCAGCCAGGTCAGCGGGGAGGGTCGAGCGGAGCTTGCGGACGTCCCCTGGGCGCAGATCGTCGGCATGCGCAACCGGCTGGTCCATGCGTACTTCGACGTCAATCGCAACATCCTGTGGGACACGGTCCAACTCGCGCTGCCGCCGCTGATCGTGCGTCTTGGGGCTGCGGTCGACCATGGGCCGGGGGTCTGAGAGGGTGTAGACGAAAACAACATCTCGCGCGTTATGCTCTGATCGAAGCATGCGTGGGCGAGGTATTGGATGGCCAGGAAGGCGCAGATTGAGCAACC
>JAJTYR010000078.1 GCA_021463505.1 Burkholderiaceae bacterium | reverse complement strand
TCGAGCGCAGCTTCGTTGCGCTCAACCATCTCGCTGCTGCGATCATCGCCTTCCGGAAGGTGCCGCTCAGCGTGAACATAATTTACGGATAACATCTTATGCTCGCGCTTGTGCTCGATCACGCACGCCCACTGGAACGGCACCTGCTGGTACGGCCGGGTGCCTGCCCAGCGCGGCACCGCGAAGCCGATCGTCTCGAAGTCCAGGTAGATGCGCGGCCAGGCGAGCGCGCGGATCGCGGTCGCGGCTTCGGGGTCCAGGCGCGGGCGGCCCTCGCGGGTCACGCGCGCGATCATCGCGAGCTCGGCGTCCTCGATGCGCTCGGGCGGCACCTCGCGCAGGTCGGCGTAGCCCTCGGCGATCAGCTCGGCGGCGAGCTTCTTGCCCTTGTTGTTCGGCAGCAGCGTCACCGGGTACTCGGCCTGCGGGCCGGCCTGCGCGGCGCACCAGCGCTGGAACGGGCAGTCGAACGGCGTCGTGCACTGCTCGCCCATCGCGATCGCGGGCTCGGGGCCGGCCAGCACCTCCTTGGCCCCGCGCACCCAGTCGGGCACCTGCGCGATGCGCGCCTCGACGGCTTCGCCCAGGTCTTCGCGCACCAGCAGGCCTTCGTAGCGGCCGTCGCCCGGGTAGGTCCAGCCGGTGTCGACGTGCCAGAGCTCGGTGCGCGCCAGCGCGAGACCGGCGCTCGCTTCTTCCATTGCCCAGCGCTGGATCGCGACGTCGGTCGGGTGGTAGTCCTTCACCGCGCCCGACGACTTCACCTCGGCCAGCGTCCAGCCGTCCGGGCCGGGCAGCAGGATGTCGGCGCGCACCAGCAGGCCGTCGCGCTCGAAGGTGGCCTCGAAGAGCGGCCGGTGCGGACGCGCGGCGGTCTGTTCGCGGGTGAGCCGCAGCGCTCTGGCGAGGTCGTTGTTCGGCGGGTCGATGAGCACACCGCCGGGGACGAGCGCACGCGCCGCCTCGCCGACCTCGTGGCCGTTGGCGAAGGCGAACTGCATCGCGGCCGATTCCTCGCGGGCTTCGGGGTGGTGCGCCTGCAGCCACAGCCGCTTCGGGCACTGCAGGTAGTCGAGCAGGCGCGACTTTGACAGCCGGGGCGGGCGGCGCGGCGGATCGTTCCGTGCGCCGCGCTGCGGGTCGGCGTGCGGGCGCGTGCTCGCCAGGGTACCGCTTGCCGGGGCCATCTCCTCCACGGGCTCTTATTCGCGATTGTGTTTGTACCTTATCACTTTTGTCGCAGCCGGAATCAGGTGGCGACACCCGATTGCGTGACGAAGTGCGCGTCGCGCGGGCGGCGGCTGCGCCCCGGGCGCAGCGACGCGAGGCTGCGGTCGCGGACAACGCGCCGGTAGCGGTGGCCGGTGGTGATCACGAAGCCGTCGGGGCCCAGCACCGCGTAGAGCGACGACGCCTCGACCGCCTTGCGCCAGGTCGGGCGCGGCTCGCGGCGGGCAACCTCGTCGAGCGCGGCGTGGTCGAAGGTGACGATCTCGGCGCCGCGGTGGTCGTGGTGGCGGCGGCCGTAGCTGAGCAGGCAGGCGAGCGCTTCGAGGTCGATGCCGCGCTGGCGGGCGCGGACGAGGGCGTGGGTGGTGAGGGGGGTGGGGTCGGCGACGACGCTGGCTGCGAGAGGCATGGGGCGGCTCCGGCGGGTGGGGTAGGCCGGATGATCGGGGGCGTGGGGCTCAGGGGGTGAGCCTGGGGACGCGGGGAGCTGGCGCTCCTCGGCCGCGTTCGCGCGGACTGGCCGTTCGGGTCGGCTGTTTGCCGGCTTATCGAAAGGGGTTTCGCCACCTATCGTGGTCGGAACCGGCCGAGAGGTCGCGGCAACTTATCCCCGAACTGGTATAATGCGCCTGGACATTCCGACGACCACGGAGAAGCCCCTCGTTTGGCTTGGCAGCAGCTACCGTGACCTGATGGCGATGCCCGGGCCGGTTCGCCAATTCTTCGGTCATGCGCTCGGTCGCGCGCAACAGGGAGAGCGGCACGAATCGACCAAGGTCCTGCGGGGCTTCGGAGGAGCAGGGGTCCTCGAGATCATCAGGGACGAAGCCGGCGGTACGTTTCGGGCGGTCTATACCGTGAAGTTCCAGGCAGCGGTTTTCGTTCTGCATGTGTTCCAGAAGAAGAGCCGGCGTGGCGTGGAGACGCCGAACGAGGACATGGCGCTGATACGCGCCCGCCTGAAGATTGCCGAGTTGTATTCGCAGGGACGATGAGATGCGCCGTATGAAGAAAGAGGTGATCGTCGGCGTCGAGGTGCTGCATGGTTCGGACAACGTCTTTGCGGATCTCGGCTTGCCGAATGCCGACAAGCTCAAGGTCAAGTCCGACCTGGTCATCGAGATCACTCGCGCGATTCGCCGGCTCGGGCTGACGCAGGAGGCCGCAGCACGGCGCATGGGGCTGACCCAGCCGAAGGTGTCGAGCATCGTGCGGGGCGACTTTGCCAACGTGTCCGAGCGCAAGTTGATGGAGTGCCTGACTCGACTCGGTTACGACATCGAGATCGCGGTACGGCCGTCGAAGCGACGGACGGGGCAGCTGACGGTGGCTTTGGCCTGAGGTGCATCAGCCGACGCCGGTCCCCGTATGACGCCCAAGGCGCGCACCGCGTGTCGACCGTCCCGATCGTTTCTCGAGCTTCACGAATCGCACCTCGACCCGAAAGCCGAGCGCGCTGGCGTAGCGCTGAAGCGTGGCGATCGACGGTGAATGCGCGGCGCTGCCCGATTCGAGCCGGGCGACGGCTGACTGGGTGGTGCCGATCCGCTCGGCGAGTTGCGCCTGCGTGAGGCCGGCGCTCGCGCGCGCCTTCAGGAGCTCGTCGATGAAGGCGAACTCGTCCGCGAGCCCCACGTACTCCTTCCTCACTTCCGGGCGCTTCAGGGCCCGCGCCTTGAAGCGTTTCAGCGCGCTGCTCACCTTTCGCCTCCTGCAACCGACGAACCGCCGTCGAAGATTCCGATCCCCCATGCTATCGGACATATAGCGTATTTGCTATTTGCTCACGGCATCGGTGTTTCAAAGCCTGCGAGACGCGAGGGGCTCATGGGATGAACGTCGGACTGTCGGATCAATCCGATGACTCGGCAGCCCGGCCGATTGATGCCCGGAGAAACCACACGAACAATTTGCCTTGGTCCCTGGACGCCCCCCCCCCGCGGGCGGGCGAAGCCAGATCGGGGGGGGTCGAGGCAACTCCGGTTGTCGAGCGCGTACCCGAAATGATACATTCCCGGAACACGGCACCCAGCAAGGCGGTCTTGGCCGTGCGCTTCTTTCGCGAGAGTTCGGGCAACGAACCCGTTCGCGAGTGGTTGCAGGCGCTGCCGGCCGAGGAGCGGCGGGAGATCGGTGCCGACATTCGCGCCGTGCAGTTGAGCTGGCCAATCGGCATGCCGGTAGTGGGTCACCTCGGCGACGACATCTGGGAGGTTCGTACCCGCCTTTCACATCGAGTCGCCCGCGTCCTCTTCGTGCTGGAGCAAGGCGAGATGATCCTTCTGCACGGATTCATCAAGAAGGATCGAAAGACGCCGAAGCCGGAACTCGACTTGGCACGGCACAGACTGAGGAAGCTTCGGAGCGCTACATGAAACGCAATCCCCACGTCGGGTCGACCCTCGACGACTTCCTGCGCGAAGACGGCAGCTACGACGCCGTGCAGGCGATCGCCGTCAAGCGCGTCTTGGCGTTCCAACTCGAGGAGAGCATGAGGAAGGCGCGCCTGACCAAGTCAGAGATGGCGCGACGCATGCGGACGACCCGCGCGCAACTCGACCGCCTGCTCGACCCGGACAATCCATCGACCACCTTGCAGACGTTGGTGAAGGCGGCCGGGGCGCTCGGGAAGCGGCTGAACATCTCGCTGGTGAAGGGGTGACCGTCGCCCCTTCACGGTCGCGAGGCGCTCGTTGACAAAGCGTACGCAATTACGTACGCTGCGAAGCTTCCGGAGACCCGCATGCCCACCCTGACTGCGAGCGAAGCGCGCGCGAACCTCTATCGGCTGATCGACGAGGCGGCAGAGTCGCACCAGCCGATTCACATCACCGGCAAGCGCACGAGCGCCGTGCTCATCGCCGCAGAAGACTGGCAGGCGATCCAGGAGACCTTGTTCCTGCTGTCCGTGCCCGGCATGCGCGAGTCGATCAAGGCAGGCATGGCCGAGCCCCTCGACCAGAGTGCCGAGGATCTCGACTGGTGAGCTGGAAGGTCGTCTTCGCGAAGCACGCGATGAAGGACGCCAGCAAGCTCGCCGCAGCCGGCCTCAAGCCGAAGGCGCAGGAACTGCTGGCCGTGCTCGCGGAAGACCCCTTCAGGAACCCGCCGTCATACGAGAAGCTGGTCGGCGATCTCGCGGGCGCGTACTCGCGCCGGATCAACATCCAGCACCGGCTGGTCTACGAGGTCTTCCCGGAGCTGCGTACCGTGCGCGTGCTGCGCATGTGGTCGCACTACGAGTGAGGCCGGCACTGGCGCAGTCAGCGCGCGGTTTCTGGTTCGCCAACCGGCCTCTTTAGCCGGGCAACCTTGATCCGGGAAGCGTTCTTCAGCACCTGCGCGAGGTCGTACTGACGCTGCAGGCGCAGCCAGAAGTCCGGGTCGTTGCCGACGGCCTTCGACAGGCGCACGGCCATTTCGGGCGTGATCGCCGACCTGCCGCTCACCACGTTGTTCAGCGCCTGGCGAGTCACGCCGAGCGCCCTGGCGGCCTCGGCGACCGACAGGCCAAAGGCGTCGAGGCACTCCTGGCGCACGATGCGGCCAGGGTGTGCCGGGTTCTTCATCTGCATCGTTGGTCTCGCACCTTGCGGTACGGCTCTAGTGATAGTCGACGAGATCCACGTCCTGGCAGGTGCCGTTCTCGAAGCGGAAGACGATCCTCCAGTTCGCCCGGACCGTGACCGCGTGAAAGCCCTTGCGGTCGCCCTTCATTGCGTGAAGGCGCAGCGAAGGGAGATCGATGTCCGACAGGCTCTCGGCAACCGAAAGAATCGAGAGAATGTTCTCGATGCGCTCGACATGGTCGGGATTGACTCCGCTCCGGTCGCCGCGTTCGTACAGTCTCTTCAGCCCCTTGTGCCTGAAGCTTTCGATCACTGATGGTTCCGTGAATTGTAAACCGTCAATTGTCAGTTGACAACTGGACGGAGGCTCGACAGGACCAGTCTGCCGCAGGTTGCGAAGTCTGCGGTGAGCCGAGAGGGTCAGAAGGATTCGGCCCGATGGCCTATGGCAAGCGCTCGTGGAAGGCCGGCCGCCCGCGAACCCGCCTCAATCAACGATGAACAGCGTCGCCCCGGACGCCGTCGAAGACCGGTGCGCCTCCGCGCCGTCGGCCACCTGGTAGCTCATTCCCGGCTCGAGCACGAAGCGGCGGCCGTCCTGCAGCAGCGTCTCGAGCTCGCCGGCCAGGCACAGCAGCACGTGGCCCTTGCTGCACCAGTGGTCGGCGCTGTAGCCGGGCGAGTACTCGACCATGCGCACGCGGATCGGGTCGTCGGCCGGGCCGAAGTGGCGCGTGCGCCAGCGCGCAACGCCCGTGTCGCCCCGATGCTCGGTGGCTTCGACGGTGGACCAGTCGGTGGTGCCGAACGGGATCTCGCGCATCTTCATCGTGCGGGCCTCGTCGATGTGGCGCTACGCGCGGAGCGGGTTGACGGCCCGCACGTCATCGTAACGCTGGCCTTCGGCAAGGTCTTCGGACCACAGCAAGGGGGCGCCCGAGCGCTGCGCGGCGGCGACGATCAGGCTGTCCCAATAGCTCAGCTTCCAGCGCGTTTGCACGTCGACTGCCGCGGCGAGCAGGAGGCGGTCGTTGTCGATCACCTTCCAGGCCAGGTAGTCGCTGACCCGCCGCCACGAGGCGGCGGGATCGAGTCCGCCTTTGCGCATCAGGTTGACGTGCAGTTCCTGCAGCACCTGCACGCTGACCGCCGCCCTGCCCGGCTCGCTCCACAAGGGCTCGATGAGCTGGCGCGCGCGGGCGTGGCGCGGGTCCGGCGAATCGGTGTTGGCGTAGTACAGCAGGTTGGTGTCGACGAACACCTCAACGCTCATGAGCCTCCTCGCGACCGAGCGGACCCTCGCGAACCGGCACCGGCTGCTTCATGGCGCGAAGAGCGCGCCGGCGAACAGGTTCGAAACTGTCCAGTTCGGCGACGGCCCGGGTTACCAGGTTGCCGACCCATGCCGAAACGGAGGTCTGCTGGTCGACGGCGAGATGCCTGATCCGGCGCAGGGTCTTCTCGTCCAGGCGCAGCGTGATGTTGGTCGTCATTTCCCTTGCCTCGATCAGGTGCACATTTTACGTGCTGTACTGTAAAAGTGCAAACCGGCGCCGTTCGTCGCCTTCGTGCGGCCCGAGACCGTCCATGCCCTGCAGGAGTCGCCAGGATCGAGGTCAGAACGATCCTGGTTCGCCCCACAGCCGCTGCGCCGAGCCGCGCGCGCGTCTTGGTCGAGTCGCTCCCTGATTTCCGGCTCCAGCCGGATCGTCATCGTCGTGCTCATCTGAAGGCTCCGCGTCGCTGTGCGTGGTTGTGTACACCCCAGCACATGCATCGGGGGACGATCACAACAGTCTCTGCCGAATCCGGGTTCCCCACCATTCGACGAAAGGTATAGTTCCCTGGTTGCCCGGTGAACGCCGGACCCCGTCCCGTCATGTCCTCGATCCCCCAATCCCAGGCAGCCGACGCATCCGCCGCCAGCCGCGCCGACTGGGTGATGCTGCTCGCCCTCACCGGCGGCTTCACGCTGAGCACGGCCTGGCGCACGATCGCGGCGATCATGGCGCCGGCGCTGCAGCGCGACTTCGCGCTGTCGGCGCAGCAGCTGGGGCTGTTCGCCGGCATCTTCCACTTCGCGTTCGGCGCGCTGCAGCTGCTGATGGGCGTGGGCATCGACGTGCACGGCCTGCGCCGCACGGTGCTCGCGGCGTTTCCACTCACCGTCGCCGGCGCGGCGCTGTCGGCGCTCACGCACGACTTCTCGCTGCTGCTGCTCGGGCAGGCGCTGATCGGCATCGGCTGTGCGCCGGCGTTCCTCGTGTGCAGCGTGTTCATCGCGCGGCGCTTCCCGCCCGAGCGCTTCGCGTCGGTCTCGGGCATCGTGCTGGCGCTGGGGGGTGTCGGCATGCTGATGACCGGCACGCCGCTGGCGTGGGTGATCGAGGCGAGTTCCTGGCGCGGCGGGTTCGTCGCGCTGGGCGCGCTGTCGGTGCTGGCGTGGCTGGCGATCTGGTGGCTGGTGCGCGAGGCGGGCGACGGCGTGCACGCGGCCAGCGGCGCGGCGCCGGGGGTGCGACGCGAGACGCTCGCCGATGCGCTGCGCGGTTTCGTGGCGCTGTTCGCGATGCCGCACACCTGGGGCATCGTCGCGCTGAGCGCGGTCACCTACGCGGCCTTCGTCACGCTGCGCGGGCTGTGGCTCGGCCCGATGCTGATCGATCGCTACGGCATGTCGCTCGTGCAGGCGGGCAACGTGGCGATCGTGGTGTCGCTCGCGTCGATGGTCGCGCTGCCGCTCTGGGGGCGCTTCGATCCGGGCCCGGGCACGAGGCGGCGTCGCCTCGTGCAGTTCACGCTCGGCTGCGCGCTGCTCTTCGTGCTGCTGGCGCTCGGCGCCGGCCCGGCGGCCGACGTCGGGCTGTCGATCGCCTACTCGCTGCTGACCGGATACATCGTCTACCAGTACGCCGACGTGCGCGCGGCCTACCCGGCGGCGATGATCGGGCGCGCGCTCGCGCTGTTCACGATGGCGATGTTCCTCGGCGTGGCACTGATGCAGTGGGCGACCGGCGCGGTCGCCTCGGCCGCGTCGGGCTGGCACGTGCCGACCTATGCGGTGGTGATGGGCACGATCGCGGCGATGCTGGCCGCGGGGGCGCTGGCGTTCGCGTGGTTGCCGCAGCCGGGGCGGCCGCGCGCGCAGCGTTGATCGGTCAGCGTCGATGCGCAGGGTCGGATCGTGATCCAGCCCGCCCGAACGGTGACAGGCCGGCGCACGAAAGACCGCTTCGAAGCCGCGCGCGGCAAGGCGAGCGTCCATGAGCTTGCAATCAACGGCATCGTTCATGCCGAACTGGCGGCCGCGTTCGATCGCGTCGAGGAACTCGATGATGCAGTGGACGCGCTCGGGCTGAACGTGCTGGAGCTCCCCGGACCCGCGCTCTTTCTGGCAGGCAAGGCGTTCGTGAACGACCGGCGGGCAGGAGGATCGAGGGTTCGCGTGCTCGCCGATTTCCTGATCGGCGCCCACGCCGCGGTCGCGGGCATGCCCCTGTTGACCCGCGACGCGCGTCGATACCGAAGGTACTTCCCGACCGTGACGCTGTTGACGCCCGACTGACCGCTTCACCCCCGAGCCGCGCGGCTACTCGTGCCGCAACGCCTCGATCGGGTCCATCCGCGCCGCACGGCGCGCGGGGAAGTAGCCGAACATGACGCCGATGCCGGCCGAGAACACGAACGACAGCAGGTTCACGGCCGGATCGAACAGGAACGGTACCTGCATCAGTCGCGCCAGGCCGATCGAGGCGCCCGCGGCCAGCACCACGCCCACCAGCCCGCCGAAGGCGGCGAGCACGATCGCCTCGATCAGGAACTGCAGCAGGACCTCGCGCTCGAGCGCGCCGATGGCCAGGCGCAGACCGATCTCGCGGGTGCGCTCGGTGACGCTCACCAGCATGATGTTCATGATGCCGATGCCGCCCACCAGCAGGCTCACCGCGGCCACCGCACCGAGCAGCATCGTCATCACTTTCGTGGTGCCCGACAGCGTGTCGGCGAGTTGCTGCGTGTCGAGGATGTTGAAGTTGTCTTCGTCGCTGTCGGAGAGGTTGCGACGCTCGCGCAGCAACTGGCGCAGACCCGACTTCACGCGCGCCGCGTCGCTGCCGTCGCGCATCGACACCAGCAGCACCGAGACGCGCGTGTTGCCGGTGACGCGCCGCTGCAGCGTGGCCAGCGGCACCAGCACGAGATCGTCCTGGTCGTTGCCCATCACCCCCTGCCCCTTGGAGGCGAGCAGACCGATCACCTGGCACGAGAAGTCCTTCACGCGCAGCGACTCGCCCAGCGGCGGGCGCCCCGCGAAGAGTTCGCGGTGGATCGTCTCGCCGATGACGCACACCGACGCGCCGGCGCGCAGCTCCTCGGCACTGAACTCGCGTCCGGCGGCGATGCGCCAGTTGCCGGTCTGCAGCCACAGGTTGGTGCTGCCGGTGACGGTGGTGGTCCAGTTGCTGCCAGCCGCCACCACGGTGACCCCGGCGCGCGCCTCCGGCGCCACCGCCTGCACGCCGCCGATCTGCGTGGCGATCGCCACGGCGTCGCTCTCGCGAAACGCCGGCGCCGACGCGCCGCCCATGCCCGGACCCAGACGCTGGCCGGGACGGATCATCAGCAGGTTGGTGCCCAGGCTCGAGATCTGGTTCTGCACGGCGACGGTGGCGCCGTTGCCCACGGTGACCATCGTGATCACCGCGGCCACGCCGATCACGATGCCGAGGATCGTGAGGAACGAGCGCATCAGGTTGCGCCGGATCGAGCGCAGCGCAAGCAGCAGCGTGTTGCCCAGCATCAGGCGGCTCCGCCCGGCGCGGCAACGCGCACGCTGACGGCTTCACCCGCGCGCAGCGCGTCCGCCCCGCGCTGCGCGTCGGCCACGAGGCCGACGGGATGCTCGTTGGGCGTGTCGCTGGCCACCACGCCGTCGACGAAACGCACCACGCGTCGTGCCCAGGCGGCCATGTCGGGTTCGTGCGTGACCATCAGCACGGTGATGCCGCGATCGGCGTTCAGCCGCCACAGCAACTCCATGATCTCGCGGCCGCGCTGCGTGTCGAGGTTGCCGGTGGGCTCGTCGGCCAGCAGCACCGCCGGTTCGGTGACGATCGCGCGCGCGATCGCCACGCGCTGCTGCTGGCCGCCCGACAGTTCGGCCGGCGTGTGGTGCTCCCAACCCTTCAGGCCGACCGAGGCGAGCGCGCGCGCCGCGGCGGCGTGGCGCGCCGCGGCCGACTCGCCGCGGTAGAGCAGCGGCAACTCGACGTTCTCCTGCGCCGAGGTGCGCGCGAGCAGGTTGAAGCCCTGGAAGACGAAGCCGAAATAGTGCCGCCGCAGCTGCGCGCGCTGGTCGCGGCCGAGCGACTCGACGTGCGCGCCCATGAACAGGTACTCGCCCGCGGTCGGCCGGTCGAGGCAGCCGATCAGGTTCATCGCGGTGGACTTGCCCGAGCCGCTCGGCCCCATGATTGCCACGAACTCGCCGCGCGCCACGTCGAGATCGACGCCGCGCAGCGCCTGCAGCGCGGTCGGCCCCTGGCCGTAGACCCGGGTGATGCCGCGCAGGCGAATGAGCGGTGCGTCGCCCGCGCCCGAGTCCGCATCCACCTTCGCGCCCGACTGCGGACTCGTGCTTCCGCTCATCGCCCCGCCCCGCCCGCCAGCTGGTCGACGATCACCGCCATGCCGGGCCGCAACGCGTCACTGCTCACCTCGGTCATCCGGCCGTCGGTGATCCCGGCCTGCACCGTCACCTCGCGCGCGACGCCGGCCTCCAGCACCCAGAGACGACGCGCGCCGGAGGCGGGCGCGTCGGGCCGCGCGGTCTTGGCGGCCTGGCGCGGGGGGCGCGGCACGAGCCGCGAGACGATACCGCCGCCCGCAGCCCCGCCGTCCGCACCGCCCGCGTTACCGGCACTGCCCGCGTTGCCCCTGGCCTGCTGCGGCGTGAAGCGCAGCGCGGTGTTCGGCACCAGCAGCACGTTGCTGCGCTCGGCGGCGATGATCGAGGCCGATACGGTCATGCCGGGCCGCAGGCTCAGGTCGCCGTTGTCCACTTCGAGCCGCGTCGCGTAGGTGACCACGTTCTCGGTCAGCGTCGAACCGAAGGCCACGCGCGTGACGGTGGCCGGGTAGCGGCGCTGCGGATAGGCGCTGACGGTGAAGCTCGCCTTCTGGCCGACCTTCACCGCGCCGACGTCGGCCTCGTCGACGCTCACCTCGACCAGCAGCCGGGTGAGGTCTTCGGCCAGGCTCATCAGCGTGACCGCCTGCAGCGTGGCCGCCACCGCGTTGCCCGGCTCCACCGAGCGCGACAGCACCACGCCGTCGATCGGCGAGCGGATCGACGCCTTCGACAGGTTGGTCTCGTCGTTGGACAGCGCGGCGCGGGCGTCCTCGACGTTGGCGCGCGCGCTGTTCTCGTCGGCGCGGGCGCGCGCGAGCGCTGCGTCGGCGGCGTCGAGCTCGGCCGCCGATGGCACCTTGCCGCCCGACAGCCGCGACACCTCGCGCAGCCGCGCAAGGCCGGCCTGCGCTTCGCTCATCGTGGCCAGCGTTTGCGCCCGCTTCGCCTGTGCCGCCGCCAGCGATGCGCGCGAGCGCGCCACCTGTGCGGTCAGCTTGGCGGTGTCGAGCTCCACCAGCACCTGCCCCTTCGTCACCCGGTCGTTCACGTCGACCCGCACGTTGCGCACCGTGCCCGAGAGCTCGCTGCCGATGTTCACCGTGCGCGTGGCCTGCAGCTTGCCGTTGGCGGTGACCGTCAGCGTGAGCTCGCCCAGGCGCGCCTCTTCGGTGAGGTAGCGCGGCGCCGCCGCGGCCTGCTGCCGGCCGGCCCAGTACCAGGCGCCGCCGGCGGCCAGCGCCAGCAGCACGAGCGCGACCCACAGCCCCGGGCGGCGCCACCAGCGGGCGCGCGCGCCTGCGAGCAGGCTCTCCACCTTCGTGTTCATTCCCATCCTCCGCCGAGCGCCTTGAAGAGGCGCACGTGATCGGCGCCGAGGTTCGCGCCGGTGTTCGCGACGCTGTCCTGCGTGGCGAGCAGCGTGCGCTGGGTCTCCAGCACCACCTGGAAGTCGATCAGGCCGCCCGCGTAACGCTGCTGCGCGAGCAACGCCGCATGGCCGGACGCTTCGGCCGCTTCGCGCAGCCGCGCCAGCCGCTCGCGGTCCCTGGCGAGAGCGACCAGCGCGTCCTCCACTTCCTGCAGCGCGCCCAGCACCACCGACTCGTAGCCGGCGCGCGCCTGCTCGAGCGCGGCCTCCTGCGCGCGCACCTGGGCGCGTGCCGCCCCGCCGTCGAGCAGCGGCACCGAGACGCTGGCGAGCAGCGAATCGAAGACCGCCGCGCCGCTGTTCAGGCCGCCGAGCGTGAGCGCGCTCAGGCCGAGCGTGCCGCCCAGCCGGAAGCCCGGATGGCGCGCCGCGTCCGCCTGCGACACGCGCGCGAGCGCGGCCGAGATCTGCTGTTCGGCGCGGCGCACGTCGGGGCGCTGGCGCAGCGTTTCGGCGGGAATCGACAGCGCCAGCGCAGCCGCCGGCTGCGGTACCGGACGTGCCTCGTCGAGTTGCGCGCGCAGCGCCAGCGGCGCGCGCCCGGTGAGCGCGGCGAGTGCGTGCCCGGCCTGCGCGATCGCCGCCTCGAGCGCCGGAATCTGCGCCGCCGTCTGCCCGGTGGCGGCGCGCGCCTGTTCGAGCTCGACCGAACTGGCCAGTCCTGCCTGCACGCGCCACTGCGCGAGTTGCAGCGTCTCGGCCTGCGCGGCGAGGTTGCCGCGCGCGATCGCCAGGCGCGCCTGCAGCCCGCGCAACTCGATGTAGGCGAGCGCCACCTCGGCGGAGAGCGAAACCTGCAGGGCGGCGAGGTTTTCCTGCGCCACGCGCGCATCGGCTTCGGCCGCCCGCACCGCGGCCTGCCGGCCACCGAACACGTCGAGCTCCCAGCCGGCGTCCAGTCCCGCCTGGAAGCGGTTCGCGGTGTTGCCGCCCGCAGGCCGTGCGCGCTGCGCCGAACCGGAGGCACTCAGGTTCGGCAGCAGGCCGGCCGCCTGCACGTCGCGCAGCGCGCGCGCCTGCGCCAGGGCGGCGCGCGCGCTGCGCAGGCTGGCGTTGGCCTCGAGCGCCTGCGCCACCAGCGCGCCCAGTTGCGGATCGTCGAAGCGCAGCCACCATCGGGCGAGCGCCGCTGGCGCGCCCGCCAACGCTGGTGCGGCGGCCGGCGGCGCT
>JAJTYR010000077.1 GCA_021463505.1 Burkholderiaceae bacterium | reverse complement strand
CCATCGGGTGAGCCATTGCCCCAAGGCTCTGGGTGCGCCGGTTGGCGCCATGGCTGACATGGCCCGCGGGGAGCGGGCGGGTGCAGACCGCGTTGCGCGGTCCGATGTCTTGACGCGCCTGGGAGCCCGTCACGTGGGGTCGTCACTTGCGACAGCCCCGGCAAAACGCTCGTGCGCTGGGGCAGCGTGCGCGTCGTCACTACTGGCTGGCGCCGCGTAGTGACGACGCGGTTGGCGCAGCGGTACTGGGGCAGGGCGCGGGCGTGATTGCAGCAGCGGCGTCTCGGCTGATGCCGCTACGGTCCCGCATGCTCGACTGGGGCAGGGCAGGCGCTTCGTGTCCGAAGCCTGACGCGTATCTCCAAGCCTCTCGGCCGCCGGGTTTCAGGAGATGAGGCCGGCGTATGCGCCCACGGGTGCGGGCAGGGGCGATGCGATGTCGGGCATCAGCCGGGCTGACTCAGCCAGCGTAAGCGGGAACGATCCTGCGCCAACGTCTTCCGGATCGCAACCGCAGTGGTCGACTGCGGCAGGCACACGTCGGCCAGGCAGTTGCCAGCCTCGTCAGCACTGCGGACGGCCGGACAGCCCTCGGTTCGTGCAGGCGGCTTACCCACCGCCGCGCGAGTCTTGCGTTAGAGGCGCCGATCGCGCGGCCGTGGATAAGGCGGAGGACATGACGAAAAACCTAGACGTCCAGCCCAGGCTCGGAAAGGGGCGACTTCTAACCTGCGCTCGCTCCCGGGCAGTGGGGTCCGCATGGCTCAACCGGTGGAATTGGGTTCCGACAGAACCCCTGTTTCGTGCCTTTTGACCCTCAGTCCTTGAAAATTTTGTACTATCCTGACAGTCGGTCATACCAAATGGCGCAACCCATGACAACCAGTGCGGGCGAGAGCGGAATCCTGACCATCCGGGAGGTTGCCGACTATCTGAAGGTCACCGACCGCACGATTTATCGGCTCGCAGCGGCGAAGAAGATCCCGGCTTTCAAGGTCGGCGGCACGTGGCGGTTCTCGCTCGCAGACATCGACAGCTGGATCAAGCAGCAGTCGATGGAGGGGCTCGGCACCGGGCGGGAAGAGGATGGCGCGACCAATGGCAAGTCGAACGATGGGGAGCGAAAGTAATGCTCGGACTGACTCTACGAGAAGAGTTTCGGGGCAAGCGCCTCAAAGGGACAGCCATTGAGCTCTCCAACGACACGAACACCGGCGCGACTCAGATCGCGGCGAAGGAATTCCTGGAGATCACTTATCCGACTCATGACCTGCTGAAGGGGATCGAGGCTGTCGGCCCGAACCAGGGGCGTCCGGTCGTGATGATCGGAGAGCGAGGCCTCGGTAAGTCGCACTTGATGGCCGCGCTCTACCACGCAGTGAACGATGCCGCTTCTACGGGCGCATGGCTGAACGCCTGGGCGACGACGCTTGGCGATCCGCAGATCGGCAAGATTGCGCTGCGCAGCGGGATGCTGGTGATTGGCGAGAGCTTGCACCGCCAGCGCTACAAATTCCTGTGGGACCTGCTGTTCGAGCGGCACCCGCACGGCGATTACATCAAGGGCAAGTGGGAAGGCATGGGTGCGGCCAAGACCGACATCCCGTCCGACAAGCTGATCCTCGAGCTGCTGCAGCACACGCCGACGATGCTGCTGCTGGATGAATTCCAGACCTGGTACGACGGCTTGACCAACACCAAGCAGTACCCGTGGAAGAACTGGGCATTCAACTTCATCCAGATTCTGTCCGAGATCGCCAAGGAGCGGCCTGACCTCCTGGTTCTGGTGATCTCGGTACGCAACGGCGGTAGCGACGCCTACCAACAAGTGCATCGCGTCAATCCGGTGGCAGTCGACTTCAAGGCGGGCGGCAATGCCGAGCGCATTCAACAGGACCGGCGGCGGATGCTGCTGCATCGCCTGTTCGACAACCGCCTGCAGATCGGCCCGGCCAGCATCGATAACCTCATCGCGATGCACGTCACGGAGTGCTTCCGATTGCTGGATGTGCCGTCTTCCGAACACGATCGTAGGCGCAAGGAGTTCAACGAGTCCTGGCCGTTTGCACCGCACCTGCTACGACTGCTTGAAGAGCAGGTGTTGATCGCGACCGACGCGCAGGAAACGCGCGACATGATTCGCATCCTCGCCAATCTCTACAAGAGTCGCGGCCAGGCTGTGCCGGTGCTCACCGCCGCTGATTTTCGGCTGGACGATGACGCATCAGGCATCGGCGCGCTGCTGGACTCGGTGTCGAACGAACATCATCGCTCGCTTCGGGCAAAGGCCCAGCAAAACATCATCTCGGTCACCGAAGCCGTACCCAACCATGCCAGCCTTGCCCCGCACCTGCAGGAACTCGTGGGCGCGCTTTGGTTGCGCTCAATTGCAGTCGGCAACCTTGCCGGTGCCGAGCCAGCGATGCTGCAGGCCGACATCACCCGTGACACGGCCATCGACGACAACGCTTTCCAAGTGGAGCTGGCTACGGTCGTCGAGAACAGTTTCAACATCCATCAGGACGGTCCGCGTCTGGTGTTCCGCGAGGAAGAGAACCCGCAGGCCAAGCTGATGGCCTGCGCGCGCAACGACAAGCTGTTCTCGGATGGCTCCGACCTTGCGCAACTCGCCAAGGAGGTTCGCTACGTCATCGGCGGCACTGAAGAAGTGGCGAAGACCTTCCGCGTGATCGCCCTGCCGAAGTCATGGCTGACTGATCCGTGGTCCACGCTCGATGAGTCCGAGCAGCCCGAGCGCTGGGATGACCGCCTGCCCATCCTGGTGCTGCCCGAAGAGCCGGACAACCTTGATCAGCGCCTTGGCCGCTGGCTCAAAGACCATCTGCAGAAGCGTCGGAATACCGTCCGCTTCCTGTTGCCACGGCCCGGCTCATCGAATGCATTCCAGGATCGTGACCTGCTGGTGTTGGCCCGCGCGGAGATGAAGGCGCAGGAGTGGAGCGGCCAGAGCCCCGAGTACAAGAAGCTACATATCAAGTACCAAGGTGAACTGCGCGACATCCTGAAGAAGCGCTTCGACCGCTTTGCCGTGCTGCATCGCTGGAACTTCGCCGATACGAGCCAATGCCTGTTCAGCGTCGAGAGCCTGAAGAAGCAAGGTGCGCAGATCCCCGAAGGCATCGAAGAGGCGTTGATCAACGACCTGTTCGTGCCGGAGGACTTCGAGGATCTGGTGCTGGAGGCCGCCGGCAACAACTCAGCAGTCGGCAAGCTACTCCGGGAGCTCCAGGAGCCTCGCCCGGCCGGTCAGGACTGCATTCCCTGGCTCGGCGAGACCTCGATGAAGGAGCGCATCCTGCGACTTTGCGCACGCGGTAAGGTCGCCATCAACCTGCGCGGGCTGGAGTTCCTGCAGGCGCAGCCCGGTGAGGACGAAGAAGCCGCCTGGAAGCGCCTGCGCCCCAAGCTTTCCTACACCGGCCGGCAGCTCGACGAGGTGTTCCTGCTGGAGCCTTCGGCGGTGCCCACCACAGGCGGCACAACGCCTCCCGCCCCCCAACCGCCTGGCGGCGGCTTGTTCGGCGGTGGCACAACGCCCACGCCGCCCGGTGTCGCCGAGCCCCCGCCCGGAGCAGTGCCCGCACCGACCCCAGGCGGTGGCGGGATCTTTGGTGGCGGCTCGCCGGGTGGCGGTGGTAAACCGCGCATCGCATTCAACAACCCGCCGACCTCCCCCTTGAACCTCATCGGCAAGCTCGAAAACTGGGGCATCGGCCCTGCCACGCCGGTCGCCGAAGTCTCGATCAAGGTATCGGCCGCGACCGGTGCCCAGCTCAAGGAATTGCTGAAGAAGCTACCGGACGGCATGACTTTCGAGCTCAGCCTTCAGAAGGAGGAGGACTGATGGCATTGGACGCCGGGGTACTGCACAGCCTGACCAAGGGCAGTGCCGTCGATGCGTGGCGCGTCATCATCGACAAGGCCGTTGAGATTGCGTCCAAGCCACTGGCTGCCGGCAACGCACCGAACGAAGTCACCAGACGCGACCGTGAGATCGGCGCGCTCGACCATTTTCTGTCGTCCAGCGGCTGGGAGCTTTGGCAGGTGTTCGGCGACACGGTCGAACGCACGTCGGACCGTCTCGCGCGCTGGTGGGCCGAACCCTACAGCGCCAAGGCGGTGCTGATCCTCGATGGCCTGTCGCTGCGCGAACTGCCCTGGCTGCTGCAAGGTGCCAAGGAGCGCGGTTTCACGCTGCACGAGGTGACGGCCAACGCCTCAGAGCTCCCAGGCGAAACCAATGAGTTTGCCCAGGCGCTTGGCTTTGGCAGCCGCAGTCAACTGCAGAACAACGGCGGCGGTCTTGCACACAGGCTTCAATCGGCACACACCGAGTGTGTCGATCTGCCCTGGAAGGACTGCGAGAGCCTGATCAACAGCGCGCCGAACTGGGTGTTCTGGCATCACTGGCCCGACAGCAAGGTTCACGACGGATCGGGCGCCGGCCAAGGCCTCGATACGCTGACCCGTGACGCCGCCGACCAACTAAGCAGCGACGATTTCTGGGCCTTCGTCGAGCGCTTGGCAACGGGGCGTCGGCTGGTCATCACCTCGGACCACGGCTACGCCGCGACGGGCTACTTCCCCGACGCGGATGGCGAAGTGGGTCAGTTCCTGAAGAAGACGTTTTCCAGCGGGCGAAGCACAGCAGGTACCGGTGACACCGGCCCGTTTGTGCCGCCCGTGGCACTCCAGCTCAACAGCCCGCACGGCGCTTACCTCCTGGCTGTTGGCCGCTGGAAGTGGAAGAGCCAGGGTGGCTACCCGACGCTGACGCACGGCGGCCTCTCACTGCTGGAGGTGCTGTCGCCCTTCGTCGAGCTCACGAAATAGGGAACGCGCTGCATGGCAACCAGAAAAGAACAGTTGGCGCATGAAGTCGCCAAGGCCGTCGGCGCCGGCAAGCTGGTGGCGCTGGACACCGTGGACTTCAGCGACCCGAATCGACCCAAGACCTGCCTGGAGGTGGACTTTCCGATCCTGCCTGTCAACCAGGTGGCCATCATCCAGGGCAACGACATGCCCCCCATCTACTCGATGCAGAAGTGGTGGGCCTGGCGGCGCGCATCGATCTTTCGCGCCATGCTGCTGGCGGCGGCCACCCCGGCCCCGGCCGACCCGTCGCATGCCGCGAAGAAGGTGTGGGACGTCTACTACGCAAACCACCAGAAGAAGGGCGCGCTGTCGCACCTGAAGGTGCTCGACCCCTTCATGGGCAGCGGCACCACGCTGATCGAAGGATCGCGGCTCGGCATGCAGATGATCGGCAATGACTTGAGCCCCGTCGCGTGGTTCAAGGCCAAGCACGCCTTTTCGAACGTATCGACCGACGAGGTCTCGCGCCTTCTGGCCGCCATCGAGGCCGAGGTCAGGCCGCAGATCATTCCCTACTACTGTTGCGACGGCCCGAACGGCGAGAAGGGTACCTGGACGCACGTTGCCAGCAAGCGTGTGATGCCACCCGACTTCGATCCCTTGAGCCTCACGCCAGAGCAGCGGCGCGAGTACCGCTACGAAGGCCCGGAGGTGATCTACACCTTCTGGGCAAAGCACGGCCCTTGCCAGGTGACCGGCTGCGGCCACCGCACGCCGATCATGAGTAGCCCCGTGATGGCGGTGAAGACGCTCACGGTCAAGTATTGGGAGCACACCTGCGGCAAGTGCGGCGCCGAGTTTCACGTCGAGGAAGACGCTGCGCGGATGGCGCCCGACGTGCCGTTGTTCGTCGCACCTTCGGAACATCCGTACTCGGTGCTCGACCGGAAGAAGGGTGCGGTCTGCCCACACTGCAGGCATGCAGCGATAGTGAACCTGGGCAAAGGCAAGAAGAAGAAGGTCGAACTGAGCCTGCTGGTACACCCGCAGTGGCTGAAGGGCAGCGCCAAGCAGGACGCACAGGGACGCGCCTACGGCGGCTCGGCCCAGGACGACGCTGCGTCGTCGGCGCGCTGGAACGATGCGCGCGCTGCCACTTGCCGTTTGTTGGAGGTACGGGGAACTGAGATCAGGCGAAAGCTTGACAAGGCCACTGGTGAGACGAAGGAAGAGAAGGTGATTCCAACGCGAGTTGCCTGTCCGGAGACACTGGTCACCTTCTATACGGACGCTCGCGGCGGGACCGCAGCGCTGAAGGACAAACGTCTCAAGGGCACGAAGGAGGTTGAGCTCGACTCGGACGGTTCTCCCCTAAAGATCGCTGAAGACTCGACATTCGCATGCCAGGCCGACGGACAGCGAAATGACGTCTTGAGTGCGGTTAAGGCCACCGGGAAGACCGGACCGATGGCGGCCTACGCCGTTCAAGGGTACGCACCGCGGAGGGATGAGAGCGGCGCACCGTACGGCGGTCGATTCTTTGCACCTTTCGGATCCAAGTTCGCCCAGCAGTACAACGCGGCGCTGGCAGAGTGGGAGGCGCGAAAAGATGCCGATCTGGCCGACTACTGGCCTCGATCCGAGTTGCCTTATGGCTTTATGACGCACCACCTCCAAGGTGGCGTTCCGAACCACGGGTTCACGCACTGGTGGACCATGTTCAACCCGCGGCAATTGCTGGTCCACGCGCAGCTGCTGAAGGCCATCGTCAACGTCGGGTCGTTCGACTGGGCGGTTCGCGAATACGTCCTTGGGGCGTTTCAGCAGTACCTGCGCAACCAAAGCCTGTTCACGCTTTGGAACGTCGGCGGCGACAAGTTGGAGCCTCAGTTCGCAAACAACAACTACCATCCGAAGTCCACGGTGGTCGAGAACTGCGTCTTCGCAACGCTTGGCCGAGGCAACTGGGCGTCATGCACGGAAGGCCTGCTCGAAGGTCGCGAATGGGCAACTCATCCATGGGAGGCGGTCAGCGTAGAAGGCCTTAAGCGGAGGGCACCGCAGCTGGCGGCTGAAGCCTCTGGCAAGAGCGAGAAGGTGTTCCCGACTGACCCTGTGGGAGAGGCCACCGTTCGTCAGGGCTCGTCAACAGACCTGGAACAAATCGCCCCCGGCAGCCTCGACCTCGTCATTACGGACCCACCCTTCGGCGGCTTACTGCACTACTCGGAGTTGGCCGACTTCTTCTACGTTTGGCTACGCCTAGCGCTCAAGGACAAGTACCCCGCCCAGTTCTCCGCCGAGTACACGCCCAAATCGCTCGAAGCCGTCGCGAACAGGGCTCGTGAACCCGATGACCCCGACGGCTTCTACCAGCGCCTGCTCACCCAGTGCTGGCGCGAGGCTCATCGCGTGCTAAAGCCCAGCGGCATCCTCGCCTTTACCTTTCACCACAGCGAAGACGAGCCGTGGATCGCAGTGCTGGAGTCCCTGTTCGACGCCGGGTTCTACCTCGAAGCGACCTACCCGATCCGCTCCGACGAGACCAAAGGCGAAGGCGAGTTCGGCTCGAAGACCATCGAGTACGACATCATCCACGTCTGCCGGAAGCGCACTGAAGAGCCCAAACCGGTGAGCTGGGGCCGGATGCGCCGCGAGGTGATGGCCGATGTGCGTCAACTGCAGGCAATGCTGGAAAACCACGCCAAGGAAGGTCTCCCCGCCGCCGACATTCAGGTGATCCGGCGCGGCAAGGCACTGGAGTACTTCTCGCGCCACTACGGCAAGGTCTACGTAGACGAGGGGCGAGCGATCTCGGTCAAGGACGCACTGGTCGGCATCAACCAGCTCATCGACGAGGACGCTGACAAGGGCAAGGAAGCGCCACCGGTCACTGCCGAGCCAATGACGCGGCAGTTCCTGCGCACGTTTGACGGCAAAGCGGAGATCGCCCGCGATCAGCTGCAGAAGTTCCTCAAGGGATCGATCACGACGCCAGATGAGTTCGTCCAGCGTGGTTGGTGCTCCGAAAGGAACAAGGTGTTCACCCTGGTCGACGCGCTCGACTTTGCGCGCGACTGGCAGGGCAAGCACAAGCGCAAGCTCACCTCCGACCTCGATCAAGCGTTGGTGCTGATTGGCGCGTGCTTCGACGGAAGCGGCATCAACGCAGCGGACACGCTGAAGAACGACAACTTCAAGCCACACGCGGCATTGAAGCCGCTGCTCGAATGGCTGGGTAGGCGCGGCGCGAACTCGCAGACACGTAACGCGGCCTCCCGCGCGCTTTCGATCTACAACAACTGGGCCGCCTCCCATCAGCAGCAGGTGCAGCAGATGGCGCTATTCTTTGACGAGGCGTAACCATGAAGATCCTGCAGGGAGATGTATGGAAGCGCCGGGGCGTGAGCCTGCTTTGGGGTGGTGAGGCGCTGTCGGTTCTGGCGCAACCGCAGAACGTCGTGTCGATCCGCCAATTCTTCGCAATCGTCGGCAGGTGGCCCGACGACCTTCCCTGTAACGACGGCAATACGCTGGTGGTGGCGGGGCTGGAAGGCTGCGTCGACTTGATGGACCCCATCGAGGCCGAGGCCTGGATGAAGTCCGATCTGCTGCCGGCCGTTCTCGCGTTCCAGGACGAGTACAGCTTGGAAGCTGCGCTGGTGTTCTGGCTGCCCACCGGCAAGAACCGCGTGAAGATGAACCGTGCCACCGAGGCTTATTCGTGGGTGTGCTCGGCGCCACACAGCAACCAGCATCTCGATCTCGGGCGAATTCTTTGGGCGGGAGCAGAAGCTGACGTCGGACGCATCATCGATCCCGACTGCACCAATACCGACCCGGACGGCCCGGCGTGGATTGGCCTGCACCACCCGAGGCTGTCCTGATCGTGGTTGACGAAGTCTTCGCCCCGGGCGAGAGGATCACCCACCCCGAATACGGCCAGGGTGTTGTGCTCGACGCCGCGCGTGATGGCTATCTGCGCGCGTTCTTTGGTATTGGCGAGCGCCGCGTACCAGTCGGCTCGATCCGTCGTGAGCTCTCTCGCACCGAGCGCATCCTGCGTGCGGTAAATGGCGGTGCTGATCGGGCGCGCAAGGCGTGGCTGGCCTACGAGGCACATGCGCTGCCGGTGATGGAAAGCGCGTCGGCGCTGACGTCCGCCAAGATTGATCTGCTACCCCATCAGGTGGTGCTGACGCATCGCATCGCCACCGCGTCGCCGCGACGCTACCTTATCGCCGACGAAGTCGGTCTGGGCAAGACCATTGAAACGGCGCTCATCCTGCGGGAGCTGGCAAGCCGCGGCGAGCTGAAGAGGGCGCTGATGGTGGTACCGGCTGGGCTCGTGAACAACTGGCACCGTGAACTCAACGAGGTCTTCAACCTCGACTTCGAAGTGTTCGGTTCCGAGGGCGACATCACCGACCGCAAAACCAACGCCTTTGCCAAGCACGACCGACTAATCGCCAGTATCGACACTTTGAAGCGCCCGGCGCGCATCAAGCGTCTGCTCGACGCGCCACGCTGGGATCTGGTGGTGTTCGACGAGGCGCATCACCTTACCGCGTACCGCACGGGCGGCAAGGTCAGAAAGACCGAGAACTACAAGCTAGCCGAGGCGCTGAAGGACCATTCGCGTGACCTGATGCTGCTGTCGGCCACGCCGCACCAGGGCAACCACTTCCAGTTCTGGATGCTGGCGCAACTGCTGAATCCGACGCTGTTCGGCAGCCCCGACGAGATGCTGGAGAACCGTCATCGCCTGAACACGCTGATGTTCCGCCGTACCAAGGCCGACGCCTGCCAGCCGGATGGCTCTCCATTGTTTGCGCGGCGCTGGGTGCATACCGAATCGTTCCTCATGGGTGAGGAGGAGCGAAGGTTTTACGAGAAGCTGCGCGAGTACCTGGAAGATGGGTTCAATCTGGCGCGTCGTCAGGGCGGCAAGGGGCAGGCCCTAGGCTTCTTGATGGCGATCTTTCAGAAGATCGCTGCGTCGAGCTTCGCCGCCGTTCGACGGACCCTGAAGCGGCGTCTGCTGATGCTCACCTTGCACGAGGCCTTGCTGCGGGACAAAGACCTCGACATCGAGGGCCGAGAACGCCTGATGGAGGAGGCCCGTGAGCTGATCCACGAGGAATTCGCGGTGCCGCGCGACAGTGTCGGCCGCAGCGAAGTGGATCGTGTGCTCGCCGATCTCAAGTACCGGCTGGTCAAGAGGCTGGACGAGGAGGCGCTGGAGCTGGCTTCAGATCCCTACGCCAGCGAATACTCGGCGTCGCACGCTGAAGAGGCTGCGTCAGCGGTCGTCGAACTGCACCTGCCTGAAGAGCGGCTGCGCATCGGCGACCTGCTTAAGGTCTTCCCACGGCAACGTGAGACGAAGGCACAAAAGCTGCTCGACGGCCTCGGTGTTTTGTGGCGGCAGAACCCGAACGAGAAGATTGTCGCCTTCGCCACCTATCTCGGCACGGTCGATTTGATCGCGCGAGAGATTGATCAGACTTTCCCCGGCCAGGGCGTGGTGGTGCTGCGAGGTGGCGACCACGGAGCCAAGGTGGCAGCGGAGCGCCGGTTCCGCCAGAAAGACGGTCCGCGTGTGCTGGTCTGCACCGCCGCAGGCCGAGAGGGGATCAACCTGCAATTCGCGCGCATCCTCTTCAACTTTGATCTGCCCTGGAATCCAATGGATGTGGAGCAGCGCATCGGGCGCATCCACCGCTACGGTCAGAACCATACGGCGCAGGTCTACAACCTTGTGTTGTCGGACACCATTGAAGGCCGGATTTTTCTTCTGCTCGATGAGAAGCTGACCGAGATCGCCAGGACGGTCGGCAAAGTCGATGACCAAGGTAACGTCGCCGAAGACCTGCGGGCGCAGATTCTTGGGCAGTTGTCCGAGCGGCTCAACTACGACCGTTTGTACCAGGAGGCGCTGTCCGATCCAGAGCTGAAGCGCACACAAGTGGAACTCGAGGCGGCCTTGTCCAACTCACGTGAGGCACGACAGGTGGTGTTCGACCTGTTCCAGGACCTCAATGGCTTCAGCCTCGATGACTACAAGCCCTTCGCCGACGTGTCTTCGAGTCTGAATCGGCTGGTGCGCTTCTTCTCGGCTGCGGTCACAGATCACCAACAGAGGCTGATCAAAGTCGACGAGGAAACCTACGATCTGGTAACAGTCGACGGTGCGCGCCGCGCCCGATTCACGCTGAACAGGGACACGGCCACAAACCAAGATGATCTGGAGTTGATGGGTCTTGATCACCCCTTGGTGCAGGAGGAGCTTGGCCGCTGGCGCAGTGTGCCGCCGGAGGAGATCGGCATTGCGGTTTCCGGCGACTTGGATGCACTCGTGCTGCTGTCGCTCTGGATCGTGGAGGCATCCGCGGGCAACGGCGAGCGTCGGGTAGTCGTCCAGCCGATTGCCGTCAGACAGGACGGCACTCGAGTTCCGGCGGTTGAGCGCCAGTGCGAACGCTACCTGCAGGCACGAGTGGCGACACCGATATTTGTACCGGAGCAGCGGCTAGAGCTGTTTGCTCGTGTGGTGGAGCCGACGTTGCAGCGGGAGCTGAAGCACAAGGGAGCTGCGAATGGTGATGGCAGCTACTCGGCCGAGTTGATCGGCTACGTCGAGATCGTGGCTCAGGGGGCGTGATGCTCGACGAGTATTCAGTCGAGCAACGCGCCACGCACATCTTCGACGCGCGGACAAAGGAGTACTTCTCCGAGGTCTTGAGTTGCTACTCTGCAGGAAATTATCGCTCGGCCGTCGTGATGCTTTGGTCAGTCGCCGTCTGCGACCTGCTCTTCAAGTTGCAGAACCTTGTCGATCTCTATGGCGACGACAAGGCAAAGGCGATCCTCGGCGAGATCGGAAAGCTGCAGCAGGAAAACGAGCGCTCCCCGATTTGGGAAACGAAGCTGGTCGAGTCGGTCGCTGAGCAGACTCAGCTACTCGACATCGCCGAGCGAGAGAACTTATTGCACTTGCAGCGACAGCGACACCTGGCGGCGCATCCGGTGGTCACCGCGAACTTCCAGCTGCACAGGCCGAATCACGATACTGCACGAGCGCTGATCCGAAACACGCTCGACGGGCTGCTGACAAAGGCACCAATCCTTTCCAAGCAGATCGTCAATGAACTTGTCGAGGATCTCGAACAAGCGTCCGGCATCCTCATTGACGACAAGAAGCTGAAGGCGTATCTGGAGAGCAAGTACTTCTCGCGTTTCAACCCAGAGGTCGAGAAGGCCGTCTTCAAGGCGCTTTGGAAATTTGCGTTCAGGCTGACGGACGAGCGCTGCGAGAAGAACCGGACGATCAACTACAGCGCGCTGCGTTTGCTGTTTTCAAGAAATCCAGCGCAGTTCCGGTCGCTTGTCGAATCTGACAAGGACTACTTCAGCACCATCGCGACCACTGGCGCCCCAGTCGTGTGTCTGATTCACTTCTTGTCACGCGAATCAACGCTGTATGGTCTCCTGGCGGATCACGCAAAGACTGCCGTGCAGCACGCGGCAGAAAGTGATACGTCTGCACGATGCCTTGCATGGTTCACGTCGAATAGCCTGCTTGAACACGCGGCAAAGCTCGGGGAGTGGATTGCTGGAAAGGACTACCCGCAGATTGATCGAGCCACTTGGGACTCAATGTGGGAGGTTTCGGACTCGGCAGAGTGGAGCAAGCAGGTCATCCGTCTATCGAATAGGTACTACGTGGCGAGCGGAAACTACAACACTGCCGACCGCCGGTTTAGCGAGGTCATCCGCCCGAACCTGTCGCGCTACCAACTTGATGATTGCATTGATCTGATCGAGGGCATTCAAGGGAACGGGCAAACATGGGAACGAGGACGCGCTCAAGTGGATCATCGCGAGGTGCGTGCCAGAGCACTTGAACTTGACCCGACGTTCAATCCGGCGCTGTATGCCGTATTCAATCGGCACCTCGACTAGCGCTGCGAATCCAGGCCCCGAGCGGAAGGACGAATTGCAGTTGGTCGCGATCGGACGAGGTGTGCGGACTCGTCTGTGAGCGTAGGATGAGGATGGTCATGTCAGGAAATTCAGAGCGTCTGTCCATGTCCGGAATCAGCAAGCTGTCGAGCGTCATGGCGAGTCTCGCGACACAAGTGCGCGCTGCCATCCATGTGGGTGTCCCCGTTGACGACGCCGCGGGAGCGCGTCAAACCGATGCATGCGAACCGACGCTTGGCCTGTCCGATGCGCAGCTTTGGGATGACGCCCCTGGCCGCATGACGCGAAACGGTCT
>JAJTYR010000076.1 GCA_021463505.1 Burkholderiaceae bacterium | reverse complement strand
TCGCCGCCGGTTCGCCGGCCGATTCGACGACAAAGAAGTCGGCGAACTCGCGGATGCGCTCGTCCCTGAGGGTGACGTGGATCGCGATGCCGGCAAGCACGAACCCCATGTACAGCACGATCACGCTGCCCGGGATCACCGGACGCAGCAGCTTCAGCAACAGGAAGATCCCCGCCAGCACCAGGAACATGCGGGTCGGAAGCGGCAGGCGGAAGGCGCCGGGCTTCATGGCCGCCCGCCGTGCGCAGCGAGATATCGCACCATGGCGTCGAGCTGCGTCGCGTTCAGCCGCGTCCCGTAGTCCGGCGGCATCACGCCGCCCGGAAAGCCCGGCTTCTCGTAGGCCCCGGGATTCACGATCGATTCCATGAGGAACGCCTCGAGACTCATGCCGCGTCCGGCGGCCACCTGCTTCAAGCCGGCCGCGTCGAGCGGCGGCCCGACCCTCGTCTCTCCGGCCACGAGGCTGTGACAGCCCTCGCAGGCGAGCGCGGTGAACATGGCAGCCGGATCGGCGCTCGCCACAGCGGCAGGCTGGGCGCCTGGCGCGCTCGCGGCCGGCCGGGGCACGTCGCCCACCTTCACCGTGGGCGCCTTCCCGAGCGACTGCAGATAGGCGATCACGGCCACCGTCTCTTCGTAGTTCAAATTGGCGGGCGCCGTGACCGAGGACGGCATGATGTTCGCGTAGCCTTCGACCAGGTAGGCACTCGGCTCGTAGAGCGACTGCGCGAGATAGGCGACCAGATTGTCGGGACCGCCCGCGACCCCTTGCGCGCGACGCGCGGCAACCCCTGCGAGGTTCGGGCCGCGCCCGGCGCCTTTCACGCCTCCACCGGGCTCGAGCGTGTGGCAGGCGAGGCAACCGCGCTGGCGCACGACCGTGCGGCCGATCTGCGCGAGTTCCTCCGGAGCCAGATCCGCGCCGATTGCCTGCGCCTTCGGTGGTTCCCAACGGGTTTGCGGAATCCAGTTGGCGAACCAGACGAAGAACGCGATGACGATGAGCGCCGGTACGAGCGGCGTCACGTACGGCAGGGTGCGGGTCACGCCACCTCCCCGTCCGGCGCGAGCGCCGGTGCACGCACCTGCTCGCCGGATCCGGCGTCGGGCGCCTTCGCGAGGCCCGAGATGGCAAAGGCGACCGCGAGCAGAACGAAGAAGATGAATGTGATCACGGTGATGATCACTGCGACCTCGCCCAGGCTGGGCAGGCCGGCGCCGGGCGAGGTGTCCTGCATGATGCCGTAGACGTGCCAGTCCAGGCGCACACCGCTGCGTGCATAGCCCATCAACGCCATCAGCCAGACGATGACGAAGGCGAGCATGATCAGGACGTAGTGACCGCGCCGCGGCAGCGTGCCCCAGCGCACCTGCGCCACCGTCTTCGCGCCACGCAGCAGGAACAGGTCGAGGACGAACGTCGCCACGATCCCGATCATGAGGACGATGATCTGCCAGATCGACGTCCTGATCCGCACTTCCGCCGGGGCGAAATATCCGTACACGCCGAGCGCGGTGATCGCGAGCGCGGTCAACCCCACCAGACTCCACTGGATCGTGGTGCCCTGCCGGTGCCAGGCGACCGTGGGCTCGCGCCCGGCGCGGCGGTAAAGCAGGTAGCTCGCGTAGAGCACGACCAGGACCAGCGTAACGGCAATCATCTTCGGCGCCATCACGCCAAGTGCGCCGAGAATGGGGTGAAACCCCCCGGTGGACTCCTCGATCGACGCCGCCATGGTGTGCGGCGTTGCCCAGACGACGAAGCCGCTGATCAGCGCCACGTTGAACACCGGGCTCCAGCGCTGCTGCGCATCGGATCCCGGAATGCGCAGCAGCCCGAGCCAGGAATAGTAGGCCGCGCCGATGAAGAGCACTGCGATCACGATCGCCTGGATGATGAACAGCCACGACAGCACGCCGCCCATCAGCGTCACGCCGTAGGTGGCGGAGAACGCGAACAGTTCGAAGCCGAAGTAGTAGCCGGCGAAGGGCAGGAACAGCATCGTGAACAGCGCGATGAGGTTGCCGGTGTAGCCCATCCAGTCGTACAGCGCCCGGTCCTGCGCGCGCGTCGCCATCAGGAACCGATAGGCGGCGTACGCCGAACACAGCAGCGCGCCGAACGTGATGTTGGCGACCAGGCGGTGGACGTTGAGCGGCATCCAGCCGGGATTCCAGACCGCGGCGTACAGGCTGACGAGCGTGCCCTGCTGGTCGACCCCGGCGGGGGTCATCATGAACGTCGCCCAGGCGTCGGCGATGAACATGACAAT
The DNA here is from genome assembly GCA_021463505.1 of Burkholderiaceae bacterium. Taxonomy (GTDB): domain Bacteria; phylum Pseudomonadota; class Gammaproteobacteria; order Burkholderiales; family Burkholderiaceae_E; genus Zeimonas. The sequence goes on along the minus strand of JAJTYR010000076.1, from coordinate 11,315 downwards.
CGTCCCGAAGAGATTGAGGAGCAGGCCCAGCCACAGGTGCAGCCACTTGCGCTCGCCCTGCAGCCGGTCCCAGCCGTAGTACCAGAAGTAGAGACACAGCGTCTCGGCGACGAAGAACAGCGGATAGACGACGAACGTCGGCCCGAAGATGCCGGTGAGGTAACCCATGAACTTCGGGTACGCGGTGAAGAGCAGGAAACCGAGCAGGGCCCCGGTGATCGCAGTGAGCGAGTAGGCGGCGGGCAGAAGGCGCGCCATCTCGTGGGCGAGCCAGTCATAGCGTTGCGCCTCGCGCGTGTCGGTCTTCGACGCGCGCCAGCCGAGATATTCGATGAGAACCGCAAACATCGGGACCGCCAGCACGAAGGCGGCAAACATCAGATGCAGCTGGGCTGCGGACCATACGGCGAGGCGGCTGTCCATGCCCGGCACCGGGCGGTAATCCGGCCCGACCGGCAGCCCCTGGGCAGCGAGATTCTGCGCGACAACGAGCAGGCCCCCACCAATCAGCACGCCGGCGATGCGCCTGATCCGCGTTGACCCATCGGGCATGACGTCGCTCCTCCTCGTCGGGCGTGGGCTCGAACGCTCCACTGAACGGTGACATAGCAACATCCGCACCAGCTGCACCGGATTTCGCTGCGACGAGGAATTCACGGGAGGAATCGCGCACCGGCGCGCAGCACCGACACTCGCGGATGCGAACGAACCGTTGCATTGCCTCACGTGTGCAACGTGACGCTTGAACGAATCGTTCACTGTGCCGCTGCCGCGCACGCTGCGCACCTTGTGGCAGAAGTCGTCAATCCATTGATTCCGCGATGCCTCCCGTGGAGACGCCGGGGCGCTGGCACGGATTCTGCAGACGACGTCACTTCGAGCAGACGAGTGGCTGCACCAGGGCGCAGCCATGACTGCGCGTGCGCAAACCAGGAATCGAGCGGACCATGGACGCGAGCAGCACGGTGTACCTGGACCCGGGATCGCACGACGCCCGGCACGCCGGCTCGGCACAGGTCGAGGCGGCAGTCGCTGCGCAACCGCTCTACCGCGCAATCCTGGTGGCGGCGGATTGCTCCGATCACTCCAACCGCGGCGTGACCGAGGCCGTGGCGCTGGCGGGGATTGCGCGCGCGAAGCTCACCGGGATTCACGTCTACGCAGCCCGTCTGCACGACCGGCGCTTTCGTCAGATGGAGGGCGGGCTGCCGCAGCAATACCGCGAAGAGCAGGCGCTCGAGGCGCAGCGCGAGATCCACAACGAGCTCATCACTCGCGGACTCACTCTGATCGCCGACGCGTATCTGGACCTGGCAGCGCACGCCTGTCGCGCAGCGTCGATCCCCTTCACGCCGCAATCCCTGGAGGGCAAGAACTATCGGGTGCTGCTCGGGGAAGTCAACAGCGGACGTCATGACCTGCTGGTGATCGGTGCCCAGGGTCTCGGCGCGGTGCCCGGAGGCGCTCTGGGCACGGTGTGCGAGCGCGTCGTGCGCCGCGCGGCAATCGACACGCTGGTCATCAAGGATCCACAGCGGCGACTCGCCGACGGCCCGATCGTCGTGGCGCTCGACGGCTCGGATCAGGCGTACGGCGGCCTGTTGAGCGCGCTCGCGCTGGCGCAGGCCTGGAGCGTCGGGCTGCAGGTGGTGGCCGCCTACGATCCAGACTTCCATTACGTGGCCTTCGAACGCATCAGCCGCGTGTTGTCGGAGGAAGCGGGCCGCACGTTCCGCTTCGCCGACCAGGAGCGGCTGCACGAGGAGATCATCGACGCCGGTCTCGCGACAATTTACCGTGGCCATCTGAGCGTCGCGGAATCCATCGCCGCGGAGCACGGCGTGGCGATCGAAACCGCACTGCTCGACGGCAAGCCGCACGCCGCCATCGAGCGGCACCTGCACGAGGTCAGGCCTGCGCTGCTGGTGATCGGCAGGCTCGGCATCCATGCCGACCCGGAACTCGACATCGGCGGCAACGCCGAGCGCCTGCTGCGCAACGTCGAGTGCGCGGTGCTGCTGAGCCGGCGCGCCCACCAGCCGCGCACGGACACGGTCGCCGCGGTGACGACCACCTGGACGCCCGAGGCGGAGCGACGCCTGGAGCGGGTGCCGGAGTTCGCACGCAAGATGGCACGCATGGCGATCCTTCGATTCGCCCGGGAGCGCGGCCACACCGTGATCACCGAACGCATCGTCGACGAAGCCACCGACGCCCTCTGCCCCGGCCACGCCCGTAGCGGTGCAGTGCGCAACGCCGGGCACGGTCCCCCGGGACCGCATGAGTGAGCCGGATGTCATCGTCGCCGGGGGAGGCATCTCCGGGCTCTCGGCGGCGTGGTGGCTCGCCCAGGCGGGCTGCTCCGTCGAGGTCTGGGAGCAGGACGCCCGGCTCGGTGGCAAGATCGCCACCCGGCAAACGGACGGCTACCTGACCGAGCGTGCGGCCTCGGTGATGCTGAACTTCCGCTCCGAGGTGAGCCGGCTGCTCGCTGCCAGCGGACTCGATGCCGCGAAGATCCCGAGTGCTCCGCAGCGCAAGCGCTACCTCGTGCGGGGTGGCCGGCTGATCCCGGTTCCGATGCGCTTCGGACCGCTGGTGCGCTCACCGCTCTGGAGCGTCGGCGCAAAGCTGCGTCTGCTCGCCGAGCCGCTCCTTCCGAGAGGCGGACACGTCGACGAGACCGTGAGTGCGTTCGTCGTCCGGCGCCTGGGCCGCGAGGTGCTGGAAACCGCGATGGAGCCGTTCATTGCCGGCCCGCTCGGATCCGATCCGGATCAGGCAAGTGCGCACGCGGTGCTGCCGCAACTGGTGGCTCTGGAGCAACGCTACGGCAGCATCGTGATCGGGGCAGGTGTGCGCCGGATCCTGCGCCGCGGCACCTCGCCGGTGCGCGAGTCGTTCTCCTTCGACGGCGGCATGGTGACGCTGGTTCGGGCGCTCGCCGCAACGGCGAACATACGCTTTCGCACGGGCACCACGTTGCGACACATCGAACCCGCGCGCTCGGGCTGGGGCCTCGCAGGCGAGACCCCGGCAGGCGGGCTGACGGCACGGGCACGGCAACTCGTGCTGAGCGTGCCCGCTCCGGCCGCCGCCGCGCTGCTTCGCCCACTCGATGCCGATCTGGCACAACTCCTGCACGGCATCGAGTACGCTGCGCTGACGGTGGTGCACCTCGCGTTCGATCGATCGGCCGTGCGGAACCGGCTCGACGGAATGGGTTTCCTGGTACCCCGCAGCGAAGGCCTGCCGCTGACCGGCTGCCAGTGGATGAGCAGCACCTTTGCGGCGCGTGCGCCGCGCGGCAAGGTGCTGCTCAGCTGCTACGTCGGGGGCGCCCGGGCACCGCAGGCGCGAGACTGGACCGACGCCCGGTGCATCGACGCGACCCTGGGCGTACTCGATCCCCTGCTCGGAATCACCGCGGCGCCCGAACGGGTGTGGATCGATCGCCACGCGTCGGGCCTGCCGCTCTATCACGGCGCCTATGCCTCGCGCGTGCGCGCGCTGGCAGAGCGCCTGCGACACTGGCCCGGGTTGCATCTGGCAGCGAATTATGCGGGTGGCGTATCGGTGCGCGAGCGCATCGTGTGCGGACACGCGCTGGCGGGTCGCATCCACGCATCGCTGGCGCAATCGCGACCGCCGGCTCCGATCACCGGTCTTGCCGCATCCACGGTGCCTGCCGTGTCGGGGGGATTGGGCTAGGATTCGTATCGAGCCGGAGTTGTTGCATCCGGGCGCGACCGGGCGCGAGGTGATCCATGCGGCATTTCGATCCGAACGCCGACCCGCCTCTGCGTCATCGGCGATGACGAGGACGAGGTCGTGCCACCCGGAATCGAGTCGGCAGCCGCCAGGCGCCCAGGGGCGCCAGCGGCGGCCCTGTCGCCTGCGGCCGGCAACCCGGGGAACGCCGCAACCGCGGTCTGGCCGGCCGTGCTCGTCGGGCTCGCTGTGGCCGCAGCGACGCTCGGTCTGTGGCAAGCGCTGCTGGCCCAGGAGCGCTCCCTGACCCAGCGCACGGTCGCGCTCAGCCTGGAGACCGTCCGCAACGAGATTGCCGCGCGCATGGATGCGCGCATCCTGGCGCTGGTGCGCATGGCCCGCCGCTGGGAGGTGCGCGGCCAGCCGTCGCGCACGGAATGGGAGGCCGACGCCCGTCTCTATCTCAGTCACGATGCCGGCTATGTGGCCATCGCCCGGGTGGATCCCGATCTGTGGATCAGCCTGATCGTGCCACCGGATACGGGGCGCGGGCTGCAGGGCGCAGAGCTCATCGGCGGGCGGCAGCGCAGCGCACTCGACACGGCGCGTGCCCGCGGCGAGGTGACCCTGACGCATCCGTTCAGCCTGGCCACGAGCGACCGCGCGATCATGGTCAACGTCCCGGTCTTCAGGGGCGACGCGTTCGACGGGTTCATCGTCGGTGTCCTGCGTGTGCAGGCGGCGCTCGCGACCATTCTGGAGCCATCGATCGCGCCGCGTCAGGCGATCGTCGTATCCGATGGCGCGGAGGAACTCTACCGCCGCGACTGGGGCGGCGGGCCATCGGCCGAGGGCTGGAGCCAGGAGAGCGGCGTTCAGCTGGGCGGCGTCACCTGGCGCGTACGCGTGTGGCCGCAGGAGACGTTCGCCGGGCAGCGCGCACCCCTGGCGAACGCCGCCCTGGTCGGTGGCCTCGCGCTCGCCCTGCTCCTCGCCCTGACCGTGCGCTTTGCCCAGGTGGCACGCGTGCGCGCACGCGAGACCGATTCTGCCAACCGGGCCATCACGCGCGCGATCGCCGAACGCGAGCACACCGGCGTGCTGCTGCGCAAGCTCTCGCGCGCCGTCGAGCAGAGCCCCACGATGGTCATCATCACCGACCACCAGGGCGCCATCGAGTACGTCAATCCGAAGTTCACGCAGGTCACGGGTTACGCATTCGAGGAAGTCGCGGGCAGGAACCCGCGCCTGCTGAAATCGGGCGCGACGCCGTCGGCGCAGTACCGGCGACTCTGGCAGACGATCACGGCCGGCGAGGAGTGGCACGGCGTTCTTCAGAACAGGAAGAAGGACGGCAGTCTCTACTGGGTGCGCTCGGCGATCTCCCCGGTGCGTGACGCACAGGATGCCATCACCCATTTCCTCGCGGAGTCGGAGGACATCACCGAACAGAAGCGGCTGGAGGAGCAGGTATCGCAGTACAACCGCGAATTCACCGAGAGAGAGGCGCTTGCCTCGATGGGCCGCGCGGCCAGCATGATCGCGCATGACCTGCGCAATCCACTGTCGTCCATCAAGATGGGGCTGCAGATCCTGAGCCGCAATCCGGAGCACAGCGGCACGGCAGCCGGGCAGGAACTCCTCGGAATCTCCCTGGGGCAGGTGCGTTATATGGAAGAGGCGCTGTCCGACCTGCTCAGCTATTCGTTGCCCGACGCCCTGAAGCCGGAATGGCTGAGCATGGACAAGCTGCTCGACAGCGCGTTGATGCTGTCGCAGAAGGAAATCGGGGAACACCAGGTACGCGTCAAGGTCCAGTGCCAGCCCGGCCTGCCGCTGCTCTACGGCGACGCGAACAAGCTGCGCCAGGCGTTGACCAACCTGATCGTCAACGGCGCCCAGGCCGTCGCCGGGAGTGGGCAGACGAACCCCACGCTGGTCATCGATGCGCGGCTCAGCCTGGCCATCGCGGATCGGCCCTCGATCCAGGTCGAGATCTGCGACAATGGCAGCGGAATCGCTGCGGAGCATGCGGACCGGATCTTCGAGCCGTTCTTTACCACGCGCGCCCAGGGTACCGGTCTCGGACTCTCGATCGCCAAGCGGATCATCGACCAGCACAAGGGCACCATCGGTCTGCAGCCGGAACATCCGCGCGGAACCCGCGTGACGGTCGTGCTGCCGATCGAGGCGACCGGCAGTCGCAACGGCACATGAACACGCTCCTGATCGTCGACGACGACCTGGCCAGCTGCCGCACGCTGCAGCTGCACTTTCGTACCCTCGGACACGAGGCACACGTCGCACACAGCGCGGCCGAAGCACTCGCGGCCCGCGGCCGGGTCGCCCCCGAACTCGTCATTCTCGACGTTCGCATGCCCGGGCGCAGCGGCCTGGACGCGCTGCCTGAGATCAAGCAGGCGTTTCCCGGGGTGCACGTCATCGTGATCACTGCGTTTCACGACATGGAGACGACGATCCAGGCGATGCAGCGCGGCGCCGACGACTACATCCAGAAGCCGATCGACCTGGAGGAACTCAACGCCGCGGTGGCCAAGGCGCTGCGCTACGGCCGCGGCGAGGCACACGGCGTGCTGGTCGCGTCCGCGGAGCACGCCAGCGGCGATCGCCACAGCATGGTCGGGCACAGCCGGGCCATGAAAGAGGTCTTCAAGACGATCGGCCTGGCCGCCTCGAGCGGTGCCACGGTGCTGATCACCGGCGAGTCCGGCACCGGCAAGGAGTTGGTCGCGCGCGCCATCCACCGCACCGGCCCGAACTCCTCCGGACCCTTCGTCGCGGTCAACTGCGCGGCGCTCGTGGAGACGCTGCTCGAAGCGGACATGTTCGGCCACGAGAAAGGCGCCTTCACCGGTGCCGTCGAGCGGCGCCCTGGCAAGTTCGCCACAGCCAACCACGGAACGCTGTTCCTGGACGAGGTGAGCGAGCTCTCCCACGCCATCCAGGCCAAGCTGCTGCGGGCGTTGCAGGAGAAGGAGTTCGTGCCGCTCGGCGCACGCGAACCGCAGACCTCCGATGCGCGCGTGATCGCCGCGACGAACGTCGACCTCGCCCACCGCGTCCGTGAGGGCAGCTTTCGCGAGGACCTCTACTACCGGCTCCAGGTGATCAACATCCACCTGCCGCCGCTGCGCGAGCGCAAGGACGACCTTCCGGAACTGGTCCAGACGCTGCTCGCGCGGATCAACCGCGAGATGCGCCGCCACGTCTGGCGTGTCGATCCGCTGGTGCTGCGCTGTTTCGAGGCCTACGCCTGGCCGGGAAACGTGCGCGAACTCGAGAACGCGCTGATGAAGGCGGTGGCCCTGTGCCCGGCGGACATGATCACCTGCGACCTGCTGCCCGGGCAGATGTGCAGCGTGCACGCCACGCACGTCCACGGCGCTGCGCCCGGGGCGCGCTGGCGGCTGCGCGACGTGGAGAAGGAGCACGTCCTGCGCGTCCTCGAGGCAACCGGGTGGCATCGTGGACGCGCCTGCGAGCTCCTCGGCGTGTCGCGGCCCCGGCTGCGACGGCTCATCCGGCAATTCGAACTCCCGGCGCCACCCTACGCTGCCGAGGAGCCCGACGAGCACGAGAACAACGCGCAGGCGTGATCCTGCCCGTCGCGCCACGCGCCATACGGCCTTCGACAACGCAGGCTTGCGGCTGAATCGCGCCGGGTCTCGAGGAGGCTGAATTGCTATCCGCACCTACGCTTTGACAGGGTAGCGGCTGGAGATGGCAATGCGGTTCCATGCGTTGATGACAACGGCAAGCCACTCAATGGCAGAAACTTCTTCCCTGGAAAGACTGGCTGCGGCTTGCTCGTAGACTGAATCAGGCAGTTGTTCGTCAGAGATCAGTGTAATTGCCTCCACCAACTCCAACGCAGCGACCCATCGACGCAGCCGGTTGGGCGTCCGCTCGATGGAGCGGTTGGGCATCTCTCGCACTGCGCTCAGGCCGCCTGCAGCAGAAACTCGACCTTGACCGCCTCGAACGGAAATACGATCCCGCCGCCTTCGGCCCGGTCGAGCACGCCGACACTCAGCAGCGCCGTGACGTCGCGGTGAACCGCTTTCACATCGCGGTTCACTCGTCTGGCAGCTTCCCGAATCGAGACGGGCCCGACGCCGCAAAGCGCCTTGAGCAGTTCCCATCGCTTGGCGGTCAGCACCTTCCACAGAAGTTCGGGCGACGCGAAGCTGATACGAGCCGACTTGTCAGCCTTGCCGCTCTTCCAGGAGCGGGCGAAGTCAGCCATCGAGTCAGTTGGATCGCGAACGTCCAGAGTGACGGTTTTCACGGTTCCACCTCGCGATATCGCGTTGATCGCTAAAGCGCGCACCTCTCGTGGCCCTGCGCTGCTTTGAATCGGGATCCTGGTCCTTGCAACTCGCCAGCAATCCGGGGTTGGATCGGCTACTACTGCCGTTTCTATCGCACGGCATTCGGGGTGATCTGCAAGGACCTTGATGCTGTGTTGGTGGTGGGGCGGCGTCGGCGCCGACAGTGTGTCGCTGGCCGTGGCGCTGGAGGAGATCGCCGCCGGCGATGCGGCCTGCGCCACCGTGATGAGCGGCCATAACTCGGTCGGGTGCATGCCGATCGCCACCTTCGGCACCGACGAGCAGAAGGCGTGCTTCCTGGTGCCGATGGTCCGCGGCCAGATGCTGTCGGCGTTTTGCCTGACCGAGCCGCAAGGCGGCTCCGACGCCGGGGCGCTCGCCACGCGCGCGCGCCGCGTGGGCGACGACTACCTGCTGTCGGGCACCAAGCAGTTCATCACCACCGGCAAGAACGCGGACGTTGCGCTGGTGTTCGCGGTCACGGCACCGGAACTCGGCCGCCGCCACCTGCCAGATACGCTTCGAGGATGACCGGATTGCGTCATCGCTGCGCCCGGGCAACGAAGGGGCGGGCTACCGGATCGCGCTGTCGAACCTCGAAGGCTGGCGCATCGGGCCGCGCAGGCGGTGGGCATCGAGGCGGCGCGCCAGCTCGTGCTGCACGCCGCACAGCTGCGCGACGAGCGCCGGCCCTGCCTGATGGAAGCCTGCATGGCGAAGCTGGTGGCCTCCGAAGCCGCCGGGTGGGTCTGCTCCGAGGCGATCCAGGTGCTCGGCGGCTACGGATGCCTGCGCGACTTTCCGGTCGAGCGGCTGTATCGCGATGCGCGCCTGTGCCGCATCTACGAGGGCACCAACGACATCCAGCACCTGGTGATCCTGCGCGAGCTCGAGGACCGCAGCAGGCGGAGCCACGGATGAACCACGTGCTCGATGTCGACTCCGATCAGGCCATCCGGCCCATCCGCCGTGTGCCGGTGTTCACGATCGTCGCGATGGCATTGCCGATGATGTCGGTCGACTCGACGATCGTCGCGACGGCGCTCGCCGCCCTGCAGCACGGGCTGGGAACCTCGATCAACCGGGCCGGCTGGACCATCACTGATCGGGCCCATTTTCGGCGGGCTGTTCGTCACGTACTGGAGCTGGCGGGCGGTGTTCTTCGTCAACGTGCCGATCGGGGTGGCGATCGTCGTGCTGGCGTTGCGCTGCATACCGCGCGACCGGCCGCGAGTGCGGCAGGCCCGCGGCGGGATGGACGCTACCGGCATGGCGTTGCTCGGTGCCGGCCTGCTCGGAGGCATGCTTGCGGTCAGCTACCTGGGCGAAGGAAGCGCACGCGCGGGGTCGGCCTCGTTCCTGGTGCCGGCTGCCGTCGCGGTCGTCGCCATGTGGGCGTTCTTTCAGCACATCGACCGGGCCGCCGATCCGTTCATCGCGCCGCGCCTGATCCGCGGGCCAGGCTTCGGTTCCGTCAACCTGGTCAACACGACGTTCGGCGGCATCACCAACGGGGTGGTGACGCTCATTCTGCTGTACGCCGCCAACCGCTACGGGAGCGCCGCGCACGGCTCCGGCACGCTGCTGATCGCCCAGGAAGCTGCCGCGATCATGCTGTCCGTCGCCGCCGCGCTGGCGCTGCGGCGCACCGGTCATCGGCCGCCGTTGTACGCCGGCGCGATTGCGATCGTGCTCGGGCTGGTGCTGCTCGCCGTCGACCCGGCCCCGGGCATCACCCCTTACGCCTGGCTGGCGGGTGCGGCGTTCCTGGTCGGCGCCGGACGCGGGACGATCAACCCGGCCAGCCGCAACGCGGGGCTGCAGCTGGCGCCCGAACACGCCTCGACCCTTGCCGCGCTACGCACCGCATCGCTGCAGATCGGGTCGATCAGCACCGTCTCGATCGTGACCGCGATCCTCGCGAGTTCCCATGACCCCGGCGGCATGCAGGCCTGGGTCTACGCGGCGGTAGCTCTGCTGCTTCTTGCTGCGCTGCCGCTGGTCGTTCGCGTGCCGGAGCATCATGGGTCGTGGTGATGGTGGCCGTTCGGTGGCGAGCCGCGTGACGTAATGACAGTGTCGTTACATTGTGTTAACGTACTGCGGGACAATCGACAAGGGCAGCTTCATGACCACCGCAAGTGCCACCAAACCGCGCCGCGATACGTTGAACCTGCGGATTCCGGCGGCCGAGCGCAACCTGATCGACCGTGCGGCCGAGGCGACTGGCAAGACGCGTACGGACTTCATGCTCGAGGCGGCACGACGCGCCGCCGAGGAAGCGTTGCTCGATCGCGCGCTGATGGTGGCCAGTCCCGAGGCCTATGGGGAATTCCTGAAGCGGCTCGAACGCCCCGCGCAGCCCAACGAGCGGTTGCGGCGGACGATGCGCAGCAAGGCGCCCTGGCAGACGACCTGAACCGGATGCTGCGCGCGCCCGAGCCGCTCCGACCCGATCACGACATCGCAGGCTTCGACTGCGGGGTCCCGTCGCTCAACGCCTGGCTGGAGCGCCGCGCGGCAGCGAACCAGGCGAGCGGTGCCTCGCGCGTCTTCGTGGTCTGCGACGACGGAAGAGTCGTGGGCTACTATGCCCTGGCCTCGAGCGCCGTGGCCACCGCTGCCGCCCCGGGGCGCTTTCGGCGCAACATGCCGAACCCGGTTCCGGTTGTCGTGCTGGGCCGCCTGGCGGTCGCCACCAGTCATCACGGGCAGGGGCTCGGCCGGGCCCTCTTCCAGGATGCCGCCCTGCGCGTCATCCATGCGGCCGACGCCATCGGGATCCGCGGAATGGTTGTCCATGCCCTGTCGGAACATGCCCGGGACTTCTATCTGCGGCTCGGCCTGGACGAATCCCCGCTGGACCCGATGACACTGATGGTGACCGTCGCCGATCTGCGCGTAGCGGTGAAGCGGTGACCTGAAGACCGGGTCATGGCTCGGCCGGTCGCTGCGCAGTCACAAGCAGCACCGGATACTCGCGCGTCGACCCATCCGCCCGCGGCCTGTTCATCCGGTGCGCGATGCGCACCCGGACATCCGCGAAACCGGCGGCTTCGAGCCAGCGCGTGAGCTCGGCGGGTTCGAACCCGTGATGCATCACGCCCGGCACGTCGGGCCCGTGAAAGCTGCCGTCCTCCTTCGCGAGATCGGCAAAGGCAACCCGGCCGCCGGGTGCGAGCAAGCCGGTGACCAGCCCGGTTCCACAGCCGAACTCCATCGCCTGCCCGGTGCCCACGAGAGGGACGGCCT
>JAJTYR010000075.1 GCA_021463505.1 Burkholderiaceae bacterium | reverse complement strand
CCAATGCTGGGTCGGTCATATCGGCGCTGCCGCTCACCTTGTACCGCATCGATGTTTCTCTGCCTACGCCGGGTCCGGCCGCGGGCCTGAAATGCTCTCCAGGAAGAAAAGCCGTGGATCGCGACCTGTCCACGGGCATCAGCATAGCGAGTCGATCGATGCCGAAAAAGTACCCAGTCGCCGAATCAGACTCCCGGTCCGGTCAAGGATCGATCGCAACCGGTCGATCGAAGCGCGATCGAGTCGGGGCTTGAAATCGTATCGCGCGGACCCAGATCGGTCGCAGCGGGCGCGCCGATGCGACGCGCGGCCCGTCCTGATGGAGGAATCCGCAATGTACCGATCCCTGTTTCCCCGCGACGTCTTCGCGGAAATGGACCGCCTGCAGCGCGAGGTGCAGCAGGCCTTCGAGTTGTCCCCGAGCATCCGCGGATTCGGCCGCGGCGGTTTTCCGGCGATGAACGTCGGCAGCACCCCCGGTTCACTCGAAGTCTACGCGTTCGCCCCCGGGCTGGATCCGGCGAGCATCGATGTGCAGATCGAGAAGGGCGTGCTGAGCCTGGCGGGTGAGCGCAGGCCCCGCCTGCCGGGCCGCGACGAGAAGGTCACCGTGCACATCGACGAGCGGTTCGCCGGAAAATTCCGGCGCGTGGTGACTTTGCCCGACGACATCGACGCGGAGGCAGTCGATGCACGCTACCGCGACGGCGTGTTGCACATCAGCCTGAAGCGACGCGAGGCCGCGCGGCCGCGGCGCATCGACGTCCAGTAAGAATGGAGGATCCGGACATGAACGAAGCCACTGCAATGGTCCGCAAGGACCGGGACGCGCGCAGCCAGGCCGTGTTGTTGCCGCCGGTCGACGTCGTCGAGGACGCTGCGGGCATTACGCTGTTTGCCGACCTGCCCGGAGTGCCGAAGGACAGGCTGAACCTGCAGATCGAAGACGGCACGCTCACGATCGAGGGGGAGGTCGCGCTGCAGGTGCCCGAGGGCATGGAGCCGACGCATGCCGAGGTGAGTCTGCCACGTTACCGCCGTGCGTTCACCTTGTCGAAGGAGCTCGACGTCGAGAACGTGAAGGCCGAGTTGAACCACGGTGTGCTCGAGCTGCGCATTCCGAAGGCCGCGCATGCGCAGCCGAAGCGCATCGAGGTGCAGGGGGGCTGAGCGCGGATCGACGGGCGCGCCGCGGGGCTCGCCGCCGCTGACCCCCCCCGTCCGGCTCAGGCCGGGGGTGCCGTGGCGCGGCGGCGGCGCTCGCGAGCGTGGTGCCCGAGCGCCTGCGCGAGCGGTGGGTCGAGGGCTCCGAGGAAGTCGGCGCACCAGCGGTGGACGTCGTACTCGCGGATGTGACCCAGCAGCGCGTCGTGCCGTGCCTGGCGCTCGGCGAGCGGCATGGCGAGCGCCTGCTGCAGCGCCTCGGCGGTTCCGCGGATGTCGTAGGGGTTCACCAGCAGCGCTTCGGTCAATTGCTCGGCGGCACCGGTGAAGCGCGACAGCACCAGCACGCCCGGATCCGACGCGTCCTGCGAGGCGACGTATTCCTTGGCCACGAGATTCATGCCGTCGCGCAGCGGCGTGATGATTCCGACGCGCGCTGCGCGGTACAGCCCGGGCAGGCGGCGCCGTGCGACGTTGCGATGGATGTAGCGCACCGGCATCCAGTCGAGATCGCCGAAATCGCCGTTCACCGCGCCGCACAGCCGCTCGAGTTCGATGCGGATCCCGGCATAGGCTTCGACGCTCTCGCGGCTGGGCGCGGCAATCTGGATCAGCGTCGCGCTGTGGCGATTGCCCGGATGATGCGTGAGCAGTTCGCGGAATGCGCGAATCCGCTGCGGGATGCCCTTCGTGTAATCGAGCCGGTCCACGCCGATCAGCAGCCGGCGGCGCGCGTATTCGTCGCGGGTCGTGACGTAGGCGTCGCGCGCCTCCTTGCCGCGCCCGAGGCGCTCGAATTCGTCGACGTCGATGCCGATCGGAAACGCTCCGGCGTGCAGCCGGCGGCCGAAGGCCTCGAGCCGGTGTTCGTTCGCGCGCTTCGCAACCGCGTCGCAGCCTGCGTGCCCGGCGAAGTGGCCGAGGTCGGCGCGGCTCTGGAAGCCCACCACGTCGTAGGCGAACAGCGTCCGGGTCAGCCATTCGTGTTGCGGAATGGCCGCGAAGATCTGCGACGGCGGCATCGGGATGTGCAGGAAGAAGCCGATGCGCTGGCTGCAGCCCGCGGCGCGCAGTTCCGCCGCCAGCGGGATCAGGTGGTAGTCGTGCACCCAGATCACGTCGTCGGGGCGCAGCAGCGGCACCAGCTGGCGCGCGAACAGCCGGTTCACGCGGCGGTAGCCCTCGACGTCATGGTCGTCGAAGTTCGCCAGGTCGAGCCGGTAGTGGAACACCGGCCAGAGCACGCCGTTGCTGTAGCCGGCGTAGTAGGCGTCGTGGTCTTCGCGGCACAGGTCGATGGTGGCCAGCGTGACTGCGCCGGCCTGCTGGATGCGCAGGCTGCCTTCGGCGGCGCGAGCGTCGTCGACGATCGCGCCGCTCCAGCCGAACCACAGCCCGCCGGTGTTGCGCAGCACCTCGCCGAGCGCCACGGCCAGTCCGCCGGCCGCCGGCTTGCGCGGATCGGCGAGACGGTTCGAGACGACCACCAGGCGGCCCATCTCCGGCCCCTCAGATGACGGTGTGCCAGGCGGCCGACAGCCGCACTGCGCCGTTGATGATGCCGACCATCGAATAGGTCTGCGGAAAGTTGCCCCACATCTCTCCGGTGGCCGGGTGGGTGTCCTCGGAGAGCAGGCCGAGATGGTTGCGATGCGCGAGCATCGATTCGAAGATCTCGCGCGCCCGCTGGCGGCGCCCGGTGCGCGCCAGCGCGTCGATGTGCCAGAAACTGCAGATGTTGAACGCGGTCTCGGGCCTGCCGAAGTCGTCGGCCGCCTCGTAGCGGCGCATCCACGGGCCGTCGCACAGATGACGTTCGAGCGCAGCCAGCGTGGACAGGAAGCGCCGGTCGCCGGCTTCGATCAGTCCCACTTCGGCCATCAGCAGCACGCTCGCGTCGAGGTTGCGCCCGCCGAAACTCTCCACGAAGGCCTGGCGCTGTTCGCTCCAGGCCTCGCGCAGGATGCGCTCGCGCATCGCGTCGGCGTGCGCGCGCCAGTAGGCCGCGCGACCGGGTACGGCCAGCAACGTGGCGATGCGCGCCAGCCGGTCGCAGGCTGCCCAGCTCATCAGCGCCGACGACGTGTGCACGCGTGCGCGCGTGCGCAGCTCCCACATGCCGGCGTCGGGCTGGCCGAACACCCGTACCGCCTGCTCGCCGGCCTGTTCGAGCCGCTGGAACTCGGGCAGGCCGGCGCGGTGCAGCAGCCGGTGGTCGTGGAACGCCTGGCTCGCGCCGAGGATCACGTTGCCGTAGACGTCGTGCTGGTAGTGCTCGTGAGCCTGGTTGCCGATGCGCACCGGGCCCATGCCGCGGTAGCCGGCGAGGTGCCCGCAGATCGACTCGGGCAGGCTGCGTTCCAGGCCGATGCCGTACAGCGGCTGGATGTGTCCGCCGCGTGCTTCGACGACGACGTTGCCGAGCCAGTCGAGGTAGTCCTCCATCGTGCCGACCTCGGACAGGCTGTTCAGGGCGCGCACCACGAAGAACGCATCGCGCAGCCAGCAGTAGCGATAGTCCCAGTTGCGCCCGCTGCCGGGCGCCTCCGGGATGCTGGTCGTCATCGCGGCGACGATCGCGCCGGTGTCCTCGAACACCGACAGCTTCAGCGTGATCGCCGCCCGGATCACTGCGTCCTGCCACTCGAGCGGCACGGCGAGCCGCTGGCACCAGCCGCGCCAGTAGGCGAGCGTCTCCTGCTCGAAGTGCCGCGCGGTGTCGGCGATGCCGTCCTGCAGCGTCTCGTCGGCGCCGAGCAGGAAGTTCAGTTCCCGGTTGAGGACGAAGGGCTGCTGCGCCAGGACGTGCGAGACCGGCGCGTCGGTGTTCAGGCGCAAGGTGAGCGTGTCGCCGACGTAGCGCACGTGGTTGCTGCCGCGCGTCACCTCGGGTTCGGTGGCGCCCCATTCGAAGCGCGGGGCGAGCGCGATGCGGATGCGCGGCGTGCCGACGACCGGCCGCACGCGGCGCACCAGCATCAGCGGCCTGAAAAAGCGCGAGCGGCTCACGAAGCGCGGCGCGAAATCGGTGATCTCGATGCCCTGTCCGGCGCGATCGAAGAGCTGCGTGCGCAATACCGCGGTATTCGGTTCGTAGCGTTGCCGCGACTCGGCGAAGTCCTCGATCACGATGTCGAAGGCGCTGCCGCGCCTCGAGGGTTCGAGCAGCGCGTCGAAGATCGGGTCGCCGTCGAAGCGTGGCCAGCAGCACCAGACGATTCGCCCGCGCGCATCGACGAGCGCGCTGAACGCGCAATTGCCGATCACGCCGAGCGCGAGCGAAGGCTCGGCGGGCGCGCAGAAACCTGTCTCGGGCGCGTCAGTGCGAGCCGTCGGCGACTGGCCCGGCGATGCGTGCTGCGGGTCGTCTGGCATCGTTGCGGCCCCTGTGCAGCCGGCGGTGCCGGCCTCAGCGCGCCGATCCCGCCGCCGACGCCGGCGGTGGCGTCGCCGACGGGGCCGGCGGGGCCGACGCGATCGATGCCCTCGACGCGGCCGACGCGAGCCAGTCGCGCAGCGCCTCGGGCGATTCGCAGGCGTGCCGCGCAATGGTGTGACCGTCGGCCACCTTGATCGCCACGCCGCCGCTTTCCTGCACGAAGGCGAACCCGGCTTCGTCGGTCACGTCGTCGCCCGCGAAGATCGGCTGTCGACCGGCAAATGGTGCACTGGCCATCAGCGCGGCGATCGCGCTGCCCTTGTCGATGCCCGCACGCCGCACTTCGACGAGGCACTTGCCGTGCAGCAACTCCAGTTCCGGGCGATCATCGATCGTTGCGGCCAGCGTATCGATGCAGGTCTGCGCGAGGTGCGGCGCGCCGCGAAAGTGCAGGGCTACCGACATCGTCTTGCGCTCGAGCACCACGGCGGGATGTGCGCGAGCCAGCTCCGAGCCGGCATGCAGCGCATCGCTCAGGTCGGGGGCTTCGGCGAAGTGCATCCGCCCGTCGGCGAAGCGCAGCACCGCGCCGTGCTCGGCCGCGGCGGCCGGCCTCAGCGGCGCCAGCAGACGGTCGAGATCGGCCAGCGAGCGCCCCGAGACGATCGCCAGCGCGCCGCCAAGGGCGCCGGACAGCGTTGCGAGACTGTCGAGGACGCCCGGGGACGTGTACGCCGCATCGGGGGTCGGCGCCAGCTCGGCCAGCGTGCCGTCGAAGTCGAGGAAGAGCGCGCTCGACGCGTGGATCGACGGCAGCGCGCCGCTGCGTGAATCGGCGTTCGGCATACGAGCCGAGTCTAACGGCTTCCGGGTACCGTGTCGCGGCCGCCCTGTTCAGAGGCGCCCGAGCGCGCGCACCGTCGCCAGCCCGAGCACGGTGAGCGCCAGCGAGCCGACGACGTGGCTGCCGACCGCCGCGGTTGCCCAGAGCAGACGCCCCTGCTGGATCAGTGAGGCGACTTCGGCCGAGAACGTGGAGAAGGTGGTGAGCCCGCCGAGGAAGCCGGTGAAGACGAGCAGGCGCCATTCCGGAGCAAGACCGGGAAATTCCGCGAACACTGCCATTGCCACGCCGACCAGGTAGCCGCCGATCAGGTTCGCGAGCAGCGTTCCCGGCGGAATTGCCGGGAACATCGCGTTCAGCGACACACCGAGCAGCCAGCGCGTCAGCGCACCGGCCGAGGCGCCTGCACTGATCGCGAAGATCGAAGCGAGCATGGTTTGTCCCGGGGCCGCAGTCTACGCCGATTGCAGGCGGACCGGCGCGTCATGCAACGCCGTCGCCGGGATGGGCGGCGTCGCGATGCGGCGTCGCGTGCAGGCGTCGCCTTGTCCACGCGTTGCGGGCAACCGATAATCGTGACCTGTCCAGCGCCGATGCCCGTCGGCTCGCCGCGGGTGCAGCAACGAAGAGGTGACGCGATGAAGTGGAACGTGCCGGTCGAGGAATTCACGACGCCCAATCCCGTGACCGCGGCGGAGAGCCTGCCGATCGACGAGCTTCGGCAGTTGATGCAGCAATCGGGTGTGCGCCACCTGCCGATCGTCCGTGACGGCAAGGTGGTGGGCGTGGTCAGCGACCGCGACGTGCGCGTCGCGCAGGGGCTGAGCGCCGAGCACCAGATCCAGGTGCGTGCGGCCGACATCATGGCCACCGATCCTGTGGCGGTGACCGCCGGTACGCCACTGGACGAAGTGGCGTATACGATGTCCGACCGCAAGATCGGCAGCGTCATCGTGAACGAGGACAGCGGCGAATTCCTCGGCATCTTCACGGTTACCGACGCGCTGAATGCGCTGATCGAGATCAGCCGGTCGGGGCGCAGTGCCTCGCATTCCTGAGCACCGTCGCAGCGCTCGTACAACCGGCAGGAGAAGGCCATGTCGCGTACCCTCACCGCCGCGGTTGTCCAGGCGGCGTCCGTCCTGCTGGACACGCCCGCAACCGTGGAGCGTGGACTGGAGCTGATGGCCGAGGCTTCGGCACGCGGCGCGCGCCTGGTGGTCTTCCCGGAAGCGTTCATCGGCGGTTACCCCAAAGGGGCGGACTTCCACATCTATCTGGGAGGACGAACGCCGCAGGGGCGAGCCGAGTTCAGGCAGTATTTCGACGCGGCGGTCGCGGTCGACGGCCCCGAGATCGCACAACTGGCCAGGGCGGCGTCACGGCACAAGACGTATGCGGTCGTGGGCATCATCGAGCGTGACGGCGGCACGCTGTACTGCACGGTTGTGTACATCGGGCCGGACGGCCGGGTGCTCGGCAGGCATCGCAAGTTGATGCCGACTGCCCTCGAGCGACTGGTCTGGGGTTTCGGCGACGGCTCGACGCTGCAGGCCGTCGATACGCCGTACGGCAAGCTGGGTGCGGTCATCTGCTGGGAGAACTACATGCCGGCGCTGCGCATGGCGATGTATCAGCAGCACATCGCCCTGTACTGCGCGCCCACCGCCGACGATCGCGACAGCTGGGTGTCGACCATGCAGCACGTTGCGCTGGAGGGGCGCTGCTTCGTCCTTTCGGCCTGCCAGCATCTGAAGCAATCGCAATTCCCCCGCGACCGCATGAATAACCGGCTGTCCGGTGCAGCCGATGGTGCTCTGATGCGCGGCGGCAGCCTGATCATCGACCCCTTGGGCAAGCTGCTGGCGGGTCCGGTCTACAACGAGGATGCGATCCTGACCGCGGAGCTGGATCTGTCGGCGATCCCGATGGCCCGGATGGACTTCGATCCGGTGGGGCACTACGCGCGCCCCGACGTGTTCTCGCTGCACGTCAACACGGCGCCGCAGCGCGCCGTGACGATTGGCGAGGCGCCGGAGAACTGACGCTGCGCCTGCCCGGGGGCGGGATCGCGGGGCACCCTGTGTCAGGGTCGTCCCAGGTACGGTTCCAGGGTGCTGTAGCCGCGCTCGTCGATCCTGTCCATGCGCGCATCGAGTGGCGGGTGGGTCTTGTAGAGCGCTGCGAGGCTCGCGGACTCCCTGCCGAGCGCGGTCATCTTCTGCAGCACCGCGTACAGCGCCATCGGGTTCATCCCCGCTCGTGCGAGGTAGATCTCCGCGGCCTGGTCGGCGCGGAACTCCGCTTGTCGGTCGAGCGAGGTGGCGAGGATCGCGGCGCCGTGCTGCTCGACATACCGCTTTGCGTAGGTCTGCGCGATGCCGGTGCCGAGGTTCACCTCGCTGCTCACCATGTCCTTGCCAACGCTCGCCAGTTCCTGCTTGCGCAGCACGTGGTAATGATCGCGCTCGACGGCGTGGCTGATCTCGTGGCCGAGCACGGCTGCGAGTTCCGCGTCGGAGGAGAGCAGCTCGTACAGGCCGCGCGTCATGAGCACGTAGCCGCCGGGCGCGGCGAAGGCGTTGACTTCCGAAGTGTCGATCACGCCGAAGGTCCACGGCAGGTCGGGCCGGCTGGTTTGCGAGGCGACCCAGCGACCGACCACGCTGACGCGCCTCTGGGCTTCGGCGTTGCTCCACAGCGGGCGCGCCCCGAGCACGCGACCGGCGATCTGCGGGCCGAGCGCGAGTTCTTCCGCAGCCTGTTCCGCTCCGGACTTCGGCGCGACCCTGATCGTGGCACCGAGCATTGCCCCCGCCTTCTGGCCGAACGATCCCAGCATGCCGGCGAGGCCCTGCAGCGTGCCGGTAGCCGGCGACGACGGCTGCGACGCATTTTCGTCGCTCCGGGTCGGCCTGGCTTCCTCGTCCCAGGCAACAGCGGTGGCCTGCCAGCCGCGCTCGCCGGCGTAGGCGGCTGCCGACCCCGTGTCGGCGCGGTTCGCGACCATCGCGTCGAACTGCGCCTGGTCGAATGCGGCTGCCCTGAGCTCGCTCTCGTCGATGCCGCGCACGCCGGCGGTCTCGGAAACGCGCCCGGCGCCCGTCTTGCCGCTGGTCAGCACGCGCACGTTGGCACTGCCGTCCTCGCTGCTCCCGTAGTTCAGGCGCACGTCGTTGATGCGCAGGAACCCGGCCTGCCCGCCGGGCAGCTTCACTTCGTACCAGAGGCCCTGTTGCGAGGCGATGCCGACGGTGTCGTCCTGCTTCAGTGTCTTCAGCATGCCGGACCCGGGGATCGGCGCGGCGTAGACGTTCACCTCGGGCTTGCGCACCGAGGCGGTGACGTCCGCGGCGTCCGCGGCGCCGGCGCCTGCGAGCAGCGTTGCGGCCAGACATGCGGAAATCAGGCGCATCATCGTTCTCCGGTGGGCCCCGCCGGCCGCAGCAGATCGATGCTGTGCCGGGCCAGCGGCCATTCGTTGGAAGACGCCAGCACTTGCCCGATCAGGACGTGCAACGGCCAGCCGCCCGCGGTCTCGCCGGCGCCGAACGCCAGGCGTACCGTGCCGTCGTCCGGCAGGCGGGCATCCTGCCCGGCGAGATTGCGCTCGAGCCGCGCGAGGTCGTGCGCGGCGGCCGTCCGCGCGTCGGCTTCGCTCTCGCCGTGCCACATCAGCACGACGAGATCGCTCAGTGCATCGTGCAGCCAGGTCTTTTCCTCGACGACGCCCTCCAGCATCACGGCATCGGTCCCTGCATACAGGAACCGCCGCAGACGGCGGCGGTATTCGCGGCGCCTGCGCACCACGGCCCGCGCACCGAGCCCGGCATCGGGGACGAAGTGCAGACGCGCGACTGCGAGCCAGCGGTCCTTTGCGGGATCGAAGTCCGCCCGGTAGTCGCCGTTGCCCACCGCGCGGCCGCGCTGGATCCTGGCGTAGATGCGGCACAGTCCGAAGACGAGGCTGACGAAACCCACCGCGGCGAATACGTCCAGGAACCAGGCGAAGAACGTCAGGCCGACGAACGCGGCGCCGAGCAGCAGCAGGTTCGTCGCGACGAAGATCGAGTCGATGTCGTTGTGCGGCTCGCCGCGGAAGAACACGACGGCTGTGAGCGCGACGAGGAGGGCGGCGATCACGTACTTCAGCCAGGCCGGGGGAACGCGAATCGCGCTGCCGGCGATCAGTGCTTCGGTCGCTTCGCCGAGCACCTCGACCCCCGGCATGACCGGCTCCACGGGCGTCGGCTTGGCGTCGTTCAGGCCGGCTGCGGTGTAGCCCACCAGCACGACCGCATCCTTCAGCGCAGGCAGTGCGTCTTCGGCGCGCCGGCAGGCGCCAGCGCCGTCGACCAGGAGATCTGCCGCGCTGACGCGCGGCAGCCGCGTACGCGCCCGCCAGTTGGGCCGCACGGAAGGCGCGAACGCGTCCGGGGGCTGGCCGTTCGTCGTCATTGCCAGGCGCATGGGCAGCGATGGCAGGCCGAAGTCGCCGGTGACTTCGTACACTGACAGGTCCCGCAGCACACCGTCCTCGTTGCGTGCGACGTTGACGATCGCGCTCGCGGCAGCCATCGCCACGCCGTAAGGCAGCAGCAGTGCGACCCGCGGATCGTCCACCGGCCTGTCCACGCGCGCGAACGCCCCCGGCGCCTGCGACGCGGTGTGCGGCGCGCCGGCATCGTAGCCGCGGTGCAGGCGCGTGGCCGCGAACAGGAATCGGCCGTCGCTGCCGAGCGCCATCGCCTCCAGCGCCTGATCGCCGGCCGGGTCACTCCGGGAGGGGTCCAGCAGCAACACGTCGTAACCGACCGCGCGTACGCCCTCGCGATCCAGCCGCTCGAGCAGGTCCGCGTGGCGTTGCCGGCTCCAGGGCCAACCGCCCTCGCCACGCGCGCGAAAATACTCGATCGAGCACTCGTCGATCTCGACGACGACCACGCGGCCCGAAGGCAACGGCTCCACCGGTCGCCATTTCACGATCTGGTCGAAGATCGTGTTCTCCGCCGCATTCAGCGTGCGCTCGTGCGTCCAGTCCCAGGTGAGCCAGCCGAACGCCAGCAGCGCGAGTAACGGGTAGTACGCGAACTTCAGGCGCAACGCCACGCGCGAGAACGGGCGGCGATAGCTGCGCTCCACCTTCGACCACGCGCGTAGGAAGCCCGCACCGAGCGCGGCGAGCGGGGCGTCGAGCCAGGACAGCATGTCCTCTCCCCAGGGGGTTGACGATCGCTTCGAACCGACCCGGCGTGACCGTTCGCATCCGGCTCGCCCGTAGAGATTAGCCTGAAAACATCGCGCCGATCGCGACTCGACGGAGATCGGTCCGTTCGGCGGGACAGTGCGGAAGGTGGCCGTGGACGGGCCGAGCGCTTGACTGGCGCAGTCGGCCGGCTTCGGAACTGCTGCCGGATCGAGTGGCGCGGACGTCTCGCCTTACTTATACTTCGAGCGTGCGAGGTGCAGGGGGCGCGCATGCATCGCATAGCGGGATAGGTCGCGGTTGCCTGCCTGGTGGCGTGCACACGATCGGGAGGGGAAGCGGTCGCAGGGGCGGACGCTGCTGCCCGCGTATCCTCCGATGGCGACACGCCGTCCGGCGCCAGGTCACAGCAGGCGGGACGGCCGCAGGGTCGGGCGGAAGCGATGCTGCGATTCGACCCGGCCGTCATCGTCGACGCCCACGGGTTCGCACAGCCGATCGGCGCGATCACGCTGTTCATACCCCACGGATGGCGCACCCAGGGCGGTGTCGAGTGGGGCAGCCAGTACCTGTGCACCAATGGCTATGCCGTGAACTGGCGGGCGAGCGCGCCGGACGGCAGCGCCAGCATCGTCATCCTGCCCCAGACCGGCTGGAACATGAACAACTATGGCGCCGGTTCGCACACCCCGGGTTGCGTACAGGCGCCGTACACGAACGTGCGCCAGTACATCGAGGCGCTGCTGGCCCGCTGGCTGCCGGGCGCGCGGCCGCTCGACTATCGTGTTCGCGAGGACGTGCGCCAGTCGCTGGGTGTCGCGGACTCGGTCACGCCGATGCCGGCCGGACAGATCCGTACCTGGGTCGAGGCGGGCGAGATCCTGTTCGCATTCAGCGAGCGCGGCCGCAACATGCGCGGCACGCTCGCCGCGGCGGTGATCTTCAAGCGTACCAGCAGCAACTTCGGCACCGGACCGATGGAGGCGTTGAATGCCACGGCGCTGCCGGCCTATGGCGTGACGGCGCCCAATGGCCAGCTCGACTTCGGCTACTTCGAGGCGATCCGCCGTTCCATCAAGTCGAATCCACGCTGGGAGCAGCTGATCTCGGGCCACAATGCCCGCATTGGCCAGGTCGCGCGCGAGGAGTCGCGCAAGCGCAGCGAGATCATCGCTCGCTCCAACGCCGAGATCGCACGCATCCGACAGGATGCCTGGAACGCCTACCAGGAAAGTGCGGACCGGCGCGCGCGCCAGTTCAGTGAGGCGCTCCGGGGCGTGGAGACCTACCGCGATCCCGACGCCAGTGGTGGAACGGTGGAGCTCTCGCACCGGTACGCCAACGCGTGGCGGCTGATCGACGGCAGTTATGTCCTCACCAACGATCCGGGTTTCGAGCCCTACCGTGACCTGAAGGTCGAAGGGCGCCGGCTGGAGGCCTTGCAGTGAGCATCAGCAAGTTCTGGCGGACCCTGGTGGCGATGATCGCGGGCGGTCCGCAGACCCTGCCGGGTGCCGTGCCCGCCGCGTGGGCGTCGCAGCCGGGCAGCTTCGACGATCCGGTGCAGCGCCAGTTCGGAGCGCTGCTGCAGCAGGCCACGCGCGGTAATGCCGAGGTTCCCGTCGTACTGTATTGCCTGTCGAGCCATTGCTGGATGTCCTGCAACGCGGCATTGCGCGCCATACGACTCGGATATCGCAATGTGCTGTGGTATCGCGGTGGCATCGAGGCATGGCAGGCGGCGGGTCAGCCGACGCAGCCTGCCGGGCAGTCCGGTGCCGTCGCCGCCGAACCGCGATGAATCCTGACGCGTTCAGGTCTTCAGGCTCGAGAAGAAGCTTTCCATCGCTGCGTTCTCGTTGCCGCGCGCCGGGGCCACCGGGCGCGGCTCGAAGCGATGGTGCGCGGCCAACGCCAGCAGCATCGGGTTGAAGCGGATCGCATCGTCGATGCGCTCGAGCACGGCGCTCTCGAGGTTGTCGTACAGGATGACGCGCGGCGCGCCGCCGAAAGATTCGAAGGCCATCGCGTGCCCGTGCAGGAAGCTGCTGGTGCGGGCGTCGAGGCAAAAGCGCAGGAACATCTGCCGCGAGTAGCTGAGCACCATCACGAAGGCCATCAACGGGCGGCGCGCCCGCCCGATCACGAGGTGGCCGAAGTGCCCCCAGTCGACCTGCGCCTGCTCGGCCGGCAGCGTGCGCAGGCGCAGATGGGCTTCGGTGGGGCGGCGCGGTCGCAGCAGCGCCACCCGATGCCGGAAGTGGCCGGCGCTGCCCGCGTAGCCGCGCTCGCGCGCCATCCCGTACAGGCGCGATGCCGTCAGCGTCGGGAAGCGCTCGAGCGTCTGGACGATCATCGGCACGAACGCATCCACGGTGCTCGCACGCACGCTGACTGCGGCACGCGGCACGCCCGCCTGGGCGAGCACGCGCTGCACCGTCGTGTGGTGAACGCGAAGCTGCACGGCGATCGTGTTGATGCGCCACTTCTCGACGTGGTAGTAGCGCAGGATCTGCGCCTGACGGTCAGCAGAGATCATCGTGCCTCCACAGCGGGCCGGCGCGCGCGCCGGGGATGCGCGATCGACGCCGGTGCAGCCGCCGCTGGCGCACCGCTTGCGCGCGCGGCGCACCGCATCGACTGCAGCGCGGCACGGGCGTGTTCCGGGTCGTCTCGCCGGGCTCGATATCGGATCTCGGCACGGGCCGCGCAGGCGTCGTCTCGGCGGGCAGTAGATCATCCGGGCCCGTGGTGGCGGAACCCTGATGCGTCACGTTCTTGTGGCGTGCGCGATAGCGACGCACCCGTTGGGCATGCGCGAAGCGACCCGCACGGCTCGATTGGTAGCGTCGCCCGACCTCGTGCATCGAGGTGCGCCGCGCGACCTGCGAGCAGGCCCGCCCGCAATAGACGTTGCCGCGATCGCAGCGCGAACACAGCACGACCTGCGTGCGGCAACGCGCGCACACGAACAGCCGCCCCGCCTCGCGCATCGGGCCACCTCGGCGAAGAGCCGAAGTGCGATGGACGCCGCGGGCGGCCGATGCAATACCTGCACGCGCCTGCGGAGCAAGCCCTTC
>JAJTYR010000074.1 GCA_021463505.1 Burkholderiaceae bacterium | reverse complement strand
TCGCCGCCGGTTCGCCGGCCGATTCGACGACAAAGAAGTCGGCGAACTCGCGGATGCGCTCGTCCCTGAGGGTGACGTGGATCGCGATGCCGGCAAGCAACCGTTTGAAATTCCTATGCGCCGAGGCGCTGCAGTCGCAGGCGACGCCGCGAGGCCTCGCACGCGCTTCGGCCGGGGCGTTACGCGACGACGCGGTCGCGCTGCTCGATCCGGTGCCGATGGCGATGAGCCGGCTCGCGGGCCGCGAGCGCGCGCAGTTGCTGGTCGAGGCGAATGCGCGCCGGCCGCTGCACGCGTTCCTGCGCGACTGGCTCGCGGCGCTGCGCGAGTTTCACTCTCAGGTGCGCTGGCAGCTGGACATGGATCCGCTGGAGATCTGAGATCCCCGCAACCCCGAAGGGGCCGCACGCAGCAGCGTCAATCGAAGTCGAAGTGACAGGCAACCTGCTGGCCGTTGCCAAGGTCGCGCAGCCGCGGTGCCTCGGTGCCGCAGCGCGGCGATGCGTAGGGGCAGCGCGTGTGGAAATGGCAACCCGCAGGCGGCGATAGCGGACTCGGTACATCGCCCTTCAGGACGATCCGGCCCTTGCCCGCACCCGGCTGCGGCCTGGGTACCGCAGACAGCAACGCGCGGGTGTAGGGGTGGCGCGGGTTCGAGAACAGCTGTCCGGTGTCGCCGATCTCGACCAGCCGGCCCAGATACATGACTGCCACCCGGTCGCTGATGTGCTGGACCACGGCGAGGTCGTGGGCGACGAACAGGTACGAGATGCCCAGCTCCTTCTGCAGGTCGATGAGCAGGTTGATCACCTGCGCCTGGATCGAGACGTCGAGCGCCGACACCGGCTCGTCGCACACGATGAGCCTCGGGTTCAGCGCGAGCGCCCGCGCGATGCCCAGGCGCTGTCGCTGCCCGCCGGAGAACTCGTGCGGGAACTTGTGCATCGCTTCCCGATGCAGGCCGACTCTCTCGAACAGTTCGCGAACGCGCACCTCGCGTTCGGCGTGCGGCACGCCGTAGTTGAGCAGCGGCTCGCCCACGATGGCGCCGGCCCTCATGCGCGGATCGAGCGAGGCGTAGGGATCCTGGAAGACGATCTGGATCTGCTTGCGATACGGCCGGAACGCGGCCTTCGACATGGTGGTGATGTCCACACCGTCGAACAGCACCTGTCCGCCGGTGGGTTCGATCAGGCGCATGACGGTCTTGGCAGCCGTGGACTTCCCGCAGCCCGACTCGCCGACGATGCCGAGCGTCTCGCTGCGGCCCAGCGCAAAGGAGACGCCATCGACGGCGTGCACGCGCCTGCGAGCGCGGCCGAAGAACCCGCCGCGCACCGGATAGTGCTTCCTGAGGTCGCGCACCTCGAGCAAGGGCGCCGGGCTGCCCGGCGCCGCGGCCGCGGCCTTCGCTGGCTGCATCAGTGGTTCTCCCCGGCGTGCCGGCACGCCACCGAATGTCCGTCACCGTGCTGCAGGAGCGCCGGCGCCTGTCCGCCACACACCGGTGTCGCGCGCGCGCACCGTGGCGCGAAACTGCATCCGCGCATCCCGGCTTTCAGCGACGGCACCATGCCGGGAATCTCTGCCAGCCGATGGCGCGCGGAGCGTTGCGCTCCGGCGGCGGTGTCGAGCCTGGGCATCGATGCCAACAGGCCCCTGGTGTACGGATGCAGGGGCGAGGCGAAAAGGCGCTCCACCGTGGCTTCCTCCACCTTTCGCCCGGCGTACATCACGACGACCCGCTCGCAGACTTCGGCGACGACGCCGAGGTCGTGGGTGATCATGACGATCGCTGTCCCCAGTTCCCGCTTCAGTTTCTGCATCAGCTCGATGATCTGCGCCTGGATCGTGACGTCGAGCGCCGTCGTGGGCTCGTCGGCGATCAGCACCTTGGGGTTGCACGCGAGCGCAAGCGCGATCATGGCGCGCTGGCGCATGCCGCCGGAGAACTGGTGCGGGTACTCGTTGGCGCGTCGCGCAGGCTCCGGGATGTTGACCAGCTGCAGCATCTCGACGGCGCGCGCGCGCGCCGCCTGCCGGCCCATGCCCTGGTGCAGTTGCACCGCCTCCGCGATCTGGTCGCCGATGGTCAGCACCGGGTTGAGCGAGGTCATCGGATCCTGGAAGATCATCGAGATCTCGTTGCCGCGGATGCTGCGCATGCGCCGCTCGTCGACGGCGAGCAGGTTCGTGCCGCGGTAGCGGATCTCGCCGCCGGCCACGACCGCCGGCGGGGACGGGAGCAGCCGAAGCACCGACATGGCGGTCACGCTTTTGCCGCAGCCGGACTCTCCGACGACACCGAGCGTCTCGCCGGCATGCAGCGAGTACGACACGCCGTCGACGGCGCGCACGATGCCGTCGCGGCTGGCGAAGAAGACCTGCAGGTTCTCGATCTCGAGAACCGGCTCCCGGGCGTTGCCGCGATTCGGGGCGATGTTCATCGATCTGGCCTCAAAGCCGGCGGGCGATCCGGGGATCGAGCATGTCGCGCAGGCCGTCGCCGAGCAGGTTGATCGACAGCACCGTCAGGCCCAGGAAGATGCCGGGGAACAGGATGATGCCGAAGGCGAGCTGCACCACCGAACGGCCTTCGGCCATCATGTTCCCCCAGCTCGGGATCTCGGGAGGCGTTCCGGCGCCGAGAAAGCTCAGGTACGCCTCGAAGATCACGGCCGAGGCGCAGATGAACGTCGCCTGGACGATCAGCGGCGTGACCGTGTTGGGCAGCACGTGCCGAAGCAGGATCCAGTGAAAGCGCGTGCCGATCGCCTCGGCTGCCTGCACGTACGGTTGCTCGCGGATCGTGAGCACCAGCGAGCGCACCAGGCGCACGACGCGCGGAATCTCCGGAACCGCGATCGCGACGATGACGGTGCCGATGCTGGCCCTGGTGAGCGTCATCAGGGCCACCGCGAGCAGGATGCCCGGGATTGCCATCATGCCGTCCATGAAGCGCATCGCGATCGCGTCGGCCCAGCGGTTGAACCCGGCGATCATGCCGATCAGCACCCCGATCGCCGTCGCAAGCGCGGCCACGCTGATGCCGACCACCAGCGACACGCGCCCGCCCCAGAGCGTGCGCGAGAACACGTCCCGGCCGAGCGCATCGGTGCCGAACCAGTGCTGCGCGGAGGGCGGTTTCAGTCGATGCAGCGCGTTCATGTCGGTCGGGTCGTAGGGCGCCAGCCACGGCGCCGCCAGCGAAGCCGCAGCCATCAGCACCAGCAGGCATGCGCCCGCCACCAGAAGAGGATGGCGGCGCGCGAAGGCGAGCCATGGCCGGCGATCGGCCGAGGCAAGCCGCGCCGACAGTCGTTCGAGGGTGGCGTCCATCGCGGGCGATCTCAGTAGCGGATGCGCGGATCGAACAGCGTATAGAGCAGGTCGATCACCAGGTTCACGAATACGTAGACCGCCGACGTGACGAGGACGATCCCCTGGATCACCGGGTAGTCGCGACGCAATACCGAGTCGACGGTCAGCCGGCCGATGCCCGGAATCGCGAAGACGCTTTCGGTCACGATGACGCCGCCGAGCAGCAGCGCGATGCCGAGCCCGATGGTGGTCACGATCGGAACGGCGGCGTTCTTCAGTCCGTGGCGCAGCAGCAGCCGAAGGTTCCCCACCCCCTTGGCACGCGCGGTGCGGATGTAGTCCTCGCCGAGCACTTCGAGCATGGTGGCGCGCGTCATGCGTGCGATCAGCGCGGTGTAGATGAGGCCGCCGCTCAGTGTCGGCAACACGAGGTGCCGGATGAAGGGTCCGAAGCCTTCCGACAGGCTCCGAAATCCCTGCACCGGAAGAATCGGCCACTCGATGGCAAAACCGAACATGAACAGGTAGCCGATCAGGAACACCGGCAGCGAGAACGCGAGCACGGCCAGTGCCATGATCGCCCGGTCGATCCAGGTGCCGACCTTCCAGGCCGCGAGAACGCCCATCGGCAGCGCGAGCACGACCGCGAACCCGATCGTGAGGAACGTGATCCACAGCGTCGGCTCGATCCGCTGCGCGATCATCGTCGCGACCGGAAGCCCCGTGAAGACGGACACGCCGAAGTCGCCCTGCAGCACGCGCCACAGCCAGCCGGCGAACTGCTCGTGGAGGGGGCGGTCCAGCCCCAGCTGCCTGCGAATGCGCTCGATGTCGTCGCTGGTAGCGGTGTCGCCGGCAATGATCGCCGCCGGATCGCCGGGGCTCAGGTGCAGCAGCAGGAACACGATCACCGCGACGATCGCCAGGACGGGGATCGCCGCGAGGATGCGCTTGATGACGTACTGCATGGTCGGACTTCGCGTCGCGCGCCTATTTCTCGACGTTCCACATCACCGGAATGCCGACGCTGATCAACCCCTTCAGGTTGGCGCGATAGGCCATCGGCTGGAAGAACTGCCCGAAGTTCACGTAAGGCACGAACTCGTAGGCGCGTTTCTGGATCGCATCGGTCAGTTGCCTGCGCTTCGCGTCGTCGGTTTCCCGCGCCCAGTCCATGCGCATCCTTTCCAGCTGCTCGTCACAGGGCCAGCCCGCAGGCGCTGCAGCGCACGATCCCTGGATGTACGCGTTGACCACGGGCGAGACCACGTCGAAGCCGACCGAGTAGGTGTGGAAGATGTGCCAGCCGCCCTTGTCCGGTGCTTCCTTCTTCGCGCGGCGGCCCAGCAGCGTGCTCCAGTCCATGGCCTGGGCCTCGACGTTCAGGCCGATCTTCTTGAGGTTCTGCACCGTCACCATCGCCGCCGCAGCCTGCACGGGCGGGTCGCTGGGCGTCAGCACGACGATCTTCTCGCCCTTGTAGCCGGCCTCCTTCATCAACTGGCGGGCCTTCTCGAGGTTCTGGCCTGCCTTGACCGCCTCGCCGCCGGCGTCCGTGGCGTGCGGCGCGCCGCACATGAAGTAGGCCGCGCAGCGCTTCATCCGGTACTTCTCGGGGAAGCCGGCCGCCGCGAGGTACTCCTCCTGGTCGACCATGTAGATCAGGGCCTGCCGCGCCTTCGGGTTGTCGAACGGCGGGTGCAGGTGGTTCGGACGCAGCCAGCCCTGGCTGCCGAGCGGATCGGCTGCCAGCTTGACGTTCGGCGTCTTCTCCAGCGTCGCAATGAAGTCGGCCTGCGGCAACTCGAAGATGTCGACCTCGCCGTTCTTGAACGCGGCGAGCGCCGTGTTCTGGTCGGGGATGTAGATCCACTCGACCCGGTCGACCTTGACCTGCTTGCCGCCGGCCAGGCCGTCGGCGGGTTCCTTGCGCGGTTCGTAGCGTGCGTTCTTCAGGTAGACGACCTTGTTGCCGGGCACCCACTCGTCCTTCTTGAACACGAACGGGCCCGAGCCGGTGGCGTCGGTGATCTGCTGGTTGGGATCCGTCTTCGCGACACGCTCGGGCATCATGAAGGGCACGTTCGACGATGGCTTGCCGAGCGACTCGAGCACCAGCCCGAACGGTTCCTCGAGTTTCAGCGTGAACGTGCGCGCGTCGACCACGTCGAGCGACGCGGTGGCGGCCATGAGCAGGCGCCCCGACACGTCCCGGGCGCCCCAGCGGCGGATCGACGCCACGCAATCGGCAGCGGTGACCGGCGCGCCGTCGTGCCACTCGAGTCCCGGTCGCAGCTTGAACGTGTACGTCATCTTGTCGGCCGACACGGTGTGCGTGTCGACCATCTGCGGCCTGATGTTGCCTTTCGAATCCTGCGAGAACAGCGTGTCGTAGATCATGTACCCGTGGTTGCGGGTGATGTACGAAGGGTTCTGGATCGGGTCGAGGATCTTCAGGTCGCCACCGGGAATCATCTTGACGACCCGGGCCTCGCTGCTGGCCTGCGCCATCGACATGGGTGCGAACGCCGCGGCCAGCAGCATCGCCGCCGGCACCGCGCGCCCGACCCGGTTCAGGAATTTCCGTCTCATGGTCTCGCTCCTTGGTTGATAGTCGTGGTCGAAACAGGGCTGCCGTCGGCCATCAGGCTCGACCCCTTGCGCTCGACGATCAGGTCGTACGCATGCGGCTGCCGGTGGACGTCGAAGTTGAACGTTGTCCGCTTGTACGAATTGCAGAGGTCCAGGTCGCAACTGGCCACCGCGATCTCGTCGCCCTTGGTGGTGCACGAGGCCACGATCTCTCCGGAGGGCGCGACGATGCAGCTGCCGCCGATCTGGTCGACGCCCTCCTCGATGCCGGCCTTCGCGACGCCGACCACCCAGGTGCCGTTCTGGTAGGCGCCCGCCTGCATGACCAGCTGGTTGTGAAACAGCGACAGATCGTCGTGCTCGGGAGCCGGCGGATTGTGCACCGGCGTGTTGTAGCCGATCAGCACCATCTCGACGCCCTGCAGGCCCATGACGCGATAGGTTTCGGGCCAGCGACGGTCATTGCAGATCGCCATGCCGACCACGCCACCGAAGGCATTGGCGACGCCAAAGCCGGGGCCGGGCTCGAAATAGCGCTTCTCCAGGTGCTGGAAGCGGCGCCATGGCTCATGCTCGGCGTGGCCGGGCAGGTGCACCTTGCGATACCGCGCCACGATCGTGCCGTCGCGGTCGACCAGGATCGAGGTGTTGTAGCGGTGCGTCCGGCCGTCCTCGACGGCCAGTTCCGCGTAGCCCAGGCAAAAGCCCACGCCCAGTTGCTTCGAGAGCTCGAACAGCAGGCGCGTTTCGGGGCCCGGCATCTCGCGCTCGAAGTAGCGGTCGATCTCGACCTGATCTTCGATGTACCAGCGGGGGAAGAAGGTCGTCAGCGCGAGCTCGGGGTAGACGATGAGATGACATCCCATCGCATGCGCACGGCGCATCAGCGCCTGGAGCCTCGCGACGACCTCCGTACGCGTCTCGTTCCTGGCGATCGGGCCCAGCTGCCCGGCCGCGACGTTCACAAACCGTGCCACGGACTCTCCTGAAGGGTTACTGATCTGGTTGTTGTTCGGCCAGCTGCACGAGCACGTGCAGCAGCACCCGGGCACCTGCGATCAGGTCCGCTGGCTCGGTGTGCTCGCGCACGTTGTGGCTCAGGCCGGCGACGCTGGGGACGAAGATCATCGCGGCCGGACACACGCGCGCGAGGATCTGCGCGTCGTGGCCTGCGCCGCTGGGCATCCGCCGCACGCTGTAGCCCAGTTCGCGTGCCGTGGTCTCCACGAGCCCGATCAGCGCGGGATCGAACGCGACGGGCTCGAAGCGCGCGAGCGGGCGCCGCGACAGCGTGACGCCTTCGGCCGCCGACGCCTCGTCGGCGAATGCCCACAAGCGCCTCTCCGCGTCCGCGAGCAGTGTGCTGACGGTGTTTCGCAGGTCGACGGTGAACACTGCGCGATTCGGGATGACGTTGACGAGGTTGGGGAACAGGTTCAGTGCGCCCACCGTGGCGACCTGGTCGCCGCCCATCTCGCGCGCGAGGTCGCGCGCGAAGCAGGCAATGCGCGCGGCAACGAGGCCCGCATCGTGGCGAAAGCGCATCGGGGTCGTGCCGGCATGGTTCGAGGTACCGGCCAGCGTCAACTCGGTCCACGAGATGCCCTGCACGCCTTCGACTGCGCCGATCGTGATTCCCTCGAGGTCGAGCACCGGCCCCTGTTCGATGTGCAGCTCGACGAAGCTGCCCACCGTCGCCGTGCCGGTCGGGGCTTCGCCGCGATAGCCGATGCGCTCCAGGTTCTCGGCCACCGTCGTGCCGTCGATGCCGCGCGTCGCCAGCGCCGCATCGAGTGCGAGATCGCCCTGGAAGACCAGGCTGCCCATCATGTCGGGTGCGAAGCGCGCGCCCTCCTCGTTGGTGAAGAACGCAACCGCGAGCGGCCGGCGCGTGCGCAGCCCGGCTTTCCGAAGCGCCCGCACCACTTCGAGGCCGGCCAGGACGCCGTAGTTGCCGTCGTAAAGGCCGCCGGTGCGCACGGTGTCGATGTGCGAACCGGTCATCACCGGCGGCAGGTCTTCGCGTCCCGCATGAAGGCCGACGACGTTGCCGATGCCGTCCACGGTGACCTGCATGCCGAGCTCGCGCATCTGACCCACGACCCAGTCGCGGCCGGCCTTGTCCTCGTCGGTGAGCGCCAGGCGGCACACGCCGCCGCCTTCGAGACCGCCGAGGCGCCCCAGTTGCGCCAGCGTCGAGAGCAGGTGCTCGCCGTCGATCTCGGGCAAGCTCACCGAAGCACTCCCTGGCAGACCTCGTCCGCGCTGGCGCCGACCAGCTGCCGATACAGGACAGGGTCGGTGTCGCCCTCCGTGCCGAACAGCAGCACACGGCTGTCTGCGTCGAGCTGCAACAGCTTGCGATGTTCGGCGGAGCACGCCGCACCGATCAGGCCCGCCAGGCCCGCCACCGCCGATTCGCCGGCGACCACGCGCGGGTCCGAGAAGGGCGCGGCGGCGAGCAGGCGCATGCAATCGATCGCGGCCTGGTCGGGCACTGCGACGAACGCGTCGGCGCCATCGCGGAGAATCTCCCATGCGAGCAGCGACACTTCACCGCATGCCAGGCCGGCCATGAGCGTGTCGAGTTCTCCGTGAACGGCAACCGGCGTGCCCGCCCGCGCGCTGCGCAGCAGGCAGTCGGCCTTTTCGGGTTCCACCACGACCGTGATCGGGCGGTCGCCGCCGGCGCGCTCCCAGAAATAGCTGCACACCGCTGCGGCCATGCCGCCGACACCACCCTGCAGGAAGACGTGGGTGGGCATCGTGCCGCCCATCTGTTGCAGCGCCTCGTCGGCCATCACCCCGTAGCCCTGCATCACGTCGCGCGGGATGTCCATGTATCCCTCGTACGAGGTGTCCGAGATCACGTGGCGGCCGAGACGGCGCGCATCCGCGTCGGCCTGGCGCACCGCGTCGTCGTAGTTGCCGGGCGTGCGCACGACCTGGGCGCCGAAGCTCTCGATGGCTGCCTTGCGACCCTCGCTGACGTTCTCATGAATGTAGATCACGCACTTGCAGCCGAACATGCGCGCGCCCCAGGCGACCGAGCGCCCGTGGTTGCCGTCGGTGGCGCAGGTGACGGTGATGTCGCGGATCCGCTCCCGAAAGGCGCCCGCGGCCAGTTCGCGCGTGCCGACCTTCGTGCCGGTGTCGCGCGCCACGAGCGTGGCCAGGAGTCGGCCGACGGCATAGGCTCCGCCCAGCGCCTTGAAGCTTCCGAGCCCGAAACGCCCGCCTTCGTCCTTGAAGCGGAGTTGGCCGATGCCCAGCGCACCCGCAAGGCCGCGCAGATCATGAAGCGGTGTTACCGCGTATCCGGGCCAGGAGGTGATCTCGCGACGCGCCGCCTCGAGGGCCTCGCCGCCGAGAATGCGCGTGCGCTGCTCGCCGTAATGGCCGATGCGATCGGCGCGGGGATTGAGGAACAGGTCGACGGGCACCGCGGGCAGCGGGCCCCGGTCGATCGGGGCGGTCATCGGCACTTCGGTCACGGAATCATTCCTCGAGGTCGGACAGGAAGTCATGGATGAGTTCGATGCGCTCCATGCGCTTGCGGGCGCTCGGGCGCATCGCGGCGACGAGCGATGCGCCGAGGTAGTTGACCAGGCTCATCGGCGCGACATACGAATGGAAAATGGCCGAACCGGTCGTGGTGCAGCCGAGCACGACGTCGGCCTGTCGCGCCAGTTCGGACACCGGCGAATCGGTGAGCAGCACCACGCGTGCGCCCGCCTGCCTGGCGACGCTGACGATCTGCCCGAGCAACCTGAGCCGACGCCGGAAGTCGATGACGAACAGTGTGTCCTTGTTGCCGACATCGGCCAGCACGTCGGCAATCTTGGACGCGGAATTGTTCAGCAGCGCGACGTTCGGCTTGGCATGCGAAAACAACGCATGCGCGTAGAAGGCGGTCGCATAGCCATTGCGAAAGCCGACGACCCATATTCGCTGCGCACTGCCGAGTGCGGCGATCGCCGACCGGACCTCCTCGCTGCCGAGGTTCTGCAGCGTGGTGGCCAGGTTTCGTGCGTCGATGGCCACGTGGCGCTCGAGCGCCGAAGCGTCGCCGCCCAGCTTCGCCACGCCTTCGAGCCCCACGAGCGGCGATTCGGCGGGAGCATTGGCGCGGACGTCGTCGCGGAAATGATTGAAATTCTGGTAGCCGATGCGACGGAAGAAGCGCGCCGCCGTGGCCTTCGAGACGCCGGCGAACTCCGCCAGCTCGGTCGCCGAATACGAGGCCAGCCTGGCCTGCCGCTGCATCACGACGTCGGCCAGCTTGCGTTCGGACGGCAAGAGATCGTCGTACGCGGCGAGTATCAGCTCGCGCAGCTTCATCGGACCAGGCCCCCTCCGGCTTGATGGTGCAGCGCGCCCCGTGCCGTTGTCGCCCGGCATTCCGACGCGCTTTGGAACAAACGTTCCAGAACGTATTAAGTCTGCAACCAGCGTTTCATGTCAAGCCCCGCTGCGATCGGGCGCGGATGTGGGCATCCGGACCATCGGGGTGGGTACGACAGGGAGGGGCCGGCCGTCGCGGCGGCCGCCCGCCTCAGTTCGAGGGGGGCGGGGACTCGGCAGAAAGCCCCGCCGCGCGCAGCCGGGCGCGCAGCCACTGGACTTCCTCGATCAGGTCGGCGACCAGCGCCGCGAGTTCCCATCACGTATCGCAGCGCCTTCGGGCCCCGTGCCGGGCAGAAGGTGCTCACGCTGCGAGGCGCGCTGCCGCGCGAGGGCCCGGCACGTCCGCCGCTGTGCGCCGACATCGACGGGTTCAGCCTGCACGCCGGCGTGCGGGTCCAGGCGCACGAGCGCAAGCGGCTCGAGCAGTTGTGCCGCTACATCACCCGGCCGGCGCTGTCCGAGGAGCGAGTTCAGCTCGACGCCGCCGGGCAGGTGCAGCTGAAGCTCGAGACGCCCTGGCGCGACGGCACCACGCACGTGGTGATGAGCCTACTGGAGTCCATGCAGCGGCTGGCCGCGCTGGTGCCGCGGCCGCGGCTGCACCTCATCCGGTTCCATGGCGTATTGGCCCCGAACGCCAGACTTCGGGCGCTGGTGGTGCCGCAGGCTCCGCCCGAGCAAGACGAGCCGGCCGGGCAAGCGGCTGGGGGCGCCGAGTGCGAGCCCGAGGCCGTCCAGGTGCGCTCGCATCGCATCGGCTGGGCGCGGCTGCTCGAGCGCGCCTTCGACATCGACATGCAGCACTGCCCGAACTGCGGCGCCGGGCAACTGAAGATCATCGCGGCGATCCTGCAGCGGCCGGTGATCGAGAAGATCCTGACGCACCTGGGCCTGGACCCGCAGCCTCCGCCCAGGGGCCGGGCGCGCGAGGCGGGGCACGACTGAAGCGACCTTGCGCCGGCCGTACGCCGGCCCTCCCGGACAGCGGACACATCACAACACCGGCTGCGCAACCTGGCGGCAGCTGCAGGCGATGCTGCGCCGCATGTCGGCTCGACGCCGGATGACTCGGTATCGACCTCGGGATCAAGGCCTGCCAGGCCCGATCCGAAGCGCCGAGGCGGGCCAAATCCGCACGAGGCAATGGCTCAGGCGCCAGTTCCATGCCAGCCAGGCCGGCATCGGCCGCCATCCCCATCCCAGGGCCGAAACGAGTTCTCGAGAAACCGTTTGAAATTCCTATGCGCCTGCGCGTAGAAGGCCGGCGACTGCCCTCCCATCACGGCCGGTTGGGCGGCCACAGGCGTGCGGTGTGCACCAGGGCCAAGATCCAAACCGTGTCGGCCTGCACCTCGTAGACCAGGCGGTAGCTCTCGTGCGGGATCAACTCGCGGGTTTCCGGGATCTGTCCAAGTCGCCCCATCAAGGGGTGCTCGGCCAGTCGGCCGACCGCAGCCCCGAAGAGCTCATCCATCCGGATGGCAGCGCGCGGGTTGTCCTGGGCGATGAAATCGACGATGTCGGCGCGGTCCTGCTCGGCGGACAAGGTCCACAGGACCCTCATGCGTCAGTGCCGCCGGCCTTGGCCCGTAGCGCGGCGCGACGGGCGGCGAAGCGCGCTTCGACGTCAGCGCTGCTGGCGACCTGGCCGGAGGCGATCTGCGCGCGCGCCTTATCGACCTTGGCGCGCAGGAACGCGTCGTACTCGCGTGCCTGCCGTTGACGCTCGACGAACTCGCGCATCAACTCCCGCACGACCTGCGACGCCGGGCGGTGGCTGGCCTCGGCCTCGGCCATGAAAGCGTCGCGCAGCTCGGGCTCCAGCTTCATGGTGAACACGGCTTCTTTGGACACTACCGTCTCCAGGAGAATTCTGGTATTGACGAAGTATATACAACATCAATACCTGTCGCCATGCTGCCCTGGGTAACCGGCAATCCACCGAACTCGAGCCGAATCACCCCTTGTAGTCACTAACGACTTCGGTCTTGACAAGAAACGCGAAGAGTCAGTGCGCAGCGGCGGCCATGGCGGGAACGATGCTGAAGCGTGTAAGCGAACAGGCCGCTGCGATGGCAGCGCGCCCGAGTCGGGTCAGGTAATAGCGATACGTATGCGAGACCTTCTTGATCAGGCCGAGCAGGCGCAGCCGTCGCAATTGACGCGACATTGCCGAGGCAGACAGGTTCAGTCGCACCAGCAGATCGGCGCGGCGCCAGCCGTGGATGTTGAACTCGCCGCGCTGCAAGGTTCGCAGCAACGCCTGTTCGGTGGCGTCGAAGAAGTTCAGCCCCTTGACCGGCGGATCGGTGCCCACGCGCGGCTGACCGAGCCGCTGCAGATCGCGCTCGCCGGCACTGGGGTCGTCCAGAGTGCAGAGGAACGCGAGGTAGCGCTGGTTGCAGCCGGCCAGGATCTCGCGCAGGTCGATCAGGCTGTAGATCGACTTCTTCAGTGCGGCCAGCTCGCGCGTGCCGTGCCGGTCGCGCTGTTCCACCTTGCGGTGGTGCTTGTAGAAGCTCACGTCGTTGACGGTGGTCTCCACGCGCAGCACGCGGGAGAACTTGTCGTAGACCTTCACGCCGGCCGCACCCATGTAGTGCTTGATGCAGCGGCCCTCGATGCGCGTGGACAGCCGCGAGCCGAGTTCCTGGGCCAGCTGTGGCGTGACCTTCTTACCCAGGAACGCGGCCACGCGCGGCGCATCGGCGGCCAGCACCGCCTGGCGCGAGAGCGCGTCGTACAGCGGCACGAGAACCTGCTGGCTGCGAAACATCAGGCCGGTGGAGTACTCGACCCACCGATACGCAAGAACGCGTTGTCCTCCTGCACGAACTCGATGCCTTCGCGCTCGAGGCTGCGGGCCAATGCGCTGTGGCCGTTGCAGTAGAACTGCAGGCCGAACGGCGCCCAGGTGGGCACGCGCAGGCAGCACAGGCCGAATGCCTCGTCGATGAAGTAGAAGTAGTAGTGCAGGCACTTGCCGGTGTCGGGGCGCAGGAAGACGTGACCGTTGGACTTGTCCAGCCAGGGCTTGTAGCTCGGGCAGCTCTCCATTGCCGAGAGCGCGTGTACCAGCCCCGGCGCATCGCCGCGCGCGGCCAACACCCGTGCGACCAGGTCTTCCTTGCGCACGTGGCTCTTGTTGACGTGCTCGATCTCGATGCCCGCAGCCTCGCACACTTCCTGGGCGCGCTGCCGGATGCGATCGCGCAGCGGTTCGGCAAAGCGCGGATAGTCGAAGATGCGAATGCCGTGCGCGTACAGAAAACCCGTCATGCCGCCCGCATAGCACGCCCCCGGCAGCGTGCCGGTGACGATGATGCGGTCGTAGCACGACAGCACACCGTGCAGGTTCGCCGCGTAGCGATCCGTCAGTGCCGCAGCA
>JAJTYR010000073.1 GCA_021463505.1 Burkholderiaceae bacterium | reverse complement strand
GCCTCGTCGATCAGGTCGATCGCCTTGTCGGGCAGGAAGCGGTCGGTGATGTAGCGGTGGCTCAACTCGGCCGCGGCGACGATCGCCGGGTCGGTGATCTCCACGCCGTGGTGCAGTTCGTAGCGCTCCTGCAGTCCGCGCAGGATTGCGATCGTGTCCTCGACGCTGGGCTCGCCGATCAGCACCTTCTGGAAGCGGCGCTCGAGCGCGGCATCCTTCTCGATGTACTTGCGATATTCGTCCAGCGTGGTGGCACCCACGCAGTGCAGTTCACCACGCGCCAGCGCCGGCTTGAGCATGTTGCCGGCGTCCATCGCGCCCTC
Source organism: Burkholderiaceae bacterium (assembly GCA_021463505.1). Taxonomy (GTDB): domain Bacteria; phylum Pseudomonadota; class Gammaproteobacteria; order Burkholderiales; family Burkholderiaceae_E; genus Zeimonas. The sequence continues at coordinate 13,398 of JAJTYR010000073.1, read as the reverse complement.
GGCCTTGCCGGCGCCGACCATCGTGTGCAGCTCGTCGATGAAGACGATCGTGCGGCCTTCCTCGGCGGCGAGTTCCTTGAGCACCGCCTTCAGGCGCTCCTCGAACTCGCCGCGGTACTTGGCCCCGGCAATCAGCGCGGCCATGTCGAGCGACAACACGCGCTTGTCCTTCAGCGTCTCGGGCACCTCGCCATCGACGATGCGTTGCGCCAGGCCCTCGACGATCGCGGTCTTGCCCACGCCCGGCTCGCCGATCAGCACCGGATTGTTCTTGGTGCGCCGCTGCAGGATCTGGATCGTGCGGCGGATCTCTTCGTCGCGGCCGATCACCGGGTCGAGCTTGCCCTGGCGGGCGCGCTCGGTGAGGTCGATGGTGTACTTCTTCAGCGCCTCGCGCTGGCCCTCGGCCTCGGGGTTGTCGACGCCGGCGCCACCGCGCACCGCGTCGATCGCGGCCTCGAGCGCCTTGCGCGCGAGGCCGGCCTCCTTCGCGATGCGCCCGGCCTCGCCCTTGTCCTCGGTGAGCGCGAGCAGAAACATCTCGGTCGCGACGAACTGGTCGCCGCGCTTCAGCGCCTCCTTCTCGGAGAGGTTCAACAGGTTGACGAGTTCGCGTCCGACCTGCACCTCCCCGCCGGTGCCCGACACCTGCGGCAGCCGCTTGATCGCCGCATCCGCGGCGGCCTTCAGCGCCGGGGCGCGCACGCCGGCACGCTCGAGCAGCGTGCGCCCCGAGCCTTCGGCCTGGCCGGCGATCGCCGCCAGCAGGTGCAGCGGCTCGATGTACTGGTTGTCGTTGGCCAGCGCGAGGCTGTGCGCGTCCTGCAATGCCTGCAGGAACTGGGTGGTGAACTTGTCCTGGCGCATGGGATCTCCTGCAATGGCGGGCCGGCGGGCCGCGCCCGCGTGACTGTCGGCAATTTGCGGGCCCCGGCGGGGGTTTTCAAGGGCGGCCTGTCCCGACGTCAGTCGGGCGAGGCTTCGGCATGCCGGGTACGGCTGCACACCTTGCGAGGTCTGGGATTCCTGCTCGCACCGCAGTTCATGGCGACCCTGTACGGCACGCCGATCGAGCCGCATCCTCTGATGCTCGCGCGCTTCTTCGGCTCGGGGCTGCTGTCACTCTCGGTCATGGGGTGGCAGGCACGCCACATGCACGACGAGACGGCAATTCACGCGATCCTGATCGGCCTGGCCGCCGGTTTCGCAGTCGGCGCCCTGCTCAGTGCCTGGTCCACCCTGTCCGGCCTGCACCTGGCAGCGATCGGCTGGTCGACCTTCGTGCTCTATCTGCTGCTGTTGTCTGGCGCGCTGTATTGCCTCGCACCGTCGCACAGAGCCGTGGCAGCGTAGCCTGCAGCCGCTTTCTCTCGCGCCCGACACGCCGGGCGGACGATGTCGGCGGATCGTCTTCAACCGTTCCGGATCGACCCGCACCCCGAACAAGCGTTGTCCCGCCGCCATGACACAATCATGGCATGTCGCAGCTCTTTACTCCCCTTCCCCTGCGCTCCCTCACCCTGCCCAACCGCATCGTCGTCTCCCCGATGTGCCAGTATTCGGCCGTCGAGGGCCGTGCGCAGCCCTGGCACACGGTGCACCTCGGGCGGCTCGCGCTCAGCGGCGCCGGACTGGTTCTGATCGAGGCCACCGGCGTCGAGCCGGCCGGCCGGATCTCCCCGGGCTGCCTGGGCCTGTACGACGACGCGACCGAGGAGGCGCTGGCCGGCGTGCTGCGCACCGTGCGCAGCGTGGGCGGCGCGACGATCGGCATCCAGCTCGGGCACGCGGGCCGCAAGGCATCGACCGCCCGGCCGTGGGAAGGTGGCGCGCAGATTCCGGCCACGGCCGGCGGCTGGACGACAGTGGCGCCCAGCGCGGTGCCGATGAACGAGGGCGAGGCGGCCCCGCACGCGCTCGGCCATGACGAGTTGCAGGCGCTGAAGGCGCGTTTCGTCGATGCGGTGCTGCGCGCCGACCGACTCGGGCTCGACGCGATCGAGGTCCACGCGGCGCACGGCTACCTGCTGCACCAGTTCCTGTCGCCGATCGCCAACCGCCGCGAGGACGAGTACGGCGGTTCGCCCGAGAACCGGATGCGCTGGCCGCTCGAGGTGATCGCCGCGATGCGCGCCGCCTGGCCGGCACACAAGCCGCTCGGCGTGCGGCTGTCGGCTACCGACTGGCTCGTGCACCTGCCTGCCGCCGAGCGCTTCGACCTGCCCGATGCGATCGAATTCGCACGGCGCTGCGCCGCGCTCGGTGTCGACTGGATCGACGCGTCCAGCGGCGGCCTCTCGCCGCTACAAAAAGTGAAGGCCGGCCCGGGCTACCAGGTGCCGTTTGCCGAGGCGATCCGGCGCGAGACGAACCTGCCGGTGATCGCGGTGGGGCTGATCACCGAGCCGCAGCAGGCCGAGGAGATCGTCACCTCCGGCAAGGCCGACATGGTGGCGCTGGCACGCGGCCTGCTCTACGACCCGCACTGGCCGTGGCACGCGGCGGCGGCGCTCGGCGCAAGTGTCGAGGCGCCGCGCCAGTATCTGCGCGCCCAGCCGCGCGAGCATCCGCAACTGTTCGGGCCGGGCGACTCCGGCCGACGATGAGGCCGCCGATGAGGCCGGCGAGTCAGACGGGCGCCGGGGATACCGTGTGAGCGCACACCGGGCGGTGGTCTTCGACCTGGACGGCCTGATGGTCGACACCGAGCGCATCGCGCTGGAGTGCTGGCTGGAGTCGGCGCGCGTGATGGGCTGGGAGATCTCGCGCGAGACCTGCCTGGCGCTGGTCGGGCTGGGCCAGCGCGAGTCGCGGCAGGCGCTGCTCGACCGGATGGGCGGAAAGTTCCCGCTGACCGAGGTTTCGGCACGCGGGCGCGAGCGCTACCTGCAGCGGCTGCGCGGCGAAGGGGTCGGGCTCAAGCCCGGGCTCGTCGAACTGCTCGACTGGCTCGCGGGGCGCGCGGTACCCACGGCGGTGGCCACGTCGACGCAGCACGCGCTGGCGATGGAGAAGCTCGCGCTGGCGCGCCTCGCCGAGCGCTTCACGATCGTCGTCGGCGGCGACCAGGTGCCCCAAGGCAAGCCCGCGCCGGACGTCTATCGCGAGGCGGTCATGCGGATCGCGCTCGAACCGGCGCAGTGCATCGCACTGGAGGATTCGGAGATCGGCCTGCGGGCTGCGCACGCGGCCGGGCTCGCCTGCATCGTCGTGCCCGACCTGCTGCCGCCATCGCCCGAGTTCGAGCGGCTGGCCCACGCGATCGTGCCGACGCTGCGCGACGCGCAGCGCCTGGTCGCGCAGATGCTCGGCGGCTGAGCTACGGCCCGGCGACCAGCAGCCAGAGCAGCCCGCCCACCATCGACGCCATGCCGATCGCCTCGCGCGCCGTGGCGCCCTGCGCGAAGAGCCGCTGCGAGACCGCCTGCGCGAACAGGATCTCCACCAGCCCCACGGTGCGCACCGCAGCCGCCGCCTGCAGCGAAAACGCGAGGAACCACAGTTGCGACGCGAGCGCACCGGCGGCACCGGCCAGCAGCGACGGCCGCCACAGGCGGAAGATCCCGCGCAACACGTGCCGGTCGCGCCAGAGCAGCCAGCCGGTGAGCAGCGCGGTCTGCATTGCCAGCGAGGTGGCGAGCGTGGCGGTGGCGCGCAGGTAGAACGGGCCGTCGCCGAGCGCGAGGATCGCGCCGCGAAAACCCACCGCCGACAGCGCGAACATCGCGCCCGACAGCACGCCGGACAGCGCGGCGCACGGCACGCGGCCACCTCCGGGCCGGCGAGCGGCCGCAGCCCCGCCCGGTGCGCCCGCCATGTCGGAGCCTGCCGCACCGGCCGGCATCGACATCAGCAGCACCCCGGCGGTGGCCACCAGCACCGCCGCGCTCGCCTGCAGGCTCAGCCGCTCGCCGAGGAAGACCAGCCCGAACAGCGCAATCTGCATCGGCTCGGTCTTCACGTAGGCGATCGACACGACGAACGAGCGCTCGCGCATCGCGGCGAGCATCAGCGCGGTGCCGAGGATCTGGAACACCGCGCCCATCAGCGCCCAGCCGGCGTACGACCACGACGGCCGCAGCGATGCGAGGCCGGTGACGGCGGCCAGGCCCGCGAGGAACAGCAGGCCGAACGGCAGGCCGAACAGGAAGCGCACGTGCGTGGCGCCGACCGTGCCGAGCCGGCCCGTGAGGCTGCGCTGCGCGGCGTTGCGCGCAGTCTGCACGCCCGCGGCGGCAACCGTGCAGGCGATCCAGAGCCAGGCCGGGGGATCGGTGGCCAGGCTCACTGTCACGTCGCCATGCAGACCATGCAGGGAAAGCCTGAACTCACGTCAGCAGGCTGACGCCATCGATTTTCGAGGCAGCTTTGTCGAAGGTTCACAGCGGGTGCGCTCCTGCTCTTGCGGCCAGCGCCGCGTGGACGCAGTCCGGGTAGTCTGCGGACGCCTGCCGGTAAAGCAGCAGCGCCTGCTCCAGGGCATCTTCCGATTCGAACGCAAGCTCGACCGAGGAGAGCAACTGCGACAGGATCTGGACGACCTCTTCCTTGCCAAAACCGAAGTTCACGCGCAGCACCCACTCCGGTTCCAGCGATACCGAGACCGGGATGTAGAGCGTTTGCCCTTCTTCGACGCATGTGCGGATCGGTCGCCTGGCCAATGCAAGCCGGGTTGCGTCGTCCCGCACGAGATAGCGCACGAGGACGTTGGTATCGAGGGCAGCCATCAGCGCCAGGCGTTCATCGCTTCGACCGGCACGTGCCTGCCTTTGGGGGATTTCAGGATGCCCGCGGGATCCAGAACGAATTCCGCCTTGGCGCGCACGATGACGCTACCGTCCCGCATCACATGCCATACGAGGCGCGTACCCGGCACCGCCCCGATCTGTTCGCGCACTTGCGCCGGCACGGTCGTCTGCCCCTTTGCGGTGATGGTGGATTCGGCCACGGTGATTCCTTACATTCCATGGAATTGGAATGCCGACAAAGACAGGCGGCAAGCGCTGCTCGCCACCGCGTCTCACCAGCGCGCCGCAGCCGCGTCGTCGGTGTCGCGCGCCTCGACCCAGCGCTCGCCGTGCGGCGTGCGCTCCTTCTTCCAGAACGGCGCCTGGGTCTTCAGGTAGTCCATGATGAATTCGCAGGCTGCAAAGGCCTCGCCGCGGTGCGTCGCGGTGACCGCCACCAGCACGATCTGGTCGCCGGGCGCGAGCGGCCCGTGGCGATGGATGACCAGCGCATCGAGGAGGTTCCAGCGGGCACGCGCCTGCGCACAGATGTCTTCGAGCGCGCGCTCGGTCATGCCGGGGTAGTGCTCGAGCGTCATCGCCGAGACGCCGGCACCTTCGTTCAGGTCGCGCACGGTGCCGATGAAGGCGGCCACCGCACCGACGTTCAGGTTGCCGGCGCGCAGCGTGGCGATCTCGGCGCCGGCGTCGAAGTCGTGGGGCTGGACCCGGACGGGCATCGTCAGACTCCGGTGATGAGCACGTCGAGCGCCGCCACGATCTCGTGGCGATGCGCGGCGAGCGAGCCGATGCGGGCGCCGATGACCTTGCGCGGCACGCCCGCGATTTCGGGCGTGCGCATGACGACGCGCTTGCCGCGCACCTCGAAGACCGGCATCAGCCGCGCGATCGGCGTGGCGTCGTCGCCGGCGGCCGCGAGCGGCACGACCACTCGCGTGGCCAGCGATTCGAGAAGACCGGACTGGATCTCGAGCAGGAACGGAAAGCGCGCCCGCGTCGCGGCATCGGGATTACGGTAGACGTCGAACTGCGGCACGGCACGACTGCGGCTAGAAACCGCGCAGCGAATCGGCAAAACAGCCGTTGCACTCGACGTCGCGGTTGTAGGCGTCGATCGCGCTGCGGTTCTCGGCCAGCCACCGCTGGCGGGCGCGCTCGGCCACTTCGACCACCAGCGCGGATTCGAGCGTCTGCGAGAGATTGACGTCGAGTTCGCGCGCGCGCCGCAGCAGGTCGACGTTGACGGTGACGTTGGCGGCGCGCTTCGGCGCGCTGACGTCGTACAGCACGCTGCGTTCACGGACGACATGTTTCATGCGCATAATCTATGCGCATCAGCGCGAGCCGTCAACCCCCCGTCACCGGCGGAAAGAACGCCACCTCCGCTCCCGCGGCGAGCGGCGTGTCCGGGCGCGCCATCGCCTGGTCGATGGAGACGCGGATCGCGCGGCCTTCATCGAGCGTCTCGGCCCAGGTGCCGCCGCGCGCGCGCAGCCACGTGCGCAGTTGTCCGGCGGTGCCGACACCGGCCGGCAGGTCGATCGTCTCGCGGTGGGTGCCGAGCGCCTCGCGCAGCCCGGCGAAATAGAGGATCGTGATCGTCATTTCGTCAGCTCCGAAAACGGCAGGAAATGCACGACGTCGCCCCGCGCAATCGGGTGCTGTGGCGGATTGTCGATCAGGCCGTCAGCCCAGACGGTGGAGGTGAGCACCGCGGAACTCTGGTTCGGGAACAGGTCGAGCCCGCCGTTGGCGTTGATGCGCGCCCTCAGGAACTCGCGGCGGCGATCCGGCTTCGGCCAGTCGAAGTCGGCGCGCATCGGCAGCGCGCGCGGCGCCACCTCCGTGATCCCCTGCAGACGTTGCAGAAATGGTCGCACCAGCAGCAGGAACGTGACGAAGCTCGACACCGGGTTGCCGGGCAGACCGATGAAGTGAGCGAAGCCCGCGGCAGCGCCGCGGCGCACGCGCCCGTAGGCGAGCGGCTTGCCGGGCTTGATCGCGATCTGCCACATCCGCAACTCGCCTTCGGCCTCGACCGCCGGTTTCACGTGGTCCTCCTCGCCGACCGACACGCCGCCGGAAGTCACGATCAGGTCGTTGCCCTGCGCGGCCCGACGCAGCGCGTCGCGCGTGGCCGCCAGCGTGTCGGGCACGTTGCCCAGGTCGACCAGTTCGCAGCCCATGGCGCGAATCAGGGCACCCAGCACGTAGCGGTTGCTGTTGTAGATCGCGCCGGGGCGCAGCGGCTCGCCCGGCATCGCCAGTTCGTCGCCGGTGAAAAAGCACCCCACGCGCACCGGCCGGCGCACCGGCAGGCTGGCCAATCCCACCGAGGCGGCCAGGCCGGTGGCCTGCGCCGTCAGGCGCGCCCCGGCAGCGAGGATCACGCTGCCGCTGCGGATGTCTTCGCCGGCGCGGCGGATCCACTCGCCCGGTGCCGGGCAATGCGCGAACGACACCGTGTCGCCTTCGACCGCGGCCATCTCCTGCATCACGATCGCGTCGGCGCCTTCAGGGATCAGGCCGCCGGTGAAGATGCGTGCCGCCTCGCCCGCCGCGAGCGGCCGGCCCACGTGCCCGGCCGCAATGCGCTGCGTGACCGGCAGGCGCACCGGGCGATCGGGCGTGGCCTGCAGCAGGTCGGCGCGGCGCACCGCATAGCCGTCCATCTGCGTGTTGTCGCGCGGTGGCACGTCGAGCGCCGAGCGGATGTCGGCCGCCAGCACGCGGCCGCCAGCCGCCGCGATGTCGATGCGTTCGTCGCCGGCCGCCGGCGACGCCTGCGCGAGCAGCGATACCAGCGCCTCATCGAACGGCAGCAATGCGGGTTTCATGGATGCGATCCAGGTGATCGATGATGAAGTCGACGATGTCGTCGGGCCGATTCAGGTCGAGCAGCGGCAGTCGCGTCTCGACCGGCGCGTCGGCGGCGACCGCGACGATGCCGGGGTCGGACGGATGCAGCAGCGGCCTGCCGAGCCGCGGGCGACACACCTCGAGCTTGGGGATCGGCGCGTGCTTGTAGCCTTCGACCAGCACCAGGTCGCACGGTGAAAAGCGCCGCAACTGCTCGTCGAGCGACGGCTCGGGCTCGTTGCGCAGCTCGTGCATCAGCACCCAGCGCTGGTCGGAGGTGATCAGCACCTCCGACGCCCCGGCCTCGCGATGGCGATAGGAATCCTTGCCCGGCTTGTCGATGTCGAACAGGTGATGCGCGTGCTTGATCAGCGACACGCGCAGACCGCGCAGGACCAGGCGCGGGATCAACTGCTCGATCAGCGTGGTCTTGCCCGAGCCCGAATAGCCTGCGAAGCCGAATACTCTCATGGCGCACCCAGCGTACCCGATGCAGTGTAGCGCGGCGCCGGCAACCTGCCGCGGCCAGGGGATCGGCGGCTGGCGCGGCTTTCCGGCGCGCGCGGGACGCCACCGGCCCCCTCAGCCCGCGCAGCGTTGCGCGATGAAGCGCTTCAGCGCGTCGACGTCGGTGGCCATCCGGTGAAAGCGTTGCGGCCTGGCTTCCAGGTCTTCCAGACCGGGCGGACGCGGCGCTTCCTCGCCGAGCGCCTCGCGGATCGCGTCGGCGAACTTCGCCGCCTGCGCGGTTTCGAGGCAGAGCATCGGCACGCCGGGTTCGCGCCAGGACTGCGCCACGTGGTAACCGTCGGCGGTGTGCGTGTCGATCGTCACGCCGAAGCGCGCGCGCACCGCGCGGATCGTCGCGAGACGGTCGGCGTGGCGGCTGCAACCCGAGACGAGGCCGAACTCGCGCAGCCGCGCGAACTCGGGCGTGCCGGCGAGATCGAATTCGCCGCGCTCGTCGAGCGCGCGCCACAGGGCGGCCACGCGCGCCGCGTCGGCCCCGACCAGGTCGAAGACGAAGCGCTCGAAATTCGACGCCTTCGAGATGTCCATCGACGGGCTGCTGGTGTGGCGGGTCTCGGCGGTGCTGCGCGGCCGGTAACGGCCGGTACGGAAGAACTCGTCGAGCACGTCGTTCTCGTTGGTGGCCACCACCAGCCGCGAGATCGGCAGGCCCATCATGCGCGCGATGTGGCCGGCGAGCACGTTGCCGAAGTTGCCCGAGGGCACCGCGAACGACACCGGCTGCGAGTCGTGCGCGGTGGCGGCGAAGAAACCCTTGAAGTAGTAGACCACCTGCGCGACCACGCGCGCCCAGTTGATCGAATTGACGGTGCCGATCGCGTGGCGCTCCTTGAACGCGAGATCGTTCGAGACCGCCTTCACCATGTCCTGGCAGTCGTCGAAGACGCCGTCGACCGCGATGTTGAAGATGTTCGGATCGTCGAGCGAGAACATCTGCGCGGTCTGGAACGGGCTCATGCGCCCGTGCGGCGACAGCATGAACACGCGGATGCCACGCCGGCCGCGCATCGCGTATTCGGCGGCGCTGCCGGTGTCGCCCGAAGTGGCGCCGAGGATGTTCAGCTGCCTGCCCTCTTTCGCCAGCACGTACTCGAACAACTGGCCGAGCAGTTGCATCGCCACGTCCTTGAAGGCGAGCGTGGGACCGTTGGAGAGCCTGAGCAGGTGCAGGCCGGGTTCGAGCGTGAGCAGCGGCGTGATCTCGGCCGAACCGAAGGCCTGCGCCGTGTAGGTGCGATCGACCAGCGCGCGCAGGTCGGCCTCGGGCAGGTCGTCGGCGTACAGCCGCAGGACCTCGAAGGCGAGCGCCGGATACGACAGCTTGCGCCAGCGCGCGAGCGTGGCCGCGTCGATGCGCGGATAGCGCTCTGGCACGACCAGCCCGCCGTCGGGCGCGAGCCCTCCGAGCAGGATGCCGGTGAAGCGCACCGGCGGCATGCCGCCGCGGGTCGACAGGTAATGCATCGGGGGTCCGGAAACGATCAGTCGAGGTCTTCGAGGCGGATGCGGATCGCCTGCGACAGCACCGTAGGCAGCGCCTCGATGCGCCGAATCGCGGTGATGATCTGGCGCTCGACCGTGCGATGCGTGAGCAGGATGATGTCGGTCTGGTTCTCACCTTCGGCCGGCTCACGCTGCAGCACCGCGTCGATCGAGATGCGCGCGTCGGCCAGGATGCGTGTGATGTCGGCGAGCACGCCCGGCTCGTCGGCCACGCGCAGGCGCAGGTAATAGGCGGTCTGCACCGCCTCGATCGGCAGGATCGGCTCGTCGGAGAGTGCCTCGGCCTGGAACGCCAGGTGCGGCACCCGGTTCTCGGGATCGGCCGTGAACGTGCGCGCGACGTCGACGAGGTCGGCGACGACGGCGCTCGCAGTGGGCTCGGCGCCGGCGCCCTTGCCGTAATACATCGTGTGGCCGACCGCGTCGCCCTTGACCCAGACCGCGTTCATCGCGCCCTCGACGTTGGCGATCAGCCGGCGCGAAGGGATCAGCGTGGGGTGCACGCGCAGTTCGATGCCCGCGGGCTCGCCGTCGGTGCCGTCGCGGCGCCGCGTGATGCCGAGCAGCTTGATCCGGTAGCCGAGCTGCTCGGCGTAGCGGATGTCTTCGGCCTGCAGCTTCGTGATGCCCTCGACGTAGCACTTGTCGAACTGCATCGGGATGCCGAAGGCGATCGCCGACAGGATGGTGGCCTTGTGCGCGGCGTCGACGCCCTCGATGTCGAACGTGGGGTCGGCCTCGGCGTAGCCCAGCCGCTGCGCCTCCTTCAGCACCGTGTCGAACGGCAGGCCCTTGTCGCGCATCTCGGACAGGATGAAATTGGTGGTGCCGTTGATGATTCCGGCGATCCACTCGATGCGGTTCGCGGTGAGCCCCTCGCGCAGCGCCTTGATGATCGGGATGCCGCCGGCCACCGCCGCCTCGAACGCGACCATCACGCCCTTCTTCGAGGCCGCGAGGAAGATCTCGTTGCCGTGCACCGCCAGCAGCGCCTTGTTCGCGGTGACCACGTGCTTGCCGCGTTCGATCGCCTCGAGCACCAGCGTGCGCGCGATGCCGCAGCCGCCGATGAGCTCGACCACCACGTCGATCTGCGGGTCGTTCACCACCTCGCGCGCGTCGCCCACCACGCACACCGGGTCGCCGACGATCGCGCGCGCGCGCGCCACGTCGAGGTCGGCCACCGTGGTGATCTCGATGCTGCGCCCGGCGCGCCGCCTGATTTCGTCCTGGTTGCGCCTGAGCACCTCGAAGGTGCCGCCGCCGACCGTGCCGATTCCCAGCAAGCCGACCCGGACCGGCCCGAATTTTCCGTTGCTCATGTCAGGCCGCGATCCGGATGAGACCGTCCTTGCGGAACATCTCCTTGATGCCGCGCACCGCCTGGCGGATGCGCTGCTCGTTCTCGATCAGCGCGAAGCGCACGTGATCGTCGCCGTATTCGCCGAACCCGATTCCCGGCGACACGGCGACCTTCGCGTCGACCAGCAGCTTCTTCGCGAATTCGAGCGAGCCCATCGCGCGGTACGGTTCCGGGATGCGCGCCCAGATGTACATCGACGCGCGCGGCACCTCGACGTCCCAGCCGGCCTCCTGCAGGCCCCGGGCCAGCACGTTGCGGCGCAGCTGGTATTTCTGGCGCGCCTCCTCGACGCAGTCCTGCGGGCCGTCGAGCGCGGCGATTGCCGCCACCTGGATCGGCGTGAAGGTGCCGTAGTCGTGATAGCTCTTCATGCGCGCGAGCGCGCCCACCAGCTCGGCGTTGCCCACCATGAAGCCGATGCGCCAGCCGGCCATGTTGTAGCTCTTGCTCATCGTGAAGAACTCGACGGCAACCTCGCTCGCGCCCGGCACCTGCATGATCGACGGAGCGTGATAGTCGTCGAAGACGATGTCGGCGTAGGCGAGGTCGTGCACGGCGATGATGTCGTGCTCGCGCGCGAGCGCGACCACGCGCTCGAAAAAGCCCATGTCGACGCACTTGGCCGTGGGGTTGCTCGGGAAACCGAGGATCATCATCTTCGGTTTCGGCGAGGTTTCGCGCACCGCGCGCTCGAGCTCTTCGAGGAAGTCGACGCCGGGCGTCATGCGCACCGGGCGCGTCTCGGCGCCGGCGATCACCGCGCCGTAGATGTGGATCGGATAGCTCGGATTCGGAACGAGCACGACGTCGCCGCGATCGAGCGTGGCCAGCATCAGGTGTGCGATGCCCTCTTTCGAGCCGATGGTGACGATGGCCTCGGTCTCGGGGTCGATGTCGACCCGGTAGCGCCGCTTGTACCAGTCGGCAATCGCCTTGCGCAGCCGCGGAATGCCTTTGGAGACCGAGTAGCCGTGCGTGTGCGGGCGCTGCGAAGCCTCGACCAGTTTGTCGATGATGTGTTGCGGAGCCGGCCCGTCGGGGTTGCCCATGCTCATGTCGACGATGTCCTCGCCGCGACGGCGCTCGGCCATCTTCAGTTCGGCGGTGATGTTGAAGACGTAGGGCGGCAGACGCTTGATGCGCGAGAACTCGCGGGGCGAACTCATGGGTGGACTCCGTTCAGATCATCAATGTAGCATTTTCAATGGCTTGGCACCCTTCTCGAAGTGCGGCAACCTTCCGGAACGCGAAGCCACGAACGGAGAGCCGATGAAGCTTCACGCCGCTGCGCCGACCACGCTGAACACCGTCACCGCCTACGGGCCCGGCTACGTCGAAATCAACCGGCGGCGCTACGCGCATTCGCTGCTGGTCGCCCCCGAGGGCGAGATCGTCGCGTGGGACGTCGACGCTTTCGAATCGCTCGCACCCGGGCACTTCGAGGCGCTGCTCGCACGCGGGCCCGAACTGGTGCTGCTCGGCACCGGCGAGCGGCAACGCTTTCCGCCTGCACGGCTCACGGCATCGCTGGCGCAGGCGCGCATCGGCCTGGACGTGATGGACACGCAGGCCGCGTGCCGCACCTACAACATCCTGATGATGGAGGGGCGGCGCGTGCTGGTGGCGCTGCTGATGCACTGACGACGCCCTGACGGGGTCTGTGCTATGTTGCCGACAGGTTCACCGTTCGGGCTGCAGAGGGTTCGTTGAGCGTCGCGATCGGCAGGAAGATTCCCGGTTTCAGCGCTGCCTCCACCGGCGGCGACATCGGCTCGTCGGACCTGAAGGGTCGCAGGGTCGTGCTGTTCTTCTATCCGAAGGACCACACCCCCGGTTGCACGGCCGAAGCCGGCGGCTTTCGCGACCACCATCCGGCGTTCGTCGCGGCAGGCGTGGTCGTGCTCGGCGTGTCGCGCGACAGCATGAAGTCGCACGCCGGCTTCAAGGCGAAGCTCGGCCTGCCCTACGAACTGATTTCCGACCCCGACGAAGCGCTGTGCGAGCTCTTCGGCGTGATGAAGCAGAAGACGATGTACGGCAGGCCGGTGCGCGGCATCGAGCGCAGCACCTTCGTCATCGACACCCTGGGCAGGCTCGCGCACGAATGGCGCGGCGTGAAGGTGCCCGGCCACGTTCCCGAAGTGCTGGAGGTCGTGCGATCGGTCTCCTGACGAACCCCTCCTGATCGATCCCGCCATGCCGCTCCCCAAGCCACCGGGCAAACCCGCCACTCTGCTCGACCTCTCCGGTGCGGTCGAAGCGCGCGCTGCGCGACCGGCCGGCGCGAGACCGCCGGGCCCGGAACGTGAGACCGCGCACGAAGTCGTGCCGATGCGTGCCGCGCGCGGCGCCAGCGCGAAAGCGGCGCGCACCGCGGCGGCGCCCGCCGCGGTG
>JAJTYR010000072.1 GCA_021463505.1 Burkholderiaceae bacterium | reverse complement strand
CGACGGGGGATCCGCGGGCCGCGACGGTGCGACGGCCGACGCAGACCACGCGGCCGGAACCGGCAGCGCAGGAGGCGCGCCGTCGCGCACCGGGGGCACGGCGCAGCCGGCGAGCGCGGCGAGCAGGCTGGCCAGGGTGGCGAGGCGGGCAACGGGGAGGCCGGCCCGTTGATCGGCAGGGCGGGAATTCATGGCACCCGGATTGTGCCCGCTGCAGACGTCAAGAACCGTGACCCGGATGCAAGAATTCGTAAACGCAAACCGCTCCGCGCTGCCCGTGCGCCCACGCCGACCTTCTTGCGGCAGATCAATGACCCGGCGCTGCGCAAGCGATGTAGTCGAAAGCTGGACATCGACGCACCGGGGGTTGCCTGACGTACGCGATCCCGGCCGGGGAGGCATCGTGCTGCAGATCATCGTTCAGGGGCGTGGCGGGCAGGGCGCGCAGACCGCCGGCAACCTGCTCGCCACCGCGTTCTTCGCGGCAGGCCGACAGGTGCAAAGCTTCGCCAGCTACGGCGGCGCGCGGCGCGGCACGCCGGTCAATTCGTACATCCGGGTGGACGACAAGCCGATCCGCGTGCGCTGCGACATCGAGACGGCCGACGCGATCCTGTGCTTCGATGCGAGCCTGCTCGAAGGCAAGCTGCTCGCGAGCGCGGCCCCGCACACGCTGATCGTCGTCAACTCGGCGCAGCCCGCGCAGCACTTCGCAGCGCTGCTGCCCGGGCGTCGCGTGATCGCAGTCGACGCGATGGCCATCGCGCGCCGCCACGGCCTGGGGCGCATCGTCAACTCGGTGCTGCTCGGCGCGCTCGCCCGCGCCACCGGCGAACCGTCGCTCGAAGCACTGCAGCGCACGCTGATCGACGAAGCGCCGAAGCAGAAGGAGGCCAACGCCGCCGCCTGCGAAGAAGGCTGGCGCACGGTCGACGCCCAGCTCGAGCGGAGTGCGGCATGAACGCGCGCAACCTGCCCCCCACCACCTGGACCACCGGCAGCACCGAGGTCTTCAGGACCGGCACCTGGCGCGCGCGACTGCCGCGCCACGTGAGCGCAGCCTCGCCGTGCCACGCGGCGTGCCCGGTGAACGGCGACATCGCGCACTGGATCGGCCGCGCGCGCGAGCGCGACTTCCGCGGCGCGTGGGAGATCCTCACGCGCAACAACCCGTTCCCGGCGGTCGCGGGACGCGTCTGCCACCACCCCTGCGAGACGGCGTGCAACCGGCAGGGCTACGACGAGGCGCTCGCGATCTGCAAGCTCGAGCGCCACGTCGGCGACCTGGGCCTCGCCGAACGCTGGTCGTTCCCGGCGCCGCCCACGGAGCACACCGAACGCATCGCGATCGTCGGCGGTGGTCCTTCGGGGCTCGCGGCAGCGTATCACCTGCGCCGGCGCGGTTACGCGGTGACGATCTTCGAGGCGCAGGCGCAGCTCGGCGGGCTGATGCGCGACGGCATCCCCGCGTACCGGCTGCCGCGCGAGGTGCTCGACGGCGAGATCGCACGCATGGTCGCGCTCGGCGTCGAGGTGCGCTGCAGCACGCCGGTCGCGTCGGCACAGGCCTTCGCGCAGCTGCGCGAGGCGTTCGACGCGGTCTACGTCGCTGCCGGCGCGCGGCGCCCGAAACGCCTGCCGCAACTCGACCCCGCGCAACCGTGGGTGGTCGATGGCGCCGCGTGGCTCGCGCAGGCGAACGCCGGCACGGCGCCGGCGCTCGGGCCTCGCGTGCTCGTCGTGGGCGGCGGCAGCGCAGCGATCGACGTGGCGCGCAGCGCGCGCCGTGCCGGGTATGAGGTCACGATGCTCGCGCTCGAAGCGCGCGCGCAGATGCCGGCACAACTCGCCGAAGTCGAGGAGGCGCTCGAGGAAGGCGTGCGCCTGGTGGACGGCGCTGCGCTCGTGACGGCTGCGGCCGGTGCAACCGGCGTGGTGATCGCATGCGTGCGCGTGAACTTCGTGGCGGGTGCCGGGCGCGGGCACTTCCGCGTCGAGCCGATCGCCGGCAGCGGCTTCACGCTCGAAGCCGACGCGATCGTGTCGTCGATCGGCCAGGACCCCGATCTCGCGCCATTCGCACAGGCGCTGCCGGCCGACGGCGCGCTGCTGCGGGTCGATGCGCAACAGGCCACCGGCGCCGAGGGCGTCTATGCGGGCGGCGACGTTGCCAGCACGATGCGCTTCGTCACCGAGGCGATCGGCATGGGCAAGCGCGCGGCGATCGAAATCGACCGCGCCCTGTCGGCGAAGGCTGGCCGTGCGCCCGGCGCGACCGACGCGGCCGGCGTCGAAGCGGGCGCATCGCACGAGCGCCTGGCCGGCGAACGCCTGGCCGGCTTCGGCGTCGAGGTGCCGGGGCCCGTTGCACTCGACGCGATCGCCACCTTCTACCACCCGCAGGCGGAGCGCGCGCCCGAGGCGCGGCTGGCGCCGCAGGCGCGCCTCGGCAACGCCGAGGTGCAGCTCGGGCTGGACCTCGAGCGCGCACTGGCCGAGGCGGCGCGCTGCTTCTCGTGCGGCACCTGCATCGCGTGCGACAACTGCTTTCACTACTGCCCCGATCTCGCGATCCGCCGTCTGCCCGATGGCGGCTACGAAGTCGACGGCAACTACTGCAAGGGCTGCGGCATCTGCGTGCGCGAGTGCCCGACCGGCTCGATGGAGATGATCGAGGAGGTGAAATGAACGACGCCCTGTCGGCGCCGCTGTCGCCAACGGCGGGCGCGCGCGCTGCCGAACCCACGCCGCACGCGGCCGGGCGCACCATGCTGCTCACCGGCAACCACGCGGTGGCGTGGGCCGCGAAGCTCGCACGACCGAAGTTTGCGCCCGGCTATCCGATCACGCCGCAGACGCCGATCCTGGAGAAGCTCACCGAGTTCGAGGCGGCCGACGAGTTCGACGCCGCGATCATCACGCCCGAGTCCGAGCACTCGGTGATGGCCGCCTGCATCCCGGCCTCGCTCGCCGGCGTGCGCGTGTTCACCGCCACCGCCTCGCAGGGCCTGTTGCTGATGCACGAGGTGCTGCACTACGCGAGCGGCGCGCGCGCGCCGATCGTGATGGCGAACGTGAACCGCACGGTCGCTTCGCCGTGGGCGTTCTGGCCCGACCAGACCGACAGCCTGTCGCAGCGCGACACCGGCTGGATCCAGTTCTACAGCGAGAGCGCGCAGGAGTCGCTCGACAGCGTGATCCAGGCGTTCCGCGTCGCCGAGGCGGTGCTCGTGCCCGCGATGGTGAGCCACGATGCGTTCTACGTCTCGCACGCGCTCGAGCCGGTGCGCGTGCCGGCGCAGGAGACCGTCGACGCGTTCCTGCCCGCGTATGCGCCGCCGCACCGCATCGACCCCGCGCAGGTCGAGTCGTGGGGCAACGTGGTCACGCAGGAGATGTTCGCGCGGCACCGGCGCGAGCTGTCCGAGGCGATGGCGAAGGTGCCGCAACTCGCGGCCGAGGTCGATCGCGACTGGGCGCGGCTCACCGGGCGCAGCTGGGGCATCGTCGAACGCTACCGCTGCGACGGCGCGCGCACGGTGCTGGTGGCGATGGGCAGCATCTGCGGCACCGCGCGCGATGCGGTCGATGCGCTGCGCGAGGCCGGCGTCGCGGTCGGTCTGGTGAAGGTGCGGCTGTTCCGGCCGTTGCCGGTGGCGGCGCTGCGCGCCGCGCTCGCCGGCGTCGAAGAGGCGATCGTCCTGGAGCGCAGCTACTCGCCCGGCTGCGGCGGGGTGCTGCACCAGGAACTGCGCTCGGCGCTCTACGGCATGCGCGAGGCGCCGGCGATCCGCGGGCTGCTCGCGGGCGTGGGCGGCGTGAACGTCTCGCCCGAGCGCATCCAGGAATTCGTGCGCAACGCCGCCGCGTACGACGACGGGCCCGATTCGGTGTGGCTCGCCTGAAGGCGAACGAAGGAACGGCGAGAGAGAGGGAACGGAGAGACCGCGATGAGAAAACTCGAAGTCGTCGAGGAAGCGATGTTCTGCTCGGGCCACGCCGCGTGCCCGGGGTGCATCGAGGCGCTGTCGGTGCGGCACGTGCTCGCCACGCTCGGCCCGGACACGGTGGCGGTCGTGCCGCCGTCGTGCATGGCGATCATCGCCGGGCCGCAGCCGTTCTCGTCGCTGCGCATCCCGGTGTACCAGCCGACGCTCGAATCGAGCGCCGCGGCCGCCTCGGGGCTGCGCCGCGCGCTCGATGCGCAGGGCAGGCGCGACACGCAGGTGGTGGTCTTCGCCGGCGACGGCGGCACCTACGACATCGGCTTTCAGTGCCTGTCGTCGGCCGTCGAGCGCAACGAGGACTTCCTCTACGTGTGCCTCGACAACGAAGGCTACATGAACACCGGCGCGCAGAAGTCGTCGTCGACGCCGCGCTTCGCCTCCACCGGTTCCACGCCCGCCGGCAAGCTCACGCGCAAGAAGAACCTCACCGAGATCATGGCGGCGCACGAGATCGCCTACGCGGCGACGGCCACCGCGGGCTTCCTGCCCGACCTGGTGCGCAAGGTGGAGAAAGCGAAGACGATCCGCGGCACGCGCCTGCTGACGCTGCTGATCCCGTGCATCGACGGCTGGGGCCTGCCCGAGGACGGCGGGCTGCGCGCGGCGCGCTTCGCGGTCGAGAGCGGCGTGTTCCCGCTCTACGAGGTGCAGCACGGCCACCGCTACACGCTGAACCACGCGCGGCGCACGCGCCCTGTCGGCGAGTATCTGTCGCTGCAGCGCCGCTACCGGCACCTGCGTCCGCAGGAGATCGACACCCTGCAGGCCGACGTCGACGCCGGCTGGGAGCGCCTGCTGCAGAAAGTGGCGGCGAGCGAGATGCGGGAAGCCGCCCTGGCGTGACGGCGCGGCCGCTTGCGCGGCCGCGTACACATCGGCAGACGAAGCGCGGATCCCCTGGCGATCCCTGGGTGATTCGTCGGCGAACCTTTGGTGAACTCCTGGCGATCGTCCGGTGATCCGTTAGCGATCGGTTAGCCGGCGCGGCGGAGGATGCGCACCGCGGCACCCGGGCTGGCAAGGCCCGAAGCGCCGCGAGACTCCTCCAACCCTCTCTTCGTCGAGGACCACACCATGAAACCGATCGCGCTCCCCGTTGCCCTGGCCTGCGCCACCCTGTTCTCGCTGCGCGTCGCCGCGGCCGCCCCGGATGCCGGGGCGGCCGATGCCGATACCGATGCGTACGAGGTCATCCTGGCGAGCACTCCCGAGTCTCCCGCGGCGGCCTTCGAGCGCCTGCTGGCGCAGCGCACGCCGATTGCCGCGCCGTCCCCGGTGGGCACGTCGGCCGACACGCTGGCGCGCGCCTTCGATGCCGCCCTCTGGAGCGCACCCGAGCCGGAGATCCGGCAGGCGTCGGTCCGCGTTCATCCGGTGGGGAGCGCGCGATGAGCTACGGATGGCTGCTGGCCGCGCACCTGCTGGGCGCGGCCCTGCTCGGGACTGCCGTGGCGGCGCTGTGGCTGGTCGACGAGCGGATCCGTCGCGCCAGCGATCGCGCCACCCTCATGCGTGCCGGCCGGCGCGCCGAAGTGCTCGGCAAGCGCTTCCTGATGCCGGGCGTGGTGCTGCTGGCGGGCTCCGGCGCCTGGCTGGTCGGGCGTTACTACGGATGGAGCTTCACGCGCATTCCGTGGCTCGCCGGCATGGCGGGGCTGTTCGTGTTCCAGTCCGTCTGGGCCCACGCGGTGACGCGCCCGCGCGCGCTGCGCATGCGCCGCCTGCTCGAGCAACCGTGCGCCACCGACCGCCTGTCGCCGGCCCTGGTGCAGGTGCGCGACGCCCCGCGCGCGCGCTTCGGCCAGCACCTCGAGCCGCTGCTGTTCGCACTGGTCGTCGTGCTGGGCGTGTGGCGACCGATGGACTGGAGCACGGTTGCGCTCGGATGCGCCGCCGCGGTGCTGGCGGCCGCGGCGATTGCCCTCTACACGACCGCGCCGCGACCGACGAGTTCGGTGAGCAGGGCTTCGGTGGAGGCCGAGGGCGGCACCTGAGACTTCGCCGCCAGCACGTCGCGGCAGCGCCGGTAGGTGCCCAGCACCTCGGCGCTGCGCCCGAGCCGGTGCTGCACGCGCATCAACTGCTGGTAGAAGGGCTCGACAGTGTCGTCGACCCCCAGCAGTCGCTCGAGGCAGGCGATCGCTGCGTCCCAGTCGGCCTGTGCGACGTGGTGCCGCGCATCGCTGTCGCCCAGACGCACGAAGCGCGCGCGCAGACGCGCGCGCGGCGCAATCGCCCACGACGCCTCTTCGTGCGCGAGGAAGGCCCCGCCGTACAGCTGCAGCGCGCGCTCGCGATCGTCGGCGATCGCCGATGCGTCATCGGGATCCACCGACTCGAACGCCAGCGTGTCGACCCAGCACGACTGCGGGTTCAGGCCGAGTCGCCCGTCCTGCAACAGCAGCGCATCGCGCTGGCCGAGCAGCTTGCGCAGCCGCTGCAGCGTGGTGACGAATGCGTTGTGCGCATCGTCGCCCTCGGCGTCGGGCCACAGCGCCTCGGCGAGCTGCGCTTCGGGCACGCCGGTGCTGCCGAACGCGACCAGCGCCTTCAGCAACGCGAGCGGGCGCTTCTGCACCTTGCCGGCGAAGCGCAGCGGCTCGCCGTCGATCTCGATCGCGAACTCGCCGAGCGTGCGCACGCGCACCGGCCAGGGCCAGTGCACCAGCCGCGCGGCCGGGCCGTCGGGGCGCAGGGTACGGCGGCGCACCAGCGCGCGCACGAAGTCGACTTCGATCGAGTGTTCGAGCGCGATGCGGCACCAGCGCGCCATGCTGGCGTCGCGCCACCAGGCCGAGTTGACAAAGCCCTGCTCGCGCATCACCTCGAACATGCGCGCGATCGCATCGCGCTGCGCAGCGGGATCGCCACGCGCCTCGGCGAATTGCGCGTCGAGTTCGTGCATGTAGTAGAACGCGTTGCTGCAGCCGATCGCCGTGGCGACCTGCGCGGCGCGCGCGAGTTCGCGCCGCGCGCCGGCTTCGTCGCCGGCCAGGAACAGCGCGTGGGCGAGCGCCGGGCGCGTGTAGACCTCGCCCCAGATCACGCCGGCCTCCACGGTACTCGCCAGGCCGGCCTGGCCGTGCACCAGCATCGCGGCGCGATCGTCGCGGCGCATCGCCTCCTGGAACGAGAAGAAGTGGTACTGAATGCTGTCGAGCCGGCGCTGGCCGGGTTCGCGCGGATGCAGGCGCGCGAGGAAGTCGCGCGCCTGCGCCGCGTTGCCCGAGGTGGCGGCGGCAACCGCCCCCTGCGCCACCAGCATGAAGTCCCAGACGTGTGCGCCGGTTTCGTCGGCCAGCGCCAGTCCACGCTCGACCGCCCCGAGCGCAGCCGCGTGGTCGGCGTTCATCCAGTGCGAGATCGCGAGGATGCCTTCCCAGGCCAGGCGCACGAACGGGCCGACGGCGCGCGCGCTCGCGAACGGCTCGACGCGCCGCACCAGCTCGATGGCGCGCGCCCGGTCGCCGATCCACCACTCGTAGTACAGCAGCAGGTGCGCGGCGGCACTCATGCGCAGACCTGGGTCGATGTCCTGCGCGATCAGCGCGTCGAGCTGTCGCGTCCAGTGCGGCAACTCCGGATGTTGCGGACGCCGGTACATCAGGATCGCGAAGATCGCGGCGACCGCGCGCACCTCGACATCGCGCGACGGGAATTCCGGGTGCCGGGCGCGCAGGGCGTCGAACTCGTCGATCCACGGATCGGCCGGCCCGAAGTCGCTCCACGCGTAGATGAAGGTGTCGACGACGCCGGCCCACGACAGGTATTCGCCGACCGCGTGGCCGGCGGTGCGGAACCCCGCGTGCGCCTTCGACAGCAGTTCGCGTGACTGTGCCGGATCGTACGGCAGCCGGCACAGGCCGAGCAGGTAGTCGAGCCAGGGTTTGCCGGCGCGTTGCGGCGGCGGGATGTCGAGGATCGACTCGGCCAGCGTCTGGAAGCGTCCGCTGCGGAGCAGCGCGGGCGCTTCCCCGAGCAGCCGCGCCACCAGGCGCGGCCAGTCGCCAGCCTCGCGCAGCAGCGCCATGCTGGCCGGCACGTCGCCCTCGGCGGCGAGCAGGTCGGCCGCCTCGCGCCGCGCCTGCGCGAGCTCGTCCGGCGTCGATTCGGCGCGACCGCGCGCAAGCAGGAACTCGCGAAACAGCGGGTGATATTCCCAGGTGTCGCCGCGCCCGGCGGCGGCGTGGCGCGCGACGAAGAAGTTGCGCCGATCGAGTTCGGCGAGCAGCAGCGCTGCGTCCTCCTGTCCGGTGAGCGCCGCGGCCGAGGCCGCCGTGAACCGCGGCAGCAGCGCGGTGCGCACCAGGAAGCGCCGCAGTCGTGGCTCGGCCTGCGCCAACAGCTCGCCGGCAAAGTAGTCGAACACCAGTGGATCGGCCGGCGCGCCGGCTGCACCGAGCGCTGCGAGCGGCCCGCGCCCGAGCATCAACACCAGCCCCGCGACCCAGCCCTGCGTGCGCGCGTGCAGGCTGAGCAGGACGGCATCGTCGGGCACTTCGCCCGCGAGCCGCTGGCGCGCGACCGCGATGCATTCGTCGGCGGTCAGGCGCAACGCCTCGCGATCGAGCAGCGTGAAGTCCTCCTGCGTGCGCAGGCGCGTAAGCAGCGGTGGCGGCTCGGCGCGGCTGGTCACGATCACCGTCATCGCCGGCGGCACCTCGGCCAGGCCCTCGCGCAACGCCAGGTGCACCGGCGAATCGGCGGCGAGCTGGTGATAGTCGTCGAGCACCAGCAGCGGCACGCCGTGCAGCCGCGCGAAGAAGCGCCGGAACCAGTTGCGCGCGAACACGGCGAGTCCGGTGAGGTACTCGGCAGTGAACGCGGGCAAGACGGCGCTCTCGCGGCGCCGGGCCGCTGGCGCCGCCTGCGCGAGATCGTCGAAGAACGACGCGGCGTCGGCGTCTGCCGCGTCGATCCGGTACCAGGCGGCGCGCAGCCGCCGCGCCCGCAGGTAGCTCGCCACCAGCGTCGTCTTGCCCGAGCCGGCCGGTGCGGCGATCCAGACGATGTTGCCGTTGCGGCGAGCGGCATCGAGGCGCTCGAACAGGCGCCGTCGCGGCCATGCCCGGTTCGGCTGCGGCGCGGTCAGCTTGGCCAGGCTGAGTGGCCGCCGTCCGCCGTCGGTGTTCATGATCCGTGCAGCATAGAAGCCGCGGCCGCGCCGGGCAATGGCCCGGAGCGCGGGGACTCACCGGGCGCCCGCCGCCGAAGCAAGGCGTACGCGTGCTGTATTTCATCCACATCATGGGCACGAACGTCGTCATCGGCGATGGCCGGAGGATGAAACGCCCGCCCACGCCGTTTATGATGTCGCGGCCCGCCCACCATTCGCGTCGCGCGCGACGCAGTCGGAGCGCAACATGACCTGGATCGTCGCCTTGGTCGTCCTCGCCGTCATCGGCTACGGCATCGTCCTCTACAACCGGCTGGTGCGTGCCCGCCAGATGGCCGAAGAGGGCTGGAGCGGCATCGACGTGCAACTGAAGCGCCGCGCCGACCTGGTCCCCAACCTGGTCGAAGCGGTGCAGGGCTACGCCACGCACGAGCGCGAGTTGTTGCAGCGCGTCACCGAATTGCGCAGGCAGGCGCAGGCGGTGCCGCCCGACGACGTGGCCGGGCGCGCACAGGTCGAAGGACTGCTCTCGGGCGCGCTCGGGCGACTGCTGGCGGTGGTGGAAAATTACCCCGACCTGAAGGCCAGCCAGAACTTCGTGCAATTGCAGACGGAGCTGGCGACGATCGAGAACGAGATCCAGATGTCGCGCCGCTACTACAACGGCGCCACGCGCGACCTGAACGTGCTGGTCGAGTCGTTTCCGAGCAACCTGGTCGCCGGGTTCACGGGCTTCGTCAAGCGCGCGTTCTTCGAGACCGACGACGCCTCGCGCGCGGTGCCGAAGGTGTCGTTCCCGCGCTAGCGCTCGCGCGAAGCGCGCCGCGATGGCATCGGCGGTGGAATCCACAACGGAATCCGCGCCCCGGCCGTTACGCGCAATGGCTGCGCGCCTCGCGCTGGCCACGCGGGTCACGGCGCTCGCGCTGGCCGCTCTGGCGGCGACCGCGCCGGTGCCCGCGCACGCCAGCGAGGCCATCGAGCACTTCGACTCGGCGGTCGAAGTGCGCGCGGACGGCGATCTCGCGGTCACCGAAACCGTCGTCGTGCGTGCCGAGGGCGCGCAGATCCGTCGCGGCATCTATCGCGACTTCCCGCTGCGCTTTCGCGACGCAAACGGGCAATTGCGCGAAGTCGGCTTCGAGCTGCTCGAGGTGACGCGCGACGGCCGCCCCGAGCCGCACTTCACGCGGCGCAACGAGCGCGGCGTGCGCATCTACGCGGGTGACGAAGACGTGCTGCTGCAACCCGGCCGCTACACCTATCGCTTGCGCTACCTCACCAGCCGGCAACTGCGGCACTTCGCCGACCACGTCGAGCTCTACTGGAACGTGACCGGCAACGAGTGGGCCTTCCCGATCCGCGAAGCCACCGCGACGATCCGGCTGCCCGGCAGCGCGGCGCCGGTGCGCTGGACCGGCTACACCGGCCGCTTCGGCGAGCGCGGCCAGGACTTCCGCGCCGCCCTGCAGGCCGATGGCGCGCTCGGCTTCGCCACCACGCGCACGCTGCTGGCCGGTGAGGGCCTGACCGTGGTGGCCGAGCTTCCGGCCGGTGTGGTGGCCGCGCCCACGCAGGTGCAGCAGTGGGGCTACGCGCTGCTCGACCACCGCCGCGGCCTGCTGGCCGGATTCGGCCTGCTGGGCGTGCTCGCGTTCTACGTGATCGCGTGGCGTGCCGTGGGGCGCGACCCGCCCAGGGGCACGATCATTCCGTTGTTTCACCCGCCCGAGGGCGTCTCGCCGGCGCTCGCCGCCTACATCCGCAACTGGGGCTGGAAGAGTGGCTGGCGCGAGTTCACGGCCGCGGCGGTGTCGCTCGCCGTGAAGGGCTTGCTGGTGTTCGACGACCGCCGCGGCACGCTCACGCTGCGCCGTGCCGATCCGGACAGCGATGCGCAGCGCGGCGCGCTGGGCACCTCGGCCGGCGCAGCGCCTGCGCGGGCCGGCGCCGGCGCAGCGGCGCCCCTGCCGGCCGGCGAGCGCGCGCTGCTCGACTGGGTGAACGAACGCGGCGGCAGCGCACGCGTCGAGCGTGCCAGCGGCGCGAGCCTGGTGTCCGCGCTCGGCCGCTTCAAGACCGCGATCGAAAAGGACAACCGCAACCGGTTCTTCCGGCGCAACCTCGGCTGGTTCGGCGCCGGCATCGCGCTGACCGCGCTGGCGGTCGTCGCCACCTTCAAGTTCGGCTACGTCGACGACAGTGAACTCGGCCTGCTGATCGGCGCAGTGGTGGTGGGCGTCTTCGTCGGCGGCTTCGTCGTCGGCACCACGCGCCGGCTGCTGGCGGCGCGCAGCCTGCGCACCGTCATTGCGGCCGCGATTCACGCCGCGGTGTTGCTGTTCGCCGTCTCGGTGATCACCGCCATGATCTCCGGGTTCGGCATCTCCACGGAGGACTTCCGCCGCAGCGCCCTCGACGCGCTGGCCGGGCACGGTTTTCCGCTGGCGCTGGTGGGCGGCTTCGCGCTGCTCAACGGGCTGTTCTACTACCTGCTGCGTGCGCCCACGGCGGCAGGCCGCCCGGTGATGGACCACATCGAGGGGCTCGAACTGTACCTGCGCACCGCCGAGAGCGCACGCATGAACATGGCCGGTGCGCCCGAGCTCAGCGCCGCGCACTTCGAGCGTCTGCTGCCCTACGCGATCGCACTCGAAGCCGAAGAACCGTGGTCCGGGGCGTTCGAAGCTGCGTTCGCGCGCGCGCATCCGGGCGAAGACCTGAACGCCAGCTATCGGCCGGCATGGCACACCGGCTCGCGGTGGTCGGGGCACAACCTCGGCAGCGCGGTGTCGGGTGCCGTGGCAGCCGCCGAGGCCTCGTTCGCCAGCGCGGCACCGCCACCTTCGTCATCGTCGTCGGGTTTTGGCGGCGGAGGCGGTTCGGGCGGCGGCGGCGGCGGAGGCGGCGGCGGGGGATGGTGAGCGCAGGCGGGCGAGCGCAGGCGAGCGGGCACGCAACGGTGGGCCGCGCTCAGTGATCGTCGACCAGGCGCGCCAGCAGCGCGCGCACCCGCAGCGGATCGTCGGCCGCCAGCAGCCGTGCGACCCGCGGGGCGAGCCGTGAGGTATCGGCGCGCAGGATCTCCTGCTTCACGCGCAGCAGACTCGCCGGGTGCATCGAGAACTCGGTCAGGCCCATGCCGAGCAGCAGGTGCGTGGCCGCCCAGTCGCCGGCCATCTCGCCGCAGACCGCCACCGGCTTGCCGGCCTTGCGCGCCGCGCGGATCGTCATGCCGATCAGCCGCAACACCGCCGGGTGAAACGGCTCGTACAGCGACGCGACGTCGTGGTCGGAGCGATCGATCGCCAGCGTGTACTGGATCAGGTCGTTGGTGCCGATCGACAGGAAGTCGAGCTTGCGCACGAACAGCCCCGCCGTGAGCGCAGCCGCCGGCACTTCGACCATACCGCCGACGGCGATGCCGGCGTCGAACGGCTGGCCGCGCTTGCGCAGCTGCTCGCGGGCCACCTCGACCAGCCGCAGCGCCTGGTCGATCTCGTGACTGTGCGCGAGCATCGGCAGCAGCAGGCGCGCGCGACCGCAGGCCGAGGCGCGCAGGATCGCACGCAGTTGCACGAGGAACACTTCGGGCTCGGCCAGGCAGTAGCGGATCGCGCGCTGGCCCAGCGCCGGGTTCTGCGGCGCCGCACCGCGCAGGGCCGGCACCGACTTGTCGGCACCCACGTCGAGCGTGCGGATCGTCACCGGCCGGCCGTCCATCGCCGCCACCGCTTCGCGATACGCCTCGAGCTGCTCGTCCTCGTCGGGCAGGTCGCGCCGGTTCATGAACAGGAACTCGGTGCGGAACAGCCCCACGCCCGAGGCGCCGGCCGCCAGCGCCCGCGCCGCCTCCTCGGGTCGCTCGATGTTCGCCTGCAGCTGCACCGCGACGCCGTCGGCCGTGACCGTCGGCAGGTGGATCAGCCATTTGCGGCGCTCGCGCTCGAGCAGCTCCGCCGCCTGCCGGCGCCGGTAGTCGGCGAGCACCGTCTCGTCGGGGGCGACGATCAGCACCCCCGCCTCGCCGTCGAGGATCAGCCAGTCGTCGTCGACCACCAGTTCGCTGGCACAGCCCAGGCCCACCGCCGCCGGCACGTTTATGCTGCGCGCGAGGATCGCGGTGTGCGAGGTGGCCCCGCCCAGGTCGATGCCGAAGCCGATCGCGGCGCGCAACGACAGCATGTCTGCCGGAGAGATGTCCGCAGCCACGAAGATCACCGGCTCGGCGCACGCGTTGGCGTCGGCGCCCGAGCCCGAAAGCACGCGGATCACGCGCTCGGCCACCTGCTGCACGTCGCGGCCGCGCTCGCGCAGGTATTCGTCGTCGATGTCCGCAAACTGCGCGGCCAGGTGCCCGGCCTGCGCCGAGAACGCCCACTCGGCGTTCCACAGGCGCTCGCGCATCGCCTCGCGCGCCGCCTGCGCGAGCAGCGGGTCGTCGAGGATCATCACGTGCACGTCGAGCAGCGCGCGCGCCTCGGTGGGCGCGTCGTCGGGCAGGTGCTCGGCGAGCGCGAAGAGCTCGGCCCGCACGACTTCGATCGCCGTTTCGAGCCGCGACAGCTCGGTGTCGATCTGGCCGGGACCGAGCCGGTAGCGCGGCACGTCGCGCTGGCGCGACTCGAGCACCCGGGCGCGGCCGATGACGATGCCGCCGCCGATGCCGGTGCCGTGGATGCTGAACATGCGGCCGGTCTCCGGAGGCGGCGCTCTCAAGAAACAGAACTGAAGGCAGCCGCGTTCACGCCGTCGCCTCCGTTGGGTTGAGCTGGAATCCGAGTGCGGCGGCGCGGCGCTTCAAGGCGGC
>JAJTYR010000071.1 GCA_021463505.1 Burkholderiaceae bacterium | reverse complement strand
GGGCGGCGGGCGCGCCGCGCGCAGCCGCCCGCGCCCGACCGATCAGAAGTGGATGCCGCGCATCAGTTGCTGGAATGCCACCTGGTCGGCGCTGAGGTGCGGCGGCTTGCCGGCGGAGTCCTTCGCGCCACGGGCCGCGTCGGAATCGGGGAACATCCGGAACGAGGTGTTCATCACGATCTGCGCGATTCTCGGCACCAGCGCGTGCAGCACCTCGCCGGCGATCCCCAGCCGCGTCGCGATGCGCACCGGCTTGTAGACGATCGCCTGGCTCACCAGGTCGGCCGCCTCTTCGGGCGACAGCGTGGGCACGCTCTGGTACAGCCGGGTGGGCGCGATCATCGGCGTGCGCACCAGCGGCATGTTGATCGTGGTGAACGTGACGCCGACGTCGGCGAATTCGCTGGCGGCGCAGCGCGTCCAGGCGTCGAGCGCGGCCTTCGAGGCGACGTAGGCCGAGAAGCGCGGCGCATTGGTGAGCACGCCGATCGAGCTGATGTTGACGACGTGGCCACGGCGCCGTTCGACCATCTTCGGCAGCAGGCCCATGGTGACGCGCACCGCACCATAATAGTTCAGCTGCATCGTGCGCTCCAGGTCGTGGAAGCGCTCGAAGCTGGATTCGATGCCGCGGCGGATCGAGCGCCCGGCGTTGTTCACCAGCACGTCGACGCCGCCGAACTCGTCGATCAGCCAGCGTGTCATGCGATCGCAGTCCTCGGTGCTGGCGAGGTCGACCGCGAAGGTGACCAGCGGGTGGCCGTCGGCCTCGGCCAGACGCCGGGCTTCGTCGAGCTTCGCCTCGTCGCGCCCGCAGATCACCGTGGTGGCGCCGGCGGCGGCGATCTTGCGCGCCGTGGCCAGCCCGATGCCCGACGATCCGCCGGTGATCAGCACTACCTTGCCGCTCACCTGCCCCTTCAGCGTGCGGTCGATGAAGAGATCCGGGTCGAGGTGGCGCTCCCAGTAGTCCCAGAGCACCCAGGCATAGTCCTCCAGGCGTGGACACGCGATGCCGCTGCCCTCGAGCGCCTTCAGCGTCTCGCGGCAGTCGAACCGCGTCGGATAATTGACGAACTGCAGGATGTCGTCGGGCAGGCCGAGATCCTTCATCACGGCGTTGCGCACGCGTCGCACCGGCGTGAGCGCCATCAGCCCCTTGGTCACGCTCTTCGGGATGAAACCGACCAGGGCCGCGTTGACGCGGATCGACATCGATGGCGCGTGCGCGGCCCTGGCGAACGCGTTGAGCACGTCGCCGACGCGCATCGGCTCGGGATCGACCAGGTGGAAGCAGCCGCCGTCGAGCCCTCTGGCGTGAGCGATGTGGTCGAGCGCCGCGACGACGAAGTCGACCGGAACGAGATTGATGCGCCCGCCCTCGATGCCGACCATCGGCATCCACGACGGCACCATCCTGCGCAGGCGCTGGATCAGCTTGAAGAAGTAGTAGGGCCCGTCGATCTTGTCCATCGCGCCGGTGCGCGAGTCACCGACCACCAGGCCCGGCCGGTAGATGCGGAACGGCACCTTCGACTCGCTGCGCACGATGGCCTCGGATTCGTGCTTGGTGGCGTAATACGGATGATCGAGGTTCTCGGCCTCCTCGAACATGTCTTCGCGGAAGACGCCCTCGTACAGGCCCGCGGCGGCGATCGACGAGACGTGGTTCAGGCAACCGGCGCCGATCGCGTTGGCGAACTCGACCAGGTGGCGCGTGCCCTGCACGTTCACCGCCACCTGTTCCTCGGTGCCCGCCTTCAGGTCGTAGATCGCCGCGAGGTGGAACACGTGGCGGATCCTGCCGTCGAGCCGCTTGCGATCGGCCGCGCGGATGCCCAGACCGGGCCGTGCGATGTCGCCGACGATCGGGATCGCACGCTTCGCATCGACCCTCCAGGCCGCGTACAGCGGCGCCAGTCTTTCGGGGGAGGCGTCGCGCACCAGGAAGTAGACGACCGCGCCGCGCCGCTCGAGAATCCTGCCGACGAGCCTGCGACCGATGAAACCGGTTGCGCCGGTGACGAAGTAATTCATGAGCCTCCCCCTGGCGATCGTGAATCGGGTGAATCGGTTGCGGCCATTGTATCGAGCGCCGCTTCCCTTTAGTGTGCCGTCTCTAGCGGCGCTGCCTAGACTGCCGGTGCAGGCACAACCCGCGCCGGCCGCTGCGCCGCCGCATCCACGACGAGGTACCGCATCATGGTGAAGAAGCTCGAGGCGATGGCCAGGAACAAGGGCGACGGCAAGCAGCTCGCAGCGGCCGTGCGCGAGTCGGCGCAGCAGATCTGGCTGGCCGGGCTGGGCGCATTCTCCAAGGCCCAGGAAGAAGGCGGCAAGGTGTTCGAGGCGCTCGTGAAGGAAGGCATGGGCATCCAGCGGCGCACGCGCGCCATGACCGAAGAGCGGATCGGCGAGGTCACGGGCAGGATGAGCAAGGCCGCTGGCGACATCACCCGGCAGGCGACGCAGTCGTGGGACAAGCTCGAACAGGTGTTCGAGGATCGCGTCTCGCGGGCACTGGCTCGCCTCGGCGTGCCCACGAGCAAGGACATCCAGTCGCTGATGAAGCGCGTGGAAGCGCTCAACGAGAGCGTCCAGACGCTGGGCGGCGCGGCGCCGGCGCGCGCGCGCAAGGCCGCCGTGGCACGCAAGCCCGACGCGGCGAAGGCTCCGGCGAAGAAGGCAGCGCGCCGCGCCAGGGCCGCGTCCTGACCGCCGCGGCAGGGCCGCGCGGAACGACGGTGCACGCCGTGGCAACGGGCCACCCGAGGCCGGGCACGCCGGGACGCGTCGGCCTGGCGCTGGCCGGCGGCGGATTCATGGGGGCCGCCTACGAGCTGGGTGCGCTGTGCGCGCTCGCGGAGGCGATCGACGGCCTCGACCTCACCCGGCTCGACACCTACGTCGGCGTGAGTGCCGGCGCCTTCATCGCCGCCGGGCTGGTCAACGGCGTCTCGGCGCACCGGATGGTGCGCATGTTCGTCGAGGACGACGACGTCGAGACCGACTTCGATCCGGCGCTGCTGCTGCGACCGGCGTACCGCGAGTGGCGGCGCGCGCTGCGCTCGGCCCCGGCGGGGCTCGGCGCATCGGTGGGTGCGGGGCTGAGCGAAGCGCTGCTCGGCCCGCAGGCGGTGCTGTGGCGGGCCATCGAGCGCAGCCTGCGTCTGCTGCCGAACGGACTGGTCGACGGCAGCCCGGCCGAGCGCAAGCTCGCGAAACTGCTTTCGCAGCCCGGGCGCACCAACGACTTCCGCCGCACGCGCGTGCCGCTGCGCATCGTCGCCACCGACATCGACACGGGCGATCCGGTCGAATTCGGCTCGCCGGGCCACGACCACGTGCCGATCTCGCGCGCGGCAATCGCTTCGAGCGCAGTGCCGGGGCTGTTTGCCCCGGTGCGCATCGGCACCCGGCACTATCTCGACGGCGCGCTGAACAAGACGGTGCACGCGTCGGTGGCGCTCGACGATGGCGTGGGGCTGGTGCTGTGCGTGAACCCGCTGGTGCCGTATCAGGGGATGCAGGCGGGTGCGCGCCGGGTGTCGCGATCGGGCATCAGCACCGTGATGGCGCAGACGATCCGCACCGCGATCCGCTCGCGCATGAGCGTGGGGCTGGCGAAGTACCGGGTGACCCACCCGGGCTCCGACGTGGTGCTGTTCGAGCCGCGCCGCGACGACGCCGACACCTTCTTCACCAACATCTTCAGCCTGTCGAGCCGGCGCCGGCTGTGCGAGCACGCCTACGCCGCCACGCGCGCCGACCTGCTCGCGCGCCACGCGCAGCTCGACCCGGTGCTGCACCGCCACGGGCTGTCGATCAACCTCGGCGTGCTGCGGCATCCGGCGCAGCGACTGGTGCGCGAACTGCGCACCGAAACGCGCACGCCGCTCACGCGTGCGGGCACGGCGCTCGACCGTCTGGGGCGCACGCTGGACGATCTGGACCGCGCGGTGGGCATCGCCGCAGCGCGCAAGGCCGGCGCGGGCGGCTGAGGGTGCTGCGCCACCCGGACGCTGGCGTCGCAGCCGGCTCGCGGTAAGATCGCGGACGCGGCCTTCCCGCGGCGTGCGTCGCGGTTCACTGCCTGCGCGCCACAACGCAGCCGCCCGCCCGGAGGAGAAACGACATGCAGCGCAAGCCGCCGCGACGCACTCGCGAGCGCATCCTGGAGCTTTCGCTGCGGCTGTTCAACGATCTCGGCGAACCCAACGTCACGACCAGTGCAATTGCCGACGAGATGAACATCAGTCCCGGCAATCTCTACTACCACTTCCGCAACAAGGACGACATCATCGGCGCGCTGTTCGAGCAGTTCGAGCGCGAGATCGATCCGCTGCTCGACGGTCCGCTGCGCCGGGAAGTCGACTTCGAGGATGCGTGGCTGTTCCTGCACCTGCTGTTCGAGACGATCTGGCGCTACCGCTTCGTCTACCGCGACCTGAACGACCTGCTGTCGAAGAACCGGCGCCTGGAGATGCACTTCCGCACGATCATCGACCGCAAGACCGCCGCCGCGCGCGCGCTGTGCCGCGCACTGGCGGCGAGCGGCGCACTGGGCGGCGCCGAGCGCGAGATCGAGTCGCTGGCGATCAACATGGTGGTGGTGGCCACCTACTGGCTGTCGTTCGAATACATCCGCAACGCCCGCCGCTTCGGCGAGGCCGACTATCAGAACGCGGCGATGGCGCGCGGCGCCTTCCAGGTGCTGTCGATGCTCACCCCGTGGCTCGAGCCGCAGGGGCGCGAGTTGTTCGAGCGACTTTCCCGCGAGTACATCCGCAACTGAACCGACCAGGAGCGAACATGGCCAGGTGGACCGCGTTTCCGCACACCGACAGACACTACGAATACACGCCGGCGACGCTGAAGAAGCACTGGGCCCGGCTGCACCGCGGCGACTGCGAACCGCTGCCGAAGGACGACGTGGTGCTCGGCGCCTGGGTCGACTATCACGCGGGTCGTTTCCAGCAGGCCGCCGAAGCCGGCCTGAAGGCGGGCGCGGCCGGGCACAGCGTCGCCAGCAAGGCCACCAACATCTACGCGAACTACCTCGAGAAGTCGGAGTCGAGGAAGCTCGGCCTGTTCCAGGAAGTCGCGGCGCGCTGCGAGGCGCAGCAGGCCGCCGATCCGAAGAACGCCAACGCGTTCTATCACCATGCCTACGCGCTCGGGCGCTACTCGCAGGGCATCTCGGTGGCCAGGGCGCTGGCGCAGGGACTCGGCGGCAAGGTGCGGGACGCGCTCGCGCAGGCGATCCGGCTCGCGCCGAAGCACGCCGACGCGCACATCGCACTGGGTGCGTTTCACGCCGAGGTGATCGACAAGGTCGGCGCGGTGATCGGCGGCATGACCTACGGAGCGAAGCGCGACGAGGGGTTGCGGCTGTTTCGCAGGGCGCTCGAGCTCAACCCCGATTCCGCGATCGCGCGCGTGGAGTACGCCAACGCGCTGGTGATGCTCGACGGCAAGAAGGCGCTGAAGGAAGCCGAGGCGCTGTACGCGCAGGCCGCCGCCTTCGAGCCGATGGACGCGATGGAGCGCCTGGACGTGGAAATGGCGCGTGCCGAGATCGGCTGACGCCGGGATCGACCGACGATGAACCTGCATCGGATGCTGCGCCAGCGTGCCGGCGAAGGGCGGCCGCTGCGCGTCGGGCTGATCGGCGCCGGCAAGTTCGGGTCGATGTATCTGTCGCAGGCGCGACGCACGCCGGGCATCCAGCTGGTCGGGGTTGCCGACCTCGCACCGGCGCGGGCCCGCGCGGCGCTGCGGCGGGTCGGCTGGCCGGCCGCGGCGCTGGGCGCACGCACGCTGTCCGAGGCGGCGCGCAAGGGCACGGTGCGCCTGCTCGACGACGCGCAGGCGCTGATCGCCGCACCCGAGATCGAGATCGTGATCGACGCCACCGGCCATCCGGCAGCGGGCATCGCGCACGTGCTCGCCTGTTGCCGCCACGGCAAGCACGTGGTGATGGTCAACGTGGAGGCCGACGCACTGGCCGGCCCGCTGCTGGCGCGCCGCGCGCGCGAAGCGGGCGTGGTCTATTCACTGGCCTACGGCGACCAGCCGGCGCTGATCTGCGAAATGGTCGACTGGGCGCGCGCGGCCGGCTTCGAAGTGATCGCGGCAGGCAAAGGCACGAAGTACCTGCCCGAATACCATCGCTCGACGCCACAGACCGTCTGGCCGTATTACGGCATCAGCGCCGAGGACGCCCGGCTCGGCGGGCTGAACGCCCGGATGTTCAACTCGTTCCTCGACGGCACGAAGTCGGCCATCGAGATGGCCGCCGTGGCCAACGCCACCGGGCTGCGCCCGGCCGCCTCGGGGCTGGCGTTTCCGCCCTGCGGCGTCGACGATCTCGCGCAGGTGCTGTGTCCGCGCGAGGACGGCGGCCAATTGCAGCACCGCGGCCAGGTCGAGGTGGTCTCCAGCGTCGAACGCGACGGCCGACCGGTGTATCGCGACCTGCGCTGGGGCGTCTACGTCACCTTCACCGGCGACTCCGACTACGTGCGCCGCTGTTTTCGCGAGTACGGGCTGGTCACCGACCGCAGCGGGCACTTCACGGCAATGCACAAGCCCTACCACCTCATCGGGCTGGAGCTCGGCATCAGCGTCGCTTCGGTGGGCCTGCGCCGCGAGCCGACCGGTACCCCCGAGGCCTGGCACGCTGACGTGGCGGCCACCGCCAAGCGCGACCTGCAGACCGGCGAGTCGCTGGACGGCGAAGGCGGGTTCACCGTCCACGGCCGGCTGATGCCTGCGTCCGATTCGCTGGCGACGGGCGCCCTGCCGCTGGGGCTCGCGCACCAGGTGCGGCTGAAGCGACGGGTCGCGGCCGGGCAACCGGTGCGCTGGAGCGACGTCGTCATCGACGCGAAGGATCCGGCGGTGGCGTTTCGCCGCGAGATGGAGCGCGTCTTCGGCAGCGCGCACGGCTGATTCGCAGGCACCCGCCCGTTGTTCGCGCCGGCTCAGCGCCCGTCGTCGCCGATCGGCTCGATCTGCTGGCACTCGTAGAAGATTCGCGCGGTGCAGCGCCGGCAGATCTCCGGATCGAGGCGCGTGAAGATGTCGGCGATCGCGACGCTCTTGCTGGCGAACACGCGCTGCGTACCGATGGTCGCCAGTGCGTCCCCGCGCCTGAGGAAGCTCTCGACCTGCGGTCGCAGCCCGTACAGGTAGAGCGCGCCGCCATCGGCGAGGCGGCGCCTGGCCTCCGAGATCAGCAGGTCGGCGCCGGCGACGTCGATGAAGTTGACGTTGCTCATGATCAGCAGCAGGTGCTTCTGGTCGGGCGAGAACTCGCGCAGCGTGTCGAAATGCGTGGCGACGTGGTTGACCGCGCCGAAATAGATCGACCCCTCCACGCTCAGGATCTTCAGTTGCGGGCATTCGCGCCGGTCGGCCTCGACCGGCACCAGCGCACGCTCGGGGCTGCGGTCGTCGGGAACCAGGCTGCGCATCGTCGGGCGCGAGGTGCGGTTCAGGTACAGCACCAGCGAGGTCACGACGCCGGCGAGCACCGCGACTTCGAGCCGCATCACCAGCGTGGCGACCATCGTGAGCAGCAGCACCCCGCCCTCGCCGCGGCTCATGCGCAGCGTGGCGCGGATGCGCGCCAGGTCGATCAGCGACCAGCCCGCCAGGCACAACACGCCGGCCACCGCCGGCAGCGGCAGCCAGGCCACCAGCGGCGCGAAGACCAGCACGATCGCCGCCAGCAGGATGCCCGCGAACACCGCGGCCATCGGCGTGACCGCGCCGGCTTCGAGGTTCGGGCCCGAGCGGTTCACCGACGCGCTGGTCGGGAAGCCCGAGAACAGCCCCGCGGCCATGTTCGACAGGCCCTGCCCGATGAACTCCTGGTTGCCGTCGATGCGCTGGCCGGTGCGCAGCGCGATCGCCCTGGCGATCGAGATCGACTGCGTCAGCGAGACGATCGCCACCGCGACCGCCACGCCACTCAACTGCCCGAGGGCACCGGGGTCGAGATGCGGCCACGCGAACGGCGGCAGGCGCCGCGGGATCGGATCGAGCATCGTGATGCCGGTGCGCTCGGCGCCGAACATCAGGTCGAGCACGATCGCCGCGGCCACGCCCGCCAGCATCGCGAGCACGATGCCGGGCCAGCGCGGCCGCCAGCGCCGCACCGCCCAGTTGACGCCGATCGTGGCGAGCGCCACCGCGACCACCGCCGGCATCGTCTCGTGCAGGCCGCGCGCCACCAGCACCAGCGTGCCCACGAACGACGTGCCCTGCGGCACCGCAATGCCGGTGAGCGGGCCGAGCTGGCTCACCAGGATCAGGATGCCGGCGCCCGCCGTGAAGCCGATGATCACCGGCTGCGAGATGAAATTCACCAGCAGGCCGAGGCGCAACACGCCCAGCGCGAGCATGCACAGGCCGGCGAGAAAGGCGAGCGTTGCCGCCATCTCGATGTAATCGGGCGAGCCCGGCACCGCCAGCGGCGCGAGCGCCGCGAAGGTCATCAGCGACAACGCGTTGGTGGGGCCGGAGACGGTGTGCATCGACGAGCCGTACAGCCCGGCGACGATGGTGGGCACGATCGCGCAGTACAGGCCGTAGGCAGGCGGCAGGCCTGCGAGCGTGGCGAACGCGATGCCCTGCGGCAGCACCATCAGCGCGCCCACCAGTCCGGCGAGCAGGTCGGCGCGCAGGCTGCGCGCGTTCACCAGCGGCCACCAGCGCAGGAACGGGAACAGGCGATCGAGCAGCAGCCGGTTCATCGCGATCGCTTCGAGGCGGGTTTCATGCGCCTGCCAGGCGCTCGGCCAGTCGGCCGTGGCGCTGCGTAGGCCGCAGCGCCGCCTGCTCGACGGCTTCGCGCGAGCCCCAGACACTCAGCCGGCGGCGCGCGCGGGTGACACCGGTGTAGACGAGCTCGCGAGTGGCCAGCGGATGACCCGCGGGCGCGGGCACGAGCGCGACCGACTCGAACTCCGAGCCCTGCGACTTGTGCACGGTAAGGGCCCAGGCGTCCTGGCACGCCGGCATCTGCAGGACCGGAAAAAGCCGCAGCCCGGAGGGGCCGTCGAAGGCCACCACCAGATCGTTGTCGCACGCGTCGCCCCCCGCATGCGGCAGGCACACGCCGACGTCGCCGTTGAACAGGCCGAGGCCCGGTTCGTTCTTCGTCACCATCGCGAGTCTTCCAGCATACCAGCCGGGGTTTCCAGGGCCCAGCGCCCGCCCGCGCACGCGCGTGGCGATTGCGGCGTTGAGGGAGTCGACGCCCAGCGGCCCCTCGCGCATGGCCGCGAGCACGCGATGCCGGTCGTAGGCCGCGAGCACCTGCTGCGCGCCAGCGCCGGCGGCGACCGCATCGAGCGCGTCGCGCCAGGCGTGCAGCGCCTCGTCGACGATCGCCGACGCGTCGGGCGCGGCGAGCGCGATCGTGGGGGGCCAGTCGATCGGCGCGCCAGCGCC
Organism: Burkholderiaceae bacterium; assembly: GCA_021463505.1. Classification (GTDB taxonomy): domain Bacteria; phylum Pseudomonadota; class Gammaproteobacteria; order Burkholderiales; family Burkholderiaceae_E; genus Zeimonas. The sequence continues at coordinate 4,977 of JAJTYR010000071.1, read as the reverse complement.
TGCAACTGCGGATGCGGATGCGTTCGCAGCGGCGGCTGCGCCGCGCGCGCCGTCCGCCCGCGCGCGGATCGCGGCGGCGAGCGCGGCGATGTCGGGCGCATCCTGCTGCCGGTAGTTGCGTTCGAGCACGACGACGCCCGCCAGCGGCGCCGCGCACAGGTCGGCGAACACCGCCCCGGCCTCGACCGACGCGAGTTGGTCGCGATCGCCGGCGAGCACCAGCCGCGCGGTGGGGCCGATCGACCCGAGCAGGCGCGACGCGAGCTCGATGTCGAGCATCGAGGCCTCGTCGACGATGACGAGGTCTTCGTCGAGCGGCATGGGAGCACCCGCGTGGCCGTCGGCGCGCGCGCCGAGCAGCCGGTGCACCGTCTGCCCTGCCGCTGGCAGGCGCGCGCGCAATGCGCCCGAGGGGTCGAGTGCGGCCAGCTGCGCGCCCAGCGATTGCGCAAGGCGCGCCGCGGCCTTTCCGGTAGGCGCGGCATAGGCGATGCGCGCCTGCGGCGCGGCACGCGCGAAGGCGACGACCAGGCGCGCGAGCGTGGTCGTCTTGCCGGTGCCGGGGCCGCCGGAGAGCACGGTGAGCCTGCGCTGAAGCGCGCAGGCGACCGCGCGCTGCTGCGGATCGCCGGCGTCGGGGCGGCCGAACACCTCGGCGACGACGCGTGCCGGATCGTCGCAGCCCGGCAGCGGCGCGGCGACGTCGAGCGCGCGCACCGACTGCGCGAGCGCGGTTTCTGCGCGCCAGAGACGATGCAGGTAGAGCGCCCCGCAGTCGAGCACCAGCGGGCGCGGATCGCCCGAAGGTCCGACCACCGGACTGCGCGCCAGCGCCTCGCGCTCGGCCGCGTCGGCGACGTCGACGCAGACGTGTCCCGCGTCGGCCGCGCGCCAGGCATGCGTCGCCAGGCGCCCGACGATGGCGGCGCAGGCCGCGTCGCCACCGGTGCGCGCGTGCAGCGCCTGCATCGCTCGGCCGAATTCGAGTGCCACCCTCGCGCCGGGTTCGGTCGAGCGCATCATCGACTCCGCTGTGCCGGTGGCGCGGCGACAAGGCGGTCGAGCGTATCGACCAGCCGCGCACTCGGACGGATGGCGTGCACGCCCGCGCCTTCGACACCAGAGGGGTCGAGTCCCGCGCCACGCAGGAACACGTAGAGCGCGCCGCCGCAGTGACGCTCGTAGTCGTAGCCGCGCAGTCGCCGGCGCAGCCAGCGGTGCAGCGCCAGCGCATACAGGCAGGCCTGCAGCGGGTAGGCATTCGCGCGCATCGCCGCATCGAGCGGCGCCGCCGCATAGCAGGCCGCGGAGGCGCCGAGATGGTTGCTCTTCCAGTCGAGCAGGTAGTAGCGACCGCGATGCTCGAAGACCAGGTCGATGAAACCGCGCAGGAAGCCGCTCCATCGGGCAGTGCCGCTCATCGCGTCGAAGCCGAACTCGGCGCCCACCGCGTCGACCAGGGCGCGATCGGACACTGCGTGAGCCGACAGCAGGAAGTCGAGCTCGCGCACCTGTCGCGACGCAGGCACTTCGGGCAGCCGCAGGATTTCGCCCTGCGCCGCGCGCAACGGTGTGGCGAGCACCTGCCCGAGCCATTGCGCAACCTCGGCCGGTTCGAAACGCCGGTAGCCGCCGCGCGCGAGCCGGTCGGCGATCGCGGCGCGATCGAGCGGCGCATCGAAGCGCGCGTCTTCGAGCATCCCGTGCAGGCAGGTGCCCGCCTGCGATCCGGCGGGAAACCGGAACCGGACCGACGCCTCGGCCGTTGCGGCGAGCGGCTCGGGCGACAGCGGCTGCTGGTCGTGGTCGGGGCGCTCGACCGCGTCCTGCGCGCGCGCTCCGGCACCGTCGGCGCCGTGCAGCGACGAGACGATCGCACTGAAGCTGCTGGTGACGAGCGGCGCGGCGATCGTCGTGCGCCATGGGCGTGCCGCGAGCGCGGACGGCGCAGGCGTCGAGGCGGCAGGCGGAGTGCCCGGGGCGATTCCGGCCGGCAGAGCACCGGAGGCCGGAGCGCAGGCAGGTGCGGCTGCGCCCCGCGCGAGCGCCGGCGCATCGACGATGCGCAGCGCCGCAGGCTCGGCCGCGCAGGCGCGCCCGCGCCATGCGTCGAACGCGCGGCCGATCGCCTCCTCGTCCAGCGGCGGCGGCGTTTTCGAGCCCGTCCGCCAGTCGCGTTGGTCGGACGGGTCGAGGCCGGCGAGCAGCCACGCCAGCGGCGAGAACTGTGCGCCCGCCGCCGCGCCCCAGAACAGGTAGCAGCGCTGCTCGGCACGGGTGAGCGCGACGTACATCGCGCGCAGCGCCTCGGCATGGAATTCGGCCGCGCACTGGCGCGCCGTCTGTTGCGTGGGCGCGAAGTCGAGCACCGCGCGCCAGCCGCCGTCGGCCCGCTCGTGCCAGGTGCGCGGGCCCGCTCCGGCGGTGAAACCCCTCCCGGCCCAGGCGAAAGGCAGGAAGACGACCGGGAACTCCAGTCCCTTGCTCTTGTGCACGGTGAGGATCCGCACCAGGTCCTCGTCGCTCTCGAGCCGCAGCTCCCCGGTTTCGCCCTCGTCGGGTGCACCCGACGCGCGGCGGCGCGCCCACGCGCGCAGCGCCGGCTGCGGGCCGCGCCGCGCCTCCTCGTCGTCGCCGAGCAGCTCGATCAGGTGCATCAGGTTGGTGAGCCGCCGATCGCCGTCCCGTGTGGCGGCGAGCCGCTGCGCCACGCCCTCGTCGCGAATCAGCCTGCGCAGCGCGGCGATCGGGCCGCGGCGCAGCCAGTCTTCGCGCGCGCGCGCGAACCGTGACGCGGCCGCGAGGGCGCGCCCGGCATCGGCCTCGAGCGCAGCGAGGCTTGCCGCGTCTTCGCCCAGCAGCGTGGTGGCGAGCGCCGCACGCAACAGGCCCGAATCGGCGGGATCGGCGATCGCGGCGACCACGCGCAAGAGCTCGCTGCATTCGAGCGTGTCGAGCACGCTGTCGCGCGAGACCTCGGCGGCACCGATGCCGGCCGCGGCCAGCGCGCGCTTGATACCGGCGCCCTGCCGGTGCGTGTTGACCAGCACCGCGATGTCGGCGGGCCGCAGCGCGCGCCCGCCCAGTTGCGCGTGGCCGTCGAGGAGCCGGCCGATCTCGCCCACGCAGGCCTCGATCGCCTGGCGCTGCGCCGCCGCCGCGCTCAGCCAGCCGGCATCGGGGTCGGGCCGCAGCCGCGCAATGGTGAGTGCCGCGCGGGTGGCTTCGCCGGGGCCTTCGCCGCCGCCATCGCCGCCTGCTTCGTCACCCGCCACGAGCGCGCGGCGCGGTCGCGCGCCGACGGCAGCATCGACAAAGCCGATCTCGTCGACGAGGAACGGCCGCTCACGGTCGAACAGCGTGTTCACCGCCGCGATCAGTGCGCGGCTCGAGCGCTGGTTCTCGCCCAGCCGGTGAATGCGCCGCACCGCCTCGCGCGCATCGAGGTACGAGTAGACGTCGGCGCCGCGGAACGCGTAGATCGCCTGCTTGGGGTCGCCGACCAGTACCAGCGCGGGCGCCGCGGAGCCGGCGACGGCGGGCGCCTCCGCCTGCGCCGCCGCGTGCCCGGCCTCGACGTAGATGCGCCGGAAGATTGCCCACTGCAGCGCGTCGGTGTCCTGGCATTCGTCGATCAACGCCATCGGATGCCGCTCGCGCAGCGCTGCCGCGAGCGACACGCCCCCGTCGGGGTCGGCCAGCGCGTCGTGCACCAGGCGCAGCAGGTCGTCGAAGCCGAGCGCGCGAGCCTGCGCGAACGCGTCCTGGCGGGTCGCGCGAGCGGCAGCGGTGATCTCGTGCGCGACCCGGGCAGGAAGCTGCGCGAGCGACTCGCCCAGCGTCGCAAGTCGTTCGCAGACGACCGGAATCGCGAACGGCGGCACCCGATCGCCGAAGCGCGAAACGGCGAGCTTGCCGACGGCTTCGGGCAACGCCGCCGGGTGCGGGTCGGCACAGAACCCGACCAGCGCCCCGAGCCAGTCTTTCGCCCAGTCGACGCGAAAGCGTTTGCCGTCGGCGTTGCCCTTCGTGCCGAGCCAGTCGAGCAGCGCGTCGGCTTCCCCCGCGAGCGCCGCAGCGAGTTCCGCGCGCGCTCGGGCGAGCTCACGCTCGACGCCGCGCCAGTCGGCCGCAGCAGGCGCGACACGCGCCAAGGGTTGTGCGGCGATCGCGCGCACCGCGATGCGCAGCGTGCCGGGGTCGAGCCCGGCGAGCGTGAAGGCCAGCAAGCGCGCAGGCGAGGCCTCGCGGGCCTGCGCGCGCCACCAGTCGCCGAGCCGGTCGAGTTCGGGTGCGGTGCTCTCCGCGCTCACCGGCAGGCCGGCCGGCACGCCGATCGACAGCGCGTGTTCGTCGATCACGCGCTGGCAATAGCCGTGGATCGTGTACACCGCCATCTCGTCGGCACGCGCCAGCGCGATGCGCAGCAGCGAGCGCGCGCGGCGCGCCGCCACGTCGTCGAGGCGCGCCGCACAGGCGACGCAGAACGGCTCGTCGACGGCGCTGGCACGCCCCTCGATCCGGTCGTCGAGCAGCCGCTCGAGTTGCGCGATGCGCTGGCGAATGCGCGCGCCCAGTTCGGCCGTGGCCGCGTTGGTGAAGGTGACCACGAGCACCTGCTCGATACCCAGACCGCGCTCGACGAGTGCGCGCACCACCAGCCCGGCGATGGTCCAGGTCTTGCCGGTGCCGGCGTCGGCCTCGAGCAGGTGCAGCCCGTCGAGGATGCCGGCGTCGAAGACCGGGTGCGCAACGAGCGGGGCGCTCACCCCTGCTCCTCGCGGCGCGACTGCAGCACGATGTCGTCGAGGATCGGGCGGTAGACGCGCTCGCCGAGCGCCAGCACCGCCTCGACGTCGGGCTCGGCGTCGCGCAGCAGCGCGACAGCGGCCGGGCGCGCGAGTTCGGGCGCGGGTCCGCCGAAACCGGTGCCGACGAGCGTGGCGCGCGCGCGCTCGCGCGCCGCCGCCTCGCGCG
>JAJTYR010000070.1 GCA_021463505.1 Burkholderiaceae bacterium | reverse complement strand
GATGCTGGTCACGTCGACCTCGCCCCTCCATCAACAATCCGGAATCAGCCGCGCCCGCAAAAATGGACTTGTTTGTGGACTTAAAAGTCCCGGCTGTAGGCGGATCGCAGTGGACTACGGCAGAACATCAAAGAGAGGAAAAGTCCTTGTGTGGCAACCACTTGCAGACTCTCTTGGACTTCTGCGGAAGTCCGCAGAATGATGCGGTGGAGCGGGTGAAGGGAATCGAACCCTCGTATGCAGCTTGGGAAGCTGCCGTTCTGCCATTGAACTACACCCGCGTACGGGTAGTGTACCGCGGGCACGGTCCCGGAAAGGTGCCGACCGGCGTGCCGCGCGTGGCCTCCGGCGCGTCGGCCGGGTACGCGACGTGCGACAATCGCGGCATGCAGACCATCGTCGTCAACGGCGAAACGCGCCCCCTGCCCGCGCCCGGGACCGTGGCCGCGCTGCTGGCCGAACTCGGAATGACCGGACGCCGCATCGCGGTCGAGCGCAATGGCGAGATCGTGCCGCGCAGCCGCCACGAGACCGAAGCGCTCGCACCCGGCGATCGCCTCGAAATCGTCGTCGCGGTCGGCGGCGGATGAACGAAAGCCGATGATGAACGCAGCCTCGGACCCCCTGACTATCGGCAGACGCGAGTTCTCCTCGCGCCTGCTGATCGGCACCGGCAAGTACCGCGACTTCGACGAAACGCGCGACGCCGTCGAGGAGAGCGGCGCACAGATCGTCACCGTGGCGATCCGCCGCACCAACATCGGCCAGACCTCCGGCGAACCGAACCTGCTCGACTTCCTGGCGCCCGAACGCTTCACGATCCTGCCAAACACGGCCGGGTGCTACAGTGCCGACGACGCGGTGCGCACGTTGCGCCTGGCGCGCGAACTGCTCGGCGGGCACACGCTGGTCAAACTCGAAGTGCTCGGCGACCCGAAGAACCTCTACCCGAACATGCCCGAGACGCTGAAGGCCGCCGGGACGCTGGTGCGTGACGGCTTCGAGGTCATGGTCTATTGCAGCGACGACCCGATCCAGGCGAAGCGCCTCGAGGAGATCGGCTGCGTCGCGGTGATGCCGCTCGCGTCACTGATCGGCTCGGGCATGGGCATTCTCAACCCGTGGAACCTGCAACTGATCATCGAGAAGGCGCAGGTGCCGATCATCGTCGACGCAGGCGTCGGCACTGCGTCCGACGCCGCAATCGCGATGGAACTCGGCTGCGCGGGCGTGCTGATGAACACCGCGGTGGCCGCGGCACGCGATCCGATCCGCATGGCGCGCGCAATGCGCAAGGCGGTCGAAGCGGGCCGCGAAGCGTTCCTCGCCGGCCGCATGCCGAAGAAGTTCTATTCGGCGACCCCGTCCTCGCCCACGGGTGGAATGATCGGCCCGGCGCGCACAGCGTCGTGAGCAGCGACACACGTCCCCACATCCGCAGCTTCTCGGGGCGCCGCGGCCACTTCACGGCGGGCCAGCGGCTGGCCTGCGAGACCCTGCGCGAACGCTGGTGCCTGCCGTACCGCAAGGAAGCAGTCGACGCTACCGCCGTCTTCGGTCGCGACGCACCGCTGGTCGTCGAGATCGGGTTCGGCATGGGCGAGACCACGGCACGCATCGCTGCCGCCGACCCGGCGCGCGACTTTCTCGGCATCGAAGTCTATCCGGCCGGCGTCGGCAGCCTGCTCGCACGCATCGAAGCAGCCGGCTTGCGCAACCTGCGCATCGTGCAGCACGACGCGGTCGAGGTGATCCGCGACATGATCGCCCCCGGCACGCTCGCCGGTGTACACGTCTGGTTCCCCGACCCCTGGCCGAAGAAGCGCCACCACAAGCGCAGGCTGATCCAGCCGCCCTTCGTCGCGCTGCTCGCAAGCCGCCTCGCGCCGGGTGGCTACCTGCACTGCGCGACCGACTGGGACCCCTATGCGATGCAGATGCTCGACGTGCTGTCGCACGAACCGCTGCTCGCGAATGGCGTCAGCGAGACGACGGTGGGCGAAACGGCCGTACAGTGCCGCGGCTTCGCGCCACGCCCAGCGTGGCGGCCGCTCACGAAGTTCGAGTCACGCGGCCTCGGGCTTGGCCACGTCGTCCGCGACCTCTTCTTCCTGCGTCGCGCGCTCAGCCCGACCAGTTGACGGTGCCGGTGGCGGCGGTCGCCAGCACCACCACGCCGAACGCGATCCGGTACCAGGCGAAGGGCACGAAGTCGTGCGAGGCCACGTAGCGGATCAGCCAGTGCACGCAGGCCAGCGCTCCGAAGAACGCGAACACCAGCCCCACCGCGAACATCGGAGCGTCGCCGGCACCCACCAGGTGCCGGTATTTCCAGCTGTCGTAGACGCCGGCGCCGATCAGCGTCGGGATCGCGAGGAAGAACGAGAACTCGGTGGCGGCCCGGCGCGACAGGCCGAACAGCATCCCGCCGATGATCGTGGCACCCGAGCGGCTGGTGCCCGGGATCAGCGCGAACGCCTGCGCGATGCCCAGCCGCAGTGCGTCGGCCGCGCCCATCGCGTCGACGTCCTGGATGCGCGCCGCGGCCTGGCTGCGCCGCTGGCGTGATTCGACCCACAGGATGACGAAGCCGCCGACGATGAACGCAATCGCCACCGGCACCGGCTTGAACAACCAGGCCTTGATGTGCTTCGCAAACAGCACACCGAGCACCGCCGCCGGCAGGAACGCGATCACCACGTTGGCGGCGAAGCGCTGCGCACGCGGCTCGCGGGTGATGCCCGCGACCGTCTCGACGATACGCGCGCGGTAGTACCAGATCACCGCCAGCATCGCGCCGGTCTGGATGGCGACGTCGAACATCTTTTCCTTTTCTCCGGCGAAGCCCAGCAGGCTGCCGGCCAGGATCAGGTGGCCAGTGCTGGAGATCGGCAGGAACTCGGTGAGACCCTCGACGATGCCCAGGATCGCCGCCTTCACCAGAAGCGGCAGCGCGTAGAGCAACTCAGGCACGCGGCCACCATGCGTGGAAGTGGTGGACCGGTCCGTGCCCGGCACCGACATCGAGCCGGTCAGCCTGGCGCAGTGCCTCGGTCAGGTATTGCTTGGCCTGGCGCACCGCCGCCACCGGCTCGATACCGTGCGCGAGCAACGCGGCGATCGCCGCCGACAGCGTGCAGCCGGTGCCATGGGTGTTGCGCGTGGTCACGCGCGGCGCCGACAGCTCGATCATCCGGTCGCCGTCGAACAGCAGGTCGATGGCGTCGCCCGCCAGGTGGCCGCCCTTGAGCAGCACGAAGCGCCGGCCGTCGTCGCGCAGCAGGCGACGCAGTCGCTCAGCCGCACGCCGCATCTCCTTCGGGTTGTCGGCCGGACGCGCGTCGAGCAGCACACCGGCCTCGGGCAGGTTCGGCGTGAGCACACTGGCCAGCGGCAGCACCACCTCGATCAGCGTCGCGATCGCCTCGCGGCCGAGCAGCGTGTCGCCGCTCTTGGCAACCATCACCGGATCGACCACCAGATGCGCCAGTCGCCCCACCGAGATCGGCGGGGCGAGCCCCTCGGCCACCGCGACGGCGATCTCGGCGGTGCCCAGCATGCCGACCTTGGCCGCGTCGATGCGCACATCGGCGAACAGCGTGTCGAGTTGCAGGCGCACGAACGGCGGCGGCACGCCGTGCACGCCGGTGACCCCCAGCGTGTTCTGCGCGGTGAGCGCAGCCACCACCCCGGTGCCGTAGGCGCCGAGTGCGGAAAACGCCTTGAGGTCGGCAAAGATGCCGGCGCCGCCGCTCGGGTCGATGCCCGCGACGCTCAGCGCGTTGGGAGGGGACGAACGCTTCGGACTGTTCACGACCGCGATGTTACCTGCACCGCGGCACCGGACCGGTCAACCGGTCGGGTCGTCGCACCAGGCCGCCGGCAGCGCCGACCGAACAGCAAAACGGCCGGCAATGCCGGCCGCCAGGTTGACGATGCTGGCCCCCGGCGCGATGCCCGGGGGTGGAACGAGGCGGAGATCCACCGGGTATCGCGCCTCAGTGACCGTGTCCGTAACGATGCTCCCGGTATACGTAGCGCGCGTGGCCGCGTCGCCAGCCCGGCCGTTCGTAGTACACGGGTCGGGGCGCCACGTAGACCGGACGATACACGACGCGCGGCGGCGGCGCGTACAGCACCGCAGGCGCGGCGCGGTACACCGGCGCAGGCAAATAGACGGGCGCGGGCGCGTAGACCGCCGCCGGGTACCCGACGGACGCGCCGACCGCGTAGCCGCCATGGCGGCCGTGATTCGACGCCGCGGCGGCACCCGCAGCGGCGCCAAGCGCGCCGCCGATGATCGCACCGTCACGGCCGCCGAGCGATTGCCCGATCACCGCGCCTGCCCCACCGCCGATCACGGCGCCGAGCACCGAGTCGGATGCCTGCGCCGTGCCGGTGGCCAGCACGCCCGCGGCCAGCACGGCAGCGGCGGCGACGAACCGGGTGCGTTTCAGGGGCTTGTTCATCGTGGACTCCTTGTTCCCGTTGGCCCCGGCGCAGGATCTCGCATCGAAGAATCGTCGGTGCGCCGGGGCATGCTCGAAGACTACCCAGGCTCCGACGGGCTGCCCAGACGCAAACCTGCAAGAGCGGTAACAGGCTGTAACGCGCTCGGGTGAAACGCCGGGCAGATCGACCTGCCGCGCAAGCGCGGCGATGGCCTTGCACGCGTCCCGGTGGTTGGTGCGCTGCCGGGACAGCAGGGCACGGCGCGACCTCATCGAGCCGATGCTGCGCCGCCAGGCGCGCGTGCCGGGCGTGCACCGGTGCGCGCGATGAGTTCGCCGACGACACCGCGCGGCATCGCGACCACGACCAGCACGAATGCCACCCCCAGCGCGAGCAGCCAGTTGTCACCGACGTACTTCGACAGCCAGGCTTCGGCAAGCCGCACGAGCAGCGCCCCGAGCGCCGCCGCGACGATCGAGTTCCGCCCGCCCACGGCCACCCAGATGAGTGCCTCGGCCGACAGCGTGAAGCCGATCAGCGGCGGCGAAGCGAAACTGAACTGCGTGACGAACAGCGCGCCGGCCAGTGCCGCAACCCCCGCCCCCAGCGCGAACGCGCGCGTCTTCTCGCGAGCGATGTCCACGCCGAGCGCCTGTGCGCGCAGTTCGTGGTTGCGGATCGCGAGCAGCACGCGCCCCCAGCGCGAGCGCGCCACGGCGATCAGCAGCGCCACAACGGCCGCGAGGATGCCCAGCATCGCGTAGTAGACGGTCATCTCGTCGACGATCTCCCGGCCGCCGTTCAGGCCGATGCGCAATGCAGGCACATTCATCAGGCCGTTGAGTCCGCCCAGAAAACCCCAGTTGATCGCGACTCGCTCGACGATGAACGCGACCGCCAGCGTGACGATGCCGAAGAAGGGACCGCCCAGCCCGCGCGCCGAGAAGAACAGCCTTCCCAGCAGCCACGCAAACAGCGTCGCGACACCCACGCCGAGCGCCATGCCGACCCATGACGACACCAACGCCGGCGCAAACGGCAGCATTCCCAGCGTAACCACGCTCATCGCGTAAGCACCGATGCCGAAGAAGACGGCCTGGCCCAGGCACAGCAGTCCGCAGTGGCCCCAGACCCAGGCAAGGCTTGCCGCCAGCACCATATAGGCGAAGTAGCGCGCGAACTCCGAGAGTTGCCAATCCGGCGCCACGGCCGGCAGCAGCGCGAGCGCGGCGAGCGCCGCCACGGCGAAGCGGGTTTCCGCGTCGGGCTCGCGGCCGCTCATACCCGCCTGTGTACGCGCACCATGACGCCGTCGGGAAACATCCGGATCATCACGATCGCCACCGTGAACACCACGCCCTGCGCCCAGACCGGCGAATGGAAGGTGGAGACCAGGTTGTCGGTGGCACCGATCGCGGTGGCACCTGCCAGCGGCGCCGCCACGCTGCCCAGGCCGCCGACGAGAATCGACAGGAACGCCGGCACCAGGAAACCGGTGCCCATCTGCGGATCGAGCGAGACGATCGGCGTGATGACTGCCCCGGCGAGGCCCGCCAGTGCCGCTCCGCAGGCGAACGTCAGCCGATCGAGACGACGGGTGTCGATGCCCAGACAGGCAGCCATCGAGCGATTGGCGATGACGCTGCGCGCAGCGAGGCCCCACTCGGTGCGGAAGAACAGCCAGAACGTCGCGCCGAGCGCCGCGAGCGTCACCACCATGATGAACAGCCGGTAGGCCGGGTAGTCGACGCCCAGCACCGATACCGTCATCGGCAGCGGATTGGGCAGCGAATACGAGCCCGGCCCGAACGCCATCACGATCGACTGCTTCAGGATCAGCGACAGCCCCCAGGTCGCGAGGATCGTGTCGAGCAGTCGCTCGTAAACACGGCGGATCAGCAGCTCCTCGATCGCGAGCCCCAGCAGGCCGACCGCCAGCGGCGCGACCACCAGCCCTGCCGCCATCGGCAGGCCCGCCTGGTGGCAGGCGAGCGCCGCGTAGGCGCCCAGCATCATGAACTCGCCGTGCGCCATGTTGATCACGTTCATCAGGCCGAACACGATCGCCAGCCCGAGCGCGACCAGCATCAGGATCAGCACGTAGTTCGACGCGTCGAGCAGCATCGTGACCGCGCCGGCCATCGCGTCGCCTCCCCTCAGAGACCCAGGTAGCGCTCGATGCGCAGCGGGTCGTCGCGCACCGCGCCGCTCGGCAGCGCTTCGCGCACCTCGCCCGATTCGATGAACGCGACGCGCCCGCACAGCGCGAGCACGACGTCGACGTTCTGCTCGATCAGCAGCAACCCCATGCCGCTCGCCGCGCACAGCCGGGCCAGCGCGTCGACGATCTCGTCGACGACGGCAGGTTGGACGCCCTCGAGCGGCTCGTCGAGCAGCAGCAGTCTCGGGCGGGCAACGATTGCGCGGGCAATCGCGAGTTGCTGCTGCTGGCCACCGGACAGGCTGCCGGCGCGTTCGCCACGGCGCGCGTGCAGCCACGGGAAAGCCTCGTAGGCTGGCGACAGGTCGCGCGCCGCGCGGCCGGCCCGGGCCACGGCGCCCAGCAGCAGGTTCTGTTCGACGCTGAAGTCGGCAAAGAGGTCGCGCCCCTGCGGCACGTAGGCGAGGCCGAGCCGCGCGATCCGGAAGGTTTCGAGCGCGTGAATCGGGTGTCTGCCGAAGTGGATGTCGCCTGCGCGCGCCGGAACCAGCCCCATCAGCACGCGCATCAGCGTGGTCTTGCCGGCGCCGTTGCGCCCGAGCAGTCCGACGCGCTCGCCGCTGCCCACGTCGAGATCGATCCCTTTGAGCACCGTGCCCTTGCCGTAGCCGGCAACGACACCGGACAGTGTCAGCGACGCATCCGTGGTCGCAGCCGCTTTCGCGCCGCGGCCCCTGGCAGCGTCCGCGCGCTCCCCGGCGCTCACGGCCGCCTCACGCGCGGCGCCCGAGGTAGGCCTCACGCACTGCCGGCAGCCGCCGCACTTCGGCGAAGCGCCCGTCGGCGACCAGTCGTCCGGCGAGCATCACCAGCACGCGCGCGTCGAGCGCCTCGACGAAGCGCATGTCGTGCTCGACGACCACGCACGCCATGCCGCGTCGACGACTGGCGCGACGCACCAGCTCCACGGTGGCCATCGTCTCGGCGCCCGTCATGCCGGCAGTGGGCTCATCGAGCAGCACCAGACGCGGCGCCTGCGCCAACAGCATGCCGACCTCGAGCCACTGCTTGCGCCCATGCGACAGCGCACCGGCCAACTCGCCGGCGACATCGCCCAGCCCGATATCCGACAGCACCGCCTCGGGCTCGGGCAGCGCCGCACCGGCCGGCGCGGCGAAACGCGCGACGCCGAGATTTTCGCGCACCGTCAGATCCTCGAACACGCTGGGCACCTGGAACTTGCGAGCCACGCCCAGGCGTGCCACCCGGTCCGGCCCGAGACCGGAGAGCTCGCGGCCGTCGAAGCACACGCGCCCTCCGCCTGGTCGCACCTGTCCGGTAATCAGGTTGAACAGCGTGGTCTTCCCGCAACCGTTCGGACCGATGATGCACAGGACCTCACCGGCCGCCACCTCGAAATCGACGCCGTCGAGCGCGCGCAGCCCGCCGAAGTCGCGTGAGACGCGCTCGACCCGCAGCAGCAGCCCGGGTGCCCGCGCGTCGTGCTTCATGCGGGCCGGCGCCAGCGTCCGCTCACTTCTTCGCGCAGCCCGCCAGCGGCGCGATGGCGCCCATCGCCTGCACGACGGTCAGTCCGGCACCCTCGGTGCGCGCCAGATACATGCTCATCGTCACGTGGTGGTCCGCCTTGCCGATCGTCATCGGCCCGGTGGGGATCCCGAGCGTGAGCCCCTCGAGCCCGTTGACCAGCGATTCGCGATCGGCCTTCCCGGCCTTCATCGAGGCCGCCTGCAGCGCCTTCATCGCGTTGTAGTGCGTCATCACGTAGTGCGAGATCGGGACCTCGTTGCCGGCCGACCTGCGCACGCGTGCGACGAAATCCTTGACCTTCGGGTCGTCGATCGACGCCGCGAACGGCACCGTCACCCACATGTTCTGGCCCTTGCCCTCGCCGAATGCGCCGAGATAGGTCTCCGCGAAGCCGAGGAAACCGGTCGTGACCTTCTTCATCAACCCGAGGTCCTCGGCCTGCTTGATGAACGTGATGCCGTCGGCGCCGGGCAGCGCCTTAAGCACGACCTTCGCGCCGCTGTCCTCGATGCGCCTGACGATCGGCGTGAATTCCTTCGTGCCGAACGGCACGAACTCCTTGCCGACCACCTTGCCGCCGAGCGACCGGATCAGCGCCTCGGCCTGCTCGAACATCTTCTGCGGCCAGACGTAGTCGGCACCGAACAGATAGAACGTGTTGCCGGCGCGCCTGACGAGCTCGGGGACGAGCTTCTCGAGCTCCTGGTTCGGCACCGTGTTGAACGAGAACACGTAGCGGTCACAGGCGCCGCCCTCGTAGTTGGTCGCGTACAGCAGTGGCGTCTTCAGGCGCCGATGCGTCGGCAGCATCGCGTCGCGCGCGCTCGAGGTGATCGGCCCGATGACCGCGATCACCTTTTCGCGCTGGATCAGCTGCGTGGTGCGCTCGACCGAGGTCTTCGGATCGGTCTTGTTGTCCTGGTAGAGCAGCTCGACCTTGCTGCCGAGGATGCCATCGCCGGCATTGATCTCCGCGACCGCGAGGTCGATACCGATCTTCGCCTGGTTGCCGAACAGCTCGAGCCCGCCCGAGAACGGCAACACCGCACCGATCCGGATCGGCGCCCGCGCCGCCACGGCCGGAAACGGCAGAGCTGCTGCGGCGGCAGCCGCGGCCGATGCACCGATGAACTCGCGACGGTTCGACATACGCTTATCCTGATCGACGGGGACGGTGCGGCGATATTGACGCATCCCGGCGACAATGGGAAGCTGGGCGTTATGTCAACCATTCCCGAAGTCGACCCGCACCGCGACGTGCTCGTGGTCATCGACGTGCAGAACGACTTCTGCCCCGGGGGCGCCCTCGCAGTCGCCGATGGCGACGCAGTGGTGCCGGTGATCAACACTCTCGCGCAGCGCTTCGAACACCTGGTGCTCACGCAGGACTGGCATCCACCCGGCCACCATTCGTTCGCGGGTGCGCACCCCGGACGCACGCCGTTCGAAACCGTCGAGTTCGCCTACGGCCCGCAGACGCTGTGGCCCGACCACTGCGTGCAGGGCACCCCGGGCGCTGCGCTGCACGCCGGCCTCGACCTCGCGCGCGCGCAACTGCTGATCCGCAAGGGATTCCGGCCCGACATCGACTCGTATTCGGTGTTCTACGAGAACGACCGCGCGAGCCCGACCGGCCTGGCCGGCTACCTGCGCGAGCGCGGCTTCTCGCGCGTGTTCCTCTGCGGGCTGGCCACCGACTACTGCGTCGCCTGGTCGGCGCTCGATGCGCGGCGCCTGCACTTCGATGCGGTAGTGCTGCTCGACGCCTGCCGCGCGATCGATCTCGACGGCTCGCTCGGGCGCGCGTTACAGGTCATGCGCGAAGCCGGCGTGGTGCTCGCGCAGGACAGCGAAGCGCACTGAAGCGGCGTCCGCGTTCGCCGCCGGCGATCCGCTGCGCGCACCAGCGTCCGCACGATGCCGCATCGAAGCATCCCCGGGTTGTTCGCAGCGCTGGTCGCGGCGACGTCGATCGGGCACGCCGGCCCGCCACCGGCGGCACTGCTCAACACGCTGGGCATGCAGTTCGTGCTGGTGCCGGCGGGCGAATTCACGATGGGCCGTGAAGAGCCGCCGGATGCGCTCGCGGCCGTCTGGCCCGACCTGGAACACCGCCGCTTCGAGGAAATCGGCGACGAGGTGCCCGTGCATCGGGTGCGCATCTCGCGTCCCTTCTACCTCGGCCGGCACGAGGTCACCGTCGGCCAGTTCCGGCGCTTCCTGGCCCTGTCCGGATACGTGCCGGAATCGGTGGCCGACGGCACCGGCGGCTACGGCCACGACCCGGCCTACGATCCGTCGAAGAGCCTGCGCGGCGACGCCTTCGACGGACGTGATCCGAAGTACTCATGGCGCAATCCCGGGTTTGCCCAGGGCGACGATCACCCGGTCGTCAACGTGACCTGGAATGACGCGGTGGCGCTGGCGCGCTGGCTGAGCGACACCGAGGGCGCGGTCTACCGGTTGCCGACCGAGGCCGAATGGGAATACGCATGCCGGGCCGGCACGCGCACCCGCTACCACACGGGCGACGACCCGCGCGCACTGCTGCGCGCAGCCAACCTGTTCGACCAGGATGCGCTGCAACACTGGCCGCGCTGGCGCGCCCATGCGCTGGCCGGCCGCGACGGATTTGCCTTCACCGCACCGGCTGGAAGCTTCGCACCCAACGCGTTCGGCCTGCACGACATGCACGGCAACGCCTGGGAGTGGACCGCCGACTGGTATGACGAAAACTACTACACCCGCTCGCCGCCGGCCGATCCGCCCGGCCCGGCCAGCGGCGCGGTGCGCGTGCGCCGCGGTGGTTCCTGGCACACCTGGCCGTTCTACGCACGCTGCGCATACCGCAACTGGAACACGCCACAGACGCGTTACGTGCTGGTGGGCATGCGTCTGCTGCGCGAAGTCGGGGCGCCGCACCGCACCGAGGCCGACCGATCTTTCCGTATCATGGCGGCCACGATCCAACCCGAACCAGGCCCCTGACCCGATGCACTTCACCCCGAAGGCGAGCTACGGCTACGACGAACTGATCGACTGCGGACACGGGCGGCTGTTCGGCCCCGGCAACGCCAGGCTGCCGCTGCCGCCGATGCTGATGTTCGACCGGATCACCGGGATTTCGGCCACCGGCGGCGCATTCGACAAGGGTTTTCTCACGGCGGAATTCGACATCCGGCCCGACCTGTGGTTCTTCGAATGCCACTTCGAGGACGACCCGGTCATGCCGGGCTGCCTGGGCCTCGATTCGCTGTGGCAGATGCTCGGCTTCTTCCTCGGCTGGACCGGCGCGCCGGGTTCCGGGCGTGCGCTCGGCCTGGGCCAGCTGAAGTTCACCGGACAGATCCTCCCCGAAACCCGACTGGTGCAGTACCGCATCGACGTGAAACGGGTGATCAGCCGGCGACTGGTGCTGGGTGTGGCCGACGGCGCGGTCAAGGCCGACGGCAAACCGATCTACGAGGCTGCTGACCTGCAGGTCGGATTGTTCGACAATCCGAAATCGCTCTGAGCGCGACGCGAAGGAGCACCTCCATGACTGAAACGAACGGGACGCGCCGGGTCGTGATCACCGGCCTGGGCATCGTCTCCTGCATCGGCCTTCACCAGGACCAGGTCCTGCAGTCGCTGCGCGCCGGACGCTCGGGGATCTCGGCGGTTCCCGAGTACGCCGAAATGGGCTTTCGCAGCCAGGTCGCCGGGCGCCCCGACATCGACCTCGACGCCGCGATCGACCGCCGCCTGAAGCGCTTCATGGGCGACGGCGCCGCCTACCTGCACCTGTCGATGGAGCAGGCGATTGCCGACGCCGGACTCGAAACCTCCGACGTGGTCAACGAGCGCACCGGCATCGTGGTGGGCTCGGGCGGGCCGTCCACGCGCAACCAGGTCGAGGCAGCCGCGATCTGCAGGGCGCGCGGCCCGAAACGCGTGGGTCCCTACATGGTGCCGCGCTGCATGTCCTCGACCACCTCGGCGACCGCGGCGACCAATTTCCGCATCAAGGGCGTGAACTACACCATTTCCTCGGCCTGCTCCACCTCGGCGCACTGCATCGGCAACGGTGCCGAGCTGATCCAGTGGAACAAGCAGGACATCGTGTTCGCCGGCGGTGGCGAGGAACTCGACTGGACCCTGTCGGTGCTGTTCGACGCAATGGGCGCGATGTCTTCGAAGTACAACCATCGCCCCGAAGCCGCCTCGCGCGCCTACGACGCCGATCGCGACGGCTTCGTGATCGCCGGCGGCGGCGGCGTGGTGGTGCTCGAGGAGCTCGGCCACGCCAGGGCGCGCGGTGCGAAGATCTACGCCGAAGTCACCGGTTACGGGGCCACCTCCGACGGCGCCGACATGGTCGCGCCCAGCGGCGAAGGGGCCGTGCGCTGCATGCGCCAGGCGCTGCGCACCGTGACCGCGCCGGTTACCTACATCAACAGCCATGGCACCAGCACGCTGGCAGGTGACATCACCGAGCTCAACGCGATCCGCGAGGTGTTCGGAGGTCCCGACGAGGCGCTGCCGCGGGTCTCCTCGACCAAGTCGATGACCGGCCACTCGCTGGGCGCCACCGGAGTGCAGGAAGCGATCTACTGCCTGCTGATGATGAAGCACGACTTCGTCGCCCCGAGCATCAACATCGAGCGGCTCGACGAAGGCGTCGGCGCGATCCCGATCGCGCGCCAGCGCATCGACGGCGTGACGCACCAGACGATCCTGTCCAACAGCTTCGGCTTCGGCGGCACCAACTGCACGCTGGCGCTGTCGCGCTTCGAGCCCTGATCGTGAGTGAAGCGATCGCCACCGGCGCGTTCCCGCTGATGCAGGGGCGGCGTGGGCTGGTCATGGGCGTCGCCAACGAGCGCTCGATCGCCTGGGGCATCGCGCGTGCGCTGCGCGCACACGGCGCCGACCTTGCGTTCACTTTCCAGGGCGACGCCATGAGAAAGCGGGTGGAGCAGTTGGCGCACCAGGCGGGGGCGCGACTGGTGCTCGATTGCGACGTCGAGCACGAAGCGGCGCTCGACGCGGCCTTCGACGCGATCCGCGCGAACTGGGGCGGGCTCGACTTCGTGGTGCACGCAGTGGCGCACTCGGGCCGCGACGAACTCAAGGGCCGCTACCTGGATACCTCGCTCGCCAACTTCCTGCACACGATGCACGTCTCGTGCTATTCGTTCACCGCCGTGATGCGTCGTGCGGCCGCGCTGATGCCACGCGGCGGCGCGGCGATCACGTTGAGCTACTACGGCGCCGAGAAGGTGATGCCCGGCTACAACGTGATGGGTGTGGCCAAGGCGGCGCTCGAAGCGTCCACGCGCTACCTCGCGGCCGACCTGGGCCCGCAGGGCATCCGCGTGAACGCGGTGTCGGCCGGGCCGATGCGCACCCTCTCGGGCGCGGCCGTCGGCGGTGCGCGGGCCATCTACCGGTACAGCGTGCTCGCCGCGCCGCTGCGCCGCGGTGTCGCGCTCGACGAACTGGGTGGCACCGCGCTGTACCTGCTGTCCGACCTCGGCGGCGCGGTCACCGGCGAGATCCACCACGTCGACGGCGGCTTCGCCGCCCTGGGCATGCCCCAGAACCTCGACGAAGTCATCGCGGCGATGGGCTCGGCAGCCCCTCCGGAGACCGGTGCCGGGTAAACACGGCCCGACGCCCGGCCCGGCCGCATCGCCCGGCCGCATCGCCTTTGACGCCAGGGCGCATCGCCTCTACAATTAATGACTTTCTGGTCATTAAATTGCGCCCTCCAGACTCCGCAACCGTTGCCGCACCGCGCCCACCGCGCTGGGAGCGCCGCAAGCAGGCTCGCCCGGGCGAGTTGCTCGACGCCGCGCTCAACCTGTTCGTCGAGAAGGGCTACGCGGCGACGCGGCTCGACGACGTGGCCGCGCGCGCCGGAGTCAGCAAGGGCACGCTCTACCTGTACTACGCGGGCAAGGAGGAACTCTTCAAGGCAGTGGTGCGACTGAACATCGTGCCGCTGATCGAGGCGTTCGAGCGCGATGCGGCGCTCTCCACCGCCGGCAGCGCCGAGCTGCTGCGCGAGTTCTTCCGCCGGTGGTGGATCTCGTTCGGCGCCACGCGGCTGGCGGGCATTGCCAAGCTGGTGGTCGGCGAAGCCGGCAACTTCCCCGAGCTGGCGCGTTTCTTCCAGCAGGAAGTCGTGCTGCCCAACGCGGCGCTGCTGCGATCGATCATCGAGCGCGGCGTGCGCCAGCGCGAATTCCGCGCCATCGACGTCGACGCCTGCGTCCAGCTGTGGATGGCGCCGATGGTGATGCGCGCGATCTGGGAGCACTCGATCCTGCCCTGTTGCCCGTCCGGGACCGAAATCCCGGTCGACCGTTTCCTCGCGGCGCACCTCGACTTCGTGCTGGGTGCACTTGCCCACGCCGGCACGTGCATGCCGGCGCCGGCCTCATGAAGCGCTGGCCGGTCATGGCAGTTTCGTTGGCCGTCGCCGCTGGCGCCGCGGCACTCTGGCTGCGCCCGGCGCCGCAGCCGTCCGCCAGCGCCGCGCAGCCGGGGGCCGCAGCCGCATCG
>JAJTYR010000007.1 GCA_021463505.1 Burkholderiaceae bacterium | reverse complement strand
GCGGCCGCCTGCTCGGCCGCGCGCCGGCTGGCGCCGCTGCCCAGCACCTGGATCTTCAGTTTCGGGATCGCGCACTCGACCTCGAACATCTGGCTGTGCGCCGCGCCGTGGGTGGCCACCACCGCATAGACCGGCAACGGCAGCTTCTTGCCCTGCAGGTATTCCTGCAGCAGCGTCTTGGCGTCCTTGCCGAGGGTGCGCGGGTCCACCGTCCCGAGCACCGGACGGTAGAGCGCAACGATCACCGATTGGGCCGCCTCGAAACCCGCGTCGAGGAACACCGCGCCGACGAGCGCCTCGAGCGTATCGCCGAGGATCGAGGGTCGGCGAAAGCCACCGCTCTTCAACTCCCCTTCGCCCAGCAGCAGGTACTGGCTCAGGCCAAGGCGCTGTGCGATCTCGTACAGCGACTGCTGCTTGACCAGGTTGGCGCGCAGCCGGGAGAGATCACCCTCGTCGATGCGCCCGAAATGGCGATAGAGCATCGCCGCGACGACGCAGTTCAGTACCGAATCACCGAGGAATTCCAGACGCTCGTTGTTCGGCTGCCCGTGGCTGCGATGCGTCAGGGCCTGCCGCAGCAACGAAGCATCGGCAAAGCGATGCCCGAGTTGTCGCTGCAGGTCGTCGAGACTCACGCAATGCCCCCCGTCACTGGGCGCTGCCCCGGTACTCGATCACCAGCGACGCCGGCCCGAACAGCGGGATGCGCTTCTCGTACTCGAACGAGATGACGGTGTGGCCGTCGCCGCGCTTCTCGATGATCAGGTCCTTGCCCGCAATCGACGTGATGTCGTCGATCGCCGCGTAGCGATCGAACGCCACCTGGTCGTCGCGGATCGAGTTGCCTCCCGCGGTGGCGACCTTGGTGATCGCGCTGCGGATCGCGTTGTATTCGAGCGCCGACGGCACCACCTTCATCACCAGCAGCGCGGCGAATACGATCACCGCGGCCGCCAGCACCAGGCCGATCAGCGACAGGCCGCGCTGCGCGCGGCGCCGCGCGAGCGTGAAAGGGGAAGGCGCCAGGCGGTTCGTGGTCATTGGAAGCGTCCGATGCGGCCCAGGTCGCCGAAGTTCATCCAGATGAAGAACGCCTTGCCGACGATGTTGCGTTCGGGGACGAATCCCCAGAAGCGGCTGTCCAGGCTGTTCTCCCGATTGTCGCCCATCATGAAGTAGTGGCCAGCCGGCACGGTGCAGGTGACTCCGCGTCTCTGGTAGTGGCACTGGTCGAAGTGGGGAAAGCGCAGCACAGGTTGAATGTCAGACGGTTTATCCAATTCTGTCAATACCTTATGGGCGATATCTCCGATCTTTTCTGAATATTGCGGGTAGATCGCCAGCCGCCGCCGATCCTCGAATTCTCCCGCCGGAGCCAGCGGAACCACCACCCCGTTTATCGACAAGCGCTTGTTTTCATACGATATTTTATCGCCTGGCAGGCCGATCACCCGTTTGATGTAGTCGACCGACGGGTCCTGGGGGAAGCGGAACACCATCACGTCGCCGCGCTGCGGCAGTCCGATGGACAGCACCTTGGTGTGGACCACCGGCAGGCGCACCCCGTAGCTGAACTTGTTCACCAGGATCAGGTCACCGACGAACAGCGTCGGCAGCATCGATTCCGACGGGATCTTGAACGGCTCGGCGACGAACGAGCGCAACAGGAACACCACCGCGATCACCGGGAACAGGCCCGCCGTGTATTCGAGCCACAGCGGCTGCTTCTCGTGGGAAGCGCGCAACCGCTCGCGCTCGGCAGACACCGCAGCCTCGCCCCGCGATGCGCGCAGCCCTGCCGCGGTTTCGCGCTCGAAGCGCTGCAGTGCGTTGCGCGCGGCGCGCGCGCGCCGCGGCCGGAACGCGAAGCGGTCGGCAAGCCAGGCCACGAAGGTCAGCACCAGCAGCAGGAAGAGAATCAGTGCGAAGTTCATCGTTCGTGGCCTCCCGGTCGGTCCATCGTTGCCGCGTTCACCGCTCGTCCACCTTGAGCACGGCGAGGAAGGCCTCCTGCGGGATCTCGACGCTGCCCACCTGCTTCATGCGCTTCTTGCCGGCCTTCTGTTTCTCGAGCAGCTTCTTCTTGCGGGTGATGTCTCCGCCGTAGCACTTGGCGAGCACGTTCTTGCGCATCGCCTTCACGTTCTCGCGCGCGACGATGTTGCTGCCGATCGCGGCCTGGATGGCCACGTCGTACATCTGCCGCGGGATCAGTTCGCGCATCTTCGCCGCCACCTCGCGGCCGCGGACCGGTGCCACGCTGCGGTGCACGATCAGCGACAACGCGTCGACTTTCTCGTTGTTCACCAGGATGTCGAGCTTCACCACGTCGGAGGCGCGGTATTCCCTGAATTCGTAGTCCATCGACGCGTAGCCCCGCGACGTCGACTTCAGCCTGTCGAAGAAGTCGAGCACGATCTCGTTCATCGGCAGCTCGTACCCCAGGTGGACCTGGCGGCCGTGGTACGACATGCCGGTCTGCACACCGCGCTTGCCGGTGCACAGCGTGATCACGTTGCCGACGTATTCCTGCGGCGTGAAGATCGTCACCGCGACGATCGGCTCGCGGATCTCCTCGATCTTCGAAGGTTCGGGCATCTTCGACGGGTTCTCGACGCGCATCACGGTGCCATCGCGCATCAGGATCTCGTAGACCACGGTGGGCGCCGTGGTGATCAGGTCCATGTCGAACTCGCGCTCGAGGCGCTCCTGCACGATGTCCATGTGCAGCAGCCCGAGAAACCCGCAGCGAAAGCCGAAACCGAGCGCCTGCGAGACTTCCGGTTCGAACTGCAGCGAGGCGTCGTTCAGCTGGAGCTTCTCGAGCGCCTCGCGCATCGCCTCGAACTGGTTCGCCTCCACCGGATACAGGCCGGCGAACACCGACGGCTTGATCTCGCGAAATCCGGGCAGCGGCGCCGCGGCCGCCGGGTTCACCAGCGTGATCGTGTCGCCCACCTTTGCCGCCTTCAACTCCTTGATGCCGGTGATGACGAAGCCGACCATGCCGGCACCCAGCGCATCGCGCTGCGCCGACTTCGGCGTGAACACGCCCACCTGCTCGCAGGTGTAGCTGGCACCGGTGGCCATCAGGCGGATGCGGTCGCGCGGCCGCAGCGTGCCGTTGAACACGCGCACCAGCATCACCACGCCCACGTAGTTGTCGAACCAGGAGTCGATGATCAGCGCCTGCAACGGCGCCTCGGGGTCGCCCTTCGGCGCCGGCACGCGGGTGACGATTGCCTCGAGGATCTCCTCGATCCCCACGCCGGTCTTGGCACTGGCGCGGATCGCGTGGCTCGCGTCGATGCCGATCACGTCCTCGATCTCGGCGGCGGCCGCGTCGGGGTCGGCCTGGGGCAGGTCCATCTTGTTGAGCACCGGCACCACTTCGACGCCCAGTTCGATTGCGGTGTAGCAGTTGGCCACGGTCTGGGCCTCGACGCCCTGCGAGGCATCGACCACCAGCAGCGCGCCCTCGCAGGCCGACAGCGAGCGGCTGACCTCGTAGGAGAAATCGACGTGACCCGGCGTGTCGATCAGGTTCAGGTCGTAGACCTGTCCGTCGGCCGCCGCGTACTGCAGCGCGGCGGTCTGTGCCTTGATCGTGATGCCGCGCTCGCGCTCGAGGGCCATCGAGTCGAGCACCTGCTCGGCCATCTCGCGATCGGTCAGGCCGCCGCAGCGCTGGATCAGGCGGTCGGCGAGCGTCGATTTGCCGTGGTCGATGTGCGCGATGATCGAGAAATTGCGGATGTGCTGCATCGGGGAGCCAGGGCGGCGGCGGAATCGGGCGGCAAGCGGACCCGGGTGGAAATCAGGGACGCACCGGCACGAACTGCGCGTTGTCGCCGCGACGCACCAGCAGCACCGCAGTCCGCGACCGGTCGAGCTTCGCAACCAGTTCGGCGAACTGGCGCGCGCTGGTCACTTCCTGGTTGTTCAGCGTCATCACGATGTCACCCGTGCGGATACCGGCGCGCGCCGCCGCACCCTCGGCCGACTCCACGGCGACGCCGTTGCGCAGCCGCAACTGCTGCTTGCGCTCGGCCGCGATGTCTGCGACGACCAGTCCGAGGGCATTGGCCGCTTTCGCAGGCGCACTTCCGCTGCGCGGCGGCTGCGACGGGCGCCCGTTCGGCCCCGCACGCTGCTCGGGCTCCATCTCGGCCACGGTGATCGACAGCGTCCTGTGTTCGCCGCGACGCCAGACCTGCACGCCCACCTTCGAACCCGGCGTGGTCCCTCCGACGAGTCGCGGCAGATCGCTGGAGCGCTCCACCGGCTTGCCGTCGAAGCGCTGGATGATGTCGCCGACCTCGATGCCGGCCTTTTCGGCGGGCCCGCCCGCCTCCACGCTGCGCACCAGCGCACCGGCTGCCTTCGGCAGCCCGAGCGGTGCGGCCACCTCGCGGGTGACTTCGGCGATGCCCACGCCGATCCGGCCGCGGATCACCCGTCCGGTGGCGCGCAGTTGCTCGACCACGCGCATGGCCTCGTCGATCGGGATGGCGAACGAGATGCCCATGAAGCCGCCGGTGCGACTGTAGATCTGCGAGTTGATGCCGACCACCTCACCGGCCAGGTTGAGCAGTGGCCCCCCCGAGTTGCCCGGGTTGACGGCCACGTCGGTCTGGATGAACGGCAGGTAGTCGCCGGTGTCGCGGCTCCTGGCCGAAACGATGCCGGCGGTCACCGTGCTGTCGAGCCCGAACGGTGAACCGATCGCGACCACCCATTCGCCGACGCGCAGCTTGCGTGAATCGCCGATCGGCAGCCGCGGCAGGTCGGTGACGTCGATTTTCACCAGCGCCACGTCGGTGCGGCGGTCCGAGCCGATCAGCCGCCCGCGGAACTCGCGCTTGTCGGCCAGCGTGACGTAGATCTCGTCGGCACCGTCGACCACGTGATGGTTGGTCATCACGTAGCCGTCGACGGAGATCACGAAACCCGAGCCGACACCGCGCGGCACTTCGTCGCCGGGGCCGCCCCCGGGCGACGGCGCCCGGCGCGGCGGAAAGAAGCGACGGAAGAACTCGTAGAACGGGTCGTTCTCGTCCATGCCCTCCGGCAGCGGAACCTGCGGCCCCTGGGCGCGCTCGCGCACCCGCTCGGACGTGCGGATGTTGACCACGGCCGGCGCGGCGCGCTCGACCAGATCGACGAAGTCGGGAAGCTGGCGCACCTGGGCCGCCGCCGACCCGGGCGCCAGGCCGGCCGCAGCCGCCACGAGCGCAAGAATCGAGGCCAGCAGGAATCTGGTCATCATCGTCCGGATCATCGGTGATTCACCCCGATCGGAAAGGTAGCAGACGACATCGGATGTGCGTTCCATGGCTTCAGGCTGCACCGCGCCCGAGCCAGGTGAGCCAGGTACGCAGGCTGCGCCACTGCGCCGGCCCGCAGGCGCCGCGTGCGATCAGCGTGTCGCGCCGGCGGCGGGCGGCGTTCTCCGAAAAGCGGATCCAGACGAGACGTTCCGTCGCGTACCAGCGCTCGACCCTGACGGGTTGCGCAACGCCGGCACGCCGACCCTCGCCGGCTTGCCAACGGCACTGCCCCGCAGCATCGACGCTCAGGCGTCCGGCCGCGAGGCGACGCCCACCGTAGCGCCAGGCGAGCGCACAGGCAGGCAGGGCCGCGACCAGCATCGGGCCGCTCCATGGCCACGGGGCCAGCCAGGCGGCGAGTGCGAAGCCCGAGCCCGCCAGCGCCACCACGGCGCCACGCAGCGTGCGCACGACCTCGCCCGGCGAGGCGTCGAGTTCGAAGGCGATCGTCATGCTCGTTGCGCCGGCCCACCCGGGTGGGCGCCGGACTCACAGGATCTCAGACCCGGCGCAGCACCAGCGTGCCGTTGGTGCCGCCGAAGCCGAACGAGTTCTTCATCGCGACGCCGATCGGCAGGTCGCGGGCAGTATTGGCGCAGTAGTCCAGATCACACTCCGGATCCTGTTCGAAGATGTTGATCGTCGGCGGCGACACCTGGTGGTGGATCGCCAGCGCGGTGAACACCGTCTCGATGCCGCCGGCGCCGCCGAGCAGGTGGCCCGTCATCGACTTGGTGGAGTTGACCACCAGTCTGCGCGCCGCGTCTTCGCCGAGTGCCGCCTTGATCGCCTCGGTCTCGTTCCTGTCGCCCAGCGGCGTGGAAGTGCCATGAGCGTTCAGGTAATCGATCTGCGCGGGCTCGACCCTCGCGTCGCGCAGCGCCGCGAGCATGCAGCGCCGCGGCCCGTCCATGTCGGGGGCGGTAATGTGGTGCGCGTCGGCGCTCATGCCGAAGCCGGCCACCTCGGCGTAGATGCGTGCGCCGCGACGCACGGCCTGCTCGCGCTCCTCGAGCATCAGCACGCCTGCACCCTCGCCGAGCACGAAGCCGTCACGGTCGCGATCCCAGGGCCGGCTGGCGGTGACCGGGTCGTCGTTGCGGCTCGACAGCGCGCGCGCGGCGCAGAAACCGCCGAGCCCCAGTGGCGAGATCGTCGCTTCCGAACCACCTGCGAGGATCGCGTCGGCATCGCCATAGGCGATCATGCGTGCGGCGTCGCCCACGCAATGCAGGCCGGTGGTGCAGGCGCTGACGATCGCATAGTTGGGGCCCTTCAGCCCCGCCATGATCGACATCTGTCCGGAGATCATGTTGATGATCGAGCCGGGCACGAAGAACGGCGAAACCCGCCGCGGGCCGCGATGGGTGAGCTCTGCGTGCGTGGCCTCGATCAGCGGCAGCCCGCCGATGCCCGAGCCGATGATGACCCCGATGCGCTCGGCGTTGGCCTCGGTGACTTCGATGCCGCTGTCGCGCAGCGCCTGCAGCCCGGCGGCGACGCCGTAGTGGACGAAGGTGTCGAAGTGCCGCGCCTCCTTGCCCGGCAGGTACCGCGCGACGTCGAAGCCGCGCACCTCGCCGGCGATGCGCGTCGGAAACGCCGAGGCATCGAAGTGGCTGATCACGGAGATGCCGGAGCGCCCGGCGACCAGATTCGCCCAGGCGGCGGGCACGTCGTTGCCGACGGGGCAGACGACGCCCAGCCCGGTGATCACGACACGGCGCCGGCTCACTTGGATGTTCCTTGCCTGCAACGGGCGAGGTTGGCGGACAGCGGCAACGGTGCCGCCGTGCGAGCGCGCCTCAAGCCTTCGAGTGCGACTTCACGTAGTCGATGGCCTGCTGCACCGTGGTGATCTTCTCGGCCTCCTCGTCCGGGATCTCGGTCTCGAACTCGTCTTCGAGAGCCATCACCAGTTCGACGGTGTCGAGCGAATCGGCACCGAGGTCGTCGACGAACGAGGATTCGTTCCTGATGTCGGCCTCGTTGACGCCGAGTTGCTCAGCCACGATCTTCCTGACGCGCTGTTCGATGTTTTCCATTCGATGCTCCCGTTTGCTCTGCTCTCACGTGGCAATGCGGACCGCCACGACTGCGTGCCGGCGCGGCGGGATTGTATAGCACTTCACGCCGCGCGCGGCCGCGTATCGGATGCCCGATCCGGATGTCCGATGCGCCAGGCCGATGGCCGCCGCAGGGTCATGGCGCCGATCTGCGGCGAACCTTCGCTCATTCCATGTACATCCCGCCGTTTACGTGCAGGGTCGCGCCGGTGATGTAGGCCGCCGGCGGCGACGCGAGAAACGCCACTGCGGCGGCCACGTCCTGCGGCTGGCCAAGGCGCCCGGCGGGGATCTGCGCGACCAGCGCCGTGCTCTGCTCGGCGCTCAGCGCGCGCGTCATGTCGGTCTCGATGAAACCGGGCGCCACGCAGTTCACCGTGATGTTGCGGCTGGCGACTTCGCGCGCCAGCGCGCGACTCATGCCGGCCACGCCCGCCTTGGCGGCCGCGTAGTTGGCCTGTCCGGCGTTGCCGCTGGCGCCGACCACCGACGTGATGTTGACGATGCGGCCGTAACGCGCACGCACCATCGCGCGCAGCACCAGCCGCGACATGCGGAACACCGCCGCGAGGTTGGTGTCGATCACCACGTTCCATTCCTCGTCCTTCATCCGCATTGCGAGGCTGTCGCGCGTGATGCCGGCGTTGTTCACCAGGATCGAAATGCCCTTGCCTTCCTTCTGCAGCGCCTCGACCAGCGCCTCGCAGCGCGCCGCGTCGGTGACGTCGAGAGGCTCGCCGCGGCCGGCGACGCCCGCCTCGGCGAGCACCGCGCTGATCGCCTGCGCGCCGGCCTCGCTGGTGGCGGTGGCGACCACGGCCGCGCCCTGGCGGCCAAGTTCGAGTGCGATCGCCCGGCCGATGCCGCGCGAACCTCCGGTGACCAGCGCAAGCTGGCCAGACAGACTCGTCGTTGCCATGGTGCCCTCCTTCATCCGAACGTGTTCAGCGCCGCTTCGAGCGACGCCGGGTCGTGGACCGCGGCCACCTGCAACGTGCGATCGATGCGTGCGACCAGCCCGGCCAGCACCTTGCCGGGTCCGAATTCGACCACCCCCGTCACCCCGAGCTCCTTCAGGCGCTGCACCACTTCGACCCAGCGCACCGGGCCGTAGGACTGGCGCACCAGCGCGTCGCGAATGCGCGCCGGCTCTGTCTCGATGGCGACGTCGACGTTGTTGACCAGCGGCACGCGCGGCGATCGCAATTCGACCCCGGCCAGCGCCTGCGCCAGCCGCTCGCCGGCAGGACGCAACAGCGAAGAGTGAAACGGCGCCGACACCGGCAGCGGCAGCGCGCGTTTGGCCCCCAACGCCCTGGCACGCTCGCAGGCGCGCTCGACCGCCGCCTTGTGGCCCGCGATCACCACCTGCGCCGGGGCGTTGTAATTGGCCGGTTCGACCACCTCGCCGGGCACGGCGCTCGCCGCTTCGCTGCAGGCCTGACGAACCTTGTCGTCGTCGAGCCCGAGGATCGCGGCCATGCCGCCGTGCCCGACGGGCACCGCCTCCTGCATCGCCTGCGCGCGCAGGCGCACCAGGCGCAGCGCGTCGGCCACCTCGATGGCACCGGCCATCGTGAGCGCCGTGTACTCGCCGAGGCTGTGTCCCGCGACCGCCACCGGCCCGGCGCCACCGGCATCGCGCCAGGCCAGCCAGCAGGCATAGCCGGTCGCGAGCATCGCAGGCTGGGTGTTCACCGTGAGCGCGAGCGCTTCGGCCGGGCCCCTGGCGATCAGCGCAGAAACCGGTTCGCCGAGCGCGGCATCGGCCTGCGCGAGCAGCGCCTGCACCGATGGCGAGCCGGAGAACGCATCGAGCATGCCCACCGATTGCGAACCCTGCCCCGGAAAGACGAACGCCAGTGACATGTCCGATTCTCCTGCCGCGTGCTCACATGCGCACCAGCACCGCACCCCAGGTGAAGCCGCCGCCCACGCCTTCCATCAGCACGTGGTGGCCGGCACGGATGCGCCCGTCGCGAACCGCCAGGTCGAGCGCCAGCGGAATCGATGCGGCCGAAGTGTTCGCGTGCCGGTCGACGGTGACGATCACCCTGTCGAGCGCAATGCCGATCCTGCGTGCGGCGGCATTCAGGATGCGCACGTTGGCCTGGTGCGGAATGAACCAGTCGACGTCGGCGGTGCTCAACCCGGCTGCCGCCAGCGTTTCGTGTGCGACTGCGTCGAGCACCGAGACCGCGAGCTTGAACACCGCCTGCCCGTCCATCGTCAGATAGGGATGGCCGGTCACCTTGCCCGCGCAGACGTTGCCCGCGGTGCGCAGGATCGACTCGTAGCGCCCGTCGGCGTGCAGTCGGGCTGCGAGCACGCCGGGGCGCTCGTCGCCGGCGAGTACCACGGCGCCGGCGCCGTCGCCGAACAGCACGCAGGTGCCGCGGTCGTTCCAGTCGAGGATGCGCGAGAACACCTCGGCGCCGATCACCAGCGCGCGATGCGCAAGTCCGGTGCGGATCATCGCGTCGGCCACCGCCAGTGCGTAGGTGAAGCCGCTGCAGACTGCCTGCACGTCGAAGGCTGCGCCGCCCGGCGTGCCGAGCGCCTTCTGCACGAGGCACGCGGTACTCGGAAAGACGAAATCGGGCGTGGAGGTGGCGACGATGATCAGGTCGACGTCGGCCGGTTGCAGGCCGGCCGCCGCCAGCGCG
This sequence comes from Burkholderiaceae bacterium, assembly GCA_021463505.1. GTDB lineage: Bacteria > Pseudomonadota > Gammaproteobacteria > Burkholderiales > Burkholderiaceae_E > Zeimonas. Next base: position 81,054 of record JAJTYR010000007.1, on the reverse strand, counting down.
CGCCGTGACGCCTCGGTAGCCAGTTCGCTGCAGGCGACGCCGGCGTCGGCGAGGTGACGCTGGCGGATGCCGGTGCGCTCGACGATCCATTGGTCGGAGGTTTCGACGCCGCGTGCCGAGAGCTCGCGCACGAGTTCCTCGTTGGCGACCGCGCGCGGCGGCAGGTAGCTGCCGGTGCCGATGATGCGTGAATGGCGAAAGCTCATGGAATGACGTTCGGGACTGGTCGGGAATGCCGGGGGGTTTCCGGGTGGCTTCCGGGCAACTGTCGGGGCACGACGGCGTGCGGCGGGCGAAGTGCGCGCGGGCCCGTTTCGGGCTCAGCCCGGAGCCGCGCCGCCGGGCACGCCGGCCGCTGGCGCCCGGGTGTGTGGCAGCGCCTGCTCGATGCGTCGCAGCAGGCCGTTGCGGACCGCATCGCAGGCGCGGCGCAGCGCGAACTCGAAGGCATAGGCGTCGGCCGACCCGTGGCTCTTGATCACCACACCGCGCAACCCCACCAGGCTCGCACCGTTGTAGCGCCGGTGATCGAGCCGCCGGCGAAAGCGCATCAGCACCGGAAACGACAGCAGCGCCATCAGACGCGTGAAGACGTGGCGCCGGTATTCCTCGCGAATGAACTCGCCGAGCATGCGCGCCAGGCCCTCGGAGGTCTTCAGTGCGACGTTGCCCACGAAGCCGTCGCAGACGACCACGTCGGTGGTGCCCTCGTAGATGTCGTCGCCTTCGACGTTGCCGCGAAAGTCGAGGGCACTCGCGCGCAGCAGTTCGGCTGCCTGCTTGACGGTGTCGTTGCCCTTGATCACTTCCTCGCCGACATTCAGCAGACCGACCGTGGGCCGCGCCTTGCCTTCGAGCGCGGTGACCAGCGCCGCTCCCATGACGCCGAACTGCAGCAGGTGCTGCGGCTCGCAGTCGACGTTGGCGCCCAGATCGAGCATCGTGGTGGTGCCGCCGGTGCGGTTCGGCAACTGGGTGGCGATCGCGGGCCGGTCGATGCCCGGCTGCATCTTCAGCACGAAGCGCGAAATCGCCATCAGCGCCCCGGTGTTGCCGGCGCTCACGCAGGCGTCGGCCTCGCCGCCCTTGACCAGGTCGATCGCCACCCGCATCGACGAATCGCGCTTGCCGCGCAACGCCGTGGCCGGCGGATCGTCCATCGCCACCACCTCGGAAGCATGCCGAACCTCGATGCGCGTGGCGTCGGCCCTGCGGGACTTCGCCAGCGCCTGCTCGATCGCCTCCTTCGGGCCCACCAGCAGCAGGCGCACGTCGTCGATCTGTCCGAGAAAGCCGAGCGCGGCGGGTACGGTCACCGACAGACCGTGGTCACCGCCCATGCAGTCGATGGCAATCCGGATCGTCACGCTCGCGCCCGTGAACGAGGCGCAGCGTCACTCGTCGGCTTTGGTCTTGACGACTTTCCTGCCGCGGTAGAAGCCGTTCGGACTGACGTGGTGGCGCAGGTGCACCTCGCCGGTCGTCGGCTCGATCGCGAGCGCCGGGCGGGCAAGGAAGTCGTGCGCGCGATGCATGCCGCGTTTCGACGGCGACTTCTTGTTCTGCTGGACGGCCATGGTGCGGCACTCCAAAAATCAATCTTCGATCATATCAGTATTTTGCGCGTCATTGCCGAGTCGCTCGAGCACGGCGAACGGGCGCGTGCGCCCGGGCGGTGCGGGGCAGCTTGCCGCTGCGTCGCGCGCCTCGACTGCGGCCGCAGCCTCGGCCCCCGGCAGTTCGCAGCATTCGTGTCGCGGCATCGCCGGCAGGGCCAGGATCACTTCGTCCTCGATCAGCCCCGCCAGGTCGAAGCGGCAGCTCCCGGCCAGTACGTCGTACTCGTGATCGGCCAGGTCGAGCCGTTCGGCCTCGGCTTCGCTGCGCACCAGCCGGTAGGCGCGATCGACCTGGATCTCCACACTCACCGGCCCGGTGCAGCGCACGCAGGCCATCTGCACCGTCGCGACCACCGACAACGCCATGAAGTCGCGCGCAAGCCCATCCGCCGCGTACTCGCGCCAGCCGCGCAGCCGCCAGACGAGCGCCCCGTCACGCCCGGCAAGCATCGATGCCAGCCGCTGCAGCTGCCCGAGGGGGTACGCGCCGCGCAACTCGCCGCCGGCGCGCGCCAGTTCGAAACAGTCGATCGTTTGCTGCATGGTCCGCGCGCCCGTCTCCCCGGGCCCGTATCATAGCGGGCGTGCCTCGCCAGCGTCACCGCAGCGCCTGGCCGGTGCGCTGCCCCGCCGGCATCGCGTACGCCGGCGCTCCTGCCGTCGCCTTCTCCGGACACTGCGTGCCGAGCACTCCCGTTGCCCTGATTCTCGCCTCGACCTCGCATTACCGGCGCGAGTTGTTGTTGCGACTGCGCCTGCCGTTCACGGTCGTGGCACCGGGCATCGACGAGTCGCCGCGCGCCGGCGAGAAGCCCGAGGCGCTGTCGCTGCGGCTGGCCACCGAGAAAGCCCGTGCCGTCTCGCGTCGGCATCCGGACGCACTGGTCATCGGTGCGGATCAGGTCGCTACGCTGGACGGCGCCACCGCCATCGGCAAGCCCGGCGACCACGCCCGGGCACGCGAGCAGCTGCGCGCCGCCTCGGGCCGCGCGATGCAATTCCACACCGCGCTGTGCGTCACCCGCCAGACCGACGGCTTCGACGAGTGCGCCAGTGTCGCGACCCGCGTACGCTTTCGCCGGCTCGACGACGCCGAAATCGACAGCTACCTGCGGATCGAACAGCCCTGGGACTGCGCTGGCGCGGCCCGGGTCGAGGGCCTGGGCATCGCACTGCTCGACGCGGTCGAGGATGACGACCCGAGCGCACTCGTCGGCTTGCCGCTGATCGCACTGACCCGCATCCTGCGTCGGGCGGGCCTGTCGCCGCTGCACGGCTGAACGCCGCCACGCCTGCCGCGATGCCATCGGGCCGACTCTGGCTGATCCCGACGCCGCTGGGCACGGACAGTGACCCGCATCGCGTGCTGCCCGCCGAAACGCTGGCGGCCGTCGAACCGCTCGATTACTTCGTGGTGGAGAACGCCAGGAGCGCGCGCGCCTTCCTGAAGTCGGCAGGCACCCGCGTGCCGCTGCAGGCGCTGGAGTTGCGTGAACTCAACGAGCACACGCCACCCGACGCGCTGCCGCATCTGCTCGCGCCGATCCTCGCCGGGCGTGACGGCGGCCTGCTTTCGGAAGCGGGGGTTCCCGGGGTCGCCGATCCGGGCGCGACGCTGGTAACGGCTGCCCACGCCGCGGGCGTGGAGGTGCGGCCGCTGATCGGCCCCAGTTCGCTGTTGCTCGCGCTGATGGCCTCGGGCCTGAACGGGCAGCGCTTCGCGTTTGCCGGCTACGTCCCGGCGCAACCCGTCGCGCGGCACGAACGACTGCGTGAACTGGAGCGTCGCTCGGCGCGCAACGACGAGACGATCCTGTTGATCGAGACGCCGTACCGCAACCAGGCGCTGCTCGACGCCGCGCTGCAGGTGCTCGCGCCATCGACCCGGTGGATGGTGGCGAGCGCACTGAGCCTTCCGGCGCAACGCATCGTGGTCGACACGATTGCCGGCTGGCGCGCCGCGGCGCGCGCGTTGCCGAAGACGCCGGCCGTGTTCGCGCTGCTCGCCGTGCCGCCGGGACGCTCAGCGCCAGACCGGCGCCCGCGCCGCGAACTCCAGCGCCCGCGCCAGGGTTTCGCCGGCCGCGGCGCCGAAGCGTCGCGTCAATCGCTCGACGAGGTTCTTGCGCGTGGAGAAGTCCACCAGGTCCGGAGCCTCGAGCACGTCGCGGGCAACCGAGTCGACGCTGCCCAGGGCGTCGGTCAGACCCATCTCGACGCTGTGCGCGCCAGTCCAGACCAACCCCGAAAACAGCTCGGGTGAATCCTTCAGCCGGTCGCCACGACCGGCCCGCACGACCTGGATGAACTGCTGGTGGATCTCGTCGAGCATCGCCTGGGCATGCCGACGCTGGTCGTCCGGCAACGGTGAGAAGCTGTCGAGGAACCCCTTGTTGCTGCCCGCAGTCAGCAAGCGCCGCTCGATGCCGAGTTTCTCCATCGCGCCGACGAAGCCGAAGCCCTCCATCAGCACGCCGATCGAGCCCACCAGGCTCGCCTTGTCGACGTAGATGCGATCGGCCGCCGCGGCGACGTAGTAGCCCCCGGAGGCACAGACCTCCTCGACCACCGCGTAGAGCGGCGTGTCGGGATGCAGCGCGCGCAGCCGGCGGATCTCGTCGTGGATGATGCCGGCCTGCACCGGGCTGCCGCCCGGGCTGTTGATCCGCAGCACGACGCCCGCGGTTCGGGTGTCGTCGAACGCAGCGCGCAGTGAATCGACGATGTCCTCGGCGGCGGCCTCGCTGTCGGCGGCGATCACGCCCCGGAGTTCCACCAGGGCGGTGTGCCGGCCGGCGCTCACCCTGGCCTCGCGCCCGAGCCAGCCACTGGCCAGCAGCAGGACCGCAGCCAGCCAGGCCACGGTGAGCAGCTTGAAGAAGATTCCCCAGCGGCGCGCACGCCGCTTTTCCTCGAGCGTGCCGAGGACGAGTTTCTCGAGCACGTCGCGCTCCCAACCTGCGGCCGGTGGCCTGCCGGTGGGCGGAAGATCCTGTTCGCTCATTGCAGTGTTCCGCGGTTCAGTGCGCTGCAGACCAGGCGTTGCAGGCCATGCGCTCGCTGCGGGCCATGCGCTGCGTGGCCGAGTATAGGGCCTGTGCCTGCACCATCTCCCTTCACGTCCTCACACCCGCGCCAGCAGCGCCTCACGCAGCTCCGACACCGTGTCGACGATCGCCAGCGCCGGTTCGGCCTCGAGCGCTTCGCGCGGGTGCGCCCCGTACGCGACCGCGATCGCCGCCGCGCCGGCCGCGCGCGCCATGCCCAGATCGTGGGTGGTGTCGCCAACCATCACCAGCTCCGCAGCGCCGATACCGAGTTCGTCGCAGATGTCGCGCAGCATCCAGGGGTCGGGCTTGGGCGCGCCCTCGTCGGCACAGCGCGTGGTGAGAAAGCGGCCCATCCAGCCCATCTGGTCGAGCGCCCGGTTCAGCCCGACGCGCGACTTTCCGGTGGCCACCGCAAGCCAGGCGCCGCTGTCGGCGAGATCGCCGAGCAGCTGCGGCACGCCGTCGAACGGCGCGAGGTCCGGGTCATGACGCAGGTAGTGATGCCGGTAACGTTCGATGAACGCGGGCATGCGCTCGCGTTCGATGATCGGCACCGCAGCGCGGATCGCCTCGAACAGCCCGAGCCCGATCACGTGCGAGGCCTGCTCGCGCGAAGGCACCGGCAAGCCGAGGTCGGCGGCCGAGGCGCGGATGGCGTGAACGATCGCCGCCGTCGAATCGATCAGCGTACCGTCCCAATCGAAGACGACCAGGCGAAAGCGCTGCTTCATGCGCCCTCCTCCTCGCCGCCGCTGCCTCGCGGCGCGGGCCAGACGGCGCCGCCGGCGCGCAGCAGCAGCGCGAATTCTTCGGGCGCCGGCGCCTCGATCAGCATCGGGCGTCCGGTGTCGGGGTGGCGAAACCGGATCGACTGCGCATGCAGGTACATGCGCCTGAAGCCGCGCCGGGTCATTTCCCGGTTCAGCTCGAAACGCCCGTATCGGGCGTCGCCGACGATCGGACAGCCGGCATGGGCCAGGTGGACACGGATCTGATGGGTGCGCCCGGTCTCGAGCCGGGCCTCCACCAGCGAGAATTCGCCCAGTGGCGGCAGCTCGAAGCGCAGCAGGCCGGTCACCCGGGTCAGCGCCTCCTGACCGCCGGCGCGCACGCTGACGCGGCGATCGCCGTCAGGTGCTTGGTGACGATGAAGCGGGAAGGCCAGCACACGGGTCCGCAGCGGCCAGCGGCCGGCGACGATCGCCAGGTAACGTTTGTCGGCAGCACGTTCGCGCCACTGCGCATGCAGGGCCACCAGCGCGGCCCGCCGCCGCGCCAGCAGCAGCACGCCCGAGGTTTCGCGATCGAGCCGATGCACCAGTTCGAGAAAGCGCGCCTGCGGGCGCGCCGCGCGTAACTGCTCGATGACCCCGCTGGAGATGCCGCTGCCGCCGTGCACGGCGACCGATGCCGGCTTGTCGACCACCAGCAGCGCCTCGTCCTCGTGCAGCACCGGCAGGCGCCGCGCCAGCCCTGCCCGGGTGCGCCGCACCCGCTCGTCTGCGCCTGCCTCGATCGCGACCGCATCCGGCGCCGCAGCGTCAGCCGGCCGGATCGGTGGCACGCGCACCGAGTCGCCCGCCTGCAGCCGGTAGTCGGCCGCCTGGCGCCTGCCGTTCACGCGCAGCTGGCCGCTGCGGATCAGCCGGTAGAGGTGGCTCTTCGGCACGCCGCGGCACAGCCGCCCCAGAAAATTGTCCAGGCGCTGGCCCGCGTCGTCTTCGCCGATCGACAGGTGGCGCACGGCATCCGTCGGGCCAGCGGCCCCGTGCTTTGTACGCAGGGTGCTCACGTTGCTATACTTCGACTGTTGTGTGCGATCCCGGCCCGACCGGAACGGCTGCCTTGCGAGGCGGCTGCTCGCGTCCACGGATGCTTCGGCGAAGCGCGTCGAACAGGCTGTTCCGCGCATCGAATTGAATCCCGTATCACGAGCGCCGATTGTACCGGGTCGATTGCGCTCGAAGCGGATCGAAACCGATCGCGTGCACGGCAGGACGAACACTCAACCGCGGCTTCCCGAATGCGGGAAGCGCGGATCGATGCGGAATTTTCCGGAATGAATGCGAGCCGGGCGCCCGATGGCGGCCGGCACAGCCGGTGCGATCCCTGAACACCATGTCTGCGTGCACCATCATCGGTCGGGCCGGGCAATGCCCGCCTCCGGCGCGTGCCCGCTCGCCTGGACGGGCCGCCTGCAGATAGCGCCGTCCGGCGCACCGCCTTCCTTCCGCTTGCGTTCGCATCGGCCCGCTGGCCGACGCGCGTCGCCACGCTCCAGGCGCGCAACGGAGTCATTTGCATGAAGCGAATGCTGTTCAACGCCACGCATGCCGAAGAGCTGCGCGTGGCGATCGTCGATGGCCAGAAGCTGATCGACATCGACATCGAGCTGGCGGGCCGCGAGTCCCGCAAGAGCAACATCTACAAGGGCGTCATCACGCGCGTCGAGCCGAGCCTCGAAGCCTGTTTCGTCAACTACGGCGAAGAACGCCACGGTTTCCTGCCGTTCAAGGAGATCTCCAGGACCTTCTTCAAGGCCGGCGCCGAAGCGTCGCGGGCACGCATCCAGGACGCGATCAGCGAGGGCCAGGAAGTCATCGTCCAGGTCGACAAGGAAGAGCGCGGCAACAAGGGCGCCGCGCTCACCACCTACATCTCGCTGGCCGGGCGCTACCTCGTGCTGATGCCGAACAACCCGCGCGGCGGCGGCGTTTCGCGTCGCGTCGAGGGTGAAGACCGGCAGGAGCTGCGCGAGACGATGGACCGGCTCGAACACCCGCAAGGCATGAGCCTGATCGCCCGTACCGCGGGGATCGGCCGGGCGGCCGAGGAACTGCAGTGGGACCTGAACTACCTGCTGCAGCTGTGGAAGGCGATCGAGGCGGCTGCCGGCTCGGCACCCGGCCCGTTCCTGATCTATCAGGAGTCGAGCCTGGTGATCCGCGCAATTCGCGACTATTTCACGCAGGATGTCGGCGAGATCCTGATCGATACCGACGACATCTACGAACAGGCGCGCCAGTTCATGGCGCACGTGATGCCCGACACCGTCAATCGGGTCAAGCGCTATCGCGACGACACGCCGCTGTTCTCGCGCTTCCAGATCGAGCACCAGATCGAGACCGCCTATTCGCGGATCGTGCCGCTGCCCTCGGGCGGCGCGGTGGTCATCGACCACACCGAGGCACTGGTGGCCATCGACGTCAACTCGGCGCGCGCCACCAAGGGCTCCGACATCGAGGAGACGGCGCTGCGCACGAACCTCGAGGCGGCCGACGAGGCGGCGCGCCAGATGCGGCTGCGCGACCTGGGCGGGCTGATCGTCATCGACTTCATCGACATGGAGAACCCGAAGAACCAGCGCGAAGTCGAACAGCGCCTGAAAGATGCGCTGCACTACGATCGGGCGCGCGTGCAGACGGGCAAGATCTCGCGCTTCGGCCTGATGGAGTTGTCGCGCCAGCGGCTGCGTCCGGCGCTCGCCGAGGGCTCGCACATCACCTGCCCGCGCTGCAACGGCACCGGCGTCATTCGCGACATCGAGTCTTCGGCACTGCACATCCTGCGCGTGATCCAGGAAGAGGCGATGAAGGAGAACACCGCCGCCGTCTACGCGCAGGTGCCGGTCGACGTGGCCACCTATCTGCTGAACGAGAAGCGCAGCGAACTGAACAAGCTCGAGGCGCGACTGAAGGTCGAGATCGTCCTGATCCCGAACAAACACCTCGAGACACCGCACTACAAGGCCGAGCGCCTGCGTCACGACGACGAGCGCCTGTCGAGCTACCGCGCCAGCCACACGCTGGCCGAGGCACCGGCCGAGGACAACTCCTACCTGGAGAGCAAGCTCGAGGCCGCCAGGCCGCGCCAGGAGGCGGTGGTCACGGGCATCACGCCGCAACAGCCGCCACCGGTGCCGGCACCGGTGGCGGCGACGGGCACTCCCGCAGCCCGGCCCGCGCGCACTGCGGTGGTGGCGGCTGCACCGGCCGGCGACGATGGCCTGCTCGGACGCATCCTCAACTGGTTCCGGCGCAAGCCGGCGAACGAGGCGAGCGCCCTGTCACCCGCCTCCGTCGAAACCGTCGAGACGCAGGCTTCGGGCGAGGCCGGACGGCGGTCGCGCACGACACGCGAAGGTCGCGAGCGCTCGGGTGGGCGTGACGGCCGCGAGCGCCGCGGCGACAGCCGCGAGGGGCGCGCGAACCGGGAGGCGCGCGCCGACCGTGCGCCCGGGGCCGAAGCCGACGGCCAGGGATCGCGACGCGGGCAGGAGCGGCGCGAACCGCGTGATGCTCGCGAAGGTCGCGAGCGTCGCCCCGAGCGCGAAGCGCGCCCCGGACGTTCCGACGAGGCGTCACGCGCCGAGCGCCCGCCGCGTGCCGAACGTCCCGAACGTGGCGAACGCGCCGAACGTGGCGAACGCCGCAACGGACGTGATCGACCGAAGGTGGAGACACGTCCGGAGGATACGGCGGCCCCGGGCGTACGCGAAGGGGATCCCGGCCCCGCCGCCGTAGCGGGTGTAACGCCGGCAGCGACTGTCCCGGCCGACGTCGCCGACGCCTCCCGCTTGACCGACGCCGTACCCATCGTCAATGAGCTTCAAGCGTCCAACGGCGAAGCGACCGTGGCGGACGAGGCGCGTCGTGGGCGCGGCCGCCGTCGTCGCGGCCGCCGCGGCGGCGAGCGCGAATCCGCTGCGGCCATCGGTACGGACGAGGCGCTGGCAGGCGAATCCGGCGACACCCCTGCTGCGCCGGGTCCGGTTACGGCGCCCGAGTCGGTGGCATCGGCAGTCGCCGCCGAAGTACCCGCGGCGCCTGCGGTCCAGACGCTGCTCCCGTTCGCCCGGCCCGTCGCCGAACTGACAGCGCCGCAGGCGCAAGCGCCTGCCACGCCCGCGGCGCTGGCGCCCGAAGCTGAAGAAGCCCCGGTCGCACTGGCCGTGTCAGCGCAGCCGGCACCTCAGGTGCAGGCGGCGCCCCCGCCGATTGCAGCCCCCGAGGCGGACCGGCCCATTACGCCAGTCGAATTGCCGAAGGCCGAACTCGAGCAGATCCTGGCCGGTGCCGGACTGCAATGGGTGGAGACGGTCGCGCGGCCGCAGGTCGAGGCAGTCGCCGAAGTTCCGGCCCCGCGGGCGCCGCGCGTGCGCCGCCCGCGCAGTGCAGCCGCGGCCGAACCGTTGCAGCAGGTGGAAACCCGACCCGACGAAGCACAGGGCTGAAGCGCGACGGCACCCGGCGCCGGCCGGGGCCGCTGCAGGCGGGCTCAGCCCTGCGCCTGCGTCGCGGAACCGGCAGCGCGCGCGCCGGCCTGTGCCGAGCGCTGCGCCGGAATTTTTCCGGCCTTGATGTCCTCGTACCAGCGGGCGTGATGTTCCTTCGCCCAGGCCTCGTCGACGTAACCGGTCTTCATCGCGTCGAGTGCACCGCGCATGCCGATCGTGCCCAGGTACACGTGTCCCATGATCACCGCGATGAACAGCACGGCCGCGACCGCGTGGATCATCCACGCCTGCTGCATCTGGCCGCGCGTCTGCTCGTAGTTCGGAAAATCGAGGATGAAACCGGTGACGGCGACGATCGTGCCGAGCAGCACCAGCGCACCCCAGAACATCAGCTTCTCACCGCCGTTGAAGCGATCGCTGGGCACGTGGGCCTTGCGCGACAGCAGGCCGCCGCCCTTGATCAGCCAGGTGAAATCGTAGGCGCGCGGGAAGTTGTCCTTCACGTAGAGGAGGAACATCGCGATCAGCGTCACCGCGAACAGCGGGCCGACGAAGTTGTGGCCGGTCTTGGAGATCGTGGCCAGCAGCGAGAACAGGGTGTAGCCGATCACCGGCAGCAGCAGGTGCTTGCCGAACAGCAGCACGACGCCGCTGAGCGCCAGCACGACGAAACACGCGGCATTGATCCAGTGCACCGCGCGCTCGATCACGGTGAAGCGTTCGATCATCCGTCCGGTGGGCGGGCCGGTGACCCCGATCGGCCCGCGCCAGAGGTAGTAGGCCGCGATCAGCAACAGCACGGCAACCAGGAACCAGCCGCCATTGATGGTGACCGGGCCGTTGCGCAACTGCCGCCACTCTTCCCCGGCCGACTGGATCAGCACTCCGCCCTCGTGATCGGGCAGGTTGGTGAATCCGCTGGCGCCCGAGTTGGCGGCTCGCCAGGTCGGGGCGTTGTTCAGCGGCTGGATCTTCTGGCGCGCCGCCTGGTCGGTGCGGCTCGCCTGAAGGGCGTTCGGCGACGGCTGGTCGTCCGAAGTGGCCGTCCCGGATGGCTGGGCAGCCGCCGCGACGCCCCACAACCCGACGAGCAGCACCAGCAGGCGGATTGCGCGATTCATCACTGGCCTCCGATGCGAACGTATTCGTTCTGCCCCTGCTGGCGCAGTTTCAGCGAGTTCTCCCAGCTGGCCTTGTCGCCTCGGGTGTACGGGGCCTGGAAGGTGAGCGGATCACCCTGCCACGGCCGGGTGTCACGCGTCACCGTGGTGCCCGCGTTCTTCTCGCCGATCACCTGCGGTCTTTCGCCGCAACCGGCCAGCCCGAGGGCGAGCACAACGGCCGCGGCAAGGCATGCGAGGTTCCTGGTCTTCATGTCTCAACTCCCTTGCCTGGCCGGCGCCTGCGCGCCCTTGCGCCGCGGACCATAGGCCGTTCCCCAGCCCCAGACCTCCTCGCCCTTGCCGCGCGCCATCACGCGCTGACGGTAGATGTCGGAGAGCATGTCGCTGTCGCCGGCCAGCAGCGCCTTGGTCGAGCACATCTCGGCGCACACCGGCAGTTTGCCCTCGGCGAGGCGATTGCGGCCGTACTTCTCGAACTCTTCCTTCGAACCGTCCTTCTCGGGGCCGCCGGCGCAGAACGTGCACTTGTCCATCTTGCCGCGCAGGCCGAACGCGCCGGTCTGCGGGAACTGGGGTGCGCCGAACGGGCAGGCGTAGAAGCAGTAGCCGCAGCCGATGCACAGATCCTTGTCGTGCAGCACGATCCCCTCGTCGGTGTGATACATGCAGTCGACCGGGCACACTGCGATGCACGGCGCATCCGAGCAGTGCATGCAGGCAACCGACACCGAGCGCTCGCCCGGCAGGCCGTCATTGAGCGTGACCACGCGACGGCGGTTCACGCCCCAGGGCACCTCGTGCTCCTGCTTGCAGGCGGTGACGCAACCGTTGCACTCGATGCAACGCTCGGTGTCACAGATGAATTTCATGCGGGCCATGTGTTTTCCCCCTGGTCTCGATGGTCGGCGACGCCGGCGCTCAGGCCGCGGCCTTCTCGATCTGGCAGATCGTGGTCTTGGTCTCCTGCATCATCGTGACCGAGTCGTAGCCGTAGGTCGTGGCCGTGTTGACCGCCTCGCCGCGCACCACCGGCGCCGCGCCTTCCGGATAGAACTCCTTCAGGTCGCGGCCCTGCCACCAGCCCGCGAAGTGGAATGGCATCCACGCGGTGTCGGGGCCGACGCGTTCGGTGACCAGCGCCTTCACCTTCAGCCGCGCGCCGGTCGGCGTCGCCAGCCAGACGTACTCGCCGTTGCGGATGCCGCGATCGTTGGCCGCGCGCGGGTTGATCTCGACGAAGGCATCCTGCTGCAGCTCCGCGAGCCACGGATTGGAACGCGTCTCGTCGCCGCCGCCCTCGTATTCGGTGAGCCGCCCGCTGGACAGGATCAACGGGAACTTCTCGTAGAGCCTGTCTTCCACGTTCTTCTGCTGCAGCGACTTGAACAGCGTCGGCATGCGCCAGAACTTCGTCTTGTCGTCGTGCGTCGGATACTTCGCCACCAGGTCGGGGCGCGTGCCGTAGATCGGCTCGCGGTGCAGCGGCACCGGATCGGGGAAGTTCCAGACCACCGCGCGCGCCTTGGCGTTGCCGAACGGATAGCAGCCATGTTTCGTCATCACCACGCGGATGATGCCGCCCGACAGGTCGGTCTTCCAGTTCTTGCCTTCGGCCGCCTGCTTTTCGGCGTCGGTGAGTTCGTCCCACCAGCCGAGCTTCTTCACCAGCGCGTGGTCGAACTCCGGATAGCCGGTGTGGATATCGGCACCCTCCGAATACGAGCCGTCGGCCGCCAGCAGCGAGACCCCGTCGCGCTCGACACCGAAGTTGGCGCGGAAGTTGCCGCCGCCGTCCATCACGTGGCGCGTGGTCTGGTACAGGTTGGGCGTGCCCGGGTGCTTCATTTCGGGATTGCCCCAGCACGGCCACGGCAGCCCGAAGTAATCGCCGTCGCACGGTCCGCCCTTCGCGCGCAGCGTCTTCACGTCGAAGGTGGCCATGTGCTTCATGTGCAGCTTCAGCCGCTCGGGCGACTGCCCGGTGTAGCCGATGGTCCACATGCCGCGGTTGATCTCGCGCAGGATCGACTCGGGCTCGGGCTCATGCCACTCGATGCCGTGCCTGTTCACGGTGATCATCCTGTAGTTCTTCGACAGCTGCTCGCCGAAGCCGAGCCGCTCGGCGAAGGCCTGCATGATCGTGTGATCGGGCATCGACTCGAACAGCGGCTCGATCACGCGCTCGCGCCATTGCAGCGAGCGGTTCGACGCGGTCGCCGAGCCCGACGTCTCGAGCTGGGTGGCCGCCGGCAGCAGGTAGACCGAGCGATCCGGGTTGACGCTCTTCGGGTCGCTGGTGAGCGCCGCCATCGCGGCGGTGGCCGACGGATACGGATCGACCACCACCAGCAGGTCGAGCTTGTCCATCGCCTTCTTCATGTCGAGGCCGCGCGTCTGCGAATTCGGCGCGTGCCCCCAGTAGACGACACCGCGCAGGTTCGACGGCTGGTCGAGCGTGTCCTTCGCGCCGAGCACGCCGTCGCACCAGCGCGAGACGGTGATGCCGGGCTTTTCCATCATGCCGGGGGCGAACTGCTTCTGGATCCAGTCGTAGTCGACGCCCCACACCGCCGCGAAGTGCTTCCACGAACCCGCCGCGACACCGTAGTAGCCCGGTAGCGAATCGGGGTTGGGGCCGATGTCGGTGGCGCCCTGCACGTTGTCGTGGCCGCGGAAGATGTTCGCGCCGCCGCCCGGGACGCCGACGTTGCCCAGCGCGAGCTGCAGGATGCACGAGGCACGCACCATCGCGTTGCCGATCGAGTGCTGGGTCTGGCCCATGCACCAGACGATGGTCGAGGGCCGGTTCTTCGCCATCATCTCGGCCACGCGCGCCAGTTGCTCGCCTGGCACGCCGCTGGCCTCCTCGACCGCCTCGGGCGTCCACTTCGCGAGCACCTCCTCGCGGACCTTGTCCATCCCGTAGACGCGATCGTTGATGTACTTCGTGTCCTCCCAGCCGTTCTTGAAGATGTGGTACAGGATGCCGAACAGTACCGGGATGTCGGTGCCCGAGCGGAAGCGCACGTACTCGTCGGCCTTGGCCGCGGTGCGGGTGCGGCGCGGATCGCAGACGATCATCTTCGCGCCGTTCTCCTTGGCGTGCAGCATGTGCACCATCGACACCGGGTGCGCCTCGGCGGCGTTCGAGCCGATGTACAACGCGCACTTCGTGTTCTGCATGTCGTTGTACGAGTTCGTCATCGCGCCGTAGCCCCAGGTGTTGGCCACGCCCGAGACCGTCGTCGAGTGGCAGATGCGCGCCTGGTGGTCCATGTTGTTCGTGCCGAAGAACGACACGAACTTGCGCATCAGGTACGACTGCTCGTTGCTGTGCTTGGACGAACCGATCCAGAAGGTCGCGTCCGGGCCCGACTCTTTCCTGATCTGCTGCAGCTTCGCGGTGACCTCGTCGAGCGCCTGCTTCCAGCTGATCCGCTGGTACTTGCCGTCGACCAGTTTCATCGGCGTCTTCAGCCGGTACTCGCCGTGGCCGTGCTCGCGGATCGCCGCGCCCTTGGCGCAGTGGCCGCCGAGGCTGATCGGCGAGTCGAACACCGGCTCCTGGCGCACCCAGACGCCGTTTTCCACGACTGCGTCGATCGCGCAGCCCACCGAGCAGTGCGTACAGACCGTGCGCCTGACTTCGATCTTGCCCGCCCCCGCCTGCTGGGCCTCGGCCTTGCCGATCATCTCGAAGGACAGCGCACCGGCTGCCGCACCGGCGCCGATGCCGATCCCGGAGCGCTTCAGGAAGCTGCGCCGGTCCATCGTGCTCGCGAGCGCCGAACGCACGCCCCTCGCGAGGCTCGCCGTGAGTGCGCCGGGCGCTGCGGAAGCGCCGGATTTGCGCTGCAGTTGCATGCCGTGTCTCCTCGTTGTCGCGCGAATGCTCAGACGGTGGTGCTGCGGTAATAGCGCCGCACGTGCTCGGTGACGTGGTAGCCGCCACCGCCGCGCTCATGCATTTGCGGCGCGCTCCCGGAGGCCGCCGGCTGCGCTGCACCCCCACGGGTGGCGACGACGGCGGCGGCCCCGGCTGCGCCGGCCAGGCCCGCACCCATCAGGAAGCCCCTGCGTGCGGTCACGGACCTGTCGGTGGTCTTGTCGCGTTTCATCGGATCACTCCTCGTGGGCCATCGTCATGGAGAGTCGAATTCGAAGCCTTGCCGCTCGATCGCGAGGAACTCGCGCAGCAGGCGGCCAGCATGCTTGTAGAAATCGGTGACGCCGCTGTGCTCGATCGTTTCGGCGAACGCGTCGTACCAAGGGGCCAGAAAGCGCGAAAAGAAGGCGCGCTGCGTGGCGAAGTCGCGCAGCTGCCCGGCATCGCCCGCAATCAGCCAGGCCATCGTCTCGCACAGTGCCGACAGGTGGTCTTCGGTCTCGCCGATGTCGGCGCGGCGCGCCAGGCCGAGCTGCGCGAGGTGCCCGCGCAACTCGATCAGCGGCCGGTCGTTCAGGAAGCCGCTGAGGTGATACGACGCGTACGGAATCACGTCGGCCTTGCCCACGCCGAGGAACGCCGTGTCGAACTCCTCGCGGACCGCCCCCGCATCGGCCTGCGCACAGGCGCCGGCGAAGTCGTTCCAGGCGTACCCGAGCGGACGGTCGTCGTCGACGCAATCCGCACGGCCGGCACTCGTCGCGATCGCTGCCAGCCACCCGGCCGTCGGTGGCGCGCGAAACAGGCTTGCGAACAGGCCGTACCAGCGCGCACGCGCTGCGTCTTCGGGCGCGACGGCCGCGAGGTCGACCGCGATCGGCGTCGTGCCCGGCGTGCTCGCGCTCACGACGGCTTGCCTCCGGTGAAATCGAAGATCGTCGATTCCGTCGGGTTCGAGACCATGTCGATCACGCGGCAGTCGGCGCACATCTGCAGGCGCCGGGCGGCCTCGCCGCCGAACATCGAGTGGCCTGCGAGGCGGCCGAGCATGCGGTCGATCATCGCGCGCGTGCCGAACGGCTTGCCGCATCCAATGCAGGCGAACGGCTGCGCCTCGGCAAGCACCACCGGTGTTCGTGTCTCCTCGGTGAACACGTACCTCGGCTCCATCGTGATCGCCTGCTCGGGGCAGGTCTTCAGGCACAGGCCGCACTGCACGCAATTGCGCTCGATGAAGCGCAACTGCGGCGAATCGGGGTTGTCGAGCAGCGCCGATTCAGGGCAGGCACCTATGCACGCCAGACATAAGGTACATGCATCGCGATCGACCTTCAAGGCGCCAAATGGCGCCCCTGCCGGAAACGGTACGCTGCGCGGCACCGCGAAGCCGCCCGCGCGCGCCTGTTCGAGCAGGTGGTCGACGGCGAATTCGATCGAGCGCCGCTTGTCTTCGGACAACGCGTACGTGGCCGGCTGCGCAATACCCATGACCGGTTCGAGGTCGAACAAGGTGTCGATCCAGTGCGGATCGGCGCCGTCGATCACCGCAAAACGCCGGCCCCGATTGCCGAGCGCATCGAGCAGCGTCTGGGCGATCGCGAACTGCGCCTCGGTGGCCTCGCGGTATTGCGGCGCGATGCCCGGGCTCGCCAGCACGACCACCTGACTGGCCCCGAACGCGATCGCCGACAGCGCGAGATCGATGCCGAACGAGCCGACGTGATGCACGGCCAGCGGAATCACCCGCGCCGGCAGCCCGCGCCCGGCCGGAGGCACGCTGGCCGGGCCGTGCAGCCGGCCCGCCGGGCGCGCCAGCGACTCGATCAGTGCCTTGCCGGCTTCGGCGTCGTGCACCAGCAGACAGGCGTTACGCCCACCGCGATCGTGGTAAGCCGCCAGCCCGTAGCGGATCTGCGCGCCCAGCCGGATCGGCGTCGGATACGCGTAACTGATCGCCCCGGACGGACAGACCGTGGTGCAGCCACCACAGCCCATGCACAGATGCGGCTCGACACGAATGGCGTCGCCCGCCGACTCGATCGCGCGCGTCGAGCAGACCTCGACGCAGGCGTTGCAGCCCTCGATGCCGTTGCGCCCGTGCGCGCACGTCTTTTCGCGATAACGGAAGAACTTCGGTTTCTCGAACTCGCCGACCATCGCGACCAGGCGCAGCGCCTGCTCCATGCCCGCGGACGGGTCGCGCCCGGGGTGGAAATAGCCCTGCGGCGGCTGGTGCACGTCGAAGGCCACGCCGGCACGACTCATCAGCGGACAGCGCTCGCAGATGTCGGACTGCGGTGCCACCTTGCAGTCGAACATCGAGCGCTCGCGCAGGTCGAACACGAGATCGAATTTCTCGCTGCGTTCGCGATCGGCGCGCGTGAAATCGATCGCGCCGATCCCGCCGCAGGCGGCCACGCAGGCGCGGTGCGCGCGGCAACGCAGCGTGTCAACCTGGAAATCGGCGCCGATCGCGCCTTCGGGACAGGCCTCGATACACGCCGCGCAGCGCACGCAGGCGTCGAGATCGATCGGGTTGTCCTGGCGCCAGCGCGCCTCGAATTCGCCGAGCCAGCCGGTGAGCGAGAGCAGCGTGCCCGAAAGCACCGGCCAGTCGCGCAACGCCGGCAGCGCGGCGCCGCGCGAGCGGCTCATCAGCACGGTGACCGAGAGCGGGCCCGCGAGGCGGCCAGCCCATTCGAGCGCGTCGGGCCCCTCGCCGACCACCAGGACCCGGCCCGACGACCGGTACGAAACCGCCGGCACCGGATCGATGCCGCCCGCCGCAGCCATCGCCACCAGTGCAGCCATCTTCGGACCCGCATCGGCACCCTGTTCGCCCCACCCGGCCTGCTCGCGGATGTTCACGAACCGGATCGGCGCCGCCGCGTCACGCGCACCGGCGATCTCCGAGAACATGGCCGACTCCTGGGTACAGGTGATCAGCAGGTCATCGGTGCCGTCGAGTTCGCCCAGAAAGCGCGACACCTCGCGCCGACACAACTCGCGCGCCACCGGAAGGGACGTCACCGGAACGGGAAATGCCCGCCCGAGCGCGGCGCCATCGAGATCGACGGTGCCGTTGCAGTTGCATGCGAGCAGCCGGGTTTTCACGGCGGCGATTCCTTCGGCCCGATGGGCGCGGTCTCGCCGACTATATCAGCGCCTATGCACGTCCGGACATGGGCCTGCGTCGATTCCACGGACATCCGGATGCGATGCCACGGGGGCCGCGTCGCCATCGCCGGCTCCGTCCCCGGCAGCACCCTTGCCACAGCGATCGAGGGCATTGCCCTGGGATCCGCCTTGCGTCGCTTCGATCCGTGCCTTGTCGTCGCCGCCACGCGACCCCGGGCCGGAGGACGCGAACACAGGCACGTCACCGCCAGAATCGGGGGGGCATGCGGGCGATTGCGACTGTGGCGAACGCGATTCGGGCAATTGCGATCCGGACTCCTGCGCCGCGGGCGGCCCGAGCAGACGGCCGAGCAACGCCGGCGGAATCGGCTCGGTCTTGCCGTAGTCGTCGATGTAGACGTCCAGACCGTCCATCACGTTGAACTGCGGGTCCGCGAACAGCCGCTTGAGCGCCGCGTTGCGGGTCGCAGGTTCAACGCCGGTGCGCATGAATGGCCGGAAATCCGATGCCGGACTCAGCGAATCGATCGACGGCAGTTCGTCGGCGGGGGCGCCGCCATCGGCGATCGGGCCCGCGGTTGCGCCCGAATCGCGCGTGCCGCTCGCGCCCGCAGCGCTGACGCTCGTGTCGGACGCAGCGGGCGCGCCAGCGTCGGCTGCAGGCGTGACCGCAGGCGGGATCGCGGAGCCGGGATCCGGCGCGCTCTGCGCTCGGCTGCGGTGCTTGCGGCGCGACCAGCGCGCAAGAAATCCGTCGTCGGCCTCGCTCATGACTCGCCCGCGTCCGATCGATCCGGGCTCGCCCCGTGCCTGGCGTCCCCGGGGGTCACGCCTGCGGGCGCAGCGCTCCCCGCAGCGATGGGTGTCCCGGGTCCGGGCGCATGGATGGCCCGTTCGCGTGCGGCCATCGCCTCGAACTCGCCGCGACCCATGAACGACGGCCGATTGCCGCGCTGCTTGCGTCCCTTCTCGGGCACGTAGTGCAGGGTGGTGTATTCCGCCACCCAGGATTGCATCGGCGCAGGCATCGGCACCGGATCGACGCGCTCGCCGCCGTCCATCCAGCGGCCCGCCTCGTTGTAGCTGGCGGTCACCGCCAGCGCGCGAGGCGGCGTCGGATCGCCCTCGACGATCACCCCCGAGTCGTCGGATGGCATTCGCCAGAGCACGAACACCGACGGCTGCCCGGTGGTGAGGTTCAGGTAATAACCTTCGGTCTCGTCGACGCTCAGGCGCACGGCCAGCGGCGAACCGGCGGCAGCGGGCTCGATCGCACCGGGTCGCCAGATCACCGGCTGCCACGGGCTGCCGGTCTCGCGACGCTCGAAGACCACGCGCACCGGCACCGGATCGACATCGATCAGCGGCTCGGCGCCAGGCGGGCGAAAGTCACGCTGTTCCAACGCCTTCTCCGGCGGCTGGCGCGGGGATTGCTACCATGCGGTCATCTTAGCGAATTCACGATGAGCGCACGCAACGTCCCCGTCGCCGACCGGCGCTATGCCGCCGCGATCCCCGAAGTGCCCGGGCAGCCACAACCGCCCCGCGGCCGGCTGACCGACCGCCGGGGACGGCGCCTGCACGACCTGCGCATCTCGGTGACCGACCGCTGCAACTTCCGCTGCACCTACTGCATGCCGAAAACGGTGTTCGGCACCGATTACGCGTTCCTTCCGCAGGCGTCGCTGCTCACCTTCGAGGAGATCACGCGGCTCGCGCGGCTGTTCGCTGCGCACGGGGTCGAAAAGCTGCGCCTGACCGGTGGAGAACCGCTGGTGCGGCGCGACGTCGAACGCCTGATCGGCATGCTCGCCCCACTCACCACGCCCGCCGGCGCGCCACTCGACCTGACGCTGACCACCAATGGTTCGCTGCTCGCACGCAAGGCGCGCGCGCTGCGCGAGGCCGGTCTGCGACGCGTGACAGTGAGCCTGGATGCGCTCGACGACACGGTGTTCCGCACGATGAACGACGTCGGTTTTCCGGTCGCCGACGTGCTGGCCGGCATCGACGCGGCCGAGGCTGCCGGGCTGCACCCGATCAAGATCAACATGGTGGTCAAGCGCGGCGTGAACGATCACGAGATCGTGCCGATGGCCCGCCGTTTCCGCGGCAGCGGCCGCATCCTGCGCTTCATCGAGTTCATGGACGTGGGCGCCTCCAACGGCTGGCGCATGGACGACGTGGTGCCCAGCGCCGAGGTTGCGCGCCGGATCGGCGAGGTCTTCCCGATCGAGCCGGTCGATCCCAACTACGAGGGCGAAGTGGCCGAGCGCTGGCACTACCTCGACGGCCAGGGCGAGATCGGGCTGATCTCCTCGGTCACGCAGCCGTTCTGCGGCGGGTGCACGCGCGCACGCCTGTCCACCGAGGGCAAGCTGTTCACCTGCCTGTTCGCGACGGCGGGCCAGGATCTGCGCGCGCTGCTGCGCGGCGGCTTCGACGACGCCCAGATCGGCGCGGCGATCGGCGCGATCTGGTCGGTGCGCGACGATCGCTACTCCGAGTTGCGTTCGGCCGCCACGGCCGGACTGCGCAAGATCGAGATGTCCTACATCGGCGGCTGATCCGCCTGCCCGCGATGCCGATCCCCACGCTCACCCGCCAGGCGCGCCCGGGCACCTTCCAGGTCGAGGCCGTCAACGAGCGCGGCGAAACCGTTCCCACCTCGATCGCCGGCGAACACGCGCTGACGCTGTACCTCGACAAGCGCGAACTGGTCACGCTGATGACGCTGGGCGCGGCGCCCGAGCACCTGGCGCTCGGCTACCTGCGCAACCAGCGGCTGGTGTCCGACATCGGCGAACTGGCCGCAGTGCAGGTCGACTGGGACACCGGTTCGGTGGCGATCACCTCGCGCTCGCTTGCCGAGCGCGGCATCACCGTCTGGGACGACAGCGGGCGCGCCGATGCGCTCGCCGGCCGACTCGACCGGCGCACGGTCACCACGGGCTGCGGCCAGGGGACGGTGTTCGGCGACCTGATGGAGGAGATCGACCGCATCGCGCTTCCGGCCAGCCCGCGCCTCACCGAGGAAACGCTCTACACGGTGCTGGACCGCGTGCGCCGCCACGAGTCCATCTACAAGGTGGCCGGGGCGGTGCACGGCTGCGCACTGTGCTCGAATGCCGGCGACTCGCGCGGCGAAATCCTGAGCTTCGTCGAGGATGTCGGACGCCACAATGCGGTCGATGCGATCGCCGGCTGGATGTGGCTCGAGTCGATCGACGGCGCCGACAGGATCTTCTACACCACCGGACGCCTCACCTCCGAGATGGTCATCAAGTGCGCCCAGATGGGCATTCCGTTCCTGCTGTCGCGCTCCGGGCTCACGCAGATGGGCTACGAGATCGCGCAGCGCGTCGGCATCACGATGGTCGGGCGCTGCCAGGGGCGTCACTACCTGCTGTTCACCGGCGGCCAGCGCTTCGTGCGCCAGCCGGTGACGGCCCTGGCGTGAGCGCTGCCCGGCCAACCGTCGATGCCCGCATCCCGGATCGAGCGCAGCGAAATCACCGGCATCGTGCTCGCCGGCGGGCTGGGCCGGCGCATGAGCACGGACGGCCAGGGCGTCGACAAGGGGTTGCAGCCGTTTCGTGGTCGCCCGATGGTGCAACACGCGATCGAGCGCCTCGCCCCACAGGTGGCGACCCTGCTGGTCAACACCAACCGCAACGCCGATCGCCATGCCCGATTCGGCTGGCCGGTGATCGGCGACGCGATCGAGGGCTTCGCCGGGCCGCTGGCCGGCCTGCACGCCGGGATGCGCCATGCGCGCACGCGTTACGTGGTCACGGTGCCCTGCGACTCGCCGTTCCTGCCCGCCGACCTGGTCGAGCGGCTCGCCACAGGACTGGCCGGCGCACACGGTGCGCGGCTCGCGGTGGCGCGCACCCGCGAACACGCGCATCCGGTGTTCGCACTGGTGGATCGCTCGCTGCTCGCCGACCTCGAGACCTTCCTCGCCAGCGGGCAGCGCAAGATCGACGCCTGGTACACGCCCCTCGGCGTGGTCGAGGTCGAGTTCGACGACGACGCGGCTTTCCGCAACATCAACACGCCGCAGGAACTGAGCGAACAGGAACCCGAATGAACGCGCCGCAGACCCTTGCCGAGGCGATCAGTTGCCTGTCCGACTACGATCCGAACGCGCTGCCGGTGGCACGCGCGCGCGAGATCATCGACCGGGTGGTGGTGCCGGTACAGGCCGTCGAGCGGGTGGCGCTGCGCAGCGCGCTCGGTCGCGTGCTCGCCGCGGAGATCGCCTCGCCGATCGACGTTCCGGCCGCCGACAACTCGGCCATGGACGGGTATGCGGTACGCGCCGCCGATCTCGCGGCCGGCGCGCCCACCACGCTCGCCATCGCCGGCACCGCGCTGGCCGGGCGCCCCTTCACCGGCGTCGCTGGCCCGGGCGAGGCGGTGCGCGTGACCACCGGCGCCGTGATGCCGGCGGGCCTGGACACCGTGGTGATCCAGGAAGTGGTGACGCTCGACAGCGAGCGCCTGACCGTACCCCCGGGGCAAACCCCGGGTCAGCACCGCCGGCGGCGCGGCGAAGACCTGGCGTGCGGCCAGCCGGCGCTGCGCGCGGGCAAGCGGCTCGCGCCCGCCGACCTCGGCCTGCTCGCCTCGCTGGGTTTGCCCGAAGTGCCGGTCCGCCGGCGCCTGCGGGTGGCCTTCTTCTCCACCGGCGACGAATTGCGCAGCGTGGGCGAGCCGCTCGGCCCGGGCGAGCTCTACGACAGCAATCGCTACACCCTCTATGGCATGCTCGCGCGGCTGGGCGTCGAGCTCATCGACCTGGGCGTGGTACGCGACGACCCGGGTGCGCTCGAACAGGCGGTGCGGATCGCCTCGGAGTGCGCCGACGCGATCGTTTCCTCCGGTGGCGTGTCGGTCGGCGAGGCCGACTTCACGAAGCGGATCATGGCCAGGCTCGGCGACATCGCGTTCTGGACCATCGCGATGCGCCCCGGGCGGCCGATGGCGTTCGGACGCATCGGGCGTGCGAGCTACTTCGGCCTGCCGGGCAACCCGGTGGCGGTGATGATCACCTTCTATTTTTTCGCGCGCGACGCGCTGCTGCGCCAGATGGGTGCCGAACCCGCGCCGTTGCCGCTGGTGCGCGCACGCTCGCTGAGCGCCTTTCGCAAGCGCCCGGGTCGCACCGAATACCAGCGCGCGCGGCTGGCGCTCGAGACCGACGGCACGATGTCGGTGCGCAGCGCCGGCAGCCAGGGCTCAGGCGTGCTGCGCTCGATGTCCGAGGCCAATTGCGTGGTCGTGCTGCACCACGACCAGGGTGCGGTACAGGTCGGCGACGCCGTCGACTGCATCGCCTTCGACGGCCTCGTCTGAAGCACCCTCAGCCGGCGTCGAGCCGGTGGTCGCTCACCAGGATGCCGTCGTCGTCGGCGTAGCACCAGTCGCCGGGCGCCACCCGCACGCCGGCGATCTCGACTGCCTTTCCCTGCGAACCGCTGCCGCGCCGATCGCTGCGCCGCGGGTGTGCGGCGAGCGCGCGCACGCCGATGTCGCTGGCGTTGATCTCGGCCACGTCGCGCACACAACCGTTGACGACGACCCCGGCCCAGCCGTTGTCGCTCGCGAGTCTGGCGAGGTTGCCGCCGACCAGCGCACAGCGCAGGCTGCCGCCGCCGTCGACCACCAGCACCCGCCCTTGCCCGGGGGTCTCGAGTGCCGCGCGCACCATCGAGTTGTCCTCGAAACAGCGCACCGTTGCCACGGGTCCCGCGAATCGGGGACGCTTGCCGAACGCCCTGAACGCCGGATGCAGGACACGCAGGGCGCCGGCAGTGAGCCGTTCTTCATGCGCATCACACAGGTCGGTGGTCGCGAAGTCCGGAATCGGGGCGGTCTGCGGCATGTCTGATCCTGGTGTCCGGGGCCGATCGGGGAGCGCGATGTTCGCACATTCGCTGTGCCACCGTCGGGAGCAAACGGCCGCTGCGTACGATCAGCCGCAGGCGAACGCCGCACCGTCCTGCGCGCCAGGATCGCAGGTCAGGCTCGAACCGGAGGGGCGTACCAGAACGCGCAGCGGCCGGCCGCGCTCGTCGCGGTCGCTCAGTTCGATGCGCAGGTCGGCCCCCGGCGCGGCGTTGCCGATCGAGTCCGCGTGCAGCCGGCCGAATTTGTCGAACGCGAAGGCTTCACGATCGGATTCGATGCGCACCCGCGGGGTCCAGGTCGCGCCGGACGACGAGCGCAGCAGCGCGAAGCCGCCGTCGCGGCGCGCCGCGCGGATCACCCAGTTGCGGCCGTCGCTCGCCGGATGAACGTCGGCGCGTTCGGGCGCCTCGCCGGTGAGCACCAGTTCGACCACGCCCTGGCGCTTGATCGCCTCGATCTGCGCCAGCCGCAGGCCGCTGCGCAGGTCTTCCGAGACGGAGCGCAGCTCCGCGTTGACGAGAAAACCCGAGAACTCGGGGGCTGCCGCGGCCGCGAGCGTCGCCACGATCGTGGTCACGATTGCCAGTTCGGCCGCCGTCACGCCCATTTGCGGACGTCGCACGCGCTTCGGTGACTCGGGACGCATCGGGGCGACGACAACACGATGGGGAAGGTCGTGCCAGTCTAGCGACGGCATGCGCCGTCACGACAGGAGCGCGCGACGGAAGGCGGCGCGTCGGCGATGGAAGCAGGCCGCGCGTGCGCGCGTCAACGCTGGTGACTGAGCGGGCCCGGCAGGCTCGCGTACCAGGAAGCCAGGTTCTCGATGTCGGCGCGCGAGAGTTGTTTGGCCTGCGCGCCCATGATCGGGTTCCTGCGCTGGTCGGCCTGATAGGCGTGCAATGCGTGCCGCAGATAGTCGGCGTGCTGGCCCGCCAGCCGCGGATAGGACGGATCGATCGGGGTGTTGCCGTCCTTGCCGTGACAGGCGGCACAGACCTGGTCCGCCTTTTCCTTGCCCTTGGCGACGTCGGCAGCCTGCGCCCCGCTCGCGGCGAACAGGGCGAGCGCCAGCGTGCCGGCGAGAGCGCCGTATCGGGCGCTGCGCAAGTCGCGCAGGTCGTTCATGGCCGTCTCACCGGGTGCCGTAGTACGCCGCGAGATCGGCGATGTCCTGGTCGCTCAGGCCCTGCGCGATGGCACGCATCGTCGGATGGCTGCGGTCTCCCTTGCGATAGGCCTCCAGCGCCGATTCGATGTACTTCGCGCTCTGCCCCTTGATCATCGGCACCTGGTAGACCGACGGGAACGACGACTTGTACCCCGGAATCGCGTGGCAGCCGATGCACATCGAGTTCTTCTTCCCGCCGGCGTCGGCGCTGCCTTCGACGGCCCCCGCGAGCGGAATCAGCGCAGCCGCGAAACCGGCCGCGATCAGCATTTTCCTGTACATGTGTGTTCCGGGCACCGGGTCTTTGATCTGTGCAAAGGAACGCGGATTCTATCGGAGCGCTCGCGGGCACGTCCAGAGAAGGGGTACGCCCGCGGGAGCGCCGGCGGGGTTCCCGTATACTCGATGCGCCTGCAACCCGATATCCGGAACAACCCCATATCATGCGTTTCCAGGGCTCCGACTCCTACGTCGCCACCGACGACCTGAAGCTCGCGGTCAACGCCGCCATCCAGTTGCAGCGGCCGCTGCTGATCAAGGGCGAACCGGGCACCGGCAAGACAATGCTCGCCGAAGAGGTGGCTGCCGCCCTCGACATGCCGCTGCTGCAGTGGCACATCAAGTCGACCACCAAGGCCCAGCAGGGCCTGTACGAATACGACGCGGTGTCGCGGTTGCGCGACTCGCAGCTCGGCGAAGAGCGCGTACGCGACATCCACAACTACATCGTCAAGGGCGTGCTCTGGCAGGCGTTCGACTCCGATCGCCCGGTCGTGCTGCTGATCGACGAGATCGACAAGGCCGACATCGAATTCCCGAACGACCTGCTGCGCGAGCTCGACCGGATGGAGTTCTTCGTCTACGAGACGCGCCAGCTGATCCGCGCGCGCCACCGTCCGGTGGTGATGATCACGTCGAACAACGAGAAGGAGCTGCCCGACGCGTTCCTGCGCCGCTGCTTCTTCCACTACATCCGATTCCCCGACAAGGAGACGATGCAGGCGATCGTCGACGTCCACTTCCCGGGGCTGAAGAAGGCGTTGCTGAAGGAAGCGCTCGAGGCGTTCTTCCAGATCCGCGAACTGCCGGGGCTGAAGAAGAAACCATCCACCTCCGAGCTGCTCGACTGGCTCAAGCTGCTGGTCGCCGAGGACATCCCGCCCGAGGCGCTGCGTTCGCAGGACAGCAAGAGCGTGATTCCGCCACTGCACGGCGCGCTGCTGAAGAACGAGCAGGACGTCCACCTGTTCGAGCGCCTGATCTTCATGGCAAGGCACAATCGCTGAACTGCGGGGCGGGTGCGACATGTCCTGGCTCGAACCCGTCACGCTGGCCGGCGAGCACGCCACCCTCGAGCCGCTCGATCCCGCGCACGAGGCCGCCCTCGCCGAGGCCTGTGCCGATGGCCGCCTGTGGGAGATCTGGTACACGACGGTGCCGGGCCCGGCGCAGATGGGCGCCGAGATCGCCCGCAGGCTCGCATTGCGCCAGGCCGGGACGATGCTGCCGTTCTCGGTGCGGCACAACGCCAGCGGCAGGCTCGCGGGCATGACCACCTACATGAACGTGGACGCCACGCACCGCCGCGTGGAAATCGGCTCCACCTGGTACGCTGCCTCGGTGCAGCGCTCCGCGCTGAACACCGACTGCAAGGCGCTGCTGCTGCGGCACGCGTTCGAGCAGCTCGACTGCATCGCGGTCGAGTTCCGCACGCACTGCATGAATCTGCGCAGTCGCCGCGCCATCGAGCGGCTCGG
Organism: Burkholderiaceae bacterium; assembly: GCA_021463505.1. Classification (GTDB taxonomy): domain Bacteria; phylum Pseudomonadota; class Gammaproteobacteria; order Burkholderiales; family Burkholderiaceae_E; genus Zeimonas. Next base: position 54,157 of record JAJTYR010000007.1, on the reverse strand, counting down.
CGCGAGGCTCGACGGCGTGCTGCGCAGCCACGTGCGCATGCCCAACGGCTCGCTGCGCGACACCGCGGTCTACAGCATCGTCGCTTCCGAGTGGCCGGCGGTGCGCGCCAACCTCGACTGGATGCTGCGCCGGCCCCGTGCCGACGACGCGGCGACGACCCGGGCCGCCACGCCATGCTGATCGACTTCTTCCTGCACCTGCGGCACGCGAGACTGCCGGTTTCGATCAAGGAATACCTGCTGCTGCTCGAAGCGATGCGCGAGCACGTGATCGGCCCGTCGATCGACGAGTTCTATCACCTGTCGCGCGCGGTGCTGGTGAAGGACGAGCGCAACTTCGACAAGTTCGACCGCGCTTTCGGCGCCTACTTCAAGGGTGTGCAGGCGATCCCCGGCATCGACGTGGACCTGCCACTGAAGTGGCTCGAGCGCCAGTTGCAGCGCGAATTCACCGCCGAGGAAAAAGCGGCCATCCAGGCGATGGGCGGGCTAGACAAGCTGCTCGAGCGGCTGCGCGAACTGCTCGACGAGCAGAAGGAACGCCACCAGGGCGGCAGCAAGTGGATCGGCACCGGCGGCACTTCGCCGTTCGGCAACGGCGGCTACAACCCGGAAGGCATCCGCATCGGCGGCCCGTCGGCGGGCAACCGCACCGCCGTGAAGGTCTGGGAGCAGCGCGCCTATCGCGACTACGACGACCAGGTCGAACTGGGCACGCGCAACATCAAGGTCGCGCTGCGCCGGCTGCGCAGGTTCGCACGTGAAGGCGCCGACGAAGAGCTCGATCTGGACGACACCATCGCCAGCACCGCGCGCAACGCCGGCTGGCTCGACATCCGGATGGTTCCCGAGCGGCACAACACGATCAAGGTGCTGATGCTGCTCGACGTCGGCGGCACGATGGACGACCACATCCGGCAGACCGAGGAGCTGTTCTCCGCCGCCCGCAGCGAGTTCAAGCACCTCGAGTTCTACTACTTCCACAACTGCGTCTACGACTTCCTGTGGAAGAACAACCGCCGGCGCCACGCCGAGCGCTTCGAAACCTGGGACGTCATCCGCAGGTACAACCCGGATTACCGGTTGATCTTCGTCGGCGACGCGACGATGAGCCCGTACGAAGTGCTGCAACCCGGCGGCTCGGTCGAATACAACAACGAGGAAGCCGGCGCGGTCTGGCTGCGCCGGCTGGTGGAACGCTTCCCGAAGTTCGCCTGGCTCAATCCCGAGCCGGAGGGCGTGTGGGAGTACCGGCAGTCGATCGCGGTGATCCGCCAGGTGCTGCACCACCGGATGTACCCGGTGACGCTGCAGGGGCTGGAGCGGGCGATGCGGGATCTTTCCAGGTAAAGCGGGGTTTGGGGTCCCGCAAGGCGTGACTACAACCCCTGATCACCGATCGGCGGCGCGGCGCGCAGCACCTCTTCGCAGGTGGTCATGCCGGCGGCGATCCTCTGCGCACCGGCCAGCCGCAGCGGCTTGAGCCCGCTGCGAATCGCACGGCGGCGGATCGCGCCGAGGTCCGGCTTCTCGTCGATCAGCGCGCGCAGCCCGGCATCGACCACCAGCAATTCGTACAGCCCGGTGCGGCCGCGGTAGCCGGTCATCCGGCACTCCAGGCAACCGACCGGCCGGTGGATGCGCTTCGGACGCGCCGCGCGAAACGGCGCGATCAGCGCGTTCCATTCCTCCTCGGCGAGCGCGTCGACCTCCTGCTTGCACGCTGCGCACAGCGTACGCACCAGGCGCTGCGCCATCACGCCGATCAGCGTGGCGTTCAGCAGGTACGGCGGCACGCCGAGATCGAGCAGGCGCGTCACCGCCGACGGTGCGTCGTTGGTGTGCAGCGTCGAGAGCACGAGGTGGCCGGTGAGCGCGGCCTGCACCGCCATCTCGGCGGTCTGCAGGTCGCGGATCTCGCCGACCATGATGATGTCCGGGTCCTGGCGCATCAGCGCGCGGATGCCGTCGGCGAAGCCCAGCTCGATGCCGTGCTGCACCTGCATCTGGTTGAAGCGCGGCTCCACCATCTCGATCGGGTCTTCGACGGTGCACACGTTGACTTCGTCGGTCGCCAGCTGCTTGAGCGTGGTGTACAGCGTCGTGGTCTTGCCCGAGCCGGTCGGCCCGGTCACCAGCACGATGCCGTTGGGCCGCGCGGTCATCGCCTCCCAGGTCTGCAGGTCGTCGTCCTGGAGACCGAGTTCGGCGAAGTCGCGCACCAGCACTTCGGGGTCGAAGACGCGCATCACCAGCTTCTCGCCGAACGCGGTCGGCAGCGTCGACAGACGCAACTCGATCTCGCGGCCGTCGGCGTTGCGCGTCTTGATGCGCCCGTCCTGGGGACGCCGCTTCTCGATGACGTCCATGCGCCCGAGCAGCTTGATGCGACTGGTCATCGCCGCGAACACCGACGCCGGCACCTGGTAGACGTTGTGCAGCACCCCGTCGATGCGAAAGCGGATCGAGCCGGTGTCGCGCCGCGGCTCCATGTGGATGTCGCTGGCGCGCTGCTCGAACGCGTACTGCCAGAGCCAGTCGACGATCGTGACCACGTGCTGGTCGTTGGCATCGAGGTTGCGACCCGAGCGGCCCAGTTCGACCAGCTGCTCGAAGTTGCTCTGGTGCGCGGCCGCCCCGCTCTTTTGCGCCCCGCGGATGGTGCGCGCCAGCGTGAAGAACTCGACGATGAAGTGCGCGATGTCCTGCGGATTCGCGATCACCCGCCGGATCTCGCGCTTGAGCAGCCCGCGCAGTTCGTCGACCCAGTCGGTGACGAACGGCTCGGCGGTCGCGATGGTGATCTCGCCGGACTTCACCGCGAGCGGCAGGATCTTGAAGCGGGTCGCGTACTGGCTCGACATCACCTCGGCGACACGCGACAGGTCGACCTTGAGCGGGTCGATGTGCACGTACGGCAGACCCACGCGCTGGGCGAACCACGGGCAGAGCAGGTCCAGATCGAGCAGCCGGTGGGTGCCGGGCACCTTCAGCTTGCGGCGCGCCAGCGCCACCAGCGCGTGCTGGTCGGCGCTCGACAGGCGTGCGTAGCGGCCCACGGCTTCGGCATCGGCCGGCGCGAGCAGCCCGTCGGCGACCAGCGCCGGCAGCAGGTCCTCGACCGTGACGCGCCGCCCCGGTTGCCCGAGCGGCGGCAATGCGGCGGCCGGGGCGGTGCCGGGATCGGTGCGCGCGTTCATGCAGGCAGGCTAGCAGCGGGCCGCACCGCAGGCGGGCAGCGCCGGACGAACGGTCGAAAAGGAGGGCCGGCGCGCGACGCACGCGCTGCACGCAGGGATGCCGCCGCTCGCAAGGTCGGAGTTTCGCGGACTCCTGCAGGCGTTCGTCGCAAGCGACGTCCGCCGCCGTGGACAGATCTCTACAGCGCCGTCCTGCCCGGGTGCAGCTCGGCCGTACCGACAAACCTGGCATCGCGTCCCCCATCCGGCCCTCTTGCGAAGCCTTGTACGGAAACCCCTGGCAGCCGCTGGCACAAGAGAACGATCACGGTCTCGGACTGACCGTCACTCCGGTCTTCGTATGCGGATTTCATTGCGGTTCCGGCTCGCCTGGCTCGTCAAGCCGCGACCGTGATGCCGGCGGTACGCGCACGCCGCGCTGGCCGAACGACGATCCCGACATGCTGAGCCAGCAAGACCAGCGCCTGCATCAGACGCTCCAGCGGGACGTTCTGCAGCTTGTAGCGTCGAACCTGAGACACCCTGGGCTGTGTCATGCCGGTGATGTGAGCGGCCTCGATCCGGCCGAGGCTGCGCCCGCCGCGTGCGCGACCGGACCGGCGCGATTCAGAGACACCAGGCACCCGCCCTGCGACGTTCTCGTGTGGGCGGGGCCCGGCGCACCGGCATGCCGCCGACCCCGACGATACGCACGGCAATGCGCGGCGACACCGGCTCCAGGGTGGTATCGGGCTTCGACTTTGCCAGGCACGGTCTGCTGCGATACCTCCGGGTCGGCGTACTAGACTCCGAACCGTGCAGATCGCCCCTGCTGGCCGCGCAGTGCCTCGAACCAGGCGCGCGCGGGCAGGCCCGTGCGGTCGAGTTCGCGCGCGCGGTGCCGCAGCGCCTGCCAGTCGATCTGCAACGGCGGGCCCTTGAACGCGAGCAGCACCACGTTGCCGGCAGGCACCGGCGGCAACGCGAGCAGGCGTGCGCCGAACGCCTCCCCGATGCGCCCGGTGCTGCGCCGGTACGCGTCGTGCTCGCCGAAGAGATTCACCACCAGCACGCCCGAGGTCGCGAGCACGCTGCGGCAGCGCCGGTAGAACGCGAGACTGTCGATGACCGGGCCGCGCGCCTGACGGTCGTAGAGGTCGACCTGGACGACGCCGTAACGGCCGCGCCCGGACGCGCGTGCGACGAACTCGCCGGCGTCGGCGCAGACCACGCGCAGCCGCGCATCGTCGGCGGGCAGCGCAAAGTCGCGGCGTGCGCTGGCGATCACCGCCGGGCTGCGCTCCACGGCGGTGACGGCGGAGCCGGGAAAGCGGCGCCAGCAGTACTTCGTCAGCGCGGCGGCACCCAGCCCCAGTTGCAGGATGTGCGCGGGCGGCGCGAGAAACAGCAGCCAGGCCATCATGTCGCGCACGTAGTCGATCTCGAGCCCAAACGGTCGCGCGATGCGCATCGCTCCCTGCACCCACGGCGAGCCGAAGTGCAGGTAGCGCACGCCGTCCTCCTCGGACAGCGTGATCGCGGTGTCGCACGTGCGCCTCAACGAAGCGTCTCGATTGCCTCGCGCCAGCGCTCGAGCTTGCACGCCGCGCTCATTGCGGCGAACGCCGGACTGGTCGACGGCAGGACGCGCGTGGGCAGCCCGCGGCCCGCGAACCACGGTTCGTAGCGCCCGGCGGCGCGGCCGTTGAACAGTACCGCGTGCAGGCCCGGTGCGCGCCGCAGCATCGTCTCGAAGTCGTTGGCCGCGGCGTCGCGGATGCGGCTGTCGAGGCTGCCCTCGCGCCGGCACCCGGCATAGACGTCCCAGATCGCCAGTCCTGCGTCGAGCACCGCGCGATAGCGCTGCTCGAACGGCCAGTCGGCGAGCGGCAGGCCGAGCACGCGCCCGAGGATCGGCCAGAACTGGTTGCGTGGATGCGCGTAGTAGCATCCGGCCGCGAGCGACGCCTCACCCGGAAAGCTGCCGAGCAGCAGCAGCCGCGAGGCGCGATCGACGACCGGGGCGAGCCCGCGCAGCACGCGTTCAGCCCGCGCCCGCCGGTGTGTCGGATGCCGGTGTGTCGGATGCCGGCGGCGCAGCGGTTGCGTTCGGCGCCCCGCAAGCGCCCGGCGCAGCGGGCGCCGCAACCAGCATCGCGTTCATCCGCCGCACGAAGCCAGCCGGATCCTCCAGTTGCCCGCCTTCGGCGAGCACCGCCTGGTCGAACAGCAGTCGCGACCAGTCACCGATGCGCTCGCGCTCGCTGCGCGCGCGCACGAGCAACGGATGCTGCGGGTTGATCTCGAGGATCGGCTTGCGGGGCGGCGCCTTCTGGCCAGCCTGCTCGAGCAACCGCTGCAGGTGGCCGCTGATCTCGCCTTCGTCCGACACCAGGCAGGCGGCGGAGTCGGTGAGCCGGCGCGTGACGCGCACCTCCTTCACCGCCTCGCCGAGGGCGCCGCGGATGCCGTCGACCAGCGCGGCGTACTCCTCGGCGGCCTGCTGCGAAGCGGCCTTCTCGGCTTCGTCCTCGAGCGCATCGAGGTCCAGCCCGCCGCGCGCCACCGACGCGAGTTCGTGCCCGTCGTGCGCCGCGAGGAAGTTCAGCATCCACTCGTCCACGCGATCGGTGAGCAGCAGCACCTCGACGCCCTTCCTGCGAAACACCTCCAGGTGCGGACTGCTGCGTGCAGCCGCCGGCGTGTCGGCGGTGACGTACCAGATCTTCTTCTGCCCTTCCTTCATGCGGCCCACGTAGTCGGCCAGCGAGGCCGCCTGCGCGTCGTCGTCCGAGGCGGTGGAGGCGAAGCGCAGCAGTTTCGCGATGCGCTCGCGATTCGCGTGGTCTTCGCCGACGCCCTCCTTGACCACCTGGCCGAACTCGCTCCAGAACTTCGCGTAGTCGTCGGCGCGCTCGCCGGCCATGTCCTCGAGCAGCGACAGCACGCGCTTCGTGCAGCCTTCGCGGATCGCGCGCACGTCGCGGCTTTCCTGCAGGATCTCGCGCGAGACGTTCAGCGGCAGGTCGTTCGAGTCGATCACGCCGCGCACGAAGCGCAGCCACGCCGGCAGCAACTGCTCGGCATCCTCCATGATGAACACGCGGCGCACGTACAGCCGCACGCCGCTGCGGCGCTGGCGGTCCCACAGGTCGAACGGCGCGCGCGACGGGATGTAGAGCAGCTGCGTGTACTCGGTGCGGCCCTCGACGCGGTTGTGCGTCCAGGCGAGCGGCTCGCCCTCGCCGTGCGCGAGGTGCTTGTAGAACGAGCGGTACTGTTCGTCGTCGATCTCGGCCTTCGGCCGCGCCCACAGCGCGCTCGCCTGGTTGACGGTCTCCCAGTCGTCGGTGGGGCGCATCTGCTTGGCCTCGGCGTCCCATTCTTCCTTGCGCATCAGGATCGGCAGCGAGATGTGGTCGGAGTAGCGACGCACGATCGACTTGATGGTCCACGGCGAGAGCAGGTCGTCGAAGCCCGGGCCGTCGCTGCCGGCTTCGGCCCCCCCGGGGCCCCCGGCTCCTTCGGCGCCTTCGGCACCCTCGGTCGGCTTGCCGCGCAGGTGCAGGATCACGTCGGTGCCGCGCCCGGCCTTCTCGACCGTCTCGACCGAGAACTCGCCGCTGCCGTCGGACTCCCAGCGCACCGCCTCGGCCGCCGCCAGGCCGGCCCGGCGGGAGATCACGGTGACGCGGTCGGCGACGATGAAGGAGGAATAGAAGCCGACGCCGAACTGGCCGATCAGCTGCGCGTCCTTCGCCTGGTCGCCCGAGAGCCGGCCGAAGAACTCGCGCGTGCCCGAGCGCGCGATCGTGCCCAGGTGCTCGACGGCCTCCTCGCGCGACAGGCCGACGCCGTTGTCGGACACCGTGAGCGTGCGCGCATCCGGATCGATCTCGATGCGGATGCGCAGTTCGCCGTCGCCCTCGTACAGCCCGGGCTGGTCCAGCGCCTCGAAGCGCAGCTTGTCGCAGGCGTCGGAGGCGTTGGAGATCAGCTCGCGCAGGAAGATCTCGCGGTTGCTGTACAGCGAGTGGATCATCAACTGCAGCAGCTGCCTGACTTCGGTCTGGAATCCCAGTGTTTCCTTCATCGCACCCATCTCGTGTTCCCCGATTCGTTGGTCTGCGCGCGCGCCGCTGCGCGCAGCGGCCTGCCTGCGAGCGCGCCGGCTCGCGCGCAAATGAGGGCGGCACGGCGCATTTCAAGCCGCCGGCACGTCACCCTCGATCTGCCCGGTCGGTACCGTTCGTCCGGCCCGCCAGCTCGAGCCTGGCTTCCCGCACCCGGGGCTCGAGGAAACGCCCCTTGCGCGCGCGCGCGCCCGCCCAGGCCCGGAGCGCACCGGCGCCGAACACCCGGTCGAGCGCCTTGCCGCCGCGCCCCGCACCGCGCACCCGCACGCCGGCATCGCCGAAGACGATCGCCTGGCGCAGCGCATCCGTCGCGTCGAGCCCCATCAGGATCACGCCACGCCCGCCGCTCCTGAGCACTTTCACTTCGTGCAGACCGATCACCAGCGCCTTGCCTTCCACGGACACGCACAGCACCTGTGCCATGCCCGGCGCGAACAGCGCCGGGCGCAGCGGCGCCTGGCCTTCGTCCAGCGACAGGAACGCCTTGCCCTGGCGCGTGCGGCCCACCAGGTCGGCGCCCTGGCACAGCAGGCCGTTGCCGCCGCTGCTGGCGAGCAACACGCCCGTCTCCAGCGACGTGGCGAATGCGTGGTCGATCCGCGAGCCGGGTTCGAGCTCGACGAAGCTCGTGATCGGCGCACCGTCGCCGCGCGCCGACGGCAGCTGCGCCACCGGCACCGAGTAGACGCGGCCGTTGGTCGCGATCGCGAACAGCTGGTCGGTGGTCATCACCTCGAAGGCACCGTAGGGCCCGTCGCCCGCCTTGTAGCCGAACTGCGACGCGTCGTGGCCGTGACCCTGGCGCGCGCGCACCCAGCCCTTCTCCGAGACGATCACGGTGACCGGCTCCTCGGGCACGCGCAACGCCACCGTGGTGCGCTCGGCCGCCTCGATCAGCGTGCGCCGCGCATCGCCGTATTCCTTCGCGTCGGCCTCGATCTCGCGGATCACCTGCCGGCGCATCGCCGCCGGGCTGGCAAGCAGTGCCTCGAGGGCCTCGCGCTCGGCGCGCAGCTCGGCGAGCTCGCGTTCGATGCGGATCGCCTCGAGCCGCGCCAGCTGGCGCAGCCGGATCTCCAGGATGTCGTCGGCCTGCCGTTCGCTCAGTGCGAACGCTGCGACCAGCGCCGGCTTCGGTTCGTCGGAGGCGCGAATGATGCGGATCACTTCGTCGATATTCAGCAGCACCAGCTGCCGCCCCTCGAGGATGTGGATGCGCTCGCCCACCCTGCCGAGCCGGTGCTCGCAGCGCCGCGTCACGGTGCGCACGCGGAATTCGCACCACTCGGCGAGGATCGCAGCCAGCCCCTTCTGGCGCGGCCGGCCGTCGACGCCGATCATCACCAGGTTGATCGGCACGCCGGTCTCGAGACTGGTGTGCGCGCGCAACACGCGCAGCAGTTCGTGCTGGTCGATGCGCGAGGTCTTCGGCTCGAACACCAGCCGCACCGGCGCGTCCTTGCCCGATTCGTCGCGCACCGCATCGAGCACCGCCAGCACGGCCTGCCTGAGCTGCAGCTGCTCGGGCGTGACCGACTTGCGGCCCGGACGCACCTTCGGATTGCTGAGCTCCTCGATCTCCTCGAGCACCTTCTGTGCGGACACGCCGTGCGGCAACTCGGTGACCACCAGTTGCCACTGCCCGCGGGCCAGCTCCTCGATCTCGTGGCGCGCGCGCACCTTGACCGAGCCGCGCCCCGAAGCGTAGATCTCGTGCAGGTCGGCGGGGGGCGAGATCACCTGTCCGCCGCCCGGAAAATCGGGACCCGGAACCAGCTCGAGCAACGCGTCGAGCCCCGTCTGCGGCTTCTTCAGCACCGCCACGGCGGCTGCGGCCACCTCGCGCAGGTTGTGTGGCGGAATCTCGGTGGCCATGCCCACCGCAATGCCCGAGGCGCCGTTCAGAAGCACCATCGGCAGCCGCGCCGGCAGCAGCAGCGGCTCCTCGGTGGAGCCATCGTAGTTGGCGGCGAGGTCGACCGTCCCCAGGTCGATCTCGTCGAGCAGCAGCTTCGCGTAGCGCGTGAGCCGCGCCTCGGTGTAGCGCATCGCCGCTGCGCCGTCGCCGTCGCGCGAGCCGAAGTTGCCCTGCCCGTCGACCAGCGGATAGCGCAGCGTGAACGACTGCGCCATGCGCACCAGCGCGTCGTAGGCCGCCACGTCGCCGTGCGGATGGTACTTGCCGAGCACGTCGCCGACCACGCGCGCGGACTTGACCGGCTTGGCCGCCGGCCCCAGTCCCATCTCGTTCATCGCGTACAGGATGCGCCGCTGCACCGGCTTCTGGCCGTCGCAGACGTCGGGCAGCGCACGCCCCTTGACCACCGAGACCGCGTAGTCGAGGTAGGCGCGTTCGGCATACTCGGCAAGCGTCAGCCCCTCGCCGGAACCGTCGCCGGGCTCGCCGGCGGCGGGAAACAACTCGAGCGATTCCATCAGATGTCCACCTCGGCCTCGTTGCCGCGCTCCTCGAGCCACGCGCGCCGCGACGCCGCCTCGCCCTTGCCCATCAGCATCGTGAAGCGCTCGCGCGTGGCGGCAGCGTCGACGTCGCCCAGGCGCACCGCGAGCAGTCGGCGCGTGTCGGGATTCATCGTCGTCTCCCACAACTGCGCGGCGTTCATTTCCCCCAGCCCCTTGAAACGCGAAATCGACCAGCTGCCCTCGCGCACGCCTTCCTTGCGCAGCTTGTCTTCGAGGTGCTGCAGCTCGCCGTCGTCCAGACAGTAGAGCTTGCGCAGCGGCCGCTTGCCCTGCGCCGGCACGTCGACCCGGTACAGCGGCGGGCGCGCGACGTGGACGTGGCCGCGCTCGATCAGCACGGGGAAGTGCCGGAAGAACAGCGTCAGCAGCAGCACCTGGATGTGCGCGCCGTCGACGTCGGCATCCGACAGGATGCAGATGCGCCCGTAGCGCAGGTTCGTCAGGTCGGGCGCGGTGCCGGCCGCGTGGGGATCGACGCCGATGGCCACCGCGATGTCGTGGATCTCGTTGTTCGCGAACAGGCGGTCGCGCTCGGTCTCCCAGGTGTTGAGCACCTTGCCGCGCAACGGCAGGATCGCCTGGAACGCCTTGTCGCGCCCCATCTTGGCCGAACCGCCGGCCGAGTCGCCCTCGACCAGGAACAACTCGTTGCGCGCCACGTCGGTCGACTCGCAATCGGTGAGCTTGCCGGGCAGCACCGCCACGCCCGAGCCCTTCTTCTTCTCGACCTTCTGTGCCGCGCGACTGCGCGCCTGCGCCTGACGGATCACCAGTTCGGCCAGCCTGCGGCCGTGCTCGACGTGCTGGTTCAGCCACAGCTCGAGTTGCGGTCTGGCGAGCGACGCCACGAGGCGCAGCGCGTCACGCGAGTTCAGCCGCTCCTTGATCTGCCCCTGGAACTGCGGATCGAGCACCCGGGCCGACAGCACGAAGCTCGCGCGGGCGAAGACGTCTTCGGGCAGCAACCGGATCCCCTTGGGCAGCAGGTTGTGCAGTTCGACGAAGCCCTTGACCGCTGCGAACAGGCCCTCGCGCAGCCCCGACTCGTGGGTGCCGCCCGCAGACGTCGGGATCAGGTTCACGTACGACTCGCGCAACAGGCCCCCCTCCTCGGTCCAGGCGACCACCCAGTGTGCGCCCTCGCCTTCGGCGAAGGTGTCGTGGTCGGCGCCGACCGACTGCTCGCCCTCGAACAGCGGAATCACCGGCTCGGCCTCCGAGAGCGCCGCCAGCGACTCGGCGAGGTAACCGCGCAACCCTTGCGCGTATTGCCAGACCTCGCGCCGCCCGCTCTTCTCGTCGAACAACGTGACCTTGACGCCGGGCAGCAGCACCGCCTTCGAGCGCAGCAACTGCGCCAGCGCGGGCTGCGGAATCGCCGGCGAATCGAAGTACTTCGGGTCGGGCCAGGCGCGCACGCGCGTGCCGCTGCGCCGCTCGCCGCGCCCGGCGCCCTGCGAGGCGAGCGGCGCGGCGACGTCGCCACCGGCGAACGCGATCCGGTGCACCGCGCCATCGCGCCAGACAGTGACCTCCATGCGCCTGGACAACGCGTTGGTCACCGACACGCCGACCCCGTGCAGCCCGCCGGAGAAGCTGTAGGCGCCGCTGCCCGCCTTGTCGAACTTGCCGCCGGCGTGCAGGCGCGCGAACACGATCTCGATCACCGGCACGCCTTCTTCGGGGTGCAACCCCACCGGAATGCCGCGACCATCGTCGTCCACCGAAACGCTGGCGTCGGCGTGCAAGGTGACGGCGATCTCGCGGCAGAACCCGGCAAGCGCCTCGTCGGCGGCGTTGTCGATCACCTCCTGGAGGATATGCAACGGGTTTTCGGTGCGCGTGTACATCCCCGGGCGCTGCCGCACCGGCTCGAGTCCCTTGAGAACGCGAATCGACGATTCGCCGTAGTCGCTCTTGCGTGTCGCCATGTCGGGGAGGAAAGGAGAAAGGAAAGCTGCTTCAGCGCGCGACCGGGATGCCGCACATCTGCAGCAGCGTGGCGAAGTCGACCACCATGTCCGGCTTCAGGTACGCCAGGAACGACCAGGTCACCACGAAACCGAGCACCGCGGCTGCCGCGACGAAGGACACGAAGCGCAGCGTCCGGTTCATCGCGACTCGCGTGCTGCGGCCGGCGCGGGCACGACCGCAGCGACCGCAGCGGCCGCAGCATTGCGCGACCCGACCGGGCGTTCGTCGATCGGCCGGGCCAGCGCGCCCGCGGCGAGCGCGAGGCCAATGCCGAGCCACCACATCAACGCGTACGAACCGGTGTGTTCGTAGGCCCAGCCACCCAGCCAGGCACCGACGAAGCTGCCGACCTGGTGACCGAGGAACACCAGACCGTACAGCGTCGCGACGTAGCGCATCCCGTAGATCTGGCCGACGAGCCCGTTGGTGAGCGGAACCGTACCGAGCCACAGCAGGCCCATCGTCGCGGCGAACAGGTACAGGGTGAGCGGTGTCAGCGGCAACGCGAGCAGGATCGCAATGCTGCCGGCCCTCAGCAGATACAGCCAGGACAGCAGCGCACGCTTGCTGCGACGATCGCCGAGCCAGCCCGCACCCCACGAACCGATCACGTTGAACAGGCCGATGACAGCGACGGCCATCGCACCGTGCCCGAAGTTCAGACCCTGATCGACGACGAAGGCGGGCAGGTGAAGCGTGATGAAGGCCGTGTGGAAGCCGCAGACGAAGAAGCTCCAGAACAGCAGGTGAAACGAGCGGTCGCGCAGCGCCCCGCGGAACGCGTCACCCAGCGGCACGTCGTCGCGCGTCCCGACGTGCCGAGGTCTGCCGGTCAGCATCGCGGCCAACGCCACGGTGATCATCGACAGGCCGGCCATCCACCACAGCGCCGCCTGCCAGTCGAAGGCGGCGATCAGGGAAGCGCCGAGCGGCATCATCACGAACTGCCCGAGCGACCCGCCGGCGCTCGCCAGCCCGAGCGCCGAACTGCGCTGCTGCGGCGAAAAGGCGCGACCGACGACGCCCAGAACCACGCCGAAGGTCGTGCCCGCCTGCCCGATCCCGACCAGCAGTCCGGCCGTCAGGTAGAGCTCGGCCGGCGTCGAGGCCCAGGCCATCCCGGCCAGTCCGAGCGCGCAGAGCAGTGCGCCCAGCACGATGGTGCGTCCGGAACCGTGGCGATCGGCCAGCACGCCGAGCAGTGGTGCGGCCAGACCCCAGACGATGTTCTGGATCGCGAAGGCGAAGGAGAACACCTCGCGGCTCCAGCCGCGCGCCATGCCCATCGGTTGCATGAACAGGCCGAAGGTGGCGCGCACCCCCATGGCCAGCAGGAGCACCCCCACCGCACACGCCAGAATCAGGTTCGGCGATCGTCGCCAGGCCGCTGTGTTCATGGCCGGCATTCTACTTGCGGACCCGGTTCGCCCAGTCGCCCGAGGGCTGATCGGCTCGGCAGCCGCGCTCAGATCGCGACCTGCGTGCCCAGTTCGACTACCCGGTCGGGCGGCAGTTCGAAGTAGCGCGCCACGCTGGTGCTGTTCTGCAGCATCCAGCCGAACAGCGAACGCCGCCATCCGAACAACCCGCGCCGGCTCACCGAGACCAGCGTCGGCTTGCTGGTGAAGAACGAAGTCTCGCCCACCGGGCAGGCCACGCCCTTGCGCGCGGCCAGGCGCAGCACGCGATCGACGTCGGGTTGCTCGCGATAGCCGAAATGCGCAGTGATGCGGACGATGCCGTTGGCCCCGCGCATCACCTCGATGCGCTCGTCATCGGCCACGCGCGGCCCCTCGTCGAACTGCACCGTGAGGAACGCGGTCTGCTCGTGCACGATCCGGTTGTGCTTCAGGTTGTGCAGGAACGCACTCGGGCAGCCGCCGGCCGACGACGAGAAGAACACCGCCGCCCCGGGCACGCGCGGCACGTCGGCAATGTCCAGACTCAATCCGTCGCGCACGGCGTTCGGCGCCGCCTGCTTGCGCGCACGCATGATCTCGATACCGCGCCGCCAGGTGGTCAGCACGGTGAACACCAGCAACGCCAGCACGATCGGGAACCAGCCGCCGTGCAGCAGTTTGGCGGCGTTGGCCGCGAAGAACGACCCCTCGAGCACGACGCACAGCAGAAACAGCGGCCACAGCCAGCGCAAGCGCGCATCGGCGATCAGCGGCAACACGATCAGCATCATCAGGCTGGTGATCAGCAGGTCGCCGGAGACCGCGATGCCATAGGCCGAGGCCAGCGCCCCGGAACTGCGAAACCCCAGCACCAGCCCGAGCACCAGCACCAGCAACAGCCAGTTCACGGCCGGAATGTAGATCTGGCCCTGCGCGACCTCCGAGGTGTGCAGCACGCGCAGACGCGGCAGGAAGTTCAGGCGCGACGCCTGCTGGGTGGCCGAGAACGCACCCGAGATCGTCGCCTGCGAGGCAATCACCGTGGCTGCGGTCGCCAGCACGATCAGCGGCAGCAGCAACGGTTCGGGCGCGAGCATGTAGAACGGATTGCGTGCCGCCTCCGGGTCGCGCAGCACCAGCGCGCCCTGGCCAAAGTAGTTCAGCGTGAGCGACGGCAGCACCAGCGCGAACCAGGCGATCTGCACCGGACGCCGGCCGAAGTGGCCCATGTCGGCGTACAGCGCCTCGGCGCCGGTCATGCACAGGAACACCGCGCTCGCGGCGAGAAAGGCCAGCGACGGCTGTTCGACGATCAATTTCAGCGCGTAGCGCGGATCGAGCGCCTGCAGCACCGCCGGGTTCTCGGCGATGCTCGCGATGCCCAGTCCGGCAAGCGCGAAGAACCAGCCCAGCATGATCGGCCCGAAGAAGGCACCCACCGCAGCCGTGCCCCGGCGCTGGATCAGGAACAACCCGAGGATGATCCCCAGCGCGATCGGCACCACCAGCACGTCCAGCGCAGGCGCCAGCACCACGAGTCCCTCGACCGCCGAGAGCACCGAGATCGCCGGCGTGATCACCGCGTCGCCGTAGAACAGCGACACGGCGAACGCGCCGAGGATCGTCACCAGCCACAGCAGGCGCGGGCGCTCGCGCACCTGCTGCGCGCAGTACGACAGCAGCGCGAGCACCCCGCCGTCGCCGCGGTGATCGAAGCGCAGCATGATCGACACGTACTTCAGCGAGACGATGATCGTCACCGCCCAGAAGATCATCGACAGCACCGCGAACACGTTGCCCTCGGTGAGCGGCAGCGCGTGCGTGCCGCCGAATGCCTCCTTGAACGCGTACAGCGGGCTGGTGCCGATGTCGCCGTAGACGACGCCGAGCGCGGCGAGCGTCACCGCGGACAGGCCGGAGCGCGGGCTGGCGGACATGGCGGGGCAGTTTAGCGTGGCGGAGGGAGGGGGATTCGAACCCCCGAGGGGCTGTTGACCCCTACACGCTTTCCAGGCGTGCGACTTAAACCACTCATCCATCCCTCCGAGGGCGCGCAGTATACCGCACCGGCGCACGCGGCGCGTCGCACAAGATCCTGATAACAAAAGAAAAAGGGGCGATCCGAAGATCGCCCCCGATGCGCCGCGGCCAGGCAGGCCGGGGCCTGGCGGGAGGGCCGAAGCGCCGCGGGCGCCCGGCCGCCGCATGCGGCGCTCAGGCCGCCTTCAGGTTCGGATAGCGCACGTTCTCCACCAGTTCCTGCGTGGTGCGATCGGGTGCCGGCGTGAGCAGCGACACGATGATCAGCACCGCGAAGCCCAGCGGCACGCCGAACAGGCCGGCCGAGATCGGCTGGATGTCCCACCACAGATTGGTGATCGGCACCGGGCGCGGAATGCCGTAGAACATCTCGCGCAGCCAGGGCTGGTTCAGCGTCATGTAGTAGAACGTGATGCCGATGCCGGCGATCATCGCGAGCGTCGCGGCGATGCCGGTGGCGCGCTTCCAGAAGATGCCGAGCACCAGGGACGGGAAGAACCCGGCCGCGGCGAACGAGAAGGCCGCCGACACCAGGAACAGGATGTCGGCGGGCTTTTGTGCCGCGGTGAGCGCCGCCACGACGGCGACCACCAGCAGCAGCATCTTCGAGAGCAGCACGCGGCGCTGCGTCGACACGGTCGGATCGATCATCTTGTAGTAGAGATCGTGCGACAGCGCGTTGGCGATCGTGAGCAGCAGGCCGTCGGCCGTGGACAGCGCAGCCGCGAGGCCGCCCGCCGCGACGAGGCCCGAGATCACGTACGGCAGCCCGGCGATTTCCGGAGTCGCCAGCACGACGATGTCGCCGCCGATCGCGATCTCGGCCGCCTGCACGATGCCGTCACCGTTGAAGTCGGTGATCGACAGCAGCCCAGGGTCGACCGCCGCCCACGACTGCACCCAGGCCGGCAGGCTCGCGAACGGCAGCCCCACCACGTCGTGATACATGTCGTACTTCACCAGCACGGCCAGCGCCGGCGCCGACAGGTACAGCAGCAGGATGAAGAACAGCGACCAGCCCACCGAGATCCGCGCCTCGCGCACCGACGGCGTGGTGTAGTAGCGCATCAGGATGTGCGGCAGCGATGCCGTGCCCACCATCAGGCAGAAGACGAGCGCCAGGAAGTTCTTGCGCTTGACGTCGCGCGCTGCCTCGTCCTTGCCCTGGAACGGTTCGGCATGCCGCAGCAGCGGTCCGCCGCGGGCCGCCAGCGCCCGTTCCTTGGCCCACGCGGTGCGCGCGTCCTCGACCGTCTTCGGATACTTGCCGAGGTCGTCCTGCGCCTTCTTCAGCGCCGCGGCGTCACCCGACGCGGTCGCGTCGGCCACCGCCTTGTCGAGCGCGGCCTTGCCGGCCGTGAACGAGCCCTGCAGGTCCTTGAGCTTCTCGGCCGCCGCCGCCGCACGCTCGTTGAAGATCTTCTTGACCTCGATCTCCTTCGGATCGGCGATCAGCTTTTCCTCCTGCGCGGTGACCTGCTGCAGCTGATAGCCGTAGATCACGTGCGGGATCGGGAAACCGGTCTGCTGCACCGACAGCCACACCACCGGGATCAGGTAGGCGATGATCAGGATGATGTACTGCGCCACCTGCGTCCAGGTGACCGCGCGCATGCCCCCGAGGAACGAGCAGACCAGGATGCCGGCCAGCCCGAGGAACACGCCGATCTCGAACGCCACGCCGGTCAGGCGCGTGGTGATGATGCCCACACCGTAGATCTGCGCCACCACGTAGGTGAACGAGCACAGGATGGCGATGATGATCCCGATGAAGCGCGGGATGTTGCCGCCGTAGCGCGCGCCCAGGAAGTCGGGAATCGTGAACTGCCCGAACTTGCGCAGGTAGGGCGCGAGGAACAGCGCGGTCAGCACGTAGCCGCCCGTCCAGCCCATGGCGAACGCCAGGCCATCGTAGCCGGCCAGGTAGAACGTGCCCGCCAGACCGAGGAACGAGGCCGCCGACATCCAGTCGGCGCCCACCGCCATGCCGTTGAACAGCGCCGGCACGCGGCGGCCCGCCACGTAGTACTCGGCCGCCTCGTTGGTGCGGCTGATGATGCCGATACCCGCGTACAGCAGGATCGTGGCCATCAGAAAGACGTAGCCGATCGTCTGCCGCGGCAACCCCATCTGCTCGAGGATCGCCAGCACCACCACGAAAGTGACGAAGCCGCCGGTGTAGAAGGCGTAGACCTTCTTCAGCTGCTGGGTGAAGGACTTCTGCGATTGGGTTGCGGTGCTCATTCGAGATCTCCTTCAGCCACGCCGAACGCCTCGTCGAGCCTGTTCATGTAGCGCGCGTAGTAGACGATCAGCAGCAGGTAGATGACCAGTGCCCCCTGCGCTGCCATCCAGAACGAGAACGGCCAGCCGAAGAAAGTGAAGGTCAGCGATCGCGCGAAGTACGCGACGACGAAAGTGACGACGAACCAGATCGCGATCAGTATCGACGCGATGCGCAGGTTGCGCCGCCAGTACTCATGGTGCTTGGCGGTCAGTTGCATGGCCCCTCCAGTCGGGTTGTCTTGCTCATTGGTCCACTCCTCTCCCTCTCCCCGTCGGGTGTCCGTCACCCGTTTCAGGAACCTCTGCGAGCCGTGCCTGCGCCCGGATCGAACGGGTCCTCGATGCCGGCGTGCACGCCGGTTTCGCGTTCGAGCTGCAATGCGACCTTCGGCTCGAACTTCGAGAGCCTGCGCACGATCCCCACGACCCGGTCGGCCTGGCCCAGCCGGTGGTACGCGTGTGCCAGCTGGTAGAAGCCGTACGGCGACATCGGCTGCAGCTCGACGACCTTCTTCAGCGCCACCACCGCGTCGTCGACGCGGCCAAGCTTGACCAGCGACAGCCCCTTGCCGTACCAGGCCCGGTCGAGCTTCGGATCGAGCGCAACCGCGCGCTCGAACGCCTCGCACGCCGCCTCGTGCTCGCCGAGCTCCTGGCGCAGGAAGCCGAGGTTGAACCACGCGTGAGCAACGCCCGGGTCGACCTGCACCGAATGTTCGAGCACCGCGATCGCGCCGTGCCTGTCGCCCTGCGCAGCGCGCCGGTTGGCGATCGCCGCGAGCGTGCCGGTGTCGCGCGGGCGCAGGGCGCGCACGCGCTCCCAGTATTCCAGTTCGAGCTCGCTCTTGCGGAACAGCCCCGCCCACAGGGCCATCTGCCGGTAGTACCAGGCGTTGACGACATCGATCGCGGCGGCGCCCATCGTCTCAGCTCGCGGGCATCTGGAGCCTGAGCTTGGCCACCGTGAGGGCCACCCAGATCCAGAACAGCAGAATGAACGCCAGCGCCGGAACGTGGCGATCGACGACGAACGCCGGCGCGAGACGCCGCACGAGCCGGGTGACCGGAGAGGTGAGAAAGCGCATGACCCGGTAGACCGGATTGGACTCGTGGCGGCCGAAGCTCATCAGGAACACGAGGCCCTGCCCCAGCAGCAGCAGCCCGGCGAACTCGACCAGTCCCTTGAGGACGATCACCACACTCGGCACGCTTCGCGTCTCCCCGAGGCAGGCGGATACATCGTCCGCCTGCGTCTGTTGCGGGCCACCCGGAGGGGCGGCCCGGTCTCCCTACCTCACAGCGACTGCTTCAACTGGTCGAGAATGCCCGGGTTCTCGAGCGTCGACACGTCCTGCGTGATCGACTCGCCCTTGGCCAGGGACCGCAACAGCCGGCGCATGATCTTGCCCGAACGGGTCTTGGGCAGGTTGTCGCCGAAGCGGATGTCCCTGGGCTTGGCGATCGGGCCGATCTCCTTGCCGACCCAGTCGCGCAGCTCTTTCGCCACCTTTGCTGCCGCCTCGCCGGCGGGCCGCGCCTGCTTGAGGACGACGAAGGCGGAGATGGCCTCGCCGGTCAGCTCGTCGGGCCGCCCGACCACTGCCGCCTCGGCGACCAGCGGATGCGCCACCAGCGCCGACTCGATCTCCATCGTGCCCAGGCGATGGCCCGACACGTTGAGCACGTCGTCGATGCGGCCCATCACGCGGAAGTAGCCGTCTTCGTCGCGCATCGCGCCATCGCCGGCGACGTAATAGCGCCCACCCTGGACTTCCGGCGGGAAGTACGTCTTCCTGTAGCGCTCGGGATCGCCCCAGATCGTGCGGATCATCGACGGCCAGGGTTTCGTGATGGCGAGGAAACCGCCCTTGCCTTTCTCGACCTCGCCGCCCGCCTCGTCGATGATTGCCGCGGCGATGCCCGGCAGCGGCATGGTGCACGAGCCCGGCTTGAGCGCGTGTACCCCCGGCAGTGGCGAGATCATCGTCGCGCCGGTTTCCGTCTGCCACCAGGTGTCGACGATCGGGCAGCGCCCGCGGCCGACGTTCTCGTAGTACCACATCCACGCTTCCGGATTGATCGGCTCGCCGACCGATCCGAGCAGGCGCAGCGACGACAGATCGTACTTCTTCGGGTGATGGTCGGGCGAGGTTTCACCGGCGCGCACCAGCGAGCGGATCGCGGTAGGCGCGGTGTAGAAGATGCTGACCTTGTGGCGGTCGATCATCTCCCAGAAGCGGCCCGGGTTCGGGAACGTGGGGATGCCCTCGAAGATGACCTGCGTGGCGCCGCAGGCGGTAGGGCCGTAGACGATGTAGGTGTGCCCGGTGACCCAGCCGATATCGGCCGTGCACCAGTAGACGTCGCCGGGCTTGAGGTCGAACACCCACTTCACGGTGAGCGCGGCGCCGAGCAGGAATCCGGCTGACGAATGCTGCACGCCCTTGGGCTTGCCGGTGGAGCCCGACGTGTAGAGCACGAACAGCGGATGATCCGCGTCGACCCATTCGGGCGGGCAGTCGGCCGACTGGCCTTCGATGACCTGCTCCCAGCCGAGATCGCGACCCGCCTGCATCGTCGCGCCCGCGCCAGTGCGCCGGTAGACGATGACCTTGCGGACCGCCTCGCAGCTACCCATCGTGAAGGCTTCGTCGACCGCGGCCTTCAGCGGCACGCGCTTGCCGCCGCGTACCTGTTCGTCGGCCGTGATGACCAGCGTGGCGCCCACGTCGACGATGCGCTCGTGCAGGCTCTTGGCCGAGAAGCCGCCGAACACCACCGAGTGGATGATGCCCAGGCGCGCGCAGGCCTGCATCGCGACCACACCCTGGATCGACATCGGCAGGTAGACGATCGCGCGGTCACCGCGCTTGTAGCCCAATGCCTTGAGCCCGTTGGCGAAGCGACTCACCCGCTGCAGCAGTTCGCGATAGGTGACCGTGGTGACGGCGCCATCGTCGGCCTCGAAGATGATCGCCGTCCTGTTCTCGACCGGCGTGCCGATGTGCCGGTCGAGGCAGTTGTAGGAGACGTTCAGCTCGCCGTCGGCGAACCACCTGTAGAACGGCGCGTTCGTGTCGTCGAGCGCACGCGTGAACGGCTTGTGCCAGACCAGGTGCTCGCGCGCCAGGCGCGCCCAGAACCCCGCGTGGTCCTTCGACGCCTCGGCGCACAGCGCTTCGTACTGCTCGGTCCCCGAAATCGTCGCCTGTCTACGGAATGCCTCGGGCGGCGGAAACAGCCTGGCTTCCTGCAACACCGATTCGATCTGAGCCGACATCGCTCGTCCTCCTGTTCGCACTTCCTGCCTTTGCCGACTGCGGGCACATTACGAGCGATGCCTTACGACTCGCTTACGCCGGCCCCGATCGGCCGGCCTGCGTGCGCCGCCCCATGCGCTTGATGCGCCGCAATAGGATAGTCCCGGCGTAGACCGCGGCCGCACCATATCCACGTTCCGCTAGAATCGACGCCCGGTTTGCACGAGGACACGTCATGGCCGTCGTCAGGCAGGGCGATCTGATCGAGTCGGTGGCTGCTGCACTGCAGTTCATCAGCTACTACCACCCGCGCGACTACATCGAGCATCTGGCCCGCGCGTACCGGGGCGAGCAGAGTGCGGCCGCCAGGGACGCGATCGCCCAGATCCTGACCAACTCGCGGATGTGCGCCGAAGGCCACCGCCCGCTGTGCCAGGACACCGGCATCGTCAACGTGTTCCTGAAAGTCGGCATGGGGGTGCGCTTCGAGGGCTTCGACGGCTCGCTGGCCGAGGCGATCGACGAAGGCGTGCGCCGCGCCTACCTCGACCCGTCGAACACGCTGCGCGCGTCGGTGGTGGCCGACCCGCAGTTCGAGCGCCGCAACACGCGCGACAACACGCCGGCGGTGGTCAGCGTGGAACTCGTGCCCGGCGAGACGGTCGAAGTGACGGTGGCGGCCAAGGGCGGCGGCTCGGAGAACAAGTCGAAGCTCGCCATGCTGAATCCGTCGGACTCGATCGTCGACTGGGTCCTGAAGACGGTGCCGACGATGGGCGCGGGGTGGTGTCCGCCGGGCATGCTCGGCATCGGCGTCGGCGGCACCGCCGAGAAGGCGATGCTGATGGCCAAGGAATCGCTGATGGAGCCGCTCGACATGTTCGACCTGCTCGCGCGCGGACCGTCGAACCCGCTCGAGGCCTTGCGCATCGAGCTCTACGAGAAGGTGAACGCGCTGGGCATCGGTGCGCAGGGGCTGGGCGGACTGAGCACGGTGCTCGACGTGAAGATCGCGATGTACGCGACGCACGCGGCGTCCAAACCGGTGGCGATGATTCCGAACTGCGCTGCGACGCGCCACGCGCACTTCGTGCTCGACGGCTCGGGGCCGGCGTTCTGCGAGCCTCCGCCGCTGTCGGCCTGGCCGGACGTGCACTGGGCACCGAACGTGCGCACCTCGAAACGGGTGGACCTGGACACGCTGACGCGCGAGGAAGTCACCTCGTGGCGCCCGGGCCAGACGCTGCTGCTGTCGGGCCGGATGCTCACCGGGCGCGACGCGGCCCACCAGCGCATCCAGCAGATGCTGGCGCGCGGCGAGGCACTGCCGGTCGATTTCAGCGGTCGCGTGATCTATTACGTCGGTCCGGTCGACCCGGTGCGCGACGAGGTCGTGGGGCCGGCGGGGCCGACCACCTCGACGCGGATGGACAAGTTCACCGACATGATGCTGTCGCAGACCGGGCTGCTGGCGATGATCGGCAAGGCCGAGCGCGGGCCGGCGGCCATCGACGCGATCCGCCGGCACCGGGCGGCCTACCTGATGGCGGTGGGCGGCGCGGCCTATCTGGTCTCGAAGTCGATCCGCAAGGCCCGGGTGGCCGGCTTCGCCGACCTCGGCATGGAGGCCATCTACGAATTCGAGGTGCAGGACATGCCGGTGACGGTGGCCGTCGACGCGGCCGGCACCTCGGTGCACCAGACCGGACCGCGCGAATGGCAGGCGCGCATCGGCAAGATCCCGGTCACCACGGCATCATGAGCTACCTGCTGATCGACATCGGCAACACGTTCCTGAAGTGGGGAACGTACTCCCCGCCCTCGTCGGCCGGCCGGTCGCTGGCGCAGGACAAGCAGCAGGTCTTCGGTCGCGTGCTGCTCGAGGAAATCCCGATGGTGACCAAGCAATGGCGCCACCAGCCCACACCGGACGCGATCGTGATCTCGAATGTCGCCGGCACCGGCGTGGTCAACCCCACGCTGCGCTCGCTCGAGATCTGGCCCGATGCGCCCGAGCCGCACTGGATCACCTCGCGCGCCGAGCAGTGCGGCGTGAAGAACGGCTACCTGAACCCGGCCGCGCTCGGCTGCGACCGCTGGGCCGCGATGATCGGTTCGCGCGCGCTGGTGGGCGAGCGCCCCGCGCTGGTGGTGGTGTGCGGCACCGCCACCACGATGGACCTGCTGACCGCCGACGGACAGTTCCTCGGCGGCGGCATCATGCCGGGTCTGGGGCTGATGGTGCGCGCACTGCACCAGAACACGGCCACGCTGCCCGATGCCCAGGGTGATTACGTCGACTACCCGCGCCAGACGGTCGACGCGATCGCCTCGGGCTGCGCCCATGCGCAGGCCGGCGCGGTCGAGCGGCTCTATTACCTGCACAAACGCAACCATCCCGACCTGCGCTGCATCCTGTCGGGCGGCGCGGCGCGCACGCTCGGGCCACGCCTGACGATCGAGTTCACCTACCACGAAAACCTGGTGCTCGAGGGCCTCTACCAGATCGCGGTGTCGCTCGACGGGCATTGACGCGCGGCGCGCATCGCGCGCCCGAATCAGGCCGAACCGGACCCGCCGCTTCGCATCGGCCCGACGAAGCTCAGCGGGCCGACAACGCGGCGATCCCGGCACGCGCGATCTGCGCGTCCTGCGTGGACTTGACACCCGAGACGCCCACCGCGCCAACGCAGTGGCCGTCGACGAGAATGGGCACCCCGCCCTCGAGCATGCCGTCGAGCGCCGGCGCCGACAGGAAGGCCGTGCGGCCACCGTTGATCATCTCTTCGTAGATTCGCGATTCGCGCCGTCCGAGCGCCGCGGTGCGCGCCTTCGCCTCGCAGATCTGCGCGGAGATCGGCGCCGCGCCGTCGAGTCGCTGCAGCCACAGCAGCTGACCGCCGTCGTCGACGATCGCGATCGACACCGCCCAGTGGTTGCGCAACGCCTCGGCCTCGGCGGCAGCAGCGATCGACCGGGCGTCGGCAACGTCCAGGGCGGGCTTCGTATTCATCGTGTCTCCAGTCCCAGGAATGCGTCGCGCAGCCAGGCTGCGCCGTCAACTGCGCAGACCCACGGCCTGGCGCAGCTGGTCGAGTGCGCCCGGATCCTCGATGGTGGTCAGATCGCCCGGATCGCGCGCCTCGCAGATCGCCTGGATCGAGCGGCGCAGCACCTTGCCCGAGCGGGTCTTGGGCAGCAGCGTCACGAAATGCACGCGCGAGGGCCGCGCGACCGCGCCGAGTTGTCTGTCCACGGTGGCCATCAACTCGCCCTCGAGCGCCAGGCGCGCATCGGGGACAACGGCCCGCGACGGATCCTTCAGCACCACGAACGCCATGGCCACCTGGCCCTTGAGCGAATCGGCCACGCCGACCACCGCGCATTCGGCCACCGACGGGTGGCTCGACAGGCTCTCCTCGATCTCGCGGGTGCCGAGCCGGTGCCCGGCCACGTTGATCACGTCGTCGGTGCGCCCGAGGATGAAGTAGTAGCCGTCTTCGTCGCGGATGCCCCAGTCGAAGGTGGAATAGGCGAGCTTGCCGGGAATGGTGGAGAAATAGGTCTTCACGAAGCGCTCGTCGTCGCCCCAGACCGTCTGCATGCAGCCCGGTGGCAGCGGCGGCATGATCGCCACCACGCCCTTCTCGTTGGTGCCGACCTCCTCGCCGGTCTGCTCGTGCAGCAGACGCAGGTCGTAGCCGTACATCGGCATGCCCGGGGAACCGAGCCGCGTGGGGGTCTTCTCCACGCCGTGCGCCACCGACAGGATCGGCCAGCCGGTTTCGGTCTGCCAGTAGTTGTCGACGATCGGCTTGCCCAGCGCCTCGCCGATCCAGCGCGCGGTCGGCTCGTCGAGCGGCTCGCCGGCCAGGAACAGCGTGCGCAGCGACGACAGGTCGTAACGGGTGAGCCAGGACGGGTCCTGCTTCTTCAGCACGCGAATCGCTGTCGGCGCCGAGAACATCACCGTGACGCGGTATTTCTCGACCAGTTGCCACAGGATGCCGGCGTCAGGGCGCAGAGGCGTGCCCTCGTACATGATCGTGCCCATGCCGGCGATCAGCGGTCCGTAGACGATGTACGAGTGGCCCACCACCCAGCCGATGTCGCTGGTCGAGAAATAAGTCTCTCCGGCGTTGCCGCAGAAGATGTATTTCATCGACGCAGCCAGCGCGACCGCGTAGCCGCCGACGTCGCGCTGCACGCCCTTGGGCACACCGGTGGTTCCCGACGTGTACAGCGTGTAGCTGACTTCGTTCGATTCGAGCCACTCGATGGGCACTTCGGCGTCGAGGTGACGTTCGCGCAGCCGGGCATGGTCATGGTCGCGCCCGGCCACGCGTTCGAACGCTGCGAGCCCACGGTCGACCATCAGCACGTTCGCCGGCCGGTTGCGCGCCATCGCGATCGCCGCGTCGAGCAGCGGCTTGTACGGCACCACCTTGCCGGCGCGCGAGCCGGCGTCGGCACTGACGATCAGCACCGGGTTCGCGTCGTCGATGCGGCTGGCCAGGCTGTGCGAGGCAAAGCCGCCGAACACCACCGAGTGGATCGCACCGATGCGTGCGCAGGCGAGCATCGCGAAGGCGGCCTCGGGGATCATCGGCATGTAGATCAGCACCCGGTCGCCGCGCCGCACGCCCAGTTCGCGCATGATTGCGGCCATCCGCACCACTTCTCGGTGCAACTCGCCGAAGGTGTAGACGCGCTCGGTGTCGGTCTCGGTCGACACGTAGACCAGCGCCGTCGAGTCGCGTCGCGTCGCCAGATGCCGGTCGACCGCGTTGTGGCACAGATTGGTGCGCCCGTCGACGAACCAGCGCGTGAATGGCGGCCTCGAGTCGTCGAGTACGCGCCCGAACGGCGCGTGCCAGTCGATCAGCGCAGCCTGCTCGCGCCAGAACCCCTCGCGATCGGTGATCGAGCGCGCATGGAACTCGCGCAGCGTGCCCGCCCCGGTGACGTCGCCAGCACCCATGACCCCTCTCCTCCTCGTCGTCGATGATGCCGTGCCCCTGCGCGCATTCTACGGCCAGGGCCCGCTCGCGCCAGGAGGGGGGGGTACGTCAGTCGTCCTTGCCGGGACCGTCGCGCCGGTGCGGGCAGCACGCGCAGCTTTCGATCGCGCCGCGCAGGCTGCAGGTCGACCGGCGGCAGGCAAGCACCGCAAGCCCCTGCCGGCGCGCTGCCTCGCGATAGCCGCGCATCACGTTGTGCCCGAGGAAGTCCGTGAACAGGATCAGCAGCTCCGCACCCGCGGGCACCGAGCGGTCGGCGCGCTGCGCCGACGGATCCCGACCCGAGACGTGGCGCATGATCGAGATGCCGTATTCGGTCAGCACCTGCGGAATGTTGCCGAGCCTGTCGGCGCCCACCACCAGAGCCTTCATCGTCGTGTCCCGTGCAGTGACGCCCCGGTTCCGGGTGTCGTTGCCGGCCGAGGCGTGAACCTGTCGTCGCATGAATCGGTCGTCGTGCGAATTCATCGTAGCGTGGACTTGACAAATGATAGGGATTCCCATTTAAATGTCATGTCTATTGCGAGCGTTTCTCGTTTAGATTGGCGCTCTCCCCGACCCTCCAGACCCTCATCGACTCGAAAGATCGCCGCAATGCCCCACCCGAAGTTTTCCGTCCTCGCTGCCGCGCTGGCGCTCGGCGCGGTCGTCGCCGCCGGCGCCGTCTGCGCGCAGGAACAGGTGCTCAACCTGTACTCGGCCCGCCACTACCAGACCGACGAGAACCTGTACGCCGGGTTCACGAAGCAGACCGGCATCCGGGTCAACCGCATCGAAGCCGGCGATGAGGCCATTCTCGAGCGACTGCGCAACGAGGGCGCCAACAGCCCGGCCGACGTGATCCTGCTGGTCGATGCCGCGCGGTTGTGGAAGGCACAGGTCGAGGGTCTGTTCCAGCCGCTGAAGTCGCCGACACTGGAAGCACGCATTCCAGCCACCTTGCGCGGCAACGACGACGGCAAGGGCAGCCAGTGGTTCGGCATTTCCACGCGCGCACGCGTGATCGTCTACAACAAGGCAAAGGTCGATGCCGCGCTGGTGCGCAACTACGAAGACCTCGCACGACCGGAACTGAAGGGCAGGGTCTGCACCCGCTCGGGCGCGCACCCGTACATGCTGTCGCTGATCGGCGCGATGTCCGAGCACCTGGGCGAAGCACAGGCCGAGCAGTGGGCGAGCGGCGTCGTGGCCAACTTCGCGCGCAAGCCGCGCGGCGGCGACACCGACCAGATCCGCGCCGTCGCCACCGGCGAGTGCGGCGTGGCGCTGACCAACACCTATTACCTGGTGCGCCTGATGCGCTCGGACAAGCCGGCCGATCGCGAGGCGGTCGAGCGCATCGGCATGGTCTGGCCGAACCAGGGAAGCTTCGGCACCCACGTGAACGTCTCGGGTGCGGCACTGGCGCGACACGCCCCGCATCGCGAAAACGCGGTGCGCTTCATCGAGTATCTGGCCAGCGACTCGGCGCAGGCCTATCTCGCCGACGGCAACAACGAGTGGCCGGTGGTCGGTACGGTGAAGCTGCGCAACCGCGAGCTCGAATCGCTCGGCGCGTTCAAGGCCGACACGCTGCCGATCGCCTCGATCGGGCGCGCGCAGATTGCCGCCTCGAAGATCATCGACCGCACCGGCTGGCGCTGAGGCGCCAGCGCCACCGTCGCACGCGGGCTGTCAGGCCTGCGCGGCGACGATCTTGATCTCGACCCGGTACTGCGGCGCGGCCAGCCGCGCTTCGACGGTGGCGCGCGCCGGCGTGTGCCCCGCCGGCACCCAGGCGTCCCAGACGGCGTTCATCGCCGCGAAGTCGCCGATGTCGGCCAGGAACACCTGCGCCTGGAGAATGCGGGTGCGGTCGCTGCCGGCCTCGGCGAGCAGGCGGTCGATCGCCGCGAGCACCTGACCGGTCTGGGCACCCACGTCGGCCGAGGGATCTTCGGCGACCTGCCCCGCCAGGTAGACCACGCCGTTGTGGATCACGGCCTCGGACATGCGCGCACCCACGTGCAGTCGCCGGATCGTCGTGGTCACTGGCGCTCTCCCGAAAGGAATTGTTCGACCGCGTCGATCTGGTCGGCGGCGATGAAGGTCGGCGCATGACCCACGCCGGCGAATGCGACGCACCGGGCGTGCGGCCCGCGCTGCGTCATGGCCTGGACAGTCGCTGCCGACAGGATGTCGGACTGCGCGCCGCGGATCACCAGTGTGGGGCAGCGGATCGCGTCGTAGACCGGCCAGAGATCGGGCGCGGGCGCCGACTGCTGCTCGCGAAAGGCGACCGCGATCGCCGGGTCGTAGGCGAACGTGAAGCCGGACTCGCGCGGCACCAGGTAATGGCGCGTGAGCAGCCGGAACTGGTCATCGGTGTGCGGGCCGGAATCGCGCATCAATTCACGCAGCGCCGCTACGCCCTCGGCCTCGGTGGCAAACTGCGGGTCCTGGCCCACGTAGCTGCCGATGCGTGCGCGGCCCGCCGCATCCACCTGCGGGCCGATGTCGTTGAGCACCAGTCGGTCGATCGGCGTGTGCGGCAGCGCCGCAAGCAGCATGCCGATGAGCCCGCCCATCGACGTACCGACCCAGGCGAGCTGCCCGACGTCGAGTCGCGCCACCAGCGTCACGCAATCGGCGATGTATTGCGACAGCACGTAGCGTTGCGGATCGGCGGCCCGCCCGGAGCGCCCGCGTCCGATCATGTCGGGACAGACGACGCGCCAGCGCCGCGACAGCCGCGTGGCGAGCGCGTCGAAGTCGCGCCCGTTGCGGGTCAGGCCGTGCAGACAGACGACGGTGGGCGCGTCGGCGCCCGCGACCGCGGGCAGCCACTCCCAGTAGGCGAGCCGGTGCAGGCCCTCCGGGTTGGCGCAGGTGACGTGGCGCAATCGGGGTTCGAGCATCAACGCAGACCGCTACGATGGGAGTCGCTGCAGCGAATCGCTACAATCTCGCGGGAATTGTACAGGGAGGCATCATGCTGCAAGGCAAGCTCGCGCTCGTCACCGGTTCGACCAGCGGCATCGGACTGGGCATCGCCCGGGCACTGGCGCGCCAGCGTGCCGATCTGGTGCTCAACGGCTTCGGCGAGCCGGCCGAGATCGAGCGCCTGCGTGCCGCACTCGCCTCGGAGTTCGGCATCGCGGCGACCTACGAAGGGGCCGATCTCTCGAAACCGGTCGAGATCGAAGCGATGTTCGCGCGCATCGCGGCGCGCGGCGCCGCCGTCGACATCCTGGTGAACAACGCCGGCATCCAGCACGTTGCGCCGGTCGAGCGCTTCCCGACCGAGCGCTGGGATGCGGTGATCGCGATCAATCTCTCGGCGGCGTTTCACGCGACGCGCTGCGCGCTGCCGGCGATGCAGCAGCGCAACTGGGGGCGCATCGTCAACATCGCCTCCGCTCACGGGCTGGTCGCCTCGGTCGACAAATCGGCCTACGTGGCCGCCAAGCACGGCGTCGTCGGACTCACCAAGGTGGTCGCGCTCGAAAACGCGCGCACCGCGATCACCTGCAACGCGATCTGCCCCGGCTGGGTGCTGACGCCGCTGGTACAGAAGCAGATCGACGCGCGTGCGGCGCAATCCGGGCAGACGCTGGAGCAGGCGAAGGTGGCACTGGTTTCGGAGAAGCAGCCGTCACACGAATTCGTCACGCCGGAGCAACTGGGCGAGCTGGCCGTCTTCCTGTGCTCGCCCGCTGCCGACCAGGTTCGTGGCGTGGCCTGGGCGGTGGACGGCGGCTGGACGGCGCAGTAGCCGGCGAGCCGGCGAAGTCGTCGGCCAGCCGTACGCGCCAGTAGCGACGATCGTCGATCCGCGAGCGCTCGAGGCGCGGCGGCTGCCCCTTCGCAAACGTAAGCGTGATCGCGCCATCGCGGTCGCTGCGCAGCAGCGCGATGCCGGCCTCGCGATGGCGTGCGTCGACGCGTGCCGCCGGGTGCCCGAAGCGATTGCGGTAGCCGAGCTGCGCGATCGCGTGCGCGGGCGCGACCGCCGCCAGGAACTCCGCGCTCGACGATGTGCCGCTGCCATGGTGCGGCGCCAGCACCAGATCGGCGCGCAACCCGGCAGGACCGTAGGCGGTCACCAGGGCGCGCTCCTGCGCCGCCTCGATGTCGCCGGTGAGCAGCACGCGCGCCGCCGGGGCGGCGATTCGCAGCACGCAACTCGACGCGTTGGTCGGCGACTTCGCGCCGCGTGCCGCTTCCTGCCCCGGATGCAGCACGTCGAAGGCGACTTCGCCCCAGCGCCACGCCTGCCCGCGGCGGCACTCGTGGAACGGACGTCCTGCCTCGCGTGCCGGGTGTCCGACGGGCAGCGAGCCGGCGAGCCAGTCGATGCGCAGGTTGCGCAGCAGCGTCGGCAGCCCGCCCGAGTGATCCGAATCGAGATGCGAGATGACCACCGCATCGAGCCGGTCGATGCCACGGGCGCGCAACCACGGCACGATCACCCGGGCGCCGGCGTCGGAGTCGCGCCCGTACACCGGCCCGGCATCGTAGAGCAGGCGCCGCTGCGGCGTCTCGACGAGCACCGCCATCCCCTGGCCGACGTCGAACGCGGTGATCCGCAAGGCGCCTGCGGGCGGCAGCTCGCCCGCAGGCGCCAGTAGCGGCAACAAGCCTGCGAAGGCGACGGGGCGTGCGGGCAGCGCTGCCGGCCACAGCATCAGCGCCACGGCCGCCGACGCGAGCAGCAGCGCCGGTTCATCGGGTCGGGCGAGCACCAGCGTTGCCAGCGGCGACGCGGCCAGCGGCTCGAGCAGATCGAGCATGGCGCCGGTCGCGAATGCAGCGATCGACAGCAAGGCGGAACCGAGCGCTGGTGCCCACGGCAGGCAGGCAGCGGCGAGCATCGCCAGCGGCGTGATCAGTGCCGACACCAGCGGGATGGCGAACGCATTGGCGATCGGCCCGACGAGCGACACCGACGAGAAGAACAGCGCCCCCAGCGGCGCCAGCGCGAGCGTCGCGGCCCATTGCGTGCGCACCGCCTCGTGCAGCACGGCCCGGGCACGCGAGCGCCAGCCAGCCGGGCGACTCGTCCGCGCAGTGTGCGCCGAACCGTGCAGCGTGATTGCGCCGACCGCGGCAAACGACAGCCAGAAGCCCGCGGCCAGCGGCGCCCACGGATCGAGCACCGTGACGACGCCTGCCGCCAGCGCGAGCACGTGCAGCATCGAGCGCGAGCGACCGCCGGCCAGCGACAGACCGGCCACCAGCAGCATCCAGCAGGTGCGCTGTGCCGGAATGCCCCAGCCCGCCAGCCCGGCGTAGAGGAAGGCGGTCACCACCCCGGTCAGCCAGGCGATGCGCTGCGCGGGCCAG
This sequence comes from Burkholderiaceae bacterium, assembly GCA_021463505.1. GTDB lineage: Bacteria > Pseudomonadota > Gammaproteobacteria > Burkholderiales > Burkholderiaceae_E > Zeimonas. Next base: position 23,052 of record JAJTYR010000007.1, on the reverse strand, counting down.
CGCAACAGCAGGCCGCTGCGCGCGACCAGCCGCGCACGCAGCAGCCGCCGCGCGACCAGCACCGACAGGCCGGCCAGCATCGTGATGTGCAAGCCGGAGATGCTCATCAGGTGGCCGATGCCGGTCTTGTTGAAAATCTCCCACCAACGATTCGAAATCGCCGCCTGGTCGCCGACCACCAACGCGACCAGCACGCCGGAGACATCATCGCGCGCACCGGCGAGCGCCGTACGCATCGCGCTGCGCAGGTGTGCGCGTGCGGCTTCGAACGCCGTGGCCAGCGTGAGACCCGCCGCGAGCCTGCGGTTCGGCAGTGCCAGGCGACGCGACGCACGCACGTAGCCGTTCGCCGCGATGCCCTCCTCGAGCGCACGCAGTTCGGCATCGAAGACCCCGGGGTTGTGCAGCGCATGCGGGCGCTTGAGCCGCAGATTGAGCTGCCAGCGCTCGCCGGGCGCCGGCATCGTCGCAGACGCCGGCTCCGCCGCAGCGGCACCGGACTCCGGGGCCGCGAATCCCTGCCAGCTCAGCCGCACGCGGCGACGCTCGGGGCACGGCGCCGTCGCCTGCAGGCAGCGTTCGATGTCGAACACGAAGCGCGTGCCGCGCTCGGCAGCGATCGGCATCGACGTGACGCGCCCGACGACGACGAAGTCACGCCCCTCCTGCTGTGGCTGCAGGCGTTCGGCGAGGCCGTGCCCGGCGACACCCAGCACCCAGCCGGCCGCGGCGATGCCCACGGCCGCCAGCCGCCACGCATGGCGGCCGATGCGAACCGCCAGCAGCAACGCCAGCAAGCCGCCCACCAGCAGTGCCGCGGCCACCTGCGGACCCGGCAAGGCAGGCAGCCGGTGCACGAGCAGTGCCGCCACCACGATCGGCACCGGCAACGGAATGGCGCCGCAGAGCGCCGCGAGCGAACGCATCGCTGCATGCTAGGCAGCGTCGCGTCGCGCCGCATCCGCCGGGCGGCCGACACGCACGGACGACGCGCACGAACGAGGCGCATGCGTTGCGCGACCCCTTCCCGAAGTCCGGCGCCCTCCTACGCCTCGCGCCCGGGCCTGGCCAATGCCGGCGCCAGCAGCCGCCCCAGGCGGGGCATCACGCGCAGGGCGTTGTCGGCGGTGCGCTGCGCGACACGCTCCGGCGGCTCGCCGCGCAGGCGACCGAACACCTGCGCGATGCGCGCGAGCTGTGCGGGTTCGTTGCGGCGACGCGCGATCCACGCCGGGGCGATGTCCGGCGCGTCGGTCTCGAGCACGTGCGCCTCGGCGGGCAGTTCGCGCACCAGGCGGCGCAGTTGCAGTGCCCGCTCGAAAGTCATCGCGCCGCCGAAGCCGAGCGCCATGCCCAGACCGAGAAACTGCATGGCCTGCTGCACGCTGCCGTTGAAGGCGTGCGCGACGCCCGCCGGCGGACGCACGGCGCGCAGGTGCTTCAGCACCGTGTCCTGCGCACGGCGCACGTGCATCAGCACCGGCAACCCGAACTCGCGCGCCAGTTCGAGTTGCGCGTGAAAGAAGCGTTGCTGGCGCGCCTCGTCGAGTCCGGGCTCGAAGAAGTCGAGTCCGATCTCGCCGATCGCGAGCAGCGCCGGATCGTCGATCGAGGCTTCCAGCGCGGCGCGCAGCCGCACGAGATCGTCGTCGAGCGCGCGCCCGACGTAGAGCGGATGGATGCCGAGCGCGTACCCGATGCGCGCATCGGCGGCAGCCAATGCGCGCACCGCCGCGAAATTCGCCGCCTCGACCGCGGGTACCACGATCGCTGCCACGCCCGCAGCAAAGGCGCGCTCACGCACCGCGTCGCGATCGGCGTCGAACTCGGCAGCATCCAGGTGGCAGTGCGTGTCGATCAGCATCGGCATCAGCGCGCCCGCACGGGCGGGCGCCTGCGAGCCCATGGCCGGGCACGCTCGAGCTGGCCGGCGAGCCGCAGCAGGGTCGCCTCGTCGCCGAAACGCCCGACGAAGTGCATGCCGATCGGCAGGCCCGTCGCATTCCAGTGCAGCGGCACGGACATCGCCGGCTGTCCGGTCACGTTGAACAGCGCGGTGTACGGCATCCAGGCGAACGTTTTCAGCGCGAGCGCGCGCACGACGCCGGTGTGCCGCAACAGCCAGCCGGCACCCAGTGCGTTGACGATGCGCATCGCCGCGCGCTCGGACGCGCCCGGCTGCAACGCGCCGAGCGCGATCGGCGGTTGCGACAAGGTGGGTGTGAGCAGCACATCGTAGCGCTGGAAGAACGCGCCGACACCACGCGCCACGTTCTGCAGGTACAGCGCCGCGCTCGCGTACCCGGAAGCCGGCGTCGCGCGCCCGAGCAATCCGAGCGCCCAGGTTGCCGCCTCGAAGTCCGCTGGTGCCGGCCTGCGACCGGCCAGTTGTGCGGCCTGTTCGATCGTCGCCCGTGTCTCGGCAGCGAGGATCGTGAGGAACGCCTGCGCGCAGGCCTCGCCATCGACGCGCGGCGCCTCCTCGCTCAGCGCGTGGCCCAGTTCCGCCAGCAGCGCGACGGCGTTCGCCAGGCCGTCGCGGCAATCGCGATGCACGTCGGCGCTGGCAGCGCCGAACAGCGGCCTGGCGGTGAAAGCGATGCGCAAGGGGCCCGGCTCCTGCAACACCTCGGCGACGAAACTCGACGGCGCGCGCGGCGCTGCGTAAGGCGCACCGACATCCTCGCCGGCGGTCGCGTCGAGCAGCGCCGCGCTGTCGCGCACCGAGCGCGTCAGCGCATGTTCATTGGCGAAGCCGTGCCACAGCTCGCCGAACTCGGGTCCGGTCGGCGTGCGCCCGCGCGACACCTTCAAACCGAACAGACCGCAGCAGGAAGCCGGAATGCGGATCGACCCGCCACCGTCGCCGCCACTGGCCACCGGCACCATGCCGGCCGCCACGGCGGCGGCCGAGCCCCCGCTCGACCCGCCCGGCGTGCGCGACGGATCCCAGGGATTGCGCGCCGGGCCGAACGCCTCGGGTTCGGTATACGGCGTCAGCCCGAACTCGGGCGTATTCGTCTTGCCCAGCAGCACCAGGCCGGCTGCGCGCAGCCGGCGCACCAGTTCGCTGTCGCGCTCGGCCGGAATCCGCCGCAACATCCGGTTGCCGTAGCCGGTGGGCACGCCCTGCACCGTGGCCAGCAGATCCTTGAGCAGGATCGGCACCCCGCGCAGCGGGCCGTCGGGCAGCGGGCCAGCCGCGGCCGCCCGCGCCTGCTCGTACAGCGGCAGAATCACGGCGTTCAGCGCCGGATTGCGCGCATCGATGCGCGTGATCGCCGCCTCGACCAGCTCGATCGGCTGCACCGCGCCGGCGCGCACCAGCGCCGCAAGTCCCAGTGCGTCGTAGTCCTCGTAGTCGTCGAACGCCGCCATCGCCGTCACCGGTCACGGATGCGCGCCGTCAGGGCGCGCGAGGAACCCGACGATCGTCCGCCAGAATGCGCCCATCGCGCAACTGCAGCACCCGGTCGGCGCGCGCCGCCAGGTCACGGTCGTGCGTGACGATCACGAACGCGACGCCCAACTCGCGCGACAGCGCGTCCATCAGCGCACAGACCTGCGCGGCGGTCGCACTGTCGAGATTGCCGGTCGGTTCGTCCGCGAGCACGCAGCGCGGCTCGGTGACCAGCGCGCGTGCCAGCGCCACCCGCTGACGCTCGCCGCCCGAAAGTTGTCCGGGCGAATGATCGAGTCGCGTCGCGAGTCCGACGCGCCCGAGGATCACCGCCGCCTGGCGGCGCGCCGCCGCGGCGCCGACGCGCCGGATGCGCAGCGGCATCGCGACGTTGTCGAGCGCGCTGAATTCCGGCAGCAGGTGGTGAAACTGGTAGACGAAACCGAGCAGCCGGTTGCGTCGCGCGCCCAGTCGGGCCTGCGAGAGCCCGGCGACCGGCTGCGCCTGCCAGAGCACCTCGCCCGCGGTGGGCTCGTCCAGGCCACCGAGCAGGTGCAGCAGCGTGCTCTTGCCCGACCCGGACGCGCCCATGATCGCGACGCGTTCGCCGGCGCCGACGTCGAGGTCCACGCCGTGCAGCACCGGCACCGCCAGCGCTCCGCTGCCGTAGACCTTGCGCAGGCCACGGGCGCCGATCACGACGCCGCTTGCCGCGTCCGCGGCCATCGCCTGCGGCGCGGTGCCGTGCTGCGCTTCGCCGCTCATTCGTAGCGCAACGCTTCGGCCGGGCGCACGCGCGAGGCGCGCCAGCTCGGGTACAGCGTCGACCCCAGCGCGAGCGCGCACGCGGTGGCGCCGATCACCGCCACGTCGGGCCAGCGCAGGTCGCTGGGCAGATAGTTGATGAAGTAGATGCCCTTGGGCAGCACCTGCAGGCCGAACACCGATTCGACCCAGGCGGTGGCCGAACCGATGTTCAGCGCCAGCAGCACGCCCAGCACCACGCCGAGCAACGTGCCGAGCAGCCCCACCGACGCGCCCTGCACGACGAAGATGCGCATGATGCTCGCCGGCGTGGCGCCGAGGGTGCGCAGGATCGCGATGTCGGACTGCTTGTCGGTGACCGTCATCACCAGCATGGAGACCAGGTTGAATGCCGCCACCGCCATGATCAGCGTGAGAATGATGAACATCATCCGCTTCTCGATCTGCACGGCCGCGAACCAGTTGCGGTTCTCGGCCGACCAGTCGCGGATCATCAGGTCGCCGCTCAGCGTGCGCGCCAGCGCGCTGGCGATCGCCGGCGCGGCGAGCATGTCGCGCGTCTTCAGCCTCAGGCCGCTCACGCCCTCGACGCGGAACAGCTTCGCCGCGTCCTCGATGTTCATCAGCAGCAGGCTCGAGTCGTATTCGTAGTGCCCCGCCCTGAATACCGCCACGACCGTGAGCTGGCGCAGCCGCGGCACCAGTCCGGCGGGCGTGGCCGTGCCCTGCGGGGCGATCAGCGTGAGCTTCGAGCCCACGTCGAGCAGCAACTGGTCGGCCAGTTCGCTGCCGATCGCCACGCCGAATCCGCCGGGGCGCAGGTCGGCCAGGTTGCCACGCAGCATGTGCCGCGCGAAATCGGCGACCTGCGGCTCGAGGGCCGGATCGATGCCGCGCACCAGCACGCCGCGCACACTGCCCTCATGAGTCAGCATCGCCTGCCCCGCCACGTACGGGGCACCGCCGACGATCGCCGGATTGCGCCGCGCCTGGTCCAGCACCGACTGCCAGTCGGTCATCGGCGCGCGTCCCGCCAGCACCTCGATGTGCGCGAGCACCGACAGCATCCGGTCGCGCACTTCCTTCTGGAAGCCGTTCATCACCGAGAGCACGGTGATCAGCGCGGCCACGCCGAGTGCGATGCCGGCGACCGACAGCGCCGAAATGAACGAGATGAAGCCGTTGCGCCGACCCGCGCGTCTGCTGGTGCGCGTGTAGCGAAGGCCGATGAAGAGTTCGTAGGGCAATGGCATCTGGGACCGCGGCAGTTTGCCATAGAATGCCGCAGTGACCATCACGATCCTGTGCGCCGGAGCACTCGCCCGACCGCGCCCGGCCACGCCGCATGACGAACCCCGGCGCGCGGCCTGCCCGCCGACACCGAGCGCCGATGGCCTGCTCGCCCGCACGATCCGGCGCGCACGCATCGTCCGGCGCAGCCGACAGGCCGCACTGGTGCCCGACGAGCTTCCGCACGAAGCCTGGCTGCGCGAATGCTTCGCCATCGACGGCACGGTCGCCGCGTGCGCGCTGCCCGCCGCAGACCGCGCACCCGCGTCCACGCCCGAACTCCTGGTGCGCCCGGTCCACCTGCATCTCGCTCTGGATCATCTCGTGCTCGCGCCGCCCGAGCGCCTCGGTCTCGGCCACGGCGAGGCCGTGGAACTGGCCGACAGCGCCAACGCCGTGCTCGCCGACGAGGGACTGCGCCTGCGCGTGCTCGATCCCGCCGCGTGGCGGCTCGAAGCTGCCGACACGCAGCGCCCATCGGCCGACCTGGCGGGGCTGGCGCAACTGCTGGCGCGCAGTGCCCGCATGGCCGCCGGCCGCAACGTCGACGCCTATCTGCCGAGCGGCGCGGCGGCGCGGCGCTGGCGCCAGCTTGCGAACCTGGTGCAGATGATCTGGTTCGAGCATCCGCTGAACCTTGCGCGCGAGGCTGCCGGGCAACTCGTGGTGAACGGACTGTGGCTCGAAGGCCGCGCAGGCCGCCCGGCCGCGCGCCCTTTCGAGCGCGTGCTCACGACCGACGAGGCGCTCGCAGGACTGGCCCGGCGCGCAGGCGTCGCGTTGCATCGGCCCGCAGCGGACGCCGGCGCCGATCTCGCGCAGTGGTTTGGCGGCGATGCGCTCGCAGGTGCCGGCGCGCTGCTGCTCGCACCCGACTTCTGGCGTCACCCGGTCGACGAAGGCGACACCCAGGGCTGGATGCAGGCCTGGCACGTCTTCGCGCGCTGGTTCGAGATGCTGATGGCGACGGGGCCCCGGTGGGCCGCCGGCGCGATGCGGCTGGTATTCACCGGCGAGCGCGGCACGATCGAACTGCTCGGCCTGCCCACCGATCGCTGGAAACCGTGGCGCCACCTCGCGCTGGCGACGCTGCTGGAGGCGGACGGGTGATCACCGTTCGCGAGGTGCCGGCGGCGGCGCGCGCACGGCTGCTGGCCGCAGGCGTGCACCCGGTGATGGCGCGGCTGCTCGCGGCCCGCGGCGTCGAGGACGCGAATGCGCTGTCGCGCGATCTCGCGCGCCTGGCTGCTCCCGACTCGATGAAGGGCCTGAGCACCGCAGCACGCCTGCTGGTCGAGGCGATCGCGCGCGGCGAGCGCATCTGCGTGGTCGCCGACTTCGACTGCGACGGCGCGACGGCCTGCGCGGTGGCGATTCGCGGCCTGCGCGCGCTCGGCGCCGCGCCCGGTCAGGTCGACTTCATCGTGCCGAACCGCTTCGAGCACGGCTACGGGCTCACGCCGCCCGTGGTCGCGCTCGCGGCACGCCACCCGCGCCTCGGCCGCCCGCACTGGCTGCTCACGGTGGATGCCGGCATCGCCAGCCACGATGGCGTCGCGGCGGCCCATGCCGCCGGCATGCGCGTCATCGTCACCGATCATCACCTGCCGGCCGCGACGCTGCCCGCGGCCGCAGCGATCGTCGACCCCAACCAGCCGGACTGTGCGTTTCCCAGCAAGCACCTGGCCGGCGTCGGCGTGATGTTCTACCTGCTGCTCGCGCTGCGCGCCGAGTGGCGCCGCCGCGATCCGCACTGCGCCGCTGCGCAGGCGCCGCTGCAGCAACTGCTCGACCTGGTGGCGCTGGGCACGGTCGCCGATCTGGTCCGGCTCGACGCCAACAACCGGCTGCTGGTCGCCGCCGGCCTGCACCGCATCCGCGCGGGCGCCGCCTGCGCCGGGGTGCGCGCATTGCTGCGGATGGCAGGCCGCGACGAACGCCGCACGTGCAGCACCGACCTCGGCTTCGCCGTGGGCCCACGGGTAAATGCCGCCGGCCGGCTCGCCGACATCTCGACGGGTATCGAATGCCTGCTCACCGACGACGCCACGCGCGCCGACGAACTGGCCCGGGTGCTCGATGCGATGAACCGCGAGCGCCGCAGCATCGAAACAGTGATGCGCGAACAGGCGCTCGCGGCACTCGACGCCCTGCCCGAACCCGGTGCCGGCCGAATGTCGGTCGTGCTGCATCGCGAAGGCTGGCACGAAGGAGTCATTGGCCTGGTCGCCAACCGCGTGAAGGACCGCGTGAACCGCCCCGCATTCGCTCTGGCGGCGTCCGTATCCGATCCGTCGCTGCTGCGTGGCTCGGGGCGTTCGATTGCCGGCATACACCTGCGCGACGTGCTCGATCGGGTGGACAAGCTCGCGCCCGGCCTGCTGCTGCGCTTCGGCGGCCACGCAATGGCCGCCGGACTGACGCTGCATGCCGAGCGGCTCGACGAATTCGCCGCACTGCTCGAACAGGCCGTCGGCCAGTTCGCGGATCCGTCCTGTTTCTCGACCTCACTGGCCACCGACGGCCCGCTGTCCGACGACGAGATCGACCTGCCGCTGGTCGACGCCATGGACGCCGCGGTCTGGGGACAGGGTTTCGCGCCGCCGCTGTTCTGCGGCGAATTCACGGTTGCGCGCCAGTCCATCGTCGCCGGGCGCCACCTGCGGGTGCAGTTGCGCACCGGGCTGGCACCTCCGCTGGAGGCGATCGCTTTCGGCCGCGTGGATCCACTGCCCTCGCCCGCGCGCCTCGCCTACCGGTTGACGCGCGACGAGTACCAGGGGCTGGCCAGCGTGCGCCTCTTGGTCGAGGCGGTCGAGGCGGTCGAGCCACTGCCCGCAGCGGCAGCCGCACCCTGATGCGCAGTGTCCGCGGTGCGATGCCAGGGGGCCCGCACCACGACGCCGCCCGTATAATGCCCGGTTTGAGCGAAGGATCATCGTCCCCATGGAAGCCGAGCGCCTGAACCAACTCGAATCGCTGATCGACGACCTTCGCCGGCGCGTCGACGAACTCCGGGGGTATCTTTGACTACGACACGAAGAAGCTGCGTCTCGAAGTGATCGTCCGGGAGCTCGAGACTCCCGGCGTCTGGAACGACGCGAAGCACGCGCAGGAGCTCGGCCGCGAGAAGAAGGCGCTCGAAGGCGTGGTCGAGCGCATCGAGACGATCGACACCGGACTCGCCGACGTCGCCGAGCTGTTCGCGATGGCCTCGGCCGAGAACGACGACGACACGCTGGTCGCCGTGGAAGGCGACGCGCAGGCGATCGAGGCGCGGGTGGCCGGTCTCGAATTCCGGCGCATGTTCTCCAATCCCGCCGATCCCAACGCCTGCTTCCTCGAGATCCAGGCCGGCGCCGGCGGCACCGAGGCACAGGACTGGGCCGCGATGCTGCTGCGCCAGTACCTGCGCTACTGCGAGCGCAAGGGCTTCGCCACCGAGATCCTGGAGGAGTCGCCGGGCGACGTCGCCGGGATCAAGGGCGCGACGTTGCGCATCGACGGCGAATACGCGTACGGCCACCTGCGCACCGAAACCGGCATCCACCGGCTGGTGCGCAAGTCGCCGTTCGACTCCAGCGGCGGGCGCCACACTTCGTTCGCGTCGGTCTTCGTCTACCCGAAGGTCGACGACTCGATCGAAGTCGACATCAACCCCGCCGACCTGCGCATCGACGTCTACCGGGCGTCGGGCGCCGGCGGCCAGCACGTGAACAAGACCGAATCGGCGGTACGCATCACGCACAACCCGACCGGCATCGTCGTGCAGTGCCAGAACGACCGCTCGCAGCACCGCAACCGCGACGAGGCGATGAGCATGCTGCGTGCGCGCCTGCACGAGCTCGAGCTGCGCAAGCGCCAGGCCGAGCAGGACAAGGTCGAGGCCGGCAAGACCGACATCGGCTGGGGCCACCAGATCCGCTCGTACGTGCTCGACCAGTCGCGCATCAAGGACCTGCGCACCAGCGTGGAGATCAGCAACACCCGTTCGGTGCTCGACGGCGACCTCGACGAGTTCATCGTCGCCAGTCTCAAACAGGGAGTCTGAGCCGTGAGCGACAGTTCCGGGCAACACGAACCGGCCGCCGCGCCCGTCCACTTCGACGACAACGCGCTCATCGCCGGGCGACGCGTCAAGCTGGCGCGGCTGCGCGAGAGCGGCATCGCCTACCCGAACGACTTTCGCCCGTCGCATCGCGCTGCGGCGATCAGCGAGCACTACGGGTTCAAGACGCGCGCGCAACTCGAGGCCGAGCGCGTCGCGGTCACGCTGGCCGGGCGCATCATGCTCAAGCGCATCCAGGGCAAGGCGAGTTTCGCCACCCTGCAGGACGCCACCGGCCGCGTGCAGCTGTACCTGAACGACGAAGGCGTGGGCGCCGACTCCCACGCCGCGTTCAAGCACTGGGACCTCGGCGACATCGTGGCCTGCGAGGGCCTGCTGTTCAAGACGATGAAAGGCGAGCTGTCGGTGCGCTGCACCGGGGTGCGGCTGCTGACGAAGTCGCTGCGGCCGCTGCCCGACAAGTTCCACGGCATCGCCGACCCCGAGTTGCGCTACCGCCAGCGCTACGTCGACCTGATCGTCACCGGCGAGACCCGCGACACCTTCATCGCGCGCAGCCGCACCATCGGCGCGATCCGCAGCTTCATGAACTCGCACGGCTTCCTCGAAGTCGAGACGCCGATGCTGCACCCGATTCCCGGTGGCGCCGCCGCACGCCCGTTCGTCACGCACCACAATGCGCTCGACCAGCAGATGTTCCTGCGCGTCGCGCCCGAGCTGTACCTGAAGCGGCTGATCGTCGGCGGCTTCGAACGCGTCTACGAGATCAACCGCAGCTTCCGCAACGAGGGCATCAGCCCGCGGCACAACCCCGAGTTCACGATGCTCGAGTTCTACGCCGCGTACACCGACTACCGCTGGCTGATGGATTTCGCCGAGCAGGTGATCCGCGACGCCGCGCTCTCGGCCACGGGCTCGACGATGCTCAGCTACCAGGGACGCACCGTCGACCTCGGGCGACCCTTCGAGCGGCTGTCGATCACGGGCGCGATCGCGAAGTACGCGCCACGCTACTCGCTGGCGCAGTTGCAGGACGCCGGCTTCCTGCGCGCCGAACTGGCGCGCCTGGGCGTTGCCGTCGCCGGGCACCCGCCGGGATCCGCAGCGCTCGGCGCGCTGCAGCTCGCGCTGTTCGAGGAGGTGGCCGAGCACCGGCTGTGGGATCCCACCTACATCGTCGACTACCCGGTCGAGGTCTCGCCGCTGGCGCGCGCCTCGGATTCGCACCCCGGCATCACCGAGCGCTTCGAGCTGTTCATCACCGGGCGCGAAATCGCCAACGGTTTCTCGGAGCTGAACGACCCCGAAGACCAGGCCGAGCGCTTCCTGCGCCAGGTCGAGGCCAAGGACGCCGGCGACGACGAAGCGATGTACTTCGACGCCGACTACATCCGCGCGCTCGAGTACGGCATGCCACCCGCCGGAGGCTGCGGCATCGGCATCGATCGGCTGGTGATGCTGCTCACCGACAGCCCGAGCATCCGCGACGTGGTGCTGTTCCCCGCGCTCAAGCGCGAGGAATAGCGCCACGCCCGGCACGCTCCCGCAGGCCGGCGTGTCGACCCGGTCGGTTGGCGCCGCGATCGCCGCGCTGGGGCTGACCCAGATCGTCGGCTGGGGCACGACCCACTACATGACCGCGATCCTCGCCGGCTCGATCGCCGACGGGCTCGACCTGTCACCGACCACGGTACTGGGCGGATTCTCCTGGGGCCTGCTGGTGGCCGGCGCAAGCGCGCGCGCCAGCGGCTGGCTGATCGACCGCCACGGTGCCGCACGCGTGATGATGCTGGCATCGGTCCTCGCGGCAGCCGGTCTGCTGGCGATTTCGCTGGCGCAGGGCTGGCGGGCGCTGTTCGCGGGCTGGACGCTGATCGGGCTGGCCATGCGCTCGATCCTGTACGACGGCGCCTTCGCCGCATTGACCGTGCTGGCCGGCGACGGTGCGCGTCGCGCGATCTCGCTGGTGACCCTCTTCGGCGGCTTTGCCTCGAGCGTGTTCTGGCCGATCGGCGCCTGGCTCGACGCCTCGTTCGGCTGGCGCGTCGCGCTGCAGGTCTACGCGCTGCTGAACCTGATGCCGTGCGCGCTGCTGCACGCGCGCTTCGCCGGCGGCCCACGGCGCCGCCCGGCCGGCACCGCGACGCACGCCGGCGTGTCCGACGCACAGGCGCGGCTGCCGGTGCAGCACGCGCGTCGCGCGCTCGTACTGATCGCGCTCGGCTTCACGCTGTACGCGTTCATCAACTCGGCCATCGGCGCTCACCTGGTGATGCTGCTGGGCGGCTTCGGCTACGGGGCAGCAGTGGTCGTGGCGACGGCTTCGCTGATGGGCCCCGCGCAGGTCGTCGCGCGCGTGGCCGAGATGTCGCTTCAGCGGCGCTTCAGCGCGGTGGCGGTCGCGGTGCCCTCGATCATGCTGATGCCCGTGGCTTTCGTCGCCGCCCTCGTCCTGCCCGTGCAGCCGTGGGCGGCGGCCCTGTTCGTGATGCTGTACGGGTGCGCCAACGGCTTGATGACGATCGTGCGCGGTGTGCTGCCGCTGGCGCTGTTCGGCAGCCGTGGCTACGCCGAGTTGCTCGGGCGTATCGCCGCGCCGGGGTTGTTTGCCGCGGCGGCCGCCCCGGTTGCGCTGTCGGCGCTGGTCGAAGCGGCCGGACCGCGCGCCGGCCTGGTGCTGCTCGCGGCCTGCGGCTTCGGTGCGCTCGCGTCGATCGCCGCCGCCGTGCGGCTGGCGCGGCACTAGACCGAGAACGATTCCCCGCAGCCGCAGGTGCCCTTCACGTTGGGATTGTTGAACCGGAACCCCTCGTTGAGCCCCTCGCGGACGAAATCGAGCTCGATGCCCTGCAGGTAGGGCAGGCTCTTCGAGTCGATGAACACCTTGATGCCCTGGCTCTCGAACTCGAGGTCGTCAGCGTTGCGCGCGTCGGCGAACTCGAGCTGGTACGACATGCCGGAACAGCCCGAGGTCTTCACGCCCACGCGCAGCCCCATCCCCTTGCCCCGCTGCTCGATCGAACGCGCCACGTAGCGGGCCGCCCTTTCGGTGAGGTTCACAGCCATTCGCGCTTCTCCCGTGTCAGACCGTCGTGATGCGGCCCTTTTCGAACTTGATCGGCTGCAGCGTGGAGGTCGGGAATTCGAGCGCCGCGCGGTGCTCTTTCAGCACCGAGATCTCCTTCGGCTGGGCGCGTGTCTCGCGCCCCTTCTGCTGCTCGACCAGGTCGGCCAGCGTGACCGAGTCGAGGTACTCGATCATCCGCTTGTTGAGGTTGGTCCAGAGCTCGTGCGTCATGCAGGGCCCGTTTTCATCCTGGCAGTTTTCCTTGCCGCCGCATTGCGTCGCGTCGAGCGGCTCATCGACCGCGAAAATCATGTCGGCGACGGTGATGCCTTTCATCGACCGCGCCAGCGTGTAGCCGCCCCCCGGGCCGCGGGTGCTCTCCACGAGCTCGTGACGTCGCAGCTTGCCGAACAGCTGCTCCAGGTACGACAGCGAAATCTTCTGACGCTGGCTGATTCCCGCCAGCGTCACCGGACCCTGGTGCTGGCGCAAGGCCAGGTCGATCATCGCGGTGACCGCGAAGCGTCCTTTGGTAGTCAGTCGCATGTTGGCTCCGTCTGGAAAGACGAGTACCCGACTCGGATGCTCAAGTATACCTGATTTTCCGACTTTTTTACTCGGTATTCAGCCTGCGTGGTCTTTTTGTCCAAAGACAAAACCAGAGGCTGCATTCCAATGAAGTCGTCCACCAGCGGCACGACCTTACCGGCGGCGGCATCGACGCCGCGCAGCGCCGCGGCATCGATACCGCGCACCGCTGCGGTTTCTCAGGCGGCCGCGACCTGCGTGGCGCGGCGCTTGGCCAGTTCGAGCAGGCCGTTGCAGGCGTCCTCGATGTAGTCGAGCGCCTGCTCGAAGCCCTGCACGTTGCCGTAGTACGGGTCGGCGATGGTGGCCGTCTCGTGCTCGGTGGCAAAGCGCATCAGCAGCTGCAGCTTGTGGTGCGAGGTCTTCGGTGCCAGCTGCTGCAGTTGCGCGAGGTTGTCCCAGTCCATCGCGAGGATCATGTCGAAGTCGCCGAAATCTCGCTCCTTGACTTTCGTGGCACGCAGGTCGGCAATGTCGTAGCCGCGCCGCAGCAGCGCCGCCTGCGCGCGCTTGTCGGGCGGCTCGCCGACATGGAACGCGTGCGTGCCGGCCGAAGCAACCCGAACGACCTCGTCCAGCCCGGCCTGCCGGACCAGTTGCCGGAACACCCCTTCGGCCATCGGCGAGCGGCAGATATTGCCCATGCACACGAAGAGCACACGCGTGTTCATCGCCAGCGAAACCGGTTCTCGTTTTGCCATTTCGTCATCCGCCTGAGTCAGTGATTCACCATGTGGGGGTCCGTCGCGCCATTTCGAGCCGGGCCTATGCGGCCTGTCCGGCCGCCAGCGCCACCACGCCGCCCCCATCCGATCCGAAAATCCGTTCCTTGAGCACCGCGAGCTGGTCACGCGCCCGCGCAGCCTTCTCGAATTCGAGGTTCTTCGCGTGCTCGAACATCTGGCGCTCCAGGCGCCTGATCTCGTGCGCGATGCCCTTCTCGCTCATCGTCTCGTACTGCAACTGCCGCTGCGCGGCCTGAAGCTCCTGGCGCGCCTGCTGCGTGTCGTAGACGCCGTCGATCAGCTCGCGCACCTGCTTGACCACCCCGCGCGGCACGATGCCGTGCGCGTGGTTGAACGCAATCTGCTTCGAGCGACGCCGCCCGGTTTCGTCGATCGCCCGCCGCATCGAGTCGGTGACGCGGTCGGCGTACAGGATCGCGCAACCATCGAGGTTGCGCGCGGCGCGCCCGATCGTCTGGATCAGGCTGCGTTCCGAACGCAGGAACCCCTCCTTGTCCGCGTCGAGCACCGCCACCAGCGACACCTCCGGCAGGTCGAGTCCCTCCCGCAGCAGGTTGATGCCGACCAGCACGTCGAACACGCCCAGTCGCAGGTCGCGAATGATCTCGACGCGCTCGACGGTGTCGATGTCGGAGTGCAGGTATCGCACCTTCACCCCCTGGTCGGCGAGGAAATCCGTCAGATCCTCGGCCATCCGCTTGGTGAGGGTCGTGACCAGCACGCGCGCAGCGCGCGCGACCCGGTCGCGGATCTCCGACAACAGGTCGTCGACCTGGGTCGAGGCGGGACGCACGATCACCTGCGGATCGACCAGTCCCGTGGGCCGCACCACCTGCTCGACCACCTGGCCGGATTGCCGCGCCTCGTAGTCGGCCGGCGTGGCCGACACGAAGATGCACTGGCGCACCTTGGCCTCGAACTCCTCGAACTTCAGCGGCCGGTTGTCCAGTGCGGAGGGGAGCCGGAAGCCATACTCGACCAGCGTCTCCTTGCGCGAGCGGTCGCCGCGGTACATGCCGCCCAGCTGGCCGATCGTCACGTGGCTCTCGTCGATGATCATCAGCGCATCGGCCGGCAGGTAGTCGACCAGCGTCGGCGGCGGTTCGCCGGGACGCGCTCCCGACAGGTGGCGCGTGTAGTTCTCGATGCCCTTGCAGAAACCGAGCTCCTGCAGCATCTCCATGTCGAAGCGGGTGCGCTGCTCCAGCCGCTGCGCCTCGACCAGTTTGCCGCGCTCATGCAAATATTCCAGCCGCCCGGCGAGTTCCTCGCGGATCGTGGCCAGCGCACGCATCACCGTCTCGCGCGGCGTCACGTAGTGCGACGACGGATAGACGGTGAAGCGCGGAACCTTCTGGCGCACGTGTCCGGTGAGCGGGTCGAACAGCACGATGCCGTCGACTTCGTCGTCGAACAGCTCGACGCGCACCGCGAGCTCGGCGTGCTCGGCCGGAAAGATGTCGATCGAGTCGCCGCGCACCCGGAAGGTGCCGCGCGCGAACTCGGCGTCGCTGCGCCTGTATTGCATCGCCACCAGCCGCTGCAGCACCTCGCGCTGCGGTAACCGGTCCCGGGTGCGCAGCACGAGGATCATCCGGTGGTAGTCGTGCGGGTTACCGATGCCGTAGATGCAGGAGACGGTCGCGACGATCACGGTGTCACGCCGCTCGAGCAGCGATTTGGTCGCCGACAGTCGCATCTGCTCGATGTGCTCGTTGATCGACGAATCCTTCTCGATGTACAGGTCGCGCTGCGGGACGTACGCCTCGGGCTGGTAGTAGTCGTAATAGGACACGAAGTACTCGACCGCGTTGTTCGGGAAGAACTCGCGCATCTCGGCGTACAACTGCGCGGCCAGTGTCTTGTTCGGTGCCAGCACCAGCGCCGGCCGGCCGATGCGTGCGATGACGTTGGCCATCGTGAAGGTCTTGCCCGAGCCGGTGACCCCGAGCAGCGTCTGGAAGCTCAGTCCGTCGCGCAGCCCGTCGACCAGGCGCTCGACCGCCTCCGGCTGGTCGCCGGCCGGGGCGAACGGCTGGTGCAGCTGGAACGGGCTACCAGGGAAGCAGACGAACGACGGGCGTTCGAGCGCGGAATCGGTCATCGTCGGAGTCGGGCGGCGCGGATCGGCGTGCTACACTCGTTGCGGATACGAACGGCCTGCGGCGCCCGTGATGCTGCGCCGCACAATCGCAGCGTGGCGGCTGGATCCATCGATTCGGCCACCGGTCGACGGGTCGCTGGCAGGGTCAGGAACTCTGTCACCGCAAGGCTTTCGGTGGCCTTCCGGCGAAGCTCCGATTATCGCCGCGCAGCCCCCGAAAATCCAGTGTTCTGCACGAAACTTGTGCATTGCACCTAACCCACCCCTCGAACACCAAGGACGCGAGCGCCCTCCATGAGCCAGTCGATGTTCGCCACCGTCGAGATGGCGCCCCGGGATCCGATTCTCGGCCTGACAGAAGCTTTCAATGCTGACCAACGCACCCACAAGGTGAATCTCGGCGTCGGCGTCTACTGCGACGACACCGGCCGCATCCCGCTGCTCGCCGCGGTGCGCGAAGCAGAGCAGGCACGCATCACCAGCGCTCCGGCGCGCGGCTACCTGCCGATCGAGGGCTTCGCTGCCTACAACCAGGCGGTCCAGCAGTTGCTGTTCGGCGCCAACTCGCCACTGCTTGCCGAAGGCCGGGTGGCGACCTTCGAAGCACTCGGCGGCACCGGCGGGCTGCGCATCGGCGCCGATTTCCTGCACCGGCTGTATCCCGATGCACAGGCCTGGATCAGCGACCCGAGCTGGGAGAACCACCGGGCGCTGTTCGAGGCCGCCGGTTACGCGGTGCATGCCTACCCGTACTATGACCCCGCGACACACGGCGTCAGGTTCGACGCGATGCTCGCGACGCTGAAGGCGCTGCCGGCACACTCGGTCGTCGTGCTGCACGCCTGCTGCCACAACCCGACCGGCGTCGACCTCGATGCCGCCCAATGGGATACGGTGGTCGAAGCAGTACGCGAACGCGACCTGGTCGCGTTCCTCGACATGGCCTACCAGGGCTTCGGCGACGGCATCGAGGCCGACGCGCTGGCGCTGCGCAAGTTCGCGCAGTCCGGCCTCGACTTCTTCGTCTCCAGTTCCTTCTCCAAGTCGTTCTCGCTGTACGGCGAGCGCGTCGGCGCGCTGTCGATCGTCACCGCCAACCGCGACGAGACCGCGCGCGTCATCAGCCAGGTCAAGCGCGTCATCCGCACCAGTTACTCCAACCCGCCGACTCACGGCGCGGCGATCGTCGCCGCGGTGCTGTCGACACCGGCGCTGCGCTACCTCTGGGAGAAGGAACTCGCCGGCATGCGCGAGCGCATCCGCGCGATGCGCACAGACCTGGTGCGCAAGCTGCGCGAGAACGGCGTCGCGCAGGATTTCTCCTTCGTCGCCCGCCAGCGCGGGATGTTCTCCTACTCGGGATTGAACCCGGCGCAGGTCGAAAGATTGCGCAACGAGTTCGGCATCTACGCGGTGGCCACCGGCCGCATCTGCCTGGCGGCGCTCAACAGCGGCAACATCGACAACGTCGCGAAGGCCATGGCGGCGGTGATCGAGGGGTAGCGATGGCGGGCAGCGACTCATGCGCGTCCAGTGCAAGACCGGTCGTCTCGATGACAAGGGTTCGATCGCTTTCCCCGTGTGCTCCTGCGCAAACCATCGTGGGCGCGGACGACACGACTGTCGCGGACACGTCGACGCATTCGGCGTCTTTTCCCCGGAGACCGATTCGGTCTGTCTGGTCCCGATCTGCGTGGTGGAGCACTGTCGGCGCGAAGCCCGGCTTCGAGTTGATCCGGCACGAAACCGCCAGGCAAAGGGAACCGGGAACGCGCATGGCAGCGATGCGCCTTGTCGGCAGTCCCGTCGATTCGACAGCGCATCCGATCTCACGCTAGAATCGCCGTTTGTTCCCCGATAGCTCAGTCGGTAGAGCGACGGACTGTTGACTCAATGGCAGCCCACCCGGGAAACCGGGTGGTGAAAACATCCCTAATTCGGGGAACCCTAAGGCGCGATGCGCTAAGGCAATCCCGAGCAAGCAGGCGGACGTTCCGGACGGACGCCGGGCATGTGTAGAGACTTTACGGGGTGCGCCTAACGCAGGCGATGCGCGCAAGCGGATCGTTGGCCAGGGCGAAGAGAAAGTCCAAGCCGGTTGGAAACTTCCGGGCACTTGTAATCCGCAGGTCCCTGGTTCGAGCCCAGGTCGGGGAGCCAAGATTAGCCCTGTGTGGCAGGCAATCGGCCCAGCAGTGACCCTGCTGGGCTGTTGCCTTGTGGGGCCGGGTCACTCCAGCGGCACTGCGTGCCTGGGCGCCCGCGTGGCCCGTCCAGGCTGCTGTGCCGGCAGCCACCGTGATCTCGTCCACAGCCAGCACCAGGCGTACGCTGGGTCGACGGGCAGTCAGGCGTACCGCCGTGCCGACATGCAACGAAGTGGACTCGGAATGCCACGCTACGGCGGCGTCGAAGGCAACCGCCACCCACACGGATGCGCTGCCACGTTGACGAGGCAAGCAGGTTCTTTAGCATTTAGATTAAAATACTTCAATAACACATTGTTATATATGAAGTAAGAAACACCTGCCCTGCTGGAACGGAACCGGGGCAGTGCCTGGTCTCCCGCCGATGCCCGAGTAGCCCGACCGATGCGCAGCGCGCTCCGAGGGCAGCCACGCACCCGTGAGCGCGCCACCAGCGCACCCGGCATCGGCTTGACCGGACGCAATACGCCCCGGGCACCTGCGACGATAGGCTGCGCAGGATCACCGAGGCACGCATGGACATCCTGCGCAAGCAACCCGGGGCGCTGCCGGTTCGCCCGAACCTGCTCGATTACGACGCCGAGCGCGCCACCTTTTCGTGGACCGAGGTGCGCCGCTCGCTCGACGGGCTGCCGGGGGCACGCGGACTGAACATCGCCCACGAGTGCGTCGATCGCCACGCCGCGGGGCCGCGCTCGACGCGGATCGCACTGCGCTGGCTCGGGCGCGACGGTGCCGCGCAGGACATTACCTATGCGCAGTTGCGCGATCTCACCGCGCGCTTTGCCAACGTGCTCGCGGAACTCGGGGTTGCCACCGGCGATCGCGTGTTCCTGCTGTGCGGGCGCATCCCGGTGCTGTACGTCGCATTGCTGGGTGCACTCAAGCACCGCTGTGTCGTCACGCCGCTGTTCTCGGCGTTCGGCCCGGAGCCGATCGCCACGCGCATGGAGATCGGCGCGGCCCGGGTGCTGGTGACGACCACGAGCCTCTACCGCCGCAAGGTCGAGTCGATCCGTGCACGCCTGGCATCGCTCGAACACGTGCTGCTGGTCGATGACGAAGGGGCCACCCTGCCCCCGGGCACGCTCGCGCTGCAGCCACTGCTCGACGCGGCGAGCCCAGCCTGCGAGATCGGCCCCACCGATGCGGAGGCGCCGGCGCTGCTGCACTTCACCAGCGGCACCACCGGCAAGCCCAAGGGTGCGCTGCACGTGCACCAGGCGATCGTCGCGCACTACGCCACCGGACGCCTGGCGCTGGACTTCCATCCGGACGACGTGTTCTGGTGCACCGCCGACCCCGGCTGGATCACCGGCACGTCCTACGGCATCGTGGCGCCGCTCGCGCACGGCATCACCCAAGTGGTCGACGAATCCGACTTCGACGCCGAGCGCTGGTACGAAATCCTGGCGCGCGAGCGCGTCAGCGTCTGGTACACGGCGCCGACCGCCGTGCGCATGATGATGAAGGCCGGCGCCGAGGCCGCGCGCCGGCACGCGTTTCCGAAGCTGCGCTTCATCGCCAGCGTAGGCGAGCCGCTGAACCCGCAGGCGGTGCGCTGGGGCGTCGAGGCGTTCGGCCTGCCGATTCACGACAACTGGTGGCAGACCGAGACCGGCGGCATCATGATCGCCAACTTCCCGGCACTCGACATCCGGCCCGGCTCGATGGGCAAGCCGCTGCCCGGCATCGAGGCAGCGGTCGTGCGACGCACCTCCGACGGCGGCGCGGAACCGGTCGACGATCCCGGTTTCGAGGGCGAACTGGCGCTGCGCGTGGGCTGGCCGTCGATGTTCCGCACCTACCTGAACGAAGAGGCGCGCTACCGCAGGTGCTTCGCGGGTGACTGGTACCTGACCGGCGACCTCGCACGTCGCGACGCCCACGGCTACTACTGGTTCCTCGGACGCGCCGACGACATGATCAAGTCGGCCGGGCACCTGATCGGTCCGTTCGAGGTCGAGTCGGCGCTGATGGAGCACGCGGCGGTGCACGAGGCGGGCGTGATCGGCAAGCCCGAGCCGGTGATCGGCGAGATGGTCAAGGCCTTCGTTGCGCTGAAGCCGGGCATCGCCCCCGGCGACGCCCTGAAGCGCGAGCTGCTCGGCTTCGCGCGCAAACGACTGGGCGCCGCCGTGGCCCCCAAGGAGATCGATTTCGTGGACGGCCTGCCCAAGACGCGCAGCGGCAAGATCATGCGCCGGCTGCTCAAGGCGCGCGAACTCGGCCTGCCCGAGGGCGATACCTCGACGCTGGAGTCGACGTGACGCTCGCGCGCGACGACGCCCGGCATCTGCTCCGGCAGATGCTGCGCATCCGGCGCTTCGAGGAGAAGTGCGCCGAACTCTACAGCGCCGGAAAGATCCGCGGCTTCCTGCACCTGTACATCGGCGAAGAAGCCGTCGCCGTCGGGGCGATGCCCGAACTGCGCGCCGACGACAGCATCCTCGGGACCTGGCGCGAGCACGGCCACGCGCTCGCACGCGGCGTACCCGCCGGCGCGATCATGGCCGAGATGTTCGGCAAGCGCGAAGGCTGCAGCGGCGGGCGCGGCGGCTCGATGCACCTGTTCGACGTCTCGCGGCGCTTCTTCGGCGGCAACGCGATCGTCGGTGGCGCGCTGCCGCTGGCGGCCGGCTTCGCGCTGGCCGAGCAGATGCGCGGCACCGACCACCTCGCCGCCTGCTTCTTCGGGGAAGGCGCGATGGCCGAGGGCGAATTCCACGAATCCGCCAACCTCGCTGCGCTGTGGAAGCTGCCGGTGCTGTTCCTGTGCGAGAACAACCTGTACGCGATGGGCACTGCGCTCGCGCGCTCGCAATCGAGCGTGGATCTGTGCGGGCGCGTACGCGCCTGCGGCATGCAGGCGCTGTCGGCCGACGGCATGGACGTGTTCGCGGTGCGCGAGGCGACGCGGCACGCGGTGGCGGCGGTGCGTGCCGGCGAAGGCCCGGTGTTCGTCGAGTTCCGCACCTACCGGTTCCGCGCCCACTCGATGTTCGACCCAGAACTCTATCGCGACAAGGCCGAAGTCGCCGAATGGAGGAAGCGCTGCCCGATCGACCGCCTGATGCGCACGGCCTTCGAGCACGAATGGCTCGACGGGGACGCCGTCGCGGTCATCGAGCGCGAAGTGAGCGCGGAGATCGACGCCGCGGTGGCGTTCGCCGAGGCCGGAACGCTGGAGCCGGTCGAGGAACTGGCGCGTGACGTCTACGTGCGCGCACCCCTGCCTGGCGCAGCGCCAACGCCCGGGGCGCGATCGTGAGCGCGGTCGTGAATGCGGCCGTGCGCACCACCTACCGCGAGGCGCTGCGGGAGGCGCTGCGCGAAGCGCTTGCACGCGACGAGCGGGCGTTCCTGATGGGCGAAGACGTCGGCCGCTACGGCGGCACCTACGCGGTCAGCAAGGGGCTGCTGGAGGAGTTCGGCGAAGCGCGGGTTCGCGACACGCCGCTGTCGGAATCGGGCTTCGTCGGCGCGGGCATCGGCGCGGCGATCAACGGGATGCGGCCGATCGTCGAGGTGATGACGGTCAACTTCAGCCTGCTGGCACTCGACCAGATCGTCAACAACGCGGCAACGCTGCGCCACATGTCGGGCGGGCAGATCGAAGTGCCGGTCGTGATCCGCATGACCACCGGCGCCGGCCGGCAGCTGGCGGCGCAGCATTCGCACAGCCTCGAGGTCTGGTACGCCCACGTGCCGGGCCTGCGCGTGGTGGCGCCCGCGACGCTGGCCGACGCGCGCGGCATGCTGTGGACCGCACTGCAGGATCCCGACCCGGTGATCGTCTTCGAACACGCGATGCTGCTGCCGATGGAGGGCGAGCTCGATGCCGGTGCCGGTGCGGTCGACATCGATCACGCCGCGGTGCGCCGGCCGGGCACGCAGCTGTCGCTGATCACCTACGGCGGATCGCTGCCCAAGTGCCTCGAAGCCGCCGAAGCGCTCGCCCGCGAGGGGATCGACGCCGAGGTGCTCGACCTGCGTACGCTGCGCCCGCTCGACGAGCAGGCGATCATCGCCAGCGTCGCGAAGACGCGCCGCGCGGTGGTGGTCGACGAGGGCTGGAAGACCTGCAGTCTCGCCGCGGAGATCATGGCGCTGATCGTCGAACAGGCGTTCTACGACCTCGACGCGCCGCTGGCCCGCGTGTGCAGCGCCGAAGTGCCGATCCCCTACCCGAAGCACCTCGAGGATGCCGCATTGCCGCAGGTCGCGAACGTCGTCGCCGTAGCGCGCGAGGTGGTCGGCCGATGATCGAGTTCCGCATGCCGTCACTCGGCGCCGACATGGAAGACGGCGTCTTCGTCGAGTGGCGCGTCGCGCCCGGCGAGACGGTGGCGCGCGGGCAGGTGGCCTGCGTGGTCGAAACCCAGAAGGGTGCGATCGAGGTCGAGATCTGGGCCTCCGGCACCGCGGCGCGGCTGCTCGCCGAGCCCGGCCAGAGGATACCGGTCGGCCAGACGATGGCGCTCGTCGCATCGCCCGGCGAGGACTGGCGTGCGGTAGCGTCTTCGACCGAAGCGCAGGCCGCACGCGCCACCGCGCCCGCGGCAGGCTTGCCCGCGCAGCCGGCATCGGTGCCGTCGACGGGTCCGACGATCACGGGCCGGCCTGCCCTGCCACCGCGTGCATCGCCCGCCGCGCGCCGGCGCGCCGCCGAACTGGACGTGGACCTCGATGCGCTGGCCGCCGCGACCGCAGGCGCGCCGATCAACGTCGCCGACGTCGAGCGCGCGGCCGCGGCAGCGGCCGCGCCAGTCGCACCGGCCGCAGACCCTGGCCCGCCCGCGGCACCGGCCGCAGC
>JAJTYR010000069.1 GCA_021463505.1 Burkholderiaceae bacterium | reverse complement strand
CGTGATCGCCGCCGTCAGCGTCGTCTTGCCGTGATCCACGTGACCAATCGTCCCAACGTTCACGTGCGGCTTCGTACGCTCGAACTTTCCTTTCGCCATGTCGAACTCCCGGTTCTTTTTTCGATGCTGCCCGCTGGCAGCGGTCGCGCCACGCGCGGCGCGCCCGCCCTGTTCGTGGTGCCCATGGCGCGGATCGAACGCGCGACCTCTCCCTTACCAAGGGAGTGCTCTACCACTGAGCCACATGGGCGGACACCCTGTTGCCGCCGTCCCGCCGGATTCCTGCGCCGCCCGCAAATCGCTGGAGCGGGTGAAGGGAATCGAACCCTCGTCATAAGCTTGGAAGGCTTCTGCTCTACCATTGAGCTACACCCGCCGAGGCTCGCTCCGGCCCTCCGGCGCCCTTGCGGGCACCCTCTCCGGCGTCGTCCCCGACGCCCTGCCAGACGCGTTCCTGATGCTCGTTGCGACGCTCGAACCTGGTGGAGGAGGTTGGATTCGAACCAACGTAGGCGTAAGCCAACAGATTTACAGTCTGCCCCCTTTAGCCACTCGGGCACCCCTCCAGGGAACCGTGAATTATGGCCCGCCGCCCTGTCACTGTCAATTTCGAGCGGGCGGGGGTGCCGCCGCCGCATCGAGTCGGGGCGGCGCAGCGCGCCGCCCGGAGCCGCGCTGCGGCATCCGCGGCAGGTCGAACCCCTGGGTATAACCGGCGCGCACGATCAGCGTGAACTTCCAGGAGGCCCCGCCGGCAATGGCTGCGACCGCGCCGACCGCCAGCAGCGGCGTCGCCGCGACGGGTGCGAGCCAGGCAGCCACGGCCAGCGCGAACGGCACCAGGTGGCCCAGCAGGTGCAGCGACGGCGTGAAGCGGTCGAGCACCCGGCGCGCCAGCGGCGGCACCCCCTGCGCGCGCGCCGCCCGGACGTAGGTGCGCCACAGCAGTGCGTTGAGCGCCGCCAGCACGGCGCCTGCAGCCGCCAGCGCCGGCCCGGTCACCGGCAACCCTGTACCCGGCGCGGCCGTGCCGAGCACCAGGCCAGCCCAGCCCTCGAAGAGCCCGCTGATCGCGATCATCCACGGCACGAGCGGCGCGCGCCAGACCGGAATGCCGCGCGCGAGGTGCAGGATCTTCGCCTGGCAGACCAGGAACGCCGCCGCCGCAATGCTGGCCAGTGCGAACGGCAGTGGCCCCGGCGCCAGCAGCGACACCAGCACCGACGGGAAGAACACCAGCGCAGCGTAGAGCTCGCGCGTCATCCACGAACTCTGCCAGCGCGTAGCCGCCCGCCAGAAGCGCAACTGGCGCCCGATCTTCAGAAACACGAAGAACAGGCCGATGGCCACCAGCACGGCCGATGCCGCGTACAGGATCGGCGCCTGCAACGCAGGCAGCACACCCGCCCACGCCGCGATCCCGGTGGCGATCGCCAGCCCGGTACCGACGCCGCCAAACATCCAGTTCATCGCCGCACGCCAGTCCCAGAAGGTCTGGCGCGCGCCCACCAGCGGGTTGGCCGGGTCGGACAACCGCTGCTGCGCCTCGTCGCCGCGCGCGTCCACCTCGCGGCCCGGCACCGCAGGAGTGGTGTACAGGTAGCGGATCTGGGGATCGGTGCCCACCTCGGCGTTGAGCTGCACGCTGGGTCGTTCGCGCACCAGTCGCGACACCTCGCTCTGCGGATCGTTGAAATCGCCGAAGCGGATCGCCTGCGAAATGCACGCCGCCGAGCACGCAGGCGTGGCCTCGGGGTCCATCCCGGGCACCAGTCCGCGCGCCAGTCCGCGATCGACGCGGTCGACGCAGAACGTGCACTTCTGCGCCACGCCGGCACGCTCCGGATGCGCGGTAGCCTGTTCCTGCAGCGTCGCCGTCTGGCCATAGTAACCGCGCGGCTCGTGCACGATGGTGCGCGCCTGGTAGGGGCACGACACCGCGCAATACGCGCAGCCGATGCAGACGTCGTAATTCATCGTGACCAGACCGTCCTCGCGCTGGCGCGTCGCCCCGGTCGGACAGACCGGCACGCAGGGCGGCTCGGCGCAGTGCTGGCAACCGGTGACGAGGAACAACCGCTCGACGTCCGGGAAGGTACCCTCCTCGACGTCGAGCACGCGCCGCCACTGCACCCCGGGGGTGGTGTCGTTGGCGTGCTTGCAGGCGATCGTGCAGGTCTGGCAGCCGACGCAGCGGTTCAGGTCGATCACCATCCCCCAGCGGGGCGTTGCGCCCGCGCGGGCGGCGGACGAAGGACGGTCGGCGGACGATGCGCGAGTGACGGCATTCATCGGCGTGCCCCCGGTGCGGCCGCCACCGTCTCGCGCCCTGCCCCCGCGGGCGGCATCGCGTCGCCCGGGCGCGCTGGCAGCGGCGGCGCGGTGCCCGACGCTCCGGGCGGCCCGCCCAGCACTTCGCCGCTGGCCGCACGGCGCAGCCGCACGCGCATCACGTCGGAACCACTGCCGGTGCCGTCGGTGAGCGTCAGCGACAGATCGGTGAGCGAGTTCAGGCTCGGCAGCTTCAGGTCTTTCGCGAATGGCGTCTTCCAGTGGTCGAACTGCCCGATCATCAGCACCGTATCGGGCCGGATGCCCTCGCGCAGCACCGCCTCGCCCTCCGTGTGCCCCGACACCGACTCGATCCGCAGACGCTCGCCTTCGGCGATGCCGAGCCGGCGCGCGACGCTGCGGTTCATGATCAGTCCGCGGTGCCCGGCAATATTGTTGGCGACCTCGTTGATCAGCGGCAGGCCGACGTTGGCGCCCCAGCTGTACTGCATCGAGCGCGCGGTGAGCGCCCAGAACGGGAACTCCTGCGGGTCGCGCCCGTACTCGCGCGCGTACTCGATCCAGATCTCGGGAAAGCGTTCGTACGTGGGCATGAATTCGTACTCGGCCAGCTGGTGCTCCCACCAGGTGACCCCGGTTTCGTGCAGGCGATTGGCGAGCTGCCGGCCGTGGCGCACGACGCGCTCCTGGTAGGGCAGCTCGAACCTCAGCCCCTGGCGCTCGAGCGCCGGGTAGAGGTACCAGTCGAGTTGCGGGAACGGGCGCAGCAGGAAGCCGTGTTCCTTGAACCAGTCGAGGCCGTGGACCTCCCGGCCGTCGGTGAGTTCGTGGCTGGCCGCCTTCGCACTGGCGTCCCAGACCTGCTCGCTGGTGGGCGCGCGCGACTCGTCGAGCGCGTAGTCGAAGCGCCCGCCGCGATCGCGCAGACTCACCCCGGCCGCGCCGCGGTTGATTGCCGCGACGTACCTGTCGAGAATGCCGGCGCGCTCGGCCAGCGCGGTGGCGATGTCGGTGAAGTCCATCGTGTCGCAGGGCGACTCGATCGCCGGCTGACGGATGGCCCAGCCTTCGTGCTTCCAGAACTGCTCGGTGAACTTGGTGCTGCCGATCCGGATAAGTTGCAGGCTCTCGAGATCGAGCGCCTCGGGCAACAGGATGTCGGCGAAGTGATTGGTCTCGTCTTCGGTGTACGCGAACGCGACGATGAACGGAAACTCGGCCAGCCGCTCGGCCACCTCCGGCCCATTCCAGGACGAGATCGCCGGGTTCGTGCGGTAGCAGAACCAGAGGTCGGGTGCGCGGGTGCGCGGCCAGTTCTCCGGTGCCTTTTTCTGGAACAGCCACGGCAGGTGCGCCGGCCCGAGCGCCGGCGACCACGGCGAGTCCGATACCAGCGGCACCAGCGTCTTGAACGCGTTGCGGATGTGCGGCGTGCGCATCCACCCCTCGCGCGACGTCTCGTTGAACTGGTAGGCCATCAGGCCGTCGGGCCCGGGCAGCACCGAGCCGACCCGCGAGACCGCCGGTCGCACCAGCTTCACCGCCGTGCCGAGCGTGCCACCGGGCACTTCCAGCGCGCCCACCAGCACCGCCAGCATGGTGCGCGCCCAGCAGCAGTGATAGCCGCCCCAGCCGTTGTTCACCGTCTTGCCCAGCATCACCGCCACCGGCCGGAACGGCAGCGTCTTGCCCTCGATCTCGATCGTCTGGCCCACGCAGGCGTGCGCCAGGTATTCGTCGGCGATGCTCCGGATCGTCGCGGCGGGCACGTCACACTCGGCAGCGGCCCAGTCGGCGCTGTAACCCTGCATGTGGTCGAGCATCGCGCGGAACGCCGGGCGCACGCGCGCGCGCTCGTGCGCGATGCGCTCGTCGTCGGGACCGTGCTCCTCGCCGGCCAGTTCGAACTCGCCGTCGAGCGCCGGATCGCGCAGGTCGGGCGCGTCGTGCGCCTTGGCGCGAGCGTCGGAGAGATCCCAGACCAGTGGCTTGCCGCTGCCTGCCTCGCGCAGGTACCAGCCGTTCGGCCCCACCAGGTACGGCGAACTGGTGCGATGCTTCAGGAACGGCAGGTCACAGACCTCGCGCCAGTCACGCTCGTGCACGATCCGGTGGATCAGGCCGAACAGGAAGGCCGCATCGGTCTTGGGCCGGATCGGCACCCACTGCGCCGACAAGGCGCCGGTGATCGACAGGTGCGGCTCGACCTGGACCCGCTTGGCGCCGCGCACCCGCGCGTCGGCCTCGCGCCAGATGCCCACCACGCCGCCCGACGCCTCGACGTTGTTGCCGCAGTTGATGATGTAGTTCACGTACGGCGTGTCCGGCGACACGATGAACGCGCGGTGCCACAGTTCGCCGTAGAGATGTTCGGAGTGATAGCACTTGACGCCCTGCCCGGCGCCGTAGCCCTGGTCGATCGGCCCCCACGCGGCCATGAACGCCGGGAAGCTGCCCATGTACTGCACCGGCGTGCCCCCGCCGCCGGTGGTGCTGGCGACCCGCGGCACGCCTTCCTCGTTGAGCAGGCCCTTCGCGCGAATCTCGCGCAGCTTCGCGCCCACGATGTCGAGCGCCTCGTCCCAGCCGATCGGCACGAAGCCCGGATCTTCGCCGCGCCCCTTGCGCGCATTGGTGCGCTTCATCGGCTGGCGGATGCGATTCGGGTTGTACGCCTTCTGCACCAGCCCGTAGGCCTTCACGCACACGCGCCCGCCGCCGGGGTGTTCGCCGCTGATGTCGTAATTCGACTCGATCCGCGTGGCCACGCCGTTTTCGACCTCGACCTTCAACAGGTCGGGGCCCGCGACGCACTGATAACAGTAGACCGGAACCTTCCTCGATGCGCCCATCAGGCTCTCCGAAGCATGTGCACCTGCAACATCTTGCCGCGGGCACGCCGTTGACGCCAGCAATCACCTGTCAGGAGCCCTGGGACTTCTCCAGTGCCTGGTCGATGTCCCACAGGATGTCGTCGATCGACTCGATGCCGACCGACAGGCGCACCATGTCGGGCAGGACGCCGGCGGCGCGCTGCTCGTCGGGCGACATCTGGCGGTGGGTGGTCGATGCCGGGTGAATGACCAGCGTGCGCGCATCGCCGACGTTGGCCAGGTGGCTCATGAACGTCGCCGCCTCGATGAAGCGCTCACCCGCGCGCTGCGCGGCCTGCGGGCCGCCGGCGGGCGCCTTCACGCCGAATGCCAGAATCCCGCCGGCACCGCGCGGCAGATACCTGCGCGCCAGCGCGTGATAAGGGCTCGAGGCGAGTCCCGGGTAGTTGACCCACGCCACCAGCGGGTGCGCCGCCAGGTGTTCGGCGACGCGCTGCGCGTTCTGCAGGTGCCGGTCCATGCGCACCGGCAGCGTCTCGATGCCCTGCAGCAGCAGCCAGGCCGACAACGGCGCGAGCGTCGGCCCGAGCGTGCGCGCGGTCTCCATGCGCGCCTTCATCGTGAATCCGAAGTCGCCGAAGGTCTCGTGAAAGCGCACGCCGTGGTAGCCCTTCGACGGCTCGGTCATCTCCGGGAAGCGACCGTTGTCCCATGGAAACCTGCCCGACTCGACGACCACGCCGCCCATCGTCGTGCCGTGCCCGCCGAGGTACTTGGTCGCCGAGTGCACGACGATGTCGGCGCCGTGGCGGATCGGCTGGCAGAGGTACGGCGACGCCAGCGTGTTGTCGACCACCAGCGGTGCGCCGTGCTCGTGCGCGATCGCCGCGACCGCCTCGATGTCGGGCACGTTCAGGCGCGGGTTGGCGATCGTCTCGACGAACAGCGCCTTCGTGGCCGGACGCAGCGCGCGACGGAAGTTCCCGGGGTCGTCGGGCTCGACGAAGGTGCATTCGATGCCGAACTTCGCGAACGTGACCGCGAACTGCGACCAGGTGCCGCCGTACAGCGTGTTGGCGGCGACGATGTGGTCGCCGTGGCCGCACAGCGTGAGCATCGCGAGCATCGACGCGGCCATGCCGCTGGCGGCGGCAATCGCCGCGCGCCCGCCTTCGAGCGCGGCCACGCGCTCCTCGAGCATCGCCACCGTCGGATTCGACAGCCGGGAGTAGACGTTGCCGAAGGTCTGCAGGTTGAACAGGCTGGCCGCGTGCTCGGCCGAGTCGAAAACGAACGAGGTCGTCTGGTAGATCGGCGCCGCGCGCGCGCCGGTGACCGCGTCGGGGATCTGCCCCGCGTGCAGGCACAGCGTCTCGATCCCGTAGCGATGGTCGGCCATTCGTTTCGTTCCTCCGGTTCAGGGCAGCCAGCGCGGTCGCCGGGCCGAGATCACCTGCGTGTCCACGCCTGCCCAGTTCAGGCCGCCGAACAGTCGCGCGTGCTCGATCTTCACGCAGCGATCCATCACCGTGTCGAGGCCGTGTCCGCGCGCCAACCGGTCGGCCTCGAGGTTGGCCACGCCGAGTTGTTGCCAGAGCGCCTTCGCGCCGATCCCGATCGCCTGACGCGCGATCGGCAGCACGTCCTCGGCGCGGCGGAACACGTCGACCATGTCGACCTCGTGGTCGATGTCGGCGAGCGACGGGTAGCAGCGCTCGCCGAGAATGCGCTCGTACTTCGGGTTCACCGGAACGATGCGGTAGCCGTGCTCCTGCATGTACTTCGCGGCAAAGAAGCTCGGCCGATGCCACTCGGCCGACAGGCCCACCACCGCGATGACGCGATGCGTGGCCAGGATGCGGCGCAGCGTTTCGATGTCGATCATGGGCACACCTGCGGTTCTTCCGACACGGTCGTTTCCTGCTATTGTCGTTCATCGAGCCGCAGGCGGTGCTCGCGGCACCGGATCGGGAGACGTTCACATGGCAGGCAAGCTCGGAATCGGCGATCTGGCGGCAATGGGGCTCGGCAACGTCGGGATCGGCCCGCTGAAGGTCGGCAACGTTCTCGACACGGTCGATTTCGTCAAGAAGGCGTGGACGTCGTTCGGAGTGCCATCGGGCTTCACGCCGACCGTCGATCTCGACGAACTCGACCGGCGCATCGCCGACCTGAAGGCGGTCGAGCAGTGGCTGACGCTGAACATGAACATGCTGCAGGGAACCATCCAGGCGCTGGAGATCCAGCGCGGCACGATCGCCACGCTGAAGGCGTTCGGCGCACCGCTCGGGGCGGCCGCACCGGCGGCACAGGCAATCGCGTCGGTGCTCGGGGGCGCGACGCAGTCGCACGCGCAGGCCGACTCCGCTCAGGCCGACTCGGCTCAGGGTGACGCCGCCCAGGCCACGGCAAGCGCAGACAGCGACGCGCCGGGCGCCGCGTCGAGCCCGAAGGGCCGTGCGGCGCGCGCGCAAGCCCCGGATCGCAAGCGGCGCGGCACAGCCGCGGCGATGCCGGGCAGCATCTCCGATCCCGGGCTGAGCCCGGGCGCCTGGTGGAACCTGCTGCAGAGCCAGTTCAACCAGGTCGCGGCCGCGGCATTGGCGGGGGCGGGCCTGTCCGGGTCCGACGCCACCGCGCCCGCGCAGCGCCCTGCGGTGCCGGCGGCGCGCGCGGCACGCGTCGGCACGCGCCGGACCGCGCACCCGGGCGCACCGGCGTCAGGACGCAAGCCGGCGGCGCGCACGCGCAAGGCGTGAGCGACGCGCGCGACGGACGGATCGGATGGCATCGTAGGTCGGATCGCCCAGATGCAGGCATTCAGGCATGGTCATGCGGCGCATCCGGACTGGCGCACGGCGGCTGAATCCCTGATGACCCGGCTCGCCGCCGGCGGCGCCGCACCGGTCGCCGGACTCGGCGTCGTCTACGTCACCGAGAGGCTCGCCGAGCGTCTCGGCGACGTCGCCACCTTGCTGCGCGAGCGCTTCCCCGACGTGCAGTGGATCGGCGCCAGCGCACACGGAGTCTGTTCGACCGGCGTGGAATACAGCAGCGACTCGGCGCTGGTGGCGATGATCTGCGAATTGCCTGCCGACAGCTGGCGCGTGTTTTCGAGCCGCCGCGACAGCGCGCCCGACGAAGTGCACGCGGCGGCGACCCAGGTCGGCGCGACCGCGGGGTTCACCGCCCTCGTCCACGCGGAGCCCACCACGCCCGAGCTCATCGAATCGATCTCCGCGCTGGCTGCACGCCTGGACACCGGCTTCCTGTTCGGCGGGCTCGTGGGTGGCAGCCAGCCGGGCAGCCACCAGCTGGCCGACCGGCTGGTTCGCGGTGGACTGTCGGGAGCACTCTTCGGCGCAGAGGTGCGCCTGCTGTCGCGCGTCACGCAGGGTTGCGCGCCGCTGGCGCGCGAGCATGTGATCTCCCGGTGCTCGTCGCACTACATCCAGCAGCTGGACGGCGAGCCGGCGCTCGACGTGCTTCTCGCCGACCTCGGTGTGGCCGCCGAAGTGCGCGAATCGCGCGACGGCGACGAGATCCTGCGCGCGCTGCCGTCCGAACGCCTGTCCAACGGATTGATGATCGGCCTGGCGCCGGCCAGCCGCGACCGCGGCATCGGTTTTGCCGACTACGCGGTGCGCAACGTGCTGGGCATCGATCCGCAGCACCGGTTGCTGGCGATCGCCGCCACGCCGCGCCCGGGCGACCGCGCGGTCTTCTGCACCCGCGACCGCAACGCCGCGCGCGCCGACCTGGTGCGCGTGTGCACCGAGCTGCGCGAGGAACTCGAGGGTGAGTCGCTGCGCGTGCTGGGCGCGCACTACGTGTCCTGCGTGGCCCGCGGCGAGCACCTGTTTGGCGCCCCGGGCGCCGAGCTTGGCATCGTCGCGCACAACCTCGGCGACGTTCCGCTGGTGGGTTTCTTCGCCAGCGGCGAGATCGCGCGTGATCGCGTCTACGGCTACACCGGGGTGCTGACACTGTTCGTCGCGCCGCGCGAAAGCCGCGCCGCCTGATCGTGCCGCGCGGCGCCGCCGTCCGTCGGCGCGACGTGGCGTCGGGCAGGGTGCCGCCGGGCTCGCCAGGCGGCATTGCTAGAATCCGCACGATCGGGGTCCGTCGGGCCCCGCCGGCTCGCGAGGCAATGCCCGGGTGAGCAACGCACTGGTCGGTTTCGAACACAAGGTCATCGATCCGGCACACGCCGCGGTGCAGGCTGCGCAGTTGCCGCGGCCGATGGTGTTCACCAACGGCGTGTTCGACCTGCTGCATCGTGGCCACGTCACGTGCCTGGCCGAGGCGCGCGCACTGGGCGCTTCGCTGGTGGTCGCGCTGAACAGCGACGGATCGGTCAAGCGCCTGGGCAAGGGACCCGACCGGCCGCTCAATCCGCTGGCCGACCGGCTGGCGGTCGTGGCAGCGCTCGAATCGACCACGCTGGTCACCTGGTTCGAAGCCGACACGCCGCTGGAGCTGATCGTCGCGTTGCGGCCCGACGTGCTGGTCAAGGGGGGCGACTGGCCGCCCGAGCAGATCATCGGCGCGCGTGAAGTCCGCGGTTGGGGTGGCTCGGTGCACGTGATCCCCTTCCGCTTCCAGCGTTCGACGACCGATCTGGTCGAACGCATCCGCGGCGGCGCAGGACACGCAGCCTGAGTATCGGCCGAAGTCGGATCGAGCCTGGGCCGTGGAGCGGTTCGGGCGCGTTCGCCCTCAGCCGCAGTCGCGCGGCGTCGCGTCGAAGCGACGGCCGACGGCTGCCGCGGCAGCGGCTGCCGCCGCGTCCGGCCAGCGCGCCTGCAGCCGCACCCGCGACGTGATCGGGCCGCGCGACGCGACCTGCAGGCCGGTCTCACCGCGTTCCTGCAGTTGCACCACCAGCGCGCGCGCCGTTTCCTCGGAGCGAAACAACCCGACCGAGATGGCCTGGCGCAGCGGCCCGTCCTGGATCACGAAGATGTCGGATTGTCCGGCGGCACGCAGCGCCGCCATCTGTTGCAGCGTGTCGGCCCGGGTCGGCGCGGGCGGCGCGTAGACGAGGTAGCTCGAAGCCTGCTCGATACGCGTGGAGACGACGCGCGCGCCAGCGGCCTGCAGCGCTTCGCGCAATCGGCCGGCGCGCTGCTCGTCGAGCGCGCCGAATGCAACGCAGGTCTCGGCGGGCGCGGCCTCGACCACGCCCTGCGCGAGCGCGGTGGAAGCGGCCATCGACGCGGCACCCGGCCGTTGCGGCAAGGCCGACGAAGGTTCGGGCACGACTGCAGCAGACGGCACAACGGGGGCGACTGGCACGGGCGGGCCCGGCGGCGATCCCGGCGCAGACGCGGCGTGCGACGACGCGCCGGATGCGCTGGCGGGTGATGCCGGCGCGCCCCGCGGCGCAGATCGGAGTCTTTGCAGCGGCACCACCCGCAGCCGTTCCGCGCTGCGCTGTTCGGCGAGCCGCTGCGGCTCGCGGTCACCGCGAATCCACGGCGACAGCCACCCCTGGAACATCGCGAAGGTGAACAGGTTCGCCAGGACCAGCAATGTCAGCAGCCAGCGCATCGGGGCAATGCCTTCGACAGGGTCAGCGCAGCGTGTCGAGCGCACGCAGCGACACCTCGCCGCTGTGCACGACCCGCACGCCGCCGGCCAGTTGCACGCGCAGGCCGCCGCTGGCATCGACGCCGAGCGAACGCCCGGCGGCAACGACGCGATCGCCGTCGACGAGCGCCACCTCTTCGCCGGCGAGCGCATCGAGACGGCGCCAGGACGGCAGGAACGGGTCGAGCCCGTCGCGCAAGAAGCGCTGCACTGCCGGCTCGATCGCCGCGGCGAGCGCGCCGATCACCGCCTCGGCCGCGCGCGGCGGCGGCGCTTCGCCGTCGAACAGGCCGCAGGCCGGCTGCCCCACCGAAGCCGGCGGCGGAGCGAGCAGGTTCAGGCCGATGCCGACCACGATCCGCTCGGTCGTGCTGCCATCGGACCAGGCTTCGGGCAGACTGCGTCGGCACTCGACCAGGATGCCACCGAGTTTACGGCGCTCGCGCAACAGGTCATTGGGCCACTTCAGGCGCACGTCCGGCGCCCAGCAGGCGAGTGCGCCCGCCGCGGCGACTCCCGCCACCAGGGAGACTGCCGCGGGGGGCTGTTGCGCGCGCACGCATCGCTCGATGGCGATCGAGAAGGCGATCGAGCGGCCCGAGAGGCTCAGCCAGTTGCGCCCGCGCCGGCCGCGCCCGGCGGTCTGTCGTGCCGCGGCCAGCAGCCGCGGCGCTGCCGGACGACGTCCGGGCGGCGTGTCCATCAGCGCCTGGTTCGTCGATCCGATCTCGTCGATCGTGTCGATCCGCAGCCCCTCGAGGCCAGCGGCTGCGCGGATGGAGGCGGCGTCGAGCAGGCTCATGACGCCCGATCATAGCCCGAGCCTGCGCCCACTCACCCTCCCCAGCCGTTAAGCTTGGCTGGTGCCGCGCCTTGCCACTCCGTCGCCGATTCCCGTGACCGCACCACCCGTGGCCACAACGGGCGCCTGGCTCGTCGCCTGGCTCGTCGCGGTCGTCTACGCCACGCTCTATCCGTGGTCGGGCTGGCGCGCCCCCGGCCGCTGGATGTTCTCGTTCCTGTCGGAACCGTGGCCGCGCTGGTGGACCGGCTTCGACGTGGCCGTCAACTTCGTCGCATACCTGCCGATCGGCCTGTTGCTGGCGGCCTGGCTCGCACGGCGGCTGTCGCTGCCGATGGGGCTTGCCGCCGCACTCTCGACGGTCGCCGCTGCAGGCCTTTCGCTGGCGCTCGAATGTGCGCAGGCACTGCTGCCGGCGCGCGTGCCATCGCGAATGGACCTGCTCGCGAACGCGGTGGGTGGCGCGGCAGGCGCCCTGATCGCGCTGTCGATCGGGCGGCGGCGCATCGAGCGGTGGCCGCAGTGGGCTCGGGCGAACCTGCCGCTGGCGCCGCATTCGACGCCCGGGCTGCTGCTGCTGTGCGGCTGGCTGGTGGCGCAGTTCTATCCGCAGCCGCTGGTGTTCGCCACCGGCGACCTGGTATCGCTGTGGACGACGACGCCGGGGCAACCGACACATCCATGGCTGTCCCGCTGGTTGCTGCCGCACGAGTTCGAACCCTTCGCCGAAGCTGCGGGCGTCTCGCTGACCGTGCTGGCGGTCGGGCTCATGACCCACGATCTGCTGCGCGCCGGCGCACGCGGCGCGGCAATGGCCGTGGCCGCACCGATCATCGTGGCGAGCGCGATCAAGACGGCCGCGTCGCTGGCCTACCTCGGCCAGGTCAATGCCTTTGGCTGGCTCAATGCGGGGGCACAGGGCGGACTGCTCGCGGGCATCGCGGCGCTGCTGCTGTTCGGCTGGGTCGGACGCCGCCCGCGACTCTGGCTGGCGATGGCCGCGCTTGCGCTGGCGACGGCGCTGTTCAATCTCGCGCCGCCGAACGCCTACTACCTGTCGATGCGCACGAATTGGGGCGGAGGTGTCTGGACCAACTTTCACGGGCTGCTGCACGCACTGGCGACTGCGTGGCCATTCGTGGCGATCGCCTGGTGCGGCTGGCGCCTGCGAACCGGCGCGAGACGGGGTCTATAATCGATCGCATGAGCAGCTACTACGCACGCCACATCTTCTTCTGCATCAATCGCCGCACCGACGGCCGGGCGTGCT
The DNA here is from genome assembly GCA_021463505.1 of Burkholderiaceae bacterium. Taxonomy (GTDB): domain Bacteria; phylum Pseudomonadota; class Gammaproteobacteria; order Burkholderiales; family Burkholderiaceae_E; genus Zeimonas. Next base: position 2,067 of record JAJTYR010000069.1, on the reverse strand, counting down.
GCGCCGAGCACGGTGCCGAGTCGCTGCAGGCTTACGCAAAGGAGCGCATCAAGGCGCTCGGGCTGGCCGGCCGTGACAAGGTGCGCGTCAACAAGGCCGGCTGCCTCGACCGCTGCGACGAAGGCCCGGTGGCCGTGGTCTATCCCGACGCCATCTGGTACACCTACGTCGACCGCAGCGACATCGACGAGATCATCGAGTCGCACCTTCGGGACGGAAGGCCGGTCGCGCGACTGCGACTCGAATGAATTCCGCCACCCGGACCCTGCTGATCGACGGTCCGGCCGGCGCGATCGACCTGGCCCTCGACCTGCCGACGGGTGTCCCTGTCGGCGCCGCGGTCATCGCTCACCCGCATCCGCTGTTCGGCGGCACGCGCGACAACAAGGTCGTCCAGACGCTCGCCCGCGCCATGGTGGCGCTGGGCTACACCAGCTGGCGCCCCAACTTCCGCGGCGTCGGCCAATCGGCGGGGGTGCACGAGGAAGGCGTCGGCGAGACCGACGACCTGCTGGCCGTGGTGGCGCACGCGCGCGCGCATGCCGCCTCGATCGGCGTGGCGCGACCACGGCTGGTGCTGGCCGGATTCTCGTTCGGCAGCTACGTGCAGACACGCGTCGCAGCCCGGCTGCGCGAACGCGGCCACCCCGCCGACCGTCTGGTGCTGGTGGGCGCCGCCGTCTCGCGCTTCGACGTGGGGTCGGTGCCCGCCGATACGCTGGTCGTGCACGGCGAAGTCGACGACACGGTCCCACTGCAGGCGGTGTTCGACTGGGCTCGTCGGCAGGAACTGCCGGTCGTCGTCCTGCCCGGCGCCGATCACTTCTTCCATCGTAAACTGACCCTGCTCAAGCGCATCGTGCTCGGCGCGCTCGGCGCAGCCGCCACGGCCGACGCCGGCACGGCGCCCGATTCGCCTGCGTCAGGGGAACGATGATGATGGAGATCACGGCGCGCAACGTGTTCCGGAAGACCGGCAAGGGTGCGGACGAACTGCGCACCCGCCGCCACGGCCTCGGGCCGCGACTGCGCCAGTTGCTGATCCTGGTCGACGGCAGGCGCGACATCGCCGAGCTGTCGCGCATGCTGCCCGGCCCCGATTTCGACGAACAGCTGGCGCGGCTCGAACAGGACGGATTCATCGCACGCCCGTTCGATGCCGGCCCTGGACAAGCTGCGGCGATCACCTCCACGGCGCCCGAGCCGACGGCGACGGTTGGCGCTGCCGCGGCATTGAGCACGCTGCGCGCGCGCGTCACGCGCGCGCTGCTCGACACCGTCGGCCCGAACGGCGACGACCTCGCAATCCGCATCGAGCGCGCACGCACGATCGACGAGTTGCGGGCGCTGCTTCCCGCAGTGCTGTCGGTCGTCGAGGCTTGCCGCGGCCGCGCCGGAATCGACGGCTTCCTGCAGCGCTGCGGCGCGATCTGATGCAGGAATGGGCGGCGAACCGGATCCGCGCCTGATCTACGCGCGCACCGCCGACGGGCACGACGAAGCCGCCGAGCCGCGACGCGCATTGACGCCGGGGGTGCGCCGCATCCTGATGGCGATCGATGGCAAACGTTGCGTCGGCGACCTGCCGGAATTCGCGCGGCCCGGCGATCTCGCCGCGATCCTCGCCGAACTCGAAGGCGAGCGCCTGGTCGAGGTCGCAGGCCTGGCCGACGAGCCGACCGAGGTCGAGCGCCTCGCCCGTGCCAGCGCCGAGCAGGCACTGCTGGGCGAGGCCAAGCGCGGACTGCGCGGGCTGTTCGGCGCCGAACTCGGTGCGGCCGGCCACGTCTGGGAGGCGCGCGTCGCCGACTGCGTCACCATGGAGGTGTTGCGCCGGGTCCTGCGCGAGGCCGTCGACGTCGTCTATTACCGCAGTGGCGAGGCAGCCGCGCGACGCATCGTCGCCGCGGTGCGCCCGGTGTTCGAACAGGCACGCGACACACGCTGAGCCACAAGCGCGCCGCGGCCGGGGTCTGCCCGACACGCAGCCTATAATTCCCGCCTTCCACCACTCCCTGCGCGCCCCGTGGCGCAGGCCGCGCGCCGGCGCTATGCGCTGCAGCGCGA
>JAJTYR010000068.1 GCA_021463505.1 Burkholderiaceae bacterium | reverse complement strand
GCCATTATAATCATATGTTTTCAACACGCCATCAGCAATTCTGAGTGTGGCCCGCCGGGCTGCCGTGGCGCCCGGTCGCGCTGCCGCGGCGGCCAGCTGTGCGGCCTCCACGAGCACCAGCATCCGATCGCCGGCAGTCACCGGCAGGTAATGGAACTCGAGTTCGGGAAAAGCCGCTTCGAAATGCGCCGCCTCGTGGCCGATCTCGAGCAGCAGCACGCCTTCGCCAGCCAGGTGGGCGGGTGCGTCGGCGATGATCCGCCGAACCAGGTCCATGCCGTCGCGCCCGCCGGCCAGCGCGGCCCGCGGCTCGGCGCGGAATTCCGGCGGCAACGCCTGCATCGACGCTTCGTTGACATAGGGCGGGTTGCACAGGATGAGGTCGAAGCGGTGCGCGCGCAGCGGCGCGAACAGGTCTCCCTGGACCAGTTCGACGCGTTGCTGCAATCCATGGCTTTCGCGGTTGGTCGCGGCCAGCGCCAGCGCATCGGCCGAGAGGTCGGCGCCGACCACCTGCGCATCGGGAAAGCGGTCGGCGGCGAGGATCGCGAGGCTGCCGCCGCCGGTGCACAGGTCGAGGATCGCGGCCGGCCAGCAAGGCGTTCGCGGGTGCAGTTCGAGCCATTGCGGCAGCGCCTCGTCGAGCGCTTCGGCGATCAGCGAGCGCGGCACCAGCGCGCGTGCGTCGCAGGCGAAGCGCATCCCGCGCAGCCAGGCCTCGCCAGTGAGGTAGGCCGCCGGCGTACGCAAGGCAATGCGACGCTCGACCAGTTCGACCACCGCGCGACGTTCGAGAAGCGTCAGCCGGGCGCCGAGCCAGGGGGCGAGCGGCCCGGGCGGCAGGTGCAGCGCCCACAGCAGCAGCGCAGCCGCCTCGTCGCGGGCGTTGTCGGTGCCGTGGCCGTATGCGATCCCGGCGCATTCGAAGCGCGAGATGGCCCAGCGCAGCAGGTCGCGCAGGGCGCGCAGTTCGCGCGCTGCGGCGGGCGCCTCGGCCAGGCGTCGCTCGAAGGCCGGACTCATGCGCCCAGCAGCGCGGCGATCGTGCGCCGATAGATGTTCTTCAGTGGCTCGAGTTCGGCCAGCGCGACGTGTTCGTCGACCTGGTGGATGCTGGCATTGAGCGGACCGAACTCGACCACCTGTGGGCAGATGCGCGCGATGAAACGACCGTCCGAGGTGCCGCCGGTGGTCGACAATTCGGTGACGACGCCGGTCTCCGCGCGGATGGCGTCGGACAACGCTGCGCACAGTGCGCCGCACACGGTCAGGAACGGCAAGGCCGGGAGCGACCATTCGAGCGCGTAGTCCAGGCCGTGCGCGTCGAGCGCGGCCTCGATCCGCTGCTTCAGGCTCTCGACGGTGCTGGCGGTCGAGAAGCGGAAATTGAAGTCGAGCGTGAGACGTCCCGGGATCACGTTGGTGGCGCCCGCACCGGCCTGGACGTTCGAGACCTGCCAGGTCGTGGGCGGGAAGTGCTCGTTGCCGCGATCCCAGTCGATGGCGACCAGTTCGGCCAGCGCCGGCGCCAGTTGATGGATCGGGTTGCGTGCGAGATGCGGGTAGGCGACGTGGCCCTGCACGCCGATCACCGTGAGGCGTCCCGACAGCGATCCGCGGCGCCCGTTCTTCACCGTGTCGCCGAGGCGCACGACCGAGGTGGGTTCGCCGACGACGCAGAAATCGATGCGCTCGCCGCGTCTGGCCAGCGTCTCGATCACGCGCACCGTGCCGTCGGTGGCGGGGCCTTCCTCGTCGGAGGTCAGCAGCACCGCGAGGCGCCCGGCGTACGGGGCGCCGGCTTCGAGGAATTCCTCGATCGCGACCACGAACGCGGCGATCGAGGTCTTCATGTCGGCCGCACCGCGTCCGTACAGGTTGCCGGCGCGCACGGCAGGCACGAATGGATCACTCGCCCACTGGTCGAGCGGCCCGGGAAGCACGACGTCGGTGTGCCCGGCAAAGGCCAGCGTCGGCCCCGCCGCAGCGCCCTGGTGCACGGCCCACAGATTGGTCACGCCGTTGTGCTCGATCGTCTCGCAGCGAAAGCCGAGCGCATCGAGCCGCTCGGCGACGAGCGTCTGGCAGCCCTGGTCGTCGGGCGTGACCGAACGTCGCCGGATCAGCGCCTCGGCGAGCGCACGCACGCGGGTCATCGGACCGCGAAGCCGGGATCGACCGACGTGTCGAACACCCCGGCGTACAGCGGTTCGGAGAAGCCGACGAGAATGCGATCGCCAACCTGCAGGACCGGGCGCTTGATCAGGGTCGGGTCGGCCAGCATCAGCTCGGTCGCGCTGGTCTGGTCGGTGATCGTCGCCCGGCGTTGTACGTCGAGCTTGCGCCAGGCGAGGCCGCGACGGTTCAGCAGCGAGTCCCAGGGCACCCGGCCCAGCCAGGCAGACAGGCGCGGCGCATCGAGCCCGTCCCTGCGGAAGTCGTGGAAGCGGAAGGCGATCTGGTGTGCGCGCAGCCATGCGCGCGCCTTGCGAACCTGGTCGCAGGTCTCGATACCGTAGACGACGACCTCGTCCATGTTCAGATGTTGAGCATGAACTCGGAGAACGACGCGCCCCGGGAATCGCCTTCGCCCGCTGGCTTGCGCGCATCGGGTTGGCCGAGCGCTGCGGAGGCCATTGCCGGCGTGACCAGGTCGCCGGGCCGTGCCGCGCCGCTCGCCGGCACGGGGGCCGCCCCTTCCTCGGCCTCGTTCTCGAGCATCCAGAGCAGGTTGGTCGGCGAGTCGGCGTGCGCCATGGCGTCCTCTCGCGCGATGCGGCGTGCCCGCACCAGGTCGGCGAGCGCATGGTCGAAGGTGCACGAGCCCGCTGCCAGGCTCTGGCTCATCGCGTCCTTGATTTCGGTGAGGCGTCCCTGTTCGATCAGTTCGGCGATGTGACGGGTGTTGAGCAGGACCTCGACCGCTGGCAGGCGGCTGCCGTCGAAGGCGCGCACCAGGCGCTGGGAGATCACTGCCTTCAGCGTGGCCGCCAGGTCGGCGAGCAGCACCGGCCGGTTGTCCAGCGGGTAGAAGCTGACGATGCGGTTCAACGCATGGTTGGCGTTGTTGGCGTGCAGCGTGGCCAGCACCAGGTGCCCGGACTGCGCGTAGGCGATCGCGTTGGACATCGTCGTGGTGTCGCGGATTTCGCCGATCAGGATGCAGTCGGGCGCCTGGCGCATCGCGTTCTTCAGGGCGACCTCGAGCGAATGGGTGTCGGTGCCGATCTGCCGCTGATTGACGATCGAGCGCTTGTTCTGGAACGTGAACTCGATCGGATCTTCCAGCGTGAGGATGTGTCCGGCTTTCTGTTCGTTGCGGTGGTCGATCATCGACGCCAGCGTGGTCGACTTGCCGGAGCCGGTGGCGCCGACCACCAGCAGCAGCCCGCGTTTGTCCATCACCAGGTCGCCGAGGATCGCCGGCAGGTGCAGCGCACTGAACTTCGGAATGTCATGCGGAATGAAGCGGATCACGCAGGCTGCCGAACTGCGCTGGCGGAACACGTTGACGCGGAAGCTGCCGATATTGCGCACGCCGTAGCCGAGGTTCAGCTCGTGCTGCTTTTCGAACTGCTCCCAGTGGCGGTCTTCGATGATCTCGCGGATCAGTGACACGACGTTGTCGGCACTGAGCCGCTGCTGGTTCACCGGCACCATCGCGCCGTTGATCTTCAGCTGCACCGGGGAACCGGGCGCAAGGAACAGGTCGGATGCCTTCTTCTCCGACATCAGCTGCAGCAGGCGATCCATCATCATCCTGGTCTCCCGATGTTCCTGCGCCGCTGCCGTCCGTTCGGGCGGGCAGCGGCGGATCGTCACGGCGCGACTCAGTCGCCGCGCAGCAGCTCGTTGATGCCGGTCTTCGCGCGCGTCTGCGCGTCGACCCGCTTGACGATGACCGCGCAATACAGGTTCACCTTGCCGTCGGCCGACGGCAGCGAGCCCGGCACCACCACCGATCCCGCGGGAACCCGTCCGTAGAGAACCGTGCCCGACTCGCGGTCGTAGATCTTCGTGCTCTGACCGATGTACACGCCCATCGACAGCACCGAATTCTCCTCGACGATGACGCCCTCGACGACCTCGGAGCGGGCACCGACGAAGCAGTTGTCTTCGATGATCGTCGGGTTGGCCTGCAGCGGCTCGAGCACGCCGCCGATGCCGACGCCCCCGGACAGGTGGACGTTGCGGCCGATCTGTGCGCACGAGCCGACCGTCGCCCAGGTGTCGACCATCGTGCCCTCGTCGACGTACGCGCCGATGTTGACGTACGAGGGCATCAGCACGACGTTCTTTCCGACGAAGGCGCCGCGACGCGCGACGGCTGGCGGCACCACCCGAAAGCCGCCCGCCTCGAAGTCGGCGGGGCGCCAGCCCTCGAACTTGGTGGGCACCCGGTCGTAGAAACGCAGCGACCCGGCCTGCGTCGGCACGTTCTCGTCGAGCCGGAACGACAGCAACACCGCCTTCTTCACCCACTGGTTGACCGACCAGGCGCCGTTGCGCTTCTCGGCCACGCGCAGGCTGCCTGCGTCCAGCCGTGCAAGGACCGCGGACACCGCGTCGCGGACCTCGGCCGCGGCGTTCGCCGGGAACAGTTCGTTGCGCTGCTCCCAGGCACGCTCGATGGTCTGCTGAAGCGGTGTCATGGGGGATGGTTCGTGTCAGCCGGCGAGAAAGCGTTCGATACGGGTGGCGGCCTCGACGCAGCCGGCCAGCGTGTCGACCAGTGCGATGCGCACGAAGCCGCTGCCCGGGTTGCGTCCGTCGTGCTCGCGTGCCAGGAAACTGCCGGGCAGCAGCAGGACATTATATTGGGCAAAGAGGTCCCGGCAGAACGCCTGGTCGTCGCCATCCGGCACGCGCGCCCAGAGGTAGAAGCCGGCGTCGGGGCGCCCGGTTTCGAGCACTCGCGCCAGGATCGGGGTAACCGCGTCGAACTTGTCGCGGTACATGCGCCGGTTTTCGGCCACGTGCACCTCGTCGGCCCATGCGGCGATCGATGCGGCCTGTACTGGCAGGCTCATCGCGCTGCCGTGGTAGGTGCGGTAGAGGAGGAAGCGGCGCAGGATCGACGCGTCGCCGGCGACGAAGCCCGAGCGCAGCCCCGGTGCGTTCGAGCGCTTGGAAAGGCTCGAAAACACCACGAGGCGCCGCCAGTCGGTGCGCCCGAGCATCCGGGCTGCCTGCAGCGCGCCGAGCGGAGGGGCAACGTCGTCGAAGTGGATTTCCGAATAGCATTCGTCGGCGGCGATCGTGAAGCCGTGCCGATCGGACAGATCGAACAGCAGCCGCCATTCGTCGAGGGTGAGCACCGAGCCGGTCGGGTTGCCGGGCGAGCAGACGTACAGCAGGCCGGTGGCGGCCCATATCGCTTCGGGCACCGCTGCCCAGTCGCAGCGAAAGCGCGTCTGCGGCGACTGCTCCACGTAATACGGCCGGGCGCCCGCGAGCAGCGCGGCGCCCTCGTAGATCTGGTAGAACGGGTTCGGGCAGACCACCCGCGCCGCGCCTGCGGGATCGAGGACTGCCTGCGCGAAAGAGAACAGCGCTTCGCGTGATCCGTTCACCGGCAGCACCTCGGCTGCCGGATCGATCGCCCGCAGCCCGTAGCGTCGCTGCAGCCACCCGGCGATCGCTTCGCGCAATGCCGCTGTGCCGGCGGTGGCCGGATAGCTGGACAAACCATCGAGCTGAGCGGCCAGTGCGGCGCGGATCAGCGCCGGTGTCGGGTGCCGCGGTTCCCCGATCGACAGGTTCAGCGGTGTGAACGCCTCGGGCGCGGTGCTGCTGGCCAGCAAGGTGCGCAGGCGCTCGAACGGGTAGGGTCGCAGGTTATCAAGAATCGGGTTCAAGAATATTCAATAATAAGTTGATTTATATGAATTATTTTTCAGAATGAATGCTCGATGCGGTGGCGAATTCGCCCAGTTCGATTCGCGGTGCGGGTGTCCAGCCCTTCTTGCGATGTTCGGCCACCACCGTCGTGAAGATGCCGCCGCGAACGAACCAGCGGGCGGTGAGCCGCACGAAACGCGGCGCGAGCGCAGCCACCAGGTCATCGAGGATGCGATTGGTGACCGCTTCGTGGAAGGCGCCCTCGTCGCGAAAGCCCCAGATGTACAACTTGAGCGCCTTGAGTTCGAGGTTGCGCCGATGGGGCACGTAGTCGATCAGCAGGTTGGCGAAGTCGGGCTGGCCGGTGAGCGGGCACAGGCAGGTGAACTCGGGCACCTCGATGTGCACCAGGTAGTCGCGGCCCGATGCGGGGTTGGCGAAGGTCTCGAGCGTGCTGGAGGGTCTTGAGGGCATGATCGATTCCGAAGGCGAGCGGCTGCGGAAACCGGCCGGTTCGCGCTCCGGGGGGCGGGGGAGCGGATGCTATTATACGGAGCGTCAAAAGCCGCTCCGCGCGGCTTTTGCCGTTAGGGCCTGCGAGGTGGGCCCTTGCCGGGCGACCAGGCGCGCTCCGCGCCGACGCCCGCCCATGCGGCAGGAACCTTCGGTGCGACTGAAACAGATCAAACTCGCCGGCTTCAAGTCCTTCGTCGATCCCACCGCCCTGGATGTCCCCGGACAACTGGTCGGCGTGGTCGGCCCCAATGGCTGCGGCAAGTCGAACATCATCGATGCGGTGCGCTGGGTGTTGGGTGAATCCAGGGCGTCCGAGCTGCGCGGCGAGTCGATGCAGGACGTCATCTTCAGCGGCTCGGCCGAGCGCAAGCCGGCCGCGCGGGCTTCGGTCGAGCTGGTGTTCGACAACGCGCTCGGCCGCCTCGGCGGCAGCTGGGGCCAGTACGCCGAGATCTCGGTGCGACGCGTGCTCACGCGCGACGGCCAATCCGCCTATTTCATCAACAACCAGCCGGTGCGGCGCCGCGACGTGCACGACATGTTCCTCGGCACCGGCCTCGGTCCGAGGGCCTACGCGATCATCGGCCAGGGGATGATCTCGCGCATCATCGAGGCGCGCCCCGAAGAGTTGCGCGTGTTCCTCGAGGAAGCCGCCGGCGTGTCGAAGTACAAGGAGCGGCGCCGCGAGACCGAGGCCCGGCTCGCCGACACGCGCGAGAACCTCACGCGTGTGGAAGACATCCTGCGCGAGCTCGACGCACAGATCGAGAAGCTCGAGCGGCAGGCCGAGGTGGCGCAGCGCCATCGCGATCTCGAAGCCGAGCGCGAGCGCAAGCAACGCATGCTCTGGCTGCTGCGTCGCGACGAGGCACAGGCCGAGGCGCAGCGCCTGTCACGCCTCGCAGGCGAGGCACTGCTCGCGCTCGAGGCGCGCCACGCGGAACAGCGGGCGATCGAGACCGAAATCGAATCGGTGCGCGCCGCGCACTACGAGGCGGGCGACGCGATGCACGCGGCGCAGGCGCGCTACTACGAACGCAACGCCGACGTGAGCCGGATCGAATCCGACATCCGGGTCGTTGCGCAGACTCAGGGGCAGTTGCGCGAACGGCTCGACAGCGTCGAGCAGCAGGCACAGCGCGCGCAGGCGCAGCAGGAGCACGCACGCAGCGACCGCGGCAACGCCGACGCCCGGCTGGCCGATGCACGGCGGCTCGCCGACGGGTTGGCCGGCGGCGTCGCCGCGCGTGTCGACGAGGTGCCGGCGCTCGAAGAACGCGCGCGGGCGGCGCGTGCGCAGGTCGACGAGGTGCGCGCCGAGGTGGCGCGCACGCGCCAGGCGATCGAAGTCTGCGCGCTGCACGAGCGCAAGGCGGCCGAGGAACTCGACCTGGCACTGCGCCGGCGCGAGCGGCTGCAGGGGCAGGCGGGCGAGCTGCACGCGTTTCGCCCCGAAGAGCTGGTGCAGGCGCAGCAGGCACTGGCCGACGCCGAGGAGGCCGAGCGGTTGGCCACCGAGCGGCTGGCCGTGATCGAGGGGGGCTGGGCCCGGCTGGAGGCGCAGCGGCAGCCGTCGCAACAGGCACTGCGCGAGGCCGAGGCGAAGCTCGCGCAGATCGAGGCGCGCATCGGCGCGCTGCGCCAGTTGCAGGAACGCCTCGAGAGCCAGGCCAGGGTGCAGCCGTGGCTGGAGCGACACGGACTCGATCGCCTGGCCCGCCTGTACCAGAGGCTGCGCATCGACGACGGCTGGGAGAACGCGATCGAGTCGATCCTGCGCGAGCGGGTCAACGCGCTCGAAGTCGGACGACTCGAGAACGTCGCCGGACTGGTGGCCGATGCGCCACCTTCCAAGGTCGGGTTCTTCGCGGCCGCGCCGGTGGGTGGTGCGCCGGGCGCGACGGCGGGCCTGCGACCGCTGTTGTCGGTGGTCCAGGTCGGCGATGCCGGCGTGCAGTCGTTGCTGGCCGACTGGCTGGCGGGTCATTACGCGGCGGATTCCCTCGAGGCCGCCATCGGGCAACGCGCAAACCTGCCGCCGGGCGGACAGTTCGTGGTCGCCGAGGGCCACCTGGTGGGGCGTCAGTCGGTATTGATGTACGCCGCCGACTCCGAACAGGAGGGCGTTCTCGCGCGGCGCCACGAACTCGAGAACCTGGTGCGCGAGCAAAGAGCGCAGCAACTGATGGTCGAGGACGTGCGCAACCGCGCAGCGCGCGTCGAGGCGGGTGCCTCGGAGCAACTCGCTGCGCTGATGGCGCAGCGTGACGAGCACAATCGCACGCTCAAGCAGATGGCGGCGCTGCGGCTCGACACACAGCGCCTCGAGCAGGAGCGGGCACGGGTGGCCGAGAGCCGTGAACGCATCGAGGGCGAGCTCGCCGAGCTCGTGGCCCGGATCGCGGAGTTCGAGGACACGATTGCCGCGGAGACCGGGCGCTTCGAGCAGCTCGATGCCGGGCTGGGCGAGCGGCAACAGCGTGCCGAAGACCTGCAGCTCGCCTTCGAACAGGTCGAGCACGAACTGTCCGGGCGCCGCGAGGCGCTGCGCCAGCATGAACGCGAGGCGCAGGAGGCCGCCTTCACGGTGCGCGCAATCGAGGCCGACATCGAGCGTCTCGAGGCGCTGCACGCGCAGGGCATGGTGATGGCCGAACAGGCGGCCGTCGAGCGTGCGGGGCTGCTCGAGAAGCTCGAACAGCTCTCCGATGCGGCTGCGCGCCAGGCGCTGCAGGACGCGCTGGTGGCGCGCGGCGGCGCCGAGCAGGCACTGGGCGCGGCGCGCCAGCGACTGGACGAATTGACGCAGACGTTGCGCAACCGCGAGGAGCAGCGGCTCGCCACCGAGCGCGCCCAGGAGCCGTTGCGTCAGGAGCTGACCGAGCTGCAGCTGAAGGAGCAGGCGGCGCGCCTGGGCGCCGGGCAGTTCGCGCAGCAGCTCGCCGAGGCGCAGGTCGACGACGCTGGCATCGCGACGCTGCGCGCCGCGTTCGCCGACGCGCCACGGCCATCGTGGCTGCAAGGCGAGGTGACGCGGCTGTCCAACGCGATCGTGGCGCTCGGTGCGGTGAACCTGGCCGCGCTCGACGAGCTTGAGCAGTCCGGCGAGCGCAAGCGGTTCCTCGACGCCCAATCGGCCGACCTCCAAGAGGCGATCGCCACGCTCGAGGACGCGATCCGGCGCATCGACCGGGAGACGCGCGAGCTGCTGCAGCAGACCTACGACACGGTCAATCATCACTTCGGGCAGCTGTTTCCGCTGTTGTTCGGTGGCGGCGAAGCAAAGCTGATCCTCACCGGCGACGAGATCCTCGACGCCGGTATCCAGGTGATGGCGCAGCCTCCGGGCAAGCGCAACACGTCGATCCACCTGCTCTCGGGTGGCGAGAAGGCGTTGACCGCGATCGCACTGGTGTTCGCGCTGTTTCAGCTCAACCCGGCGCCGTTCTGCCTGCTCGACGAGGTGGATGCGCCGCTGGACGAAGCCAATACCGAGCGCTATTGCGACATGGTGCGGCGCATGTCCGGTCAGACGCAGTTCCTGTTCATCACGCACAACAAGGTGGCGATGGAACTCGCGCAGCAACTGGTCGGGGTGACGATGCAGGAGCGCGGCGTCTCGCGCATCGTCGCGGTCGACCTCGAAGCCGCCTCCCGGTTGGCGGAGGCAGCGTGAGCAGCCTCGGGCTGAGCCTGTTGCTGCTGATGGTGCTGGCGGTCGGCGTCGCGCTGCTCTACAACCTGCGCCAGTCGCGACCGCGGCCACGATGGTCGAGTCTGTCGCGCTGGCCGGGCCTGTCGCGCTGGCGGGGCCTGCGCAGCGAGTGCTCCGGCTCGGGCGGCCGATCGGCACCGGATTCGGTGGGTGCCGCCGCATCGGGGGCGCATGCGTCGCTGCCCGGCCTTCGCGTCGAGGCCGACGATTGCGCGACGCCCGCACGCGGCGAACCGCGCCTCGGCACCGAAGCGTTCGTCGACGACATGCAGCGTGGCGCAGCGGGTGCGGACGCAGCGGCGGCGCCGGCGCACGCCAGGCCTGCGACGTCGGCCCCGGAGGTGGCGGCCGCGCCGGTCGCGAACGCGGCCGATGCGACGGTTCTCGCAATGGCGGATCCCGGGGCCGCCCGCGCGCGCCTGTCCGAGATCGTCGACTGCATCGTCGAGCTGTCGCTGCCTGCGCCGTGCAGTGACGAGCGCCTGGCGGAGATCGCGCAGCACTTCCGGCGCGCGGGCAGCAAGCCGGTCATCGTCGAAGGCCGGTCTGTCGATGGCGTGCCCGCCGATTGGGGCGGACCCGGGGCGGCACGCGAGTACGCGGCACTGCGCGCGGGCATCCTGATGGCCAATCGCCACGGCCCGCTGAATGCGATGGAGTTTTCCGAATTCGTGGCTGGCGTGCAGGCAATCGCCGGGTCGCTCGCGGCGCTCCCCGACACCCCTGACATGTCCACGGTACTCGCGCGCGCGCGCGACCTCGACGCCACCTGCGCGCAACTCGACGCCCAGATCGGCCTGAACGTCGAGGCACCGGAGGCCATCGCGCCGGCGCAGCTCGCCGGACTCGCCGGGATCCTGTCGATGGTCGAGCGTGGCAGCCACCGCTATGCGCGGCTGGGCCCGCAGGGCGAGCTGGTGTTCTCGGTGGCGCTCTCCGATGTCCCGAGCCGCTTCACCTTCCTGCTCGACGTGCCGCGCTCCATGCCGGCGTCGGACGCATGGGGGCAGATGCTCGAAGCGGCCCGGACCTGTGCGCAGCGGGTGGGCGGACGCCTGGTCGACGATGACGGACGTGCGCTGCCCGATGCCGCACTGGCGCAGATCGGCCGCCAGCTGATCCAGCGCTACGAATCGCTGGAGGCGATCGGGCTGCCGGCCGGCTCGGCGCTGACGCTCAGGGTCTTCAACTGACGGCGTACGGGTCGCCGTCCGAGCAGCCGGCCATCCACGTGGACACTGCCCGCACGCGCGCCGCGACGCTGCGCGAGCTGCTCGCCCGGTACGACCACGAGTACTACGTGCTCGACGCACCGAGCGTGCCCGACGCCGAGTACGACCGCCTGTTTCGCGAGCTGCAGCAGATCGAACGCGCCGATCCGGCGCTGGTCGAGGCAGACTCGCCGACGCAACGGGTCGGCGCGGCGGTTTCGGGCGCGTTCGCGGCCGTGCACCATCCGTTGCCGATGCTGTCGCTGAACAACGCGTTCGACGACGACGAAGTGCTGGCCTTCGACCGTCGTGTGCGCGAGCGGCTGACCGAGGAAGGGCTGCCGGTCGCGCAACTGCGTTACAGCGCCGAGCTCAAGTACGACGGAGTCGCGGTGAGCCTGCGCTACGAGCGCGGCCTGCTGGCGCAGGCCGCGACGCGCGGCGACGGCACCACCGGGGAGGACGTCAGTGCGAACGTCCGCACGGTGCGCGCGATCCCGCTGCGGCTGCTCGGCATTGCGCCGGCGGTGCTCGAGGTGCGTGGCGAAGTCCTGATGTACCGGCGCGACTTCGACCGGCTCAACGAGCGCCAGCGCGCGGCGGGCGAGCGCGAGTTCGTCAATCCGCGCAATGCCGCGGCCGGCAGCCTGCGCCAGCTCGACCCCGCGGTCACCGCAGCGCGGCCACTGCGGTTCTTCGCGTACGGGGTCGGCGAGGTGGCGGGCGCCGCGCTGCCCGGCGCGCACTCGACGTTGCTCGACTGGCTCGCCGGCATTGGCCTGCCGGTGGGTGCCGAACGCAGCGTCGTCGACGGGCCGCAGGGCCTGCTCGGGTTCCATCGGCGCATGCAGTCGCTGCGTCCGCGCCTGGCCTATGACATCGACGGCGTGGTCTACAAGGTCGAGCGGCGCGACTGGTACGACGCGATCGGCTTCGTCGCGCGTGCGCCGCGGTTTGCGCTCGCGCACAAGTTTCCTGCCGAAGAAGCGCTGACCGAACTGCTCGACATCGAGGTTCAGGTCGGGCGTACCGGCAAGCTGACGCCGGTGGCGCGTCTGCATCCGGTCTTCGTCGGGGGCGTCAACGTCACCAACGCCACGCTGCACAACGAGGACGAAATCGCACGCAAGGATCTCCTGATCGGCGACACGGTCGTGGTGCGACGGGCCGGCGACGTGATCCCGGAAGTCGTGCGCGCGCTGCCCGAGCGGCGTGGCGAGCCGCCGCCGCGGCGCATTTTCACGATGCCGCGCGCCTGCCCGGTCTGCGGCTCGGCCGTGGTTCGCGAAGAGGGCGAGGCCGACTGGCGTTGCGTAGGCGGGTTGTACTGTGCGGCGCAACGCAAGCAGGCGCTGCTGCACTTTGCCCAGCGCCGTGCCATGGACATCGACGGACTGGGTGAGAAGCGGGTCGATCAGCTGGTCGACGCCGGACTGGTGCGCACGCCGGCCGACCTGTACCGGCTCGACGTCGCGACGCTCGCCGGGCTGCAACGGATGGGCGCGACGTCGGCTGCCAGCCTGGTCGAGGCGATCGGGCGCTCGCGCCGCACGGGTTTCGCGCGCTTCCTTTTCGCACTCGGCATTCGCCACGTGGGTGAGGAAGTCGCCAGGGTGCTTGCGCAGCGCTACGCCGACACCGATGCACTGATGCGCGAAGACTGGGCAGCACTGGTTGCGGCGAAGGCAGCGGCGCAGAAGGACAACGCCAGGCGCCGCGCACGTGGCGAGCCCGTCGGACCGGTCCCGCTGGAACGGATCGGCCCCGAGATCGTCGCCAGCCTGCAGCGCTTCTTCGGCGAACCGCACAACCGCCAGGTGATTGCCGAGCTCCAGCGCGCGGGAATCGGGTTCGTACGCCAGGCCGACGCGGGTGAGCGCCTCGCCGGGCGCACTTTCGTGGTGACCGGTATGCTGCCGACCATGTCGCGCGAGCAGGCCCACGAAGTGATCCGCCGCCACGGCGGAACCGTCGCATCGTCGGTGTCGCGCAAGACCGATTACGTCGTTGCCGGCCAGGCGCCCGGCGCCAAGCTCGAACGTGCCCGGGAACTCGGCATCGCGGTGATCGACGAAGCCATCCTGTGCGGCATGGCCGGGGAATCCACGCAGCGCCAGGCTCCGGACAACCCGAACCTTTCCGTCAAGAGAGATCCAGCATGAACACACCGAATCGCCGTCGTGTCAGCAAGGCCGTCTTTCCGGTCGCCGGCCTGGGCACCCGGTTCCTTCCCGCGACCAAGGCGCAGCCCAAGGAAATGCTGCCGGTGGTCGACAAGCCGCTGATCCAGTACGCGGTCGAAGAGGCCGCCGCCGCCGGCATCACCGACATGATTTTCATCACCGGACGCGGCAAGCGCTCGATCGAAGATCACTTCGACAAGGCCTACGAGCTCGAGTCCGAGCTCGCGCTCAAGGGCAAGACCGAGCTGCTCGCGCAGGTCTGGTCGACGACGCCGAAGGACATCCACTGCATCTACGTGCGTCAGGCGGCTCCGCTCGGGCTCGGACACGCGGTGCGCTGTGCCCGCGACCTGATCGGCGACGAACCCTTCGCAGTGCTGCTCGCCGACGACCTGATGCAGGCCCCGCCGCAGGGGCCCGGCGTGCTCGCGCAGATGGTCGACCTCTACGAACGGACCGGCTCGAGCGTGGTCGCGGTGCAGGACGTGGCACGCGAGGAGACCGCCGCGTACGGCATCGTCTCGACCGATGGCGCCGGGCCGGTCGAAGGCAGCGAGCGCATCGTCGGCATCGTCGAGAAGCCGTCACCGGAACGGGCGCCTTCGACGCTGGCCGTGGTCGGTCGCTACGTGCTGAGCGCGCGCGCCTTCGAATTCCTCGACGCGCTGCAGCCAGGCGCCAGCGGCGAGATGCAGCTCACCGATGCGTTGAACGAGCTGTGCGCCGCCGAGCGGATGCTCGCCTGGCGCTACCGCGGCAAGCGCTTCGACTGCGGCTCGAAACTGGGCTATCTGCAGGCAACGGTCGAGCTGGGGCTCGGGCATCCGGAGGTCGGCGAACCCTTTGCAGACTATCTCGCCGGGTTGACTGCGTGCGTTGCCCGACGCACGGCGGGCGGGCGCAGCTGAGCGCGAGGGAGTCCCGGATGCTGGCAATCATCGGCGGGAGCGGCTTTGCGCGGCTCGCAGGACTGGGCAACGCACGGCGCGAAGTGGTGCGTACCCCCTATGGCGACCCGTCGTGCGCGCTCACGCACGGCGAGTTCGATGGAAGGCCGATCGTCTTTCTTGCGCGTCACGGCTACGGGCACACCATCGCGCCGCACGAGATCAACTATCGCGCCAACGTCTGGGCGCTGCGGCAGGTGGGCGTGACGCAGGTGGTGGCAGTGGCCACCGTGGGCGGCATTCGCCCCGACTGCGTGGCCGGCTGCCTGGTGGTGCCGGACCAGCTCGTCGACTACACCTGGGGGCGGCGGCACACCTTTTTCGAGGGCGCCGACCAGCCGGTCACGCACATCGACATCACCTGGCCGTACGATGCCGCGCTGCGCGTGCAACTGCTGGAGGCGGCGCGCCGCTGCGGCGAGCCGATCATCGACGGCGCAGTCTACGGCTGCACGCAGGGACCCCGCCTCGAGACCGCCGCCGAGATCGCGCGGCTCGCGCGCGACGGCTGCGACCTGGTCGGCATGACCGGCATGCCCGAGGCCGGGCTGGCGCGCGAAGCGCACCTCGCCTACGCGTCGCTGTGCGTGGTCGCCAACCGGGCGGCGGGCCTGGGCGAAAGCCGCTGCGGCATTTCGATGCCCGACATCCTCGCGGTGCTCGAGGCGACGATGGGGCGCGTGCGAACCGTGCTCGCCGAGGTCGCGCGGCGCTGAGCGGCGCGGCGCGCACAGCGGGCGCCGGCGCCGCGGCGCCCGAAGAGACCATCGGCGAGATCTCCGCCGCCGCCAAGGTGATGCGCGAGCTGTGCACCCGCGTC
>JAJTYR010000067.1 GCA_021463505.1 Burkholderiaceae bacterium | reverse complement strand
ACCTGCGGCTGGGCGCGTTCGCGCGCGGCCGCGCCGACGTTTCCGGGGTGACTGGCGCCGGCCAGCACGAACTCGACGCGGTCGAACCACGCGGGCGCAGAGCAATGAAGGCTTGCCAGGTCGATCCCTTAGAATGACGCGTTCTGTTCAGTCACTACAGGCCCGATCGCCCATGCACCCGATGCTGAACGTGGCGGTCCGGGCGGCGCGACGCGCCGGCCGGATCGTCAACCGCGCGAGTCTCGACCTGGAGGCGCTCGCGGTGGCGCGCAAGCAGCGCAACGACTTCGTGACCGAGGTCGACCACGCCTCCGAAAAAGCGATCATCGAAACGCTGCTCACCGCGTATCCGGAGCACGCGATCTTAGCAGAGGAGTCCGGCCATCTCGTCAAGGGCGTGGCGGCCGGCCCCGGGCACAGCGTCGAGCACGCCGAGCACATCTGGATCATCGATCCGCTGGATGGCACCACCAACTTCATCCACGGCCTGCCCCAGTACGGCATCTCGATCGCACTGATGCAGCGCGGCGTCGTCACGCAGGCGGTGGTCTACGACCCGAATCGCGACGAACTGTTCACGGCCACCAAAGGCTCCGGAGCCTTCATGAACGACCGGCGCATCCGCGTTTCGCGGCGCCACAAGCTCGACGAGGCGCTGATCGGCACCGGGTTTCCTTACCGCAAGCTCGACCAGCTCGAGGAATACCTCGCGATCTTTCGCAGCGTCACCGAACGCGCCGGCGGCATCCGCCGCCCCGGCGCCGCCGCGCTCGACCTCGCTTATGTGGCCTGCGGGCGCTTCGACGGCTTTTTCGAGATGGGCCTGTCGCCGTGGGACGTGGCCGCCGGCAGCCTGTTGATCACCGAGGCCGGCGGCCTGATCGGCGACTTCCACGGCGAACCCGATTACCTGTTCTCCGAGCGCGTCGTGGCCGGTGCGCCGAAGGTGTTCGTGGCGCTGATCGGCCTGCTGCGGGCGTTGCCGCCGATCGTCAGGGCCTGAGAACCCGGGGATTCAGCCACTGGCGTCCAGCCAGGCCGCCAGTCCGTCGGCATTCAGCATGATGTCGAGTTCGAACAGGTCGAACAGCGCCTGGCCGCTGACCGGCCAGCCGTTGCGGCGCGCCTCCTGAACCAGTAGCGCGCGCACCCCCTCGCGCAGCCGCGCGCCGCGCTCGGGGCCGGCGTCGCGGCAGTCCCGCGCCAGCTGCACGTGCGCATCGATCAGACGATGCAGGTCGGCGCCGCAGCGCTGCACATCGGTCACCTGCCCGAAGTGCGTCACGTAGATCGCCTCGGGCGCGCGCGCGAGCAGCCGGTCGATCGATGCGTGCAGCGCCGGCGGATCGAACTGCACCGGCGTGGTCGACGGGAAGATCGCGTGGCGCCCGTTGCGCTCGAGCTGGCGATACGACAGGCCGAACGTGTCGCCGGCGAAGACGTGGCCGGTGCGCTCGTCGACGATGCACGCGTGGTGGCGCGCGTGGCCCGGCGTGTCCAGGAACTCGAAGCGACGCCCGTTCAGCGACAGCGTCGCCCGATCCGGCATCTCGACCACGCGCCCGGCAGGCACCGGCACGATGTCGCCGTACATCCGCCGCGCGGCCTCGGCGCCGTAGACCTCGATCGTGGCAGCGGTCAGCCGCGAGGGATCGATCATGTGCCGCGCGCCACGCGGATGCACCGCCAGGCGCGCATTCGGGAACCGCGCCATCATCGCGCCGGCACCACCCGCGTGGTCGAGGTGCACGTGCGTGAGCATCACCCAGTCGACCTGCGACGCCGGGAGTCCGCGTGCAGCGAGCGCCTCCAGCACGTGCGGCACCGAATCGTTCGAACCGGTGTCGACGACCGCCGCGCGGTCGCCTTCGACCACGAGGTGCACCGCGTCGAGCATCGGGCGCACGAAGCCCGAATCGACGGCGACGATGCCGTGGCCGTAGTCAATCGAAGAATGCATCGAAGCCTCCTGGAGGCTCGAAGCGGCCGTCGTGGACGACCAGCCGCGTCGGCCCCGGCATGGCGCGTGCGCGCACGCTGTGGCGCTCGTCACCGGGGTAGACCGCAGTGCGCACCCCGTCGGCCTCGAACGATTCGGGCTCGACCACGGGTGGCGCGCGGCGCCGCACCTCGTCGAGCACGCCGGCCACGCTGGCGTGCCGGCCGATCTGCGCCAGGCTCATGATCTGCGCCGGCGCCAGCACGATCTCGCGGCGCCGATAGCGCTCGATCGCCGCCCGCGGTGTCAGCCACACGCTGTCGGTGGCCTCGTGGTCGTCGTGGCGCGCCTGCTGGCCGGCGGGCAGCGCGGCGACGAAGAAGCGCACGTCGAAGCGCCGGTTCATCATGGCCGGCACCTTCGGCGTGATCCAGCGCGTGAATGGCACCAGCGCATCGCTGGCGATCTGCAACCCGAATTCGGCGAGCAGCGCGTCGAACGCCAGGCCCTCGCGCGCCCGACGGCCCGCGCGATCGACCACGCGCGCATCGGCACCGCGGGCGAGCAGCACGCTTGCCTCCTCGAAAGTCTCACGGCACGCCGCCACGAAGAATCCCGCGGCCAACCGCGCGTCGAGGCCCGGCTCGCCGAGCCGTGCGCGCAGCGCCTCGGGCGACGCACCGGCGTGCGCAATCGACACGTCGGCGCTGTCGGCGTCATCGAGCTTGCCCCCGGGAAAGACGTAGACGCCGCCGAGCACGGCAGAGCTGTCGTGTCGGCGCAGCAGCAACACCTCGGGGCCGCGATCGCCGTCGCGCAGCAGCACCACGGTAGCGGCCGGGCGTGGCGGCGTGTCAACGGGGCGGTAGAGCGGTTCCATGGCCGATCCGCATTCTGCCGGTTTTCCACCCGATGGCCGCTTCCGCCCGATGGCCGCCACCCGCCCACCGTCCGCCCGATGGCGCCCGGCGCCGCGGTAGGCTATCATGGCGGCTGGGGACTGAACCGTGAACGCGATGCATCCGATCTGCCAGTGCCATCGTGCCGCCGCCCATCCGGGCGCCGGTCGGCGCTCGCGCGCGCGCGTCACGTGTCCCGGACGCCAGCTCGGGGCCGCAAGCCGCAACGGCAGTTCGGCCTTTCATCCCTGAGCCCGGCGATCCCCTGCACGACTTTCCCCGCCCCTGACTGATCGCCGGGCCCGCAACAAGGGGCCGACTTGCGCTGCGCGCCCTCGGCGCGTCTACAGGAATTCGCCATGAACCGTACCGCCACCGGCATGCGTGTGCTGACCGAACTCGACCACGTCCGCATCGACCGCCTCCTCTCGCGCTCGCAGCGCGCGTCCGGCGACACCCTGCACTCGGTGCTCGACGACGCCGACATCGTGCCGAACCGTCAGGTGCCTGGAGACGTGGTCACGATGTACACACGGGTCTGCGTCGAGGACCCGCGCGACGGCTCGCAGCGCAAGCTCGCGGTCTGCTATCCGGAAGACGCCGATCCGAACGCGGGCTTCGTCTCGGTGCTCTCGCCGATCGGCACCGCATTGCTCGGCCGGCGCGTCGGCGAGATCGTCCAGTGGAGCGCCCCGGGTGGCAACGTGCAGCAGTTGCGCATCGTCGAGCTGCTGTTCCAGCCCGAGGCGAGCGGCGATTTCACGCTGTAGGCGCGCCCGCCTCGCGCGCGCGGTTCAGCGCTCAGGCAGCGCGCACACCTGCACCTGGCCCGCGAGCCGCCGGGTGTCGTCCTCGAATGCAAGCCGCGTGCCCGGCGCGAGCAGCGCCGCGGTGCCGCCGGCAACGCCCCAGGCCAATGCTTCGACGAGCGGGCTGCCCGACGCCAGGCGCCACAGCATCGCGGCGACGAAGCTGTCGCCCGCGCCGACCGTGCTGGCGATCTCGACCGGCAGTGCCGGCGCGCGCAGGCATTGCTCGCGCGCGGCGAGCAGCGCGCCGCGGTGGCCGAGCGACAGCGCGACGAGCTCTGCACGGCCCGCGTGCACCAGCGCCTGCGCCGCGTGCGTCCAGTCGTCCTCGGTCTCCAGCGCCTCGCCGGTGAGCTCGCGCAATTCGCGCAGATTGGGTTTGACCAGGTAGATCCCTTCCTCGAGCGCCGCCGCCAGCGGCGGACCCGAAGTGTCGAGCACCAGGCGCGCCCCGCGTTCGCGTGCCGCGCGCGCCAGGCGCGCGAAGAAGTCGTCGGGAACCCCCGCGGGCAAGCTCCCGCTGCCCACGACGAAGTCCAGGGGCGCCGCGTGCCGGTCGACGAAGTCGATGCACGCCTGCCATTCACCGGGTTCGAGCTGCGGCCCGGGCAGTACGAAGCGGAACTCGCGGCCGCTGGCGCGTTCGAGCACCGTGAAGCTCTCGCGCGTTTCCTCGGCGATATCCAGCGCGATGTTCGGCACCCCCTCCCGGTCGAGCAACTCGCGCAGCAGCCGCCCCAGGATCGGGCCGGCCGGATAGAGCGCCGTGCAACGCGCCCCGAAGCGCGTGAGTACGCGCGCCACGTTGATTCCGCCGCCTCCGGGGTCGCGCCGGACGTCGGTACAGCGCAACTTGTGCTCGGGTGTGACCGCCTGGGTCGCGGTGGAGACGTCGATCGCCGGATTCGGTGTCACCGTCAGGATCGCGCCGCGGGTTTGCGTGGATCGGGATGCGGCCATGCACCCTCCGGGAAAACGGCAAGGATACCCGGCCCGGCCACGCGCGGTCGCGGCGTAAGCCGGGCGGGCCGCGCGGCGCAGGAGCGGACGACCCTCGCAAGCCTTGCCCTGCGTCATCGAAAACGAACGATTCCGCGCGCCCGATGGCCGCGGCGCAATGGCGCTGGCTGCCCCATTGCGGCACACTCCCCCCTGGGAGGGAGAGCAGATGAACGTCAGGCTCGCACGGCAAGCCCGATCGGAGACCGGGATCGGCGCGGCGAGGGTCGCGTCGCATTGACCGGCGCACATGTGACGGCGCACGCAGCCGATGCAGTGTCGGTCGATCCGCTCGTGCAGGCGCCCTTCGACCTGCTCTCGCCGGTCGAGCGGGCACGCCTGCGCGAAGCCTGCGACGAGTTCGCGTTTCCAGCGGGTGGCGCCCTGCAGGCGCCATCGGGAAGGCGCGACGCTGCCTGGCTGGTGCTGTCGGGTCGCGCACGACAGGCCGATGGATTCGACGCGTCGGCCGAGTACGCGCCCGGCGAACTCGCCGGCCTGCGCGGGCTGCTGGCCGGCGACGACGCAGGCTCGCTGGTGGCGCTGGAACGCCTGATAGCGATCCGCATTCCCAAGCCGACCCTGCAGGCGCTGATCGCCGCGAACCCGGCGTTCGCCGCGGAGTTGTTCGACGACCTCGCACAGCGACTGAGAGCCGGTGCGCGGCGCGGCAGGAATCGCGAGCGCCGGTCGATGATGTCGAAGGTGCGGGAGGCCTGGCTGCGCAAGCCGCTGTTCGTCGACGGTGCCACCGACCTCGTCACGGTGTGCCGGATTCTGACCGAAAGCCGACGCACGGAGGCGCTGGTGCGCGACGCCGGCCGATTGGGGATCTTCACCACCACGGACCTGCGCGAGGCGGTGCTGCGGCCCGCACCCACCGAACGTCAACCGGTGCGCGAACTCGCGCACTTCGAGCCGTTCTCGGTCCAGGCCGAGTCGGCCCTGCTGGAGGCCATGCAGACGATGCTGCGGCATCGGGTGCACCGCGTCGTGGTCCGCGACGGCGAGCGGGTGGTCGGCGTGCTCGGTCAGCTCGAACTGATGAGTTTCGTCTCCAATCACTCGCACCTGATCGCGCTGCAGATCGCCCAGGCCGACGAGATCGCCGACCTGCGCGACGCCGCGCTGCGCATCGACGAGCTCATCGAGTCGCTGCACGGCGACGGTGTGCGGGTCGAGGTGATCAGCGGTCTGGTGCGCGAGCTCAACCGCAGTCTGCTCGCGCAGCTCTGGACGCTGATTGCTCCGCCGGCGCTGCGCGAGAACAGCTGTCTGGTGGTCATGGGCAGCGAGGGGCGCGGCGAGCAGATCGTCAAGACCGACCAGGACAACGCGCTGCTGCTGCGCGACGGCTTCGACTTCGAAGGGCTCGGCGCGCTCGCCGAACGCTTCAGCGAGTGGCTCGGCCGCTTCGGTTATCCGCCCTGCCCCGGCGGCATCATGGTCGGCAACCCGCTGTGGTGCCAGCCGCTCATGCGCTTTCGTGCGCAGCTGGAGCGCTGGGTCCACGGTACCGATCCCGAGGGTCCGATGAACCTGGCGATCTTCCTCGATGCGACTGCGGTGGCCGGCGCCACCGAGCTGCTCGGGCAGGCGCGTGACCACGTCGACCGGATCCTGCTCGATACCGATCTGTTCTACGCGCGCTTCGCCAGTGCGATCGACCGCTTCGGCGAGCCGGACGGCTGGTGGATGCGCTGGGCGAAATCGCTGGTCCAGGGCGAGACGGAGGTCGACCTGAAGAAGCTGGGCATCTTCCCGGTGGTGCACGGCGCGCGCGCGCTGGCGCTGCAGTACCGGGTGCGTGAACCGGGCACCGTGGCGCGGCTGCGCGTGCTTGCCACGCAGGGCCGGATCGAAGGAGCCCTCGTACGCGATCTGGTCGACGCACTGCATTTCCTGATGGGCCTGAAGCTGCGCAGCAACCTGCAGCAGCGCGGCGCGGGCCAGTCTCCGGACAACCGCCTGAGACTGTCCGCACTCGGCACGCTCGAGCGCGACGCGCTCCACGACGCGCTGGCCATCGTGCGGCGCTTCCGGCAGTGGCTGCGACTGCACTACCGGCTGGACGTGCTGCGATGAGGATTGCGCGCCCCGAGCGACGGCTGCAGCGGTTGCTGGCGCTCTTCGCGGCCGGCTGGCTGCTCTTCGATTTCCCGTTGATGTCGCTCTGGGTCCGCGACACCACGGTGGCCGGCCTGCCTTTCCTGCCGGTGGCCCTGTTCGCGATCTGGGCCGTGCTGATCGGCCTGCTGGCCTGGACACTCGAGCGCGAGGGTGGCTGAACGATGCTCTCGGCACCGCTGGTTCTCGGCACCTCGTTCGCGTATCTGCTGCTGCTGTTCGCGATCGCCGCGTATGGCGACCGGCGCGCGGCCCAGCGTCGATCGCTGATCGGCAACGCCTGGATCTACTCGCTGTCGATGGCGGTCTATTGCACCGCGTGGACGTATTTCGGCAGCGTCGGGCAGGCGGCCACCGCGGGCGTCTGGTTCCTCCCGATCTACCTGGGGCCCACGCTCGCAATGCTGGTCGGCTGGGCGATGGTGCGCAAGATGATCCGCATCGCCCGAACCTACCGGATCACCTCGATCGCCGACTTCATCGCGAGCCGTTACGGCAAGAGCCGGCTGCTCGGGGCGCTCGTCACCGTGATCACCGTGGTCGGCATCGTGCCTTACATCGCGCTGCAGCTGAAGGCGATCTCCGCAGGCTACGCGATGCTCACCGTCGCACCGGCGCAGGACACCACCGGCCCCGCGCCCTGGTGGTTCGACGGCACGCTGTACGTCGCGCTCGCGCTGGCCGCGTTCACGATCGTCTTCGGCACGCGCCACCTCGACACCTCGGAGCGTCACGAAGGCATGGTCGCCGCGATCGCCTTCGAATCGCTGGTCAAGCTGCTCGCCTTCGTGAGCGTCGGGGTCTTCGTCACCTGGGGCCTGTTCGACGGCATGGCCGACATCTGGGCGCGTGCCCAGGCACTGCCGGAGCTGCGCGCGCTGATCGGGCTCGGCGGCGGGCCGGCGTCCGGGGACTTCGGCTACGAGCGCTGGTTCGCGCTGACGGTACTCGCCATGCTGGCGGCGATGCTGCTGCCGCGCCAGTTCCAGGTGATGGTCGTGGAGAACGTCGACGAGACGCACCTGCGGCGCGCCGCCTGGGTCTTTCCGCTGTACCTCCTGCTGATCAACGTGTTCGTGCTGCCGATCGCGATCGGCGGACAGATCGCATTCGGGCCGGGTCGCATGGACGCCGACAGCTTCGTGCTGTCGCTGCCGCTCGCCCATGCGCAGCCGGTGCTCGCGCTGGCCGCGTTCATCGGCGGCCTGTCGGCGGCCACCGGCATGCTGATCGTCGAGACGATCGCCGTCTCGACCATGGTCTGCAACGACCTGGTGATGCCGCTGCTGCTGCGCACCAGCCGCATCGGCGCACGCACCGGCGGCGACCTGACGGGCTGGCTGCTCGGGATCCGGCGCACCGCGATCGTGGCCGTGCTGCTGCTGGGCTACCTCTACTTTCACCTCGCTGGCGAGGCGTACGCGCTGGTCAGCATCGGACTGATCAGCTTCGCCGCGGTGGCACAGTTCGCCCCGGCGCTGTTCGGCGGGATCTACTGGCGCGGCGGCACCCGGCTCGGCGCCCTCGCCGGGCTGTTCGCCGGCTTCGGCCTGTGGGCCTATACGCTGATGCTGCCATCGGTGGCCAAGTCCGGATGGCTGCCCGCCGATTTCCTGGTGCACGGGCCGCTCGGCATCGAGTTCCTGAAGCCGGAGCAGCTGTTCGGGCTGGGCGGCCTGGACAACCTCAGTCACTCGCTCTTCTGGAGTCTGCTGGCCAACGCCGGGCTGTACGTCGGCCTGTCGCTCTGGCGAGCGCCGTCGGCGAGCGAGGCCAGCCAGGCGTTGCTGTTCGTCGGCGTCTTCGAACGCGGCGCGAGCGCCGGCTCGCACGCGCCGATCTTCTGGCGCGGCCGCGCCCGCGTCGACGACCTGCTGGGTCTGGCGAGCCGCTTCCTCGGTGCCGAGCGCGCGCGGCACGCCTTCGACGAGTACGCGCGCTCGCTCGGCGTGTCGTCGTCCGCGCAGCTCCTGCCCGATGCGCGATTCGTGCAGTTCGTCGAGACGCTGCTCGCCGGCACCGTGGGCGGCGCGTCCGCGCGCGTGATGGTGGCCTCGGTGGTCGACGAGGAGGCACTCGCCATCGACGACGTGATGCACATCCTGGACGAGGCTTCGCAGCTGCGCCGCTACGCGCGCGCGCTCGAGGAGAAGTCGCACTCCCTCGAGCAGGCGAGCGCCGAGTTGCGCGCCGCCAACGAGCAATTGAAGAGCCTCGATCACATGAAGGACGACTTCATCTCGTCGGTCACGCACGAATTGCGCACGCCGCTGACCTCGATCCGCGCGCTGTCCGAACTGATGCACGAAGATCCGCAGATGGCGCCCGAGCAGCGCCAGTCGTTCCTCGGAATCGTCGTCGGCGAGACCGAGCGGCTCAGCCGGCTCGTGAACCAGGTGCTCGACCTTGCCAAGATCGAATCGGGCAACGCCGACTGGCATGCCAGCGAAGTCGACATGCGGGCCCTGCTCGAACGCGCCGCGCAGGCGACGACCGAGCTGTTTCGCGAGCGCGGGGCGCGGCTTCACCTGCAGCTTGCGCAGACGCCGTCGACGATTCGCGCCGACCCGGATCGCCTGACGCAGGTGGTGCTGAACCTGCTGTCGAATGCCGCGAAGTTCGTGCCCGCAGGCGCGGGCCGCGTCGAAATGCGGATGACCACGGACCCGCAAGGGCTCACCGTCGCGGTATCCGACAACGGCCCCGGCGTACCCGTCGAGGAGCAGGCGATGGTCTTCGAGAAGTTTCGCCAGGGCGGCGAATCGGGCAACCGGCCGCCCGGCACCGGCCTGGGTCTGGCGATCAGCCGCAGTATCGTCGAGCATTTCGGGGGGCGGATCTGGCTGGAGTCCAGCCCCGGACAGGGTGCCTGTTTCGCGTTCTGGCTGCCGTGGCGCGCAAGCATTGAAGCCGCGCAGGGTTCAGGGTAGTTT
Organism: Burkholderiaceae bacterium; assembly: GCA_021463505.1. Lineage (GTDB taxonomy): Bacteria > Pseudomonadota > Gammaproteobacteria > Burkholderiales > Burkholderiaceae_E > Zeimonas. Next base: position 5,720 of record JAJTYR010000067.1, on the reverse strand, counting down.
CTGGATGGCCCGCGGGTCGCCCACGGAACGGGGGAAGGAATGGCCGCACGGATTCTGATCGCTGACGACGAAGCCAACATCGTTGTTTCGCTCGAGTACATGATGCGGCGCGAGGGCTACGAAGTGAGCGTTGCGCGCGACGGCACGCAGGCGCTCGAGGCGATCCGGCGCGAGCAGCCCGACCTCGTGCTGCTCGACGCCATGATGCCGGGCATGTCGGGCTTCGACGTGTGCCAGGCGGTGCGCGCGATCGACGCACTGCGCAACACGAAGATCCTCATGGTCACCGCCAAGGGGCGCGACACGGACCACGCGCGCGGGCTGGGCGTGGGCGCCGACGCATACCTGACCAAGCCTTTCTCGACGAAGCAGTTGCTGAGCATCGTGCGCGAACTGCTCGAACCTTCTCCATGAAGATCGACCGCAGGTTGTTCGTCGCGGCACTCGCACCGGGTACGGCGCTGCTCGCCTGGCTCGTGGCGGGGTACGCGGCGTTCTGGTTCACGCTCACGCCGGCGCAGCGCGAGGCGAGCCGTGTGCTCGGCCCCGTCTTCGAGACCCGCGGCATCGTCGTCGTCCTCTGGTGGCTGCTCGGGGCCTGGCTGGCCGGCGCGCTGGCGAAGCGGCTTTACGAGGCGCACGTGGCCGTGCCAGCGCGGCTCGCCGAACGCGCGGAGGCACTGGCGGCCGACCCCGGAATGCCGCTGCTGGGCGGGCAATCCGGGGCTACGGCCCAGCGACTGGCCGCCGCGGTCGATGCACTGGCGGCACAACGCCGGATGCTCGGCGACGACATCGCGCGCCACGTCGCGCAGGCGAGCCAGCGTGTGGAGCAGGAGCGCAACCGGCTCGCGGCGCTGATGGCCGAACTCACGCAGAGCGTGGTCGTCTGCAACCGGGATGGAAACATCCTGCTGTACAACGACAGCGCCCGCGCCCTGTTCCACGCCATGGCACCGCCTCCACAGACGCTCGGCGGAGCACAGGCAATCGGCCTGGGCCGATCGATCTACACGCTGTTCGATCGGGCGCTGGTGGCCCACGCACTCGACACGATCGAGCAGCGGATCGCGCGCGGCGCGGCGGGCGAGCCCAGCCCGTCGGCGCAGTTCGTCACCACCAGCGCCTCGGGTCGGCTGGTCCAGGTGCAGATGGCCCCGGTGCGTGCTGCGCACACCGGACAGGACGGCGCCGCCGGCGATCCCGACGGCCCGGGGCTGACCGGCTTCGTCCTGATGCTCGACGACATCTCGGATCGCTTCGACGAACAGTCGGCACGCGACCGGCGGCTGATGACCCTGGTCGAGGGCAGCCGCGCCGCGCTCGCGAGCATGCGCGCTGCGCTCGACATGCTCGAATACCCCGACCTGGAGCCCGCACTGCGCGAGCGTTTCCAGCAGGTCATCCAGGACGAGGTCGTGAAGATGAGCGAGCGGCTCGATTCGGCCGCAGATGCCGAATCGGGCGGCGTCGCCCCGCAATGGCCGCTGCAGGACATGCTCGGCGCAGACCTCGTGTCGGCTGCGGCGCGCCGCATCGAGGCCGGCCTCGAGAGCAGCGTCGACACCTCGGAGGTCGATCCTTCGCTGTGGCTCAAGGTCGACAGTTACTCGCTGGTGCAGGCGCTCGTCTTCCTGGCCGGCTGTCTCGCCGGGCAGTACGAACTACGCCGGCTGCAGCTGCGGCTTGCGCGGGTCGATGCGCGCGCGCACCTCGATCTGGTGTGGACCGGGCATCCGGCGAGCACCGAAACGCTGATGGGCTGGCAGATCGATCCCATGCAGATCGGCAACCTGCGCCTGCCGCTGTCGGTGCGCGACGTGGTCGAGCGCCACGGCGGCGAAATCTGGGTCGAGCGCGAGCGCGCCCGGCACCAGAGCTGCTTCCGTTTCCTGCTGCCGATCGCACCCGATCCGAAGACGGCACCCGGACCGACGCTGGCCCCCGACGCAGGCCGGCCCGAGTTCTACGACTTCGACCTGTTTCGCGCCACCGACAGCGGCCGCACGCTGGAGGATCGGCCGCTCTCCGGGCTCGCGTACACCGTCTTCGATACCGAGACCACCGGCCTCGATCCTTCGGGTGGTGACCGGATCATCCAGGTCGGCGCATTGCGCATCGTCAACGGCCGGCTGCTGCGCGGCGAACGCTTCGACCAGCTCGTCGACCCGCAGCGTCCGATTTCGGCCGCATCGATCCCGATCCACGGCATCAGCCAGGACATGGTGCGTGGCCAGCCAACGCTCGAACAGGTGCTCCCGGCATTTCACGCCTTCGCGCGCGACACGGTGCTGGTGGGGCACAACGCGGCCTTCGACATGCGTTTCCTCGAACTCGCCGAGGCAACCACCGGCGTGCGCTTCGACCAGCCGGTGCTCGATACACTGCTGCTCGCCGAGGCCGTACATCCGAACCAGGTCTCGCATCGCCTGGAAGCGATCGCCGAACGCCTCGGCGTCGAGGTCGCCGGCCGCCACACCGCGATCGGCGACGCGGCGGTCACCGCCGAGATCTTCCTGAAGCTGCTCGGCCTGCTGCGCCAGCGCGGCATCGTCACGCTCGGGCAGGCGCTGGAGGCGTCGCAGAAGTCGTATTACGCGCGCGTGAACTACTGACGGGCGGGCCTGACGACACGATGACTCCGGCCGACTACGACGCCTGGTACGAGACACCGCGAGGACGCTGGATCGGCACGCACGAATACCGGCTGGTGCGCCGGGAACTGGACATGCGGCCCGGCACGAGCCTGCTCGACGTCGGCTGCGGCACCGGCTGGTTTACGCGCCGGTTCGCGCACAGTGGCCTTGCCGTCACCGGCCTCGACCGCGATCGTGAGGCCCTCGCCTTCGCCCGTGCGCATGCGACCGACGACGTGGCTTTCGTGGCCGGCGACGCGCGTCGCCTGCCGTTCGCCGACGGCTCCTTCGACCAGGTCGTCGCGCTCACCTCGCTGTGCTTCGTCGACGACTGGCCGCTCGCGATCGTCGAGATCGTCCGCGTCGCCCGCAGGCGCTTCGTGCTCGGCCTGCTCAACCGCCGCAGCCTGCTGTGGCGCGAGAAGGGTCGCGACGGAGGCCAGGGCGCCTACCGCGGCGCGCACTGGCACACGCCGGGGGAGCTCAAGCGCGTGCTGCAGGCGCTGCCGCTCGCGCGAACACGCCTGCGCTCGACCGTATCTCTGGCATCCGCCAGCCGGTTGGCCCGCGCGATCGAGCCGTTGCTGCCCGCGCGACTGCTGCTCGGAGCCTTCCTGGTGGCCAGCGCCGAGAAATCCGGCTGACCCACCCGAGGACGTCGCTCGTGTCACCGCCACTGCCGTCTCCGCAGACCCATTCCGGCGAACCGGACCTCTCCGGGCACACGCCGATGATGGCGCAGTACCTGCGCATCAAGGCCGGGCACCTCGACCAGCTGATGTTCTACCGGATGGGTGACTTCTACGAACTGTTCTACGGCGACGCCGAGCGTGCCGCGCGCCTGCTCGGCATCACGCTGACCCGGCGCGGCGTGTCGGCCGGCGAACCGATCCCGATGGCCGGCGTGCCGGTGCATTCGGTGGAGCAGTACCTTGCCCGGCTGATCCGCCTCGGCGAGTCGGTCGCGGTGTGCGAACAGATCGGCGACCCGGCCACTTCGAAGGGCCCGGTCGAGCGCAAAGTGGTGCGCATCGTCACCCCGGGGACGCTGACCGACGCACAACTCCTTCCCGATCGCGATGACCGCATCCTGCTCGCACTGCTGCCGGCCGGCCGGCGTGCTCGCAGCGCCGGCAGCAGCGGCGCGGCCGGCACAACGGCCCCGCCTGGCCTCGCCTGGATGGTCGTCGCGAGCGGCGAATGCTGGCTGGCCGAATTGCCTGCCGAAGCGGTCGCGCGCGAACTCGACCGGTTGCGCCCCGCCGAGGTGATCCTGCCCGAGGATGCGGAGCCGCCGCAGATGCTGGTCGACGCGATGACAGGCGCCGCGACTGCGCGCGCCCCCGGCTGGCAATTCGATCCCGATCGCGCGCAGCGCCGCATCTGCGAGTTGCTCGGCGTGCGTGACCTGGCCGGCTTCGGCGCGCAGGGTATGAATGCGGCGATCGCCGCAGCGGGCGCGCTGCTCGACTACGTCGAGCGCACGCAGGGCCTGGCGCCGTCGCACCTGCAGGCGCTGCGCGTGTTCGCCGGCGACGAATTCGTGGTGCTCGACGCGGCGGCGCGACGCAATCTCGAGATCGTCGAGAGCCTGCGCGGCGACGACGGTCCGACGCTGCTGCGCCTGCTCGACCGCTGCGCGACCAGCGCCGGCGGACGCCTGATGCGCCGCTGGCTGCTCGAGCCACTGCGCTGCCAGGCGCGGGCGGCAGGTCGGCACGGCTGCGTCGATGCGCTGCTCGCTCCCGCCGCGGTGCCCGCCACGCTCGAAGACTCCACCGCAGAGCCGTTGTACGAAGCGGTGCTCGCCGACCTGCGCGAGTTGCCCGACCTCGAACGGATCGCCACGCGCATCGCATTGCGCTCCGTGCGCCCGCGCGAACTCGCCGCGCTGCGCGACGCCGAACCGGCGCTGCGCCGCCTGCATACGCGCCTGGCCGGCCTCGACGCAGCGCTGTTCGGCGAGTCGCGCGCCGCGTTGAACGTGCCCGACGCGGCGCTCGCGCCGATCGCCGCCGCGCTCGCCGACGAGCCGGCCGCGCAGGCGCGCGACGGCGGCGTCATCCGCGACGGCCACGACGCCGCGCTCGACGAGCTACGCCGAATCGACCGCGACTGCGACGGCCTGCTCGCCACGATGGAAGCGCGCGAGCGCCAACGCACCGGCATCGCGAACCTGCGGGTCGGCTACAACGCGGTGCACGGCTTCTACATCGAGGTGACGCGCGGCCAGGCAGACCGCGTGCCTGGCGACTATCGCCGCCGCCAGACACTGAAGAACGCCGAGCGCTTCATCACGCCCGAATTGAAGGCGTTCGAGGACAAGGCGCTGTCGGCGCGCGAGCGCGCGCTGGCGCTCGAGCGCAAGCTCTACGACGCGCTGCTCGACGCGCTCGCGCCGTCGGTGGCCATCTGGCAGCACGCCGGACGCGCCACTGCGCAGCTCGACGTGCTGGCCGCGCTGGCGCAGCGCGCACACACGCTGCGCTGGGTGCGCCCGCGCTTCGCCGTGCTGCCGGGCATCGAGATCCGCGCCGGTCGTCACCCGGTAGTCGAGGCCGGTCTCGAACAGTACACGCCGAACGACTGCGTGATGCGCGAGAGCCGGCGCATGCTGCTGCTCACCGGCCCGAACATGGGCGGCAAGTCCACCTACATGCGCTCGGTGGCGCTGATCGCCCTGCTCGCCTGCTGCGGCAGCTTCGTGCCCGCCGACGCCTGCGAGGTCGGCCCGATCGACCGGATCTTCACGCGCGTGGGCGCCTCCGACGACCTCGCCGGCGGCCGTTCGACCTTCATGGTCGAAATGACCGAAGCGGCCGCCATCCTGCACGCGGCCACGGAACGATCGCTGGTGCTGATGGACGAGATCGGCCGCGGCACCTCGACCTTCGATGGTCTTGCACTGGCGCACGCGATCGCGGCGCGGCTGCTGGCGCACAATCGCTCGCTGACGTTGTTCGCGACCCATTACTTCGAATTGACACAGCTCGCGGCGACACATCCGCAGGCCGTGAACCTGCACCTGGCCGCCGCCGAGCATCGCGGCGGCATCGTGTTCCTGCTGGTGCAGGGCCTGCTTGT